>NZ_JAPTGB010000019.1 GCF_026891975.1 Methanocorpusculum petauri | reverse complement strand
TTTGTCTTGTTTTCTTATTGTGACGATTATCTGGCGAGCGTAAGCTGTCGGTTCGGTAATGATTTTTTCATGTGGTTCTCCAGAAAGTACGGTAAGGAGTCAAACGATCCGATCACGAATACGCGTGTGGTAGTTTGTGTGCCGGTTCATCCAATATGATTGTGAGATTTTTCCTGAAAAATTCTCCAGAATGGATGATCATTCCTGTACTTCTGTGTGGGTCTTTATCATAATTGTTAAAAAACATCATAAGTCTTGGTTACTGACATGACATTTTCTTTACGAGCAGGTAGAATATGGGTGATATGTGTGATGCGGTGGGTTCTTTTTTATGTGTAATTTTTTTGATCTTTTGGATTAGTAGGATTCAATGTTTTTGTGGATGGTAGGATTCAATCTCTGCAAACTTAGATTGTATTACTTTATGTGTGGAATCATTTTATTTTTTGTAATCTGATTTGATGGTCTTCGTTGATTGATGAAATTTATCGAAGGAATAATTCGAAAGAATTCGGCGTATTTTTGGATGAGATTTGGTAGGATATTTAATGTGAGATTTTTTGGATGGGGGTTTACTGGATTTTTTATTTGATATTTTTCAGAGATCTGTAATTTTCCTAAATTTTGTGTGTGGTGGATTGAATCCTCATTTAGGAGGAATTACACTTGAAAAACATGAAAATAATGGCAGTTCTCGCCGTTCTGCTCGCAGCAGCGCTCTTTATCGGAGCAGCATCTGCAGCATACACATCAGTGGTGAATGAGGATGTCGTCGTAATTGGCGACACAATCTCTCTTACCGGTGTGTCAGGTGCAGGTACACTGTACCCGGTCGACACTGCGAACAAAATTATTGCGGGAACGAATCTCACCGTAGCAGCAGATAATTCTGTAGATCTTACGAAGGCAGATGCTGGCACGTATATCTACAGTGCCACCACCCAATCCATTGGAGATTCACTGACACCCGCAGCTGCTACCCCCAGAATCTACACAGTATCTGTTCAGGTAGCAACAGACGCAGTATCACAGATCCTGAATGGATCGGCAACAGATGTTCCATTTATAGTTACAATCTCCAACGCAACTACTACCGTTGCCGTTAAGGGATTAGAACTTGAATTCTCTGATGGTCAGACTGTGCCAGTATCAGTTACCAATGTTGCAAGTGCAGGTAAAATTTCGGCATTAGGTTCAATTACTCCGACAGCAACGGGAACAATTACTGTTTCTGCAGTAGCAAGTGGAAGTGGCAAAACCGTAGCCACCACGACACTGACAAGTGTCGATGCACGCACGATTAAAACTGGTGAAACAGCATTCGTATATGAGTATATCTTTACCGTCACTGGTGACTCAACTCTGACTCTGTCAACCCAGAACTCCGGAGTCGTCAACACCATCACCGGTAAGAACGGTATCTTTAACCTCCTTGAATCCGCAGTTGGCGGACACTATGGTGAGTATAACTCTACCACCGGTATCAAAGTCAACATCTGGTATCCGGAACTCTCCCTGCTTGCATACCTTGGAGACTCCACTGACTCTGTCGACGGCAAAACCGTTGGTAAGTTAGACGATGTCTCCTTCTACGTGGAAGCACCGAAAGTTGCAACCTCACTCAATCCGAACGCAGAAATTACCATCTGGTTCACGACCCCGGTCTCAGGTAAGACCAGTGTCTATGGTACCACTGATTTCGCCGCAGGAACAGGGCAGAATACTATCCTTACTGATGCAAAACAGCTGATTGGTACTGCAAATGCAACCGCTGACGCAGCTGCAGGAACCTACACTGCATATGCAGAGTTCCAGACCCCGAAGGCCTTCAAGGACTACGCAAAGAAGTCCAACACGATCTCCTTCACCGTTCAGAGCTCTTCACTCACCATCACGGCAGCAAAGGACTCCGTCGTCCGCAGCAACCCGTTCACGGTCACAATCAGTGGTGACGCCAAGACACAGTACAAGGTCTACATCACTAACCCCGAAGATGACTCCAAGAAGAACCCGACGCTCCAGCCAGGACAGTCCGGCTTCAAGAGCAGTATCACCAACGGTGGCATCTTTGAAACCGATGCAAGCGGAAAGAGAACCATCCAGTTCAACACCGCAGCAGAGACCGAAGACAAGACCTTTACCATCAGAGTTGAAAGAGATAGCGACGACTCTGACTGGGACGAAGTCAAAGTCAAAGTCGAAAAAGGTGCAGTAACTATCTCCGCAGAGGGTGACGGTTCCTACTACATCGGTGCAGAAATCAAACTTACCGGAACCAACACTGACAGCAGCAACATCTATCTCTTCATCACCGGTCCGAACCTGAAGACCAACGGTGAGCAGGTAAAACAGCTGCCCGAGCACATTGATGCATTTGTTTCCCGCACCGCAGATGTTGCCGTTAAGACTGACAACACCTGGGAATACAAGTGGAACACCGCAAACTGTGGTCTTGACACTGGTGCATACACCATCTACGCAACCAGCCAGCTTACCAACGGTAAAGCATCTGACGCATATGTCGTAGGAACAAATGTGCAGGCAGTCAAACTCTCCGACTCCGAGTATGCAACCATCTCTGTCAACCTGAAGCAGCCGTTCCTGTCCGCAATCCCGTCTGGAACTGTCGTTGCAAAGGGTGACAAGATCTACATCCGCGGAACCGCAGAAGGCGAGCCGAACACGCTCCAGCTCTACATCTTTGGTCCGAACAAGTATCAGAGAGAGTCCATTACCGTTGAAGACGATGGAACCTACGAAAAGAAACTTGAGATTGGATCCGAGTGGTCTTCCAACCAGTACTTCGTTGTCATCGAACACCCGATGTATAACGGCCAGATCGATGTAAAGCAGGTCTACTACACTAAGGATAATGTTGTAGCCGAGACGAAGGAAGAGTCGTCCTATACAACCCTTGAGATTGAGAACTTCGGTAACAAGACTACTACTGGTCTGCAGGCATCCTTCATCGTAGAAGGTACCAACAAACTCCAGGGTTCTAATGCAGCAGATGCACTCACCAAGATGATTGACTCTGCCAACATTGATGATATCTACACGAAGCTGACGTTCACCGTCGCTGAGCCGTGGATCAACATCAAGAACCCGGGAGACCAGGCAACTGGATCCAAGTTCACCATCACCGGTACGACCAACCTTGCCGTTGACGACCAGATCCTTGTTGAAGTAGTGTCTTCTTCCTTCAATGCAATTGACAAGACCTCTACCTCCACCACCTCCGGTGTCTCTCAGACCACGAAGGTTGTTGCAGGCGAAGGTACAGAAAACACCTGGTCTGTCGACGTTGACACGACCAACTGGAAGCTTGACGAGTACACCATCAAGGTATCCGGTATCGAAGTCGATGTCTCTACGACCACGAACTTCAACCTCGTTGAGAAGCTTCCGGACACTCCGAAGCCGACCGAGACCGGTGCAACCGTTGTTCCGACCACTGCAACCGCAACTGCAACCGCAACCCCGTCAACTCCGGGCTTCGGTGCATTCATTGCACTCGCAGGACTTGGTGCAGTAGCACTCCTCGTACTCCGCAGAAACTAACTGCGTGCAACAAAAAGAGATGAGTAACGATCAGGAGAAATCCTGAGACAAAACAACTCTCTCTTTTCAGAAAAAAATATCACAAGCTCTTTTCAAAAAATTTCAAACACAAACACACACGCAAGAAAAAAACCATTCCGCACAAAAAAGAAAAAATTATTTCGCCAGCAAATGATTTGCCACCTTAATAAATAAACACTCCCCCGTCCCCAGCTCATAAAACGTATCCGCCTTCTTATCGATCTTCGCATCTGCACGCCAGAACTTACACTCTTTACCCATACATCTCTCCTGAGTCAAAGGACAAATCACTCCCACGAAATCACCTTTTCTGAAAATATTGAACCACAAAAATAAATCACTTTCGTTTCACAAAACAAAAAAGAAAAAAATTAGAAACTGATCATTGATGCCGTGATCATCGTCCCGACACCATCATCCGTGAACAACTCCAGAAGCAGATTATGCTCCGCATTCCCGTTCACCACATGTGCACCCTCAACACCATGACGAACTGCATTCACACTCGCCTCAAGCTTCGGGATCATCCCGCCCGAGATCGTCCCGTCCGCCATCAGTGCATCCACATTCTTCAGCGTCAGCCGGTGGAACACCTGCGTCCGCTCCTTATCCATCACACCATCCACATCCGTCAGAGAGATCAACTTAAACGCCTTCAGCGCCACCGCAATCTCTCCCGCCATCGTATCCGCATTAATATTCAGATCATTTCCCTTCCGATCAATTGCCAGCGGCGACACCACCGGAATATATCCCGCATCCAGAAGTGTCTCCAGAAGTTTCGAATTGATCTCGCGAATCTCCCCGACAAACCCGAGATCAACCTCCTCCTCGCGATCACCGATCATCACCTTCTTCAGCGGCATCTTCTCCGCAATCACAAGACCACCGTCATTACCGGAAACACCCACGCCATGAGCCCCGTTCTTCGCAATCAGACTCACAATCGCACTGCTGATCTTACCTGCAAGAACCATCTGGGCAATCTCCAGCGTCTCCGCATCCGTCACCCGCAGGCCACCGATAAACTTCGGCTCCTTCCCAAGGGCCTGCATCTTCTGCGTAATTTCCGGGCCGCCGCCGTGCACAAGCACAACACGCATCCCCACGTAGTGCAAAAGCACCGCATCCTCGATCACCGTATTCATAATCTTCGGATCAACCATCGCATGGCCGCCGAGCTTAATCACAATCGTCCTGCCGTGGAACTTCCGGATATACGGAAGCGCCTCCATTAACACATTTTCGCGATTCATGTTGTATACTTCCCGTTAATCTCCACATATTTTTCCGTCAGATCACAGCCCCACGCAACTGCCTCCTTCTTACCGGACTCAAGCGTTATGGTAAACACCACATGTTTACCCACCATCGCGGCCTTCGCCTTTTCGAGATCTGCCGCGATCTCTCCCTTTCGCACGAGCGGTGTCTCGCTCTCTCCCTCACCAATCGAAAGCGACAGCTCATCAATAGCGAACTCAACACCTGAATATCCGGCTGCACAGACAACTCTGCCCCAGTTCGGATCTTCACCGTACACCGCACTCTTCACCAGCGGTGACGTGATTACTGCCTTGGCAATTTTTTCCGCATCCTTCTCACGGCGTGCCCCTTTCACCCGGACCTCAAGCATTTTCGTTGCCCCTTCACCGTCTGCGGCAATCTGTTTCGCAAGAGAAATGCAGCACTCTTCAAGTGCTGCCGCAAACTCCTTCTTTGGCACGTGACCGGCTTCGCCCGTCGCCGTACAAAAGAGGGAATCGTTCGTACTCTCGTCACCGTCCACAACCACGCGGTTCAGACTCCGCTGCACCGCGGTCTTCAATGTGTCATGCAGACGCTCGGCTGAAACCTCTGCATCGGTGTACACGAAAGAAAGCATAGTGCCCATGTTCGGCGCAATCATGCCGGACCCTTTGCAGATACCGGCAACGGTGAATCCCTCTCTCTGCACCAGGGCATGTTTTTGTACTGTATCAGTCGTCATGATGGCGGCAGCCGCCGCCATCTCCGCCTCACCGGAGTGGGCAAGCTTTCCCGCAACATCGCCGCTCTGGCGGCGGATGAGATCAAGATCAAGGTATCTTCCGATAACGCCGGTACTCGCAACACCCGTTTCCCTCTCGGGAATGTCGAGTGCCTCTGCACCAATTGACGCCATTGTTTTTGCATCCTCGTATCCGCGTTTGCCGGTGTAGGCATTGGCGCATCCGCTGTTCACGATGATGCCGGCAAGCTTCCCGCGTCTGGTACGCTCCGCCATGAGGTTTACAACCGGTGCCCGGACTTTGTTGCTGGTAAAAACAGCTGCTCCGGTTCCGGATGCTTTGATAAGTGCAAGGCCGTATTTTCCTTCTTTTACGCCCCATGCGGTGACGCCTTCAACAGCACAGATACTCTGCATATGAATTCCTGTCTATTATATTTGTTCTGTGTATCTTGAATGTTCTTACGGGAACATTCCAGGCATGCGAAGTCCATCCGTCTCACTAAATCCGCACATGATGTTCATGTTCTGGATTGCCTGACCTGCGGCACCTTTGACGAGGTTGTCGATTGCGGAGACGGCAACAAGCCGTGTGCCGTCGGCTTCGAGTTCGAAGTTGATGTCGCAGAAGTTGGAACCGCGAACACCGCCGAGTTTTGCGGTCTGGAGACGAATGAAGGGTTCATCCTTGTAGAAGGTCTCATACCGTTTTTTCACTTCCTCCAGATTCACCGGTTCGTTGAAGAGGATGTGGGCGGTGGTAATAATTCCCCGGATTGCCGGAAGCAGATGGGGGGTGAAATAAATCTTCGCGGAGGATCCGAGGAATGCTGCTTCCTGTTTCATTTCGGGAAGGTGGCGGTGTGCGGTGATTTTGTACGGGGCGATGTTTTCATCGACGTTGGGGTAATGGGTTGTCTCGGAGACGGAGTCGCCGGCACCGGAGACACCGCTCTTTGAGTCGTAGATGATTGTCGTGGCGAGGTCAGCTACCGGAGCTGCTGCGAGGGTTGCACCGGTCGGGAAACACCCGGGGTTTGCGACGAAGTCCGCACCACGGACTTCGTCACGGTGAAGCTCGGGGATCCCGTACGGGGCTTTGAAGTATGCGGTGTGTTTGACGCCGTAGGTTTTTTCGTAGATGTCCTGCGGAAGCCGGTAGTCGGCGGAAAGGTCAACGGTTCTGATACCGCGTTCACGAAGCTGAAGTGCATACTGCATTGCTGCGGTGTGCGGGACGGCAAGGAAGGCGACGTCTGCATCGATGTCGTTGACGTCAGGATTGGTGTAGTCAAGGTCGATGAGATTTTTTAAGTGTATGTGGTCTTTGGTTACGGGTGTTCCGGCAAGTTTGCGGGAGGTGGCACAGACGATGTTTGCTTGTGAGTGGGTAAGAAGCAGTCTGATGAGGTCTCCTCCGGCATAACCGGATGCGCCGACAATCGCGATATCCATAACTACAGTATGGGTTGTGGAAGAGATTAAATTCTGTTATGAGATGAAAAAAAGTGAGTTATTCGGGTTCCCAGCCGGAGTCATAGATACTTTCAGGTTCTTCCTGTGATTTGGTCTCGGTTTTTGGTTCAGCGGCAGTGGGTTGTTCGGGTTTTTTGGGGTCAAGGAGTTTTTCTGCGAGGATTTCAAATTCGTTTTTTCGCTCCAGCTGGGTGATGAGCTCCTGCGGAAGTGCAGCGATTCCATAACGGGCACCGGCGAATGCTCCACAGAGGAGGGTGAGGGTGTCGGCGTTGCCGCCGCAGGCTGATGCGTAAGCGAGCAGTTCTTCGGGAATGTCGTAGCGTTTACAGAGGAATATTGCGAGGGGGAGGGTATGGTAAACTGAGGAGGAGTTGCCGATTGCTGCAAGGGCATCGTCGATCGGCATGCCGGTTCCTTCGATGCGGATGGCGTTGTTGAGCCGGGCAGCCAGATCTTGGTCCATGTTCTGTGCGGCGGTGAGGAGGGCCTGATATGCGGCGGCGGTGTTTTCGGTTTCGATGAGGGTATTGAGGAGGAGAGCGAAGCCGAGGGTTGCGGCGTAGACTCCGGGGTGGGTGTGGGTAATGCTGCAGGCTTCGAGGAGTTTGGGTGCCATTTCTTTGCGATCTTTGTAGGCGAGGGCGAAGGGAACGGCAAGGGAGATGCATCCGGCGCTGTCGGAGTATACGCCGGAGCCGATGAGGTCGTCGGTTGTTTTCATACGTTTGCATGCGGCGTAGGTGGTTCCGTCAGGGTAGCGGAATTTGTTGAGGTTGTAGGTGCGGAGGAGTTCTTTTGCGTAGGTTTCGGGGTCCCAGCTTGCTTCGGCAAGGAGACGGGAGGCAATGAGTATGAGCTGGGAGTCGTCGGTGTACTGGCCCGGGAGCAGGTCATGGTTGGGGTGGCCTTTGTATGCACGTTTGAATCCGAGGGTGACTCCGATGAACCGGCTTACGGTGGTTTCACCGGGCATGCCAAGGGCATCGCCGAGTACTGCGCCGAGGAGGCATCCCTTGTATTTATTCAGCATATACTATGTTATGGGAGGGAAGTGGGTTAATTGTTATGGTGATGTTGGTTGGGTGAGGTGTTGTGTATGATGTTTGATTTTTCCGGGTTTTGGTTTGGTAGGATTCAATGTTTGTTTGCGGGGAAGGATTCAATTTCTGATATTTTGATATGTTGTACTTTGTTTGCGGAATTCTATTTGATTTTGTTATTCTCCGGAGTCTGATTCGTTGATTGATGAAGTGTTTTCGAAGGAATATTTGGTATATTTTTTGAATGGATTTGGTAGGAAGTTTAATGTGAATTTTTTTGGAGAGGGGATTTCGGGATTTTTTGGTTGGCTATCTTCTCTGTTTTGCGAATATTTGTAATTTTGATCCTGTGGGATTGAATCCTTATTTAGGAGGAATTACACTTGAAAAACACAAAGATTATGGCCGTATTGGCTGTTCTCCTCGTCGCAGCACTCTTTATCGGTGCAGCATCTGCAGCAGAGAGAGCTGTTGCTACTGGTGAGACAGCCTATATCGGTGAAAATATCACCATTACTGGTGCCGCAGGGCCATGGATTGCTCTGGCAGGATCTGGTAGTACTAGTCCAGTTGCTACGAATGTAACTGGTGGAAGTTATATCTCACTTACAAGTATAAGTGTAGCTACATATGATGTCCTGAAATCGGATGATGGCAGTGCTTGGAATAAGGACAGCACTCTGACCGTCACCGTTGCAGATCTGCCCACCGTATCCATCACACCGGCAGAGATCTACGTTAACACTGAGCTCTCAGCAACCCTCAACGCAGTTCTTCCGAATGGTGTATCTGAAGTTAGCGTGTCGTATAATGGTGTAGAGACTACTCTCACTACCACCACCGCAACCGTAATTGGCAAAGCAGTGGCCGGTCAGACAGATATCACACTTACGAAAGTAAACGGCATTGCCTCCTTTGCAACTGCACCAGATGTAGCTACAATCACCGTATCGTCAACATCAGATGCTGACATTGACAACTTTACCGCAGCCCCGGACGCAACAGAAATCGCAACGGGTTCTTCGGTAACAATTGACATCAACGCAACCAAGCAACTCACGACCCCCGTCTGGCTTTCGTGGGGTGACGGAACCACTGAGCAGCTTGACTTCGCGAGCAGCGTCAATGTGTCCATGTCCCACACCTATGCTCTTGCAGACACCTACCCGGTTATTGTCATGAACGGTCCAACTCCGGGTCAGTCTACTCGTCTGAAGACCGTCTCAACGATCACCGTTACAGGAACTGCTGGCGAAATCGTTGTTGACATGCCGATTACAGCAGCCCAGGGCTCTACTGTAGAGATTACTTTCACTTCAATGGGTGTTGTTCAGCCGGCAAACGTCACGGTCAAATTTGGTGATGGACAGACTAAGACTGCATCCTTCAGCTCAATTCAGGGTGGATTCGAAGCAGTTGTAGAGAACATCTACGCCACAGTAGGTACCTACACCGTCAGCTACACAATTAACGGAGTAGAAACCGAAGCTGGTGAAATCACCATCACTCCGGCCGAGTACAGATACATCCAGGGCACTGGCCAAGATGTCTTCGTCTATGAACACATTGATGTTAACACCGTCGTATCAGGTGCCAGCAAACTTACCAAATACTCCGATGGAGCAATTCCATCCGCAGTAAACGTCATTGCAGGTACCGCAGGTAAATTCTACCTCACTGAAGAAGTTGTCAACGGACAGTATGGTAAATACGTCATTGATGGAAATTACGATGCATCTGGATTCGTGTACGTCTGGTATCCGGAACTCTCCCTTCAGGCAGAACTGACTACTGGTGCCAACGGTGCAACCTCCGGTGACTCCATTGATGGCAAAAATGTCAACAAAGACACTGTTGTCTCCTTCCTGATCAACGCACCGAAAGTCGGTCCGGCATTCTACAATAATGCAGCACAGACAGGTGCCACAGCCAAGATTGTCTTCACAACTCCGGCATCAGGTAAGACCACAACCTTCGGTACTGGCACCTATGCACTGCCATTCGGTACCGTGACCCTTACCTCTGCCCAGACCATGGCTGGTTACACTCAGGCGGGAGAAGACGCAACTGCCGGAACCTGGACTGCTCAGGCAGAATACACGTCCCCGCAGGCATTCTCTGACTACGCAAAGAAATCCAACACGATCTCTTTCACGCTCCAGAGCAGCACCCTGACTATTACCGCATCAAAAGACTCTGTCGTTCGCAGCAACCCGTTCACGGTCACTATCGGCGGCAAGTCCCAGACCGAGTATGCAGTCTACATCGAATCCCCGGCAACCAATGAGGTCAACCCGACCCTGCAGCCTGCCCAGAGTGGATTCCAGAGCTCATACAACGCACCCGCTCCCGAAAAATACTACAGTATCGTCAACGGAGAAATCTACTACGCCGGCTACTCCGACGCAATCGGTGGAGTCTTCAAAACTGATGCAAGCGGTAAGAGAACCATCCAGTTCAACACCGCAGCAAACACCGAAGACAAAACCTACACCATCAAAGTCTCCGGCCTGACCACCAACGACGCCGGGGCCATCATCTTCGACAGCGGTGACTACGACAAAGTCAAGGTCAAAGTTGAAAAAGGTGCAGTAACCATCTCCGCATCCGGTGACGGAAGCTACTACCTCGGTGACGAAATCAAACTGAGCGGAACCAACAGCGACAGCAAACTTGTGTTCCTGTTCATTACTGGTAAAAACCTCGGCTCTGCCGATGGCAACGTCCTCAAATCACTGCCGACACTGAAACAGGCAGCACTTGCAACCAACCCGGTCGTCGTCAATACCGACAACACCTGGGAATACAAATGGGACACCAGCAGAATCTCCGTTGACCCTGGAGCATACACCATCTACGCAACCAGCAGACTCACCAACGGAAAAGCATCCACTCCATTCAACGTTGATGGAAAAGAAAGCGAAATGTACGGATCCAAGATTGAAGGAGAAGATGGACTCTGGGCAGTCAAACTCTCTGACTCCGAGTATGCAACCATCTCCGTCAACCTGAAGAAACCGTTCCTCTCTGCAGTCCCGTCCGGAACTGTTGTCGCAAAAGGTGACAGCTTCTATGTCCGCGGAACCGCAGAAGGCAACCCGAACAGCCTTAAGATTTACATCTTCGGCAACAACTTCTTCGAAGATTACTCCGTAAGTGTCGAAGACGACGGTAACTACGAAAAGAAGATCGATATCCCCGAAGGCATGTCCTCCGGTCAGTACTTCGTCGTCATCCAGCACCCCATGATGAATGCAATGTTTGATGCAGATCTCGCACAGGACGAGGATGGATACGAGTACTTCTACATCCCGAATGTAAAGCTCGCTGCAACCAGCAGCCAGTCCTCCTTCTACGTAACTGGATCTGACAGACTTCCGGGAGACCAGGCAGCCGATGCACTCACCAAGATGATCGACTCCCCGAACATTGATGATATCTACACCAAGCTGACTTTCAATGTCGCTGATGCATGGATCAGAATCGCCAACCCGGGAGACAAAGCAGCAGGTTCCAAGTTCACCATCTCTGGTACAACCAACCTTGCAATCGATGATCAGGTCCTCGTAGAAGTTTCATCCTCCTCCTTTGAGGCAACTGAAAAGACACAGGACCTCGGTAACAGCGGTGTGACTCAGACCACGAAGGTTGTTGCTGGTGAATCCGGTGACAACGTCTGGAGCATCGAAGTTGACACGACCAACTGGAAGCTTGATGAATACTCCATCAAGGCACAGGGTATCGAAGTCGATGCAACCACCACGACCAACTTTAACCTTCTCGAGAAGCTTCCGGACACCCCGAAGCCGACCGAGACTGGTACTCAGGCAACCACCACTGCAACCGCAACTGCAACGACTACTCCGACCCAGACTCCGGGCTTCGGCGCATTCGTGGCACTCGCAGGACTTGGTGCAGTAGCACTCCTCGTACTCCGCAGAAACTAACTGCGTGCAACAAAAAGAGATGAGTAACGATCAGGAGAAATCCTGAGAAACACCACTCTCTCTTTTCCCAGGAAAAAAATCCCGGCTCTTTTCCAAACACATTCTCACGCAGCACAACGAACACGTGAACGTTCGCACCACTATCTATCCGATCAATAGTCACGACACAATGAAATCGTGTGCCGTCTGAACCGGTTATGTTCTATGGGATCACAAGACAAAGACCCGCACTCCCACAGAAGAAAAAAAACGGAAAGAATTACACACCCCATCTCACGACAAAAACATCGCAAGAAGCGGCAGCGTAACCACACTCACCAGCGTCGTAATAAACACACCCTGGGCCGCAATATCCGGATGCACCCGATGTTCTGACGCAAGCATCACCGTATTCGTCGCCGCCGGCATACCCGCCGTCACCACCACCACTCCCAGAATCAGTGGATTTTCAATAAACGGCGAAAAGATCACATACACCAGAGCAGGCAGAATCAGCAACCGGATACCCGCAACAAAATACTGCCGCACATTCCCGAAGATCTTCGACAGATCCAGCTGTGCAAGGAACCCTCCCGTCACCACCAACGACAACGGCGTCGTCACACTATCCAAAAGCGCCAAAGACCCGTTAATCGGATCAGGAATCGTCGTTGACGTCAGAAACAGCGCAAGGCCAACAAACGTTGAAAAAAACGCCGCATTCAACAACAGCTTCGGCTGAAAAACCGGACGCCCCTCGCCGCCTCCGTGAGCAGTCAGCAGCCAGATGCCCAGCGAATACGCCAGAATCGTAAACGGAATATTAAAGATCGCCGCATAAAAAATCGCATCAGGGCCGAAGATCATCTTCAGCACCGGGAACCCCATAAACATCGAGTTCGAAAACACCAGCATAAACCGGAACACCCCGTACTCCTCATGCCTCGCACGCAACAAAACCGGTGCAAACCACGCAACGACCAGCGAAACTGCATAATACCCAAGCGCCGCCACAAGCAGCAACTCACCATTTTGCAAAAGCTCCGACGTAAACGGAATCTGCATCGAATAAATGATCATTGCCGGAATACAGATATGCAGCAAAAACTTCGAAAGCGACACAACCGACGTCTCATTAAAAATTCCAACACGTCTACAGAAAAATCCCACCCCGATAAGGAGGAACAGAATTAAAATCTGGTTTAAGGCGATAAAATAATCCACAGCCCAAGACCTCCTTACTATCGTGTACATATAAAACCGAACCGATAGTTAAACTATCGGACCCGACCATAATATGGTATGGACGAAATCGTCGAACAAGGATTTGACCGCCTCCAGACACTCATCAGCGAAACCAAACAAAAACAGGATGATGCATCCCGCGAATTCTGTAGCCGGAACGCAGCACTTCTCTCGCGGATGATTGACGCAGTAGCCCCCATCGCCCAAGAGATCGGATCAGAGTTCCTCCTCAAAGCAAAACAGGACACCAAAGGCGAACTCTACGACCAGAAATACTACGAAGAAAAAATGATCATCCTCGGAAAAACCGACGCCCCGCTGGAGTACCGGCCCGACGATCCCAAGAAAAAAGTCACCCAGCAGTTCTCTGTCCTCTCCGAAAAAGGCGCATTATACGAACTCATGTTCTCCAACGACGGATTCGTTGTCGACACCTACGCATCCCCGCTTACCCCGGAGGACGCCCTTGAGTTCTACGGCTACGACATCATCTACATGCTCTACTCCGCAATGAGAGACTATTATCTCGCAGAAGAAGAAGTACTCGCAGCTCTCGATCTTGCGCTCGGATACATCCAGAAAAAGACCCGGAACTAACTTTTTTTACTATAAAAAAATCACAAAAACAGTGGGCCCGATGAGATTCGAACTCATGACCTCCCGGTTATCAGCCGGGCGCACCACCTAGCTATGCTACGGGCCCCTTTCGAGTGTTACCCTAATACATATGCTCTATCCATATAAATAAATTGTGAATTGCTAAGGGGAACAGGCTTAACTCTTTATCCTGCCAAACGTATGGAATAATATATTGTGGCAGGATACAGAATGGCAGAAGAGAGGAACAAACAATATCTCCTGGGAAATGATGCAATCGCCCACGGATGTCTGGAAGCCGGAGTAGACTTTGTATCCGGCTATCCGGGAACCCCCTCGTCCGAGGTCGTTGACACACTTCGCCGGGTCAAAGACCCCTGGTACTATCTTGAATGGTCAGTCAACGAAAAAGTTGCATTCGAAAACGCAATCGGTGCAAGCTGGTGTGGACTGCGCTCAATTGTAACGATGAAGCATGTCGGCCTCAACGTCGCAGCAGACCCGCTGATGACTTCCTCTTACACTGGAGTGAAAGGAGGATTTGTCATCCTCTCCGCAGACGATCCCTTCGCTCACAGCTCGCAGAACGAACAGGATTCGCGGATGTATGCAAAGTTTGCCCAGATCCCCTGTCTTGACCCAAAAGATGTCCAGCAGGCTCACGACATGATGGCCGGTGCCTGGAATCTTTCGGAGAAGTTCTCTCTTCCGGTACTGTTCCGGCCAACAACCCGTATCTGCCACTCAAAGAGCGATGTGGCGCTCGGCGAGAGGTCACCCTCACCAAGAAAAGGAGAATTTATCCGCGATCCGAAACAGTACGTGGTCATTCCTGCCCACACCCGTCCGCTTCATGCAGTTCTCACGAAGAAACAGCCGGAGATTTCGGCGTATCTGGTTGAAGCCGGATACAACTCTGCAGAAATCCGGGGAACACGGGCCGTGATCGCCGGAGGAATTTCCGTTTCCTATGTAGAAGAAATTCTGCCGGAGGATGTTTCCCTGATCCGTATCGGTGCGTATCCGATCGATCAAAAATGGCTTGCGGATGTTGTGGCAAAGCACACGGAGGTTCTGGTTGTTGAGGAACTGATGCCGGTGATCGAGGAAGCGGTTCGTCAGGCAGCAACTACGACAATTGTTCATGGAAAACTTGACGGATACCTGCCGCACGAGGGGGAGTTCTCCTCGGCTCTTGTTGCAAAGGCACTGGTGAAAGCCGGATTCCTCACGGCAAATCCCTTCCCGGTTGAACCGGTCCCGGAGGCTGTTGCGGTAAGACCACCGATCCTCTGTCCGGGATGTCTTCACCGTTCCGTGTTTTATGCGATGAAGAAGGTGTTCCGCGATGGAGTGTTCCCGAGTGACATTGGTTGTTACACACTGGGTCTGCAGATGGGCGCGGTTGATACAACGATCTGTATGGGCGCATCGGTTACAGTTGGTTCGGGCATTGCCCATGCCTGTCCGGGGACAGATGTTGTCTCAACGATCGGTGACTCGACGTTCCTGCACACAGGGGTAAACGGGCTGATCAATGCGGTGTATAATAATGCGAACCAGACGATTATCATTCTGGACAACCGCATTACGGCGATGACCGGCCATCAGCCGAACCCGAACACGGGCGTGACGGCAACCGGTGTGGAGTCTCCAAAGATTTCTCTGGAAGAACTTGCGCGTGCCTGCGGGGTTTCATTTGTGGAGTCGGTGGACCCATATGATCTGACGGATCTTCTGGAGACGCTGAAGGCTGCAAAGGAGAAGCCGGGTGTGAAAGTGATTATTGCAAAGCAGCCGTGCGTGATTATGAACAAGCGCAACGGCGTGAAGCGAAGCCGGTATGTGGTGGATGCAGACACTTGTGTAAAGTGCGGAGCATGCATCCGGTACGGGTGTCCGGCTCTGGAGATCCGTGAGGATGGTACGTCGGTGACTACGGCGCTGTGTACGGGATGCGGTGTCTGTGCTGATATCTGTCCTGCGGGTGCGATTCATCGCGGAGGTGCGAGGCAATGAAGAAGAGTTATGATGTGCTGATTGTTGGTATTGGTGGTCAGGGTACGATTCTTGCCTCGAATGTGCTGGGTGATGCGTGTGTGATTGAAGGGCGTCATGTCCGCGGTGCGGAAACGCACGGGATGTCGCAGCGCGGCGGGTCGGTGGAGACGCACATACGTATTGACGGGAAATTCGGGTCTTTGATTGCGCCCGGTTCTGCAGATCTTCTGATTGCGTTTGATGTGCTTGAGGCGCTCCGGTATCGGCATTTCCTGAAGGAGGAGGGGGTGATGGTGGTGAATCGTGAGATGGTTGTACCAACGTCGGTATTTTCGGCAAAACTTCCGGTGCCGCGGATGGAGGATGTTGTGGCCGAGCTGAAGTCCGGTAAGGCAACGGTGATTCTTGTGGATGCAACGGAGATTGCGACAAAGGCGGGCAGTCCTCTTGCGGCAAATATTGTGCTGCTTGGTGCTGCGTCTCACCAGCTTCCGTTGTCGGTGTCGTCTCTTGCTGAGGCGGTGCGGCGGAATGTTCCGCAGAAGACGGTTGCACTGAATGAGCAGGCATTTGCAATGGGCCGTGAGGTCCGTTTCTGATCTTTTTTTGATTTCTTTTTTTGATTTTTTGGTTTGGTAGGATTCAATGTCTGTGTGTCCGGTAGGATTCAATTTCTGATTTTTTGATATGTTGTACTTTGTTTGCGGAATTCGATTTGATTTTGTTATTCTCCGGAGTGTGATTCGTTGATTGATGAAGTGTTTTCGAAGGAATATTTGGTATATTTTTTGAATGGATTTGGTAGGAAGTTTAATGTGAATTTTTTTGGAGAGGGGATTTCGGGATTTTTTGGTTGGCTATCTTCTCTGTTTTGCGAATATTTGTAATTTTGATCCTGTGGGATTGAATCCTTATTTAGGAGGAATTACACTTGAAAAACACAAAGATTATGGCCGCGTTGGCGATTTTTCTTGCAGTTGCACTCTTTATTGGTGCTGCATCCGCAACGGTTGTTAACGTTTCCACTACCACCACAATTCCGAGTAGTGAGGTCATTAATACAGCTGGGACTTACACGCTGAACTATACAGCATCCCAGGATCCAACTGGCAATATGTCAGTAGGTACCGTTGCCTCACTTCCATCGGGAGTCATGTTCTCGTATGCAGGGAACTCCCTGACTACAGATAGTAGTGGTAATGTCACGATTGGATCGACTCAGGAAAATGGTATCTATGAAGGTACATACAATTTCCCAGCAGTAAAATATGTAATTAATGTTACAACGGAACCTGCCAAGCAGTCGGGTGAATTCGCATATGATCCTGCCCTTAATGCAATGGTTTGGACTGTTACAAAAGGATCTGGTTTTGCACCACAGTTCCCAAACCAGCAGTATCCAGCTGTAGACACTGAGTTTAAGACCGCTGACGGAAAAGTTGCAACAACCAAAGGTGCAACCCCGATCCAGATTCCGGAGGCAGGATTGTACAACTACACTACTACTGACAATACTCAGACCTTCTACTTCCAGGTCGCACTGAGTAGTGGACCAACTCCGACCCCAGGTGCTGACAGAAATGTTGCAAAGGGTAAAGATGCCTTTGTTTTTGAGCACATTACGGTCAACAACACCGTGACCTCAGGCAAACTGATCAAGTTCACCGACGGACAGATGCCCGCAGTTGTCAACCAGATTTCCTCTGATGCAAACGGTGTGTTCTATCTGACTGAGGATGTCGTTGGCAACAACTACGGTGTGTACTACCTTACCGACGGATGGGATCCAGAAGCACCATACATCAACATCTGGTATCCGGAACTCTCCATTCAGGCAGAACTGACCACGAACACTGCAACCGGTGCAACTGCTGGTGATTCTATTGACGGTAAAAACGTCAACAAAGACACTGTTGTCTCTTTCCTGATCAACGCACCAAAAGTTGGTCCGGCATACTACAATGAAACTGCAGGTACTGGTGCAACTGCAAAGATTGTGTTCACCACCCCTGTTTCCGGTAAGACCACGCAGTTCGGTAAGGTAGACTACAACAACAAACTCCTGACTGCATCCCAGACTAACGCCGGCTGGACCGCAGCAGGCGATAATGCAGCTGCAGGAACCTACACTGCACAGGCAGAGTACACGTCTCCGCAGTGCTTCGCAGACTACGCAAAGAAATCCAACACGATCTCTTTCACCCTGCAGAGCAGCACCCTGACCATCACGGCAGCCAAGGACTCCGTTGTCCGCAGCAACCCGTTCACAGTCACCATCAGCGGTAAAGCACAGACCGTCTACGCAGTGTTCATTGAAGACTACAAGACCACCACCGACAAGATCCCGACCCTCCAGTCTGGACAGAGCGGATATCAGTCTGGCTCCGATATGAAAACAACTGACGGTCAGATCGCAGGTGCAAACTTCAAGACGGATGCAAGCGGTAAACGCACCATCCAGTTCAACACTGCAGAAAACACCGAAGACAAGACCTACACCATCAAAGTGCAGGGCTACGACAAAGACGGTAAACTTGACGCTGGCGACTACGACAAAGTCAAAGTCAAAGTTGAGAAAGGTGCATTAACTATCTCCGCATCCGGTGACGGTTCCTACTACATCGGTGACGAAATCAAACTCACCGGAACCAACACCGATAGTGACCTTGTCTTCCTGTTCCTGACCGGACAGAACCTCAATGCAAATGGTATCGTTCTCAAAGACCTTCCGAAGAAGATAGATGCACGCCTTTCCGAGAACCCGGTAGCTGTCAAGACTGACGACACCTGGGAGTACAAGTGGGATACCTCCAAGATCGCACTAGACACTGGTGCATACACCATCTATGCAACCAGCAGACTCACCAACGGTAAAGCATCAGATGCATCAGACAGCACTTCGAAGTACGCAACTAACGGTAAAGCAGTCAAGCTGTCCGACTCCGAGTATGCAACCGTTTCCGTGAACCTGAAGCAGCCGTTCCTGTCCGCAGTTCCGTCCGGAACCATCATCGCACAGGGCGACAAACTCTACGTCCGCGGAACCGCAGAAGGCAAACCAAACAACCTGATGCTCTACATCTTCGGCCCGAACTTCTTCGAAGACCACTCCATCACTGTCGAAGACGATGGAACCTACGAGAAGAAGATCGACATCAGCAACTCGATGTCCTCCAACCAGTACTTCGTCGTTGTTCAGCACCCGATGTACAACAACAACTTCGACGCAATGCTTGTTGACGAGTCTGACGACTACAAGTACTTCCAGATTGTGAACTCCACCACCGGCGGTTCCCAGCAGGGTTCCTTCGTTGTGTGGGGAGACAACAAACTTCAGGGATCCCAGGCAGCAGATGCGCTGACCAAGATGATCGATGATGCAAACATCGATGATATCTACACCAAGCTCACGTTCACCGTTGCAGCACCGTGGATCAGAATCAACAGCCCGGGAGACCAGGCAGCAGGATCCAAGTTCACCATTTCCGGTACTACTAACCTTGCAGTCGATGATCAGATCCTTGTTGAAGTGATGTCTTCATCCTTCACTGCAGTTGACAAGACCTCCACCTCTACCACCTCCGGTGTCTCTCAAACCACTAAGGTTGTTGCAGGTGAAGGTTCTGACAACACGTGGTCCGTCGATGTCGACACCACCAACTGGAAACTTGACCAGTACACCATTAAGGTGAACGGTATCGAAGTTGACGTCACCACCACGACTGACTTCAACCTTGTCGAGAAGCTTCCGGACACCCCGAAGCCGACCGAGACCGGTGCTCCGGCAACCACCACTGCAACCACAACTGCAACCACTGCACCGACCCAGACTCCGGGCTTCGGCGCATTCATTGCACTCGCAGGACTTGGTGCAGTAGCACTCCTCGTACTCCGCAGAAACTAACTGCGTGAAACAAAAAAGAGATGAGTAACGATCAGGAGAAATCCTGAAACAAAACAACTCTCTCTTTTCAGAAAAAAAATCACCAGCTCTTTTCCAAACACATTCTCACGCAGCACAACAAACACGTGAACATTCGCAACAAACCTGCCTGACACAACCGTAAATCCCGGTCGGTATCTCTCATTCAAACAACTCAAAGAAAAAATCCCGAACCTATCCGACCCCTCCCCACTCCAAAAACAATAGCAGACCTACATTCCATCTTCAGCAGGAATATTGGAAAGCCCGCTATCATCACACATCCAAACCAAACATCGCATATCCCACACATTTTATCTCTCCTTTCATTACCCGCATCAACAAAGTACAGCAGCACATCCTAACAGGATTAAAAATAATCCGTGAAAAATCACAACAGAAAAAACAAAAAAAATATGGAAAATCGGAACAAGCCGATTTACATAATCTTGCCGAGCAGGCGGATAGAGTTCGTCATATCCGGTCCAAGCGGGGAACCGAAGATGATCTGCGTAACACCTGCTTTCGTCAGGTCTTCGCACTTCTGGCGGATAACATCTGGAGTACCGCAGATAGTGAATGCTGCGATCTCTTTCTCCGTAACAAGTCCGCCGACTGCACCGAAGTCAAAGCGTGCAAGTGCGTCCTTAATCTTTGCAACATTTGCAAGGTCAAGACCGTGGCGCTGGAGCAGCGGCTCAGGAGAACCTGCTGCAATGAAAGCTGCAACAATCTTTGCTGCCTTCTCTGCCTTCTTCTGGTCCTTGTCAATGGACAGAGCAGTGTATGCACCAACATCAAAGTTCTTCTTGCCAACCTTCTCGGTTGCTGCCTTAATAATTGGGATAGCAACATCGAAGTCCTTCGGGTTGGACGCATTAATAAGTGCTCCGTCTCCCTTCAGACCTGCGAGCTCAAGGACCTTCGGACCCTGTGCACCAACATAGACCGGAATGCCCTTCTTACCTGGGAGAGTAACACCCGTCAGCTTTGCACCATCATAGTCAAAGAACTGCAGACCCGACTTCTTCACTTCTGCACCACTGCAGAGTGCGCGAATCTGATCAATTGCCTCACCGAGTCTTGCAACCGGCTTTACCGGATCAATTGCGAGCTTCGGAAGAGTAGACAGGTCACCTGGGCCAATACCAAGAACTGCACGGCCATCGGAGATCTCATTCAGCGTGCAGGCAAAGGATGCCATTCCAGCCGGAGTATCCGTAAAGGAGTTCATGATACCCGGACCCATCTTCAGGGTCGTAGTTGCCTGGGCAACTGCGGTCAGAACCGGATAGCAGTGGCGGTTGTTGTAGTGGTTAGTGATCCATGCGTAGTCAATGTCCTTGCTCTCTGCAAGCTTACAGTAGTTAACTACCTGCTTAACATTAACGTTTCCCGGAACAAACTCAATTCCATAAGTCAAAGTTCTTTACACCTCAATTCTAAGTTAATCCCCTCTGCATAAATAGATTCTGCTTTGAAAATAATCATTCCGGCAAAATCCGGAGGATTTCACCATCGGCGCCTAAATGAAGGAAAAATCAGGGATTTTTGTATGCGCTTTTCAAATAATTGACAGCATCAGGGAAAACACCCGCATCTTATAAAAGAATATATGTTTATAAAAGGAATAATAGAAGCAGAATGCATTCTTCCGGGGATGCGGGTGAACCACAATGAGAGCATTACTCATCGGACTTGGCGGAGCAGGCTGCCGTATCGTCGATACGCTCAACCAGCATGACGAGCGAAGCGGTGTCCGGAGTGTGCGATCCTTTGTGTTTGATGCAGACCAGAAAACCATCTCCGAGATGCAGACCATCCCGCAGGAAGACCGGTTCGTTCTCACCCCGGTCGATCCGATCAAAGAACACAACAATCGGGGAACCGACTTTGAAGTAGGAAACCTCGCAAGCTGTTTTCAGCGTGACGGCATCGAAGAGATTGACGCAGTATTTGTCTGCGCAGGTCTCGGCGGAAGAATGGCCGAGCTGGTGCCGACCATCGTGTCCCAGCTCAACGACGCCTTCCCCGATCCGGTCTTTACCATCCTTACACTTCCCGGGAGAAATGAAGGAGTAAAAGTTTCCGCCCGGGCATCCGAAACACTTGAGGATATCCGGAAAGTTTCCCAGGCAACGATCCTCTTTGACAACGAAACATGGTTCAAACGTACTGAGGATGAAGACAGCATCAAAAATGTAGTAGAGGCAAAACACAAAGCCACCATCTACGAAATGTTCCCGGTACTGAATGAAATGCTTGCACGCCGTGTCGGTCTCCTGCTTCGGGCCGGAGAGTTCAACCACAAAGGCGTTGAAGCCGCGGAAGTGGTTCTGGATGCAGGAGAGGTACTCAACACTCTCAAACAGATGGACCTCGTTGCAATCGGCTATGCAACCGAAAAACTTCCAACCACCTGGACCAACAATATGATGAAACGGATCCGGGTGGAAAAATATCTGCTGGAAGAGAATCAGGCGCGAACTTCCCGGATTGTGGAGCTGGCAAAACAGGCGGTGTACCGGGAAGTCTCCGTCCCCTGTGATCTCACATCCTCGGAAAAAGCACTGGTGCTGATCGCAGGCCCGTCCGATGAACTGTCCATGAAGGGATTCCAGACGGTCCGCAAATGGATTGACCGCAGCATTAAGGGCCTTGAAATGCGGGCCGGAGATTATCCGGTCAAATCAACCCAGTATGTCGGCGTGATCATTGTTCTTGCCGGTCTGGAAAATGTACCGCGGGTGAAGGAGTTGGACGAAATTCGAACCATTTACGAAAACGAACAGAGCAAAGAGTACGAAGAGGAAGAAAAAACCGAGACGGTCCCAACCGTTCAGGTTGCAAACGACGAGATTCTGTTCGAGGACGAGATGGTGATGCCGATCGGAATTACCGGTACCTCAGTTCCGGAAGAGGAGCAAGAGGAAATTTTTGAACTGGATGATATTTCCGAACCCAGGGGAAGAGGAGGAGATATATTTCCGGAAGAGCCGCAGACCATGCAAACCCCTTCCTCTCTCTCAGATGACGTGTTTGAAGAGGAGTTGGTGATGTATGGTGCTCCTCCCCCGCAGGGGGAGGAGGATGTGTTTGAGGACGGCATTGTTGTTTCGTCCCAACCGCAGTATATTCAGCCTCCCATTCCCGCAGAAGATGATGATGTATTTGAGGATGTGGTCCGGAGAGTTGTTCCACCGCCGCCGCCCCAGCAGCAGTACATGTATCCTCCGCAGTATGCACCGCAGTACATTCAGCAACCGCAGACCGCTACCATTTTTGATGAGACTCAGAGTGGGACACGACCGGTAATCCCCAAGGAAAAACCCAGACCAAAAGAGATGCCGAAGATCACCCTTGCCGGATCGAAGAAACAGCCGCAGATGACCGGCAGTACGATTATGATGCCGAAACGGCAGCAAAAAGTGGACAATGTACTCGCGGGTATGGCAGATGTTGGCGGCAAGGATAAACCGAAAGACTCAGACAGTGTTCTTTCCGGCAAAGCAAATGTGGGCGGAACCGGACGGCCAAAGGAAACGATGGGGCCGGGTGTTCTGGAAGGAAAGGTGACCGTTGGGTATCAGAGACCAAAAGAAACCGAGGGCGGTGTCCGCATGTCCGGCGGTCAACGTCCGAAAGAAACCATGACTCCGGGTGTTTTGGAGGGATCGGTAAGCATTGGTACTCAGCGACCGAAGGAAACGGATGGACATATTCGTATGTCCGGTACACAGCGTCCAAAAGAAACTGACGGGCATATCAGAATGTCCGGAGGTCAGCGGCCGAAGGAGACAGATGGCCACATTCGGATGGGGGGAACACAACGACCGAAAGAGGTGGACGGGGTTGTGCGCGGTGGGTCAGTACAGCGGCCAAAAGAAATCGGCGAGTCTGCAAAGGTGCGCGATGCCCAGAAACCACGTGAGGTGAACAAAAGCATCCGGGTAACGTCAATTCCATTGCCGAAAAATCCTGCGGTCAGAGAGATCGCAAAAAAGAGTGAGAAGGACAAGTGGCTCTGAGAGCTGCTTATATTTTTGATTGCACTACACCGTAACTGTCCTGATAGTTGCCGTTGTAAGCGTTTTCCACGTTACCAAGGATTGGGTGGATGAGCATCTGTACGATGCGTGTTCCTTTTGCAACCGGAATATCCTCCTGCCCCATGTTTACCATACAGAGCGTAAGATTTCCCCGAAATCCCGGGTCAATGTATCCTGCACCAAGCAGGACGCCTTTCCGACCAAATGAGGAGCGACCGCGAAGAGTTGCGGCGAGATCGGCAGGGAGACTGACAAACTCCATAGTTGCCACAAGAGAGAGTTCTCCCGCTTTCATGATAGTGTCTTCGGCGGCCCGGAGATCGTAAGATGCAGGTTGAAGAGATTCTTCGGCAAACGGTGTTATGCCAAGTGTTCCATCAGCGATTCGTGCACGAATTGCAGAGGAGGAGAGCAACATATCTCTTGTGTTGGTTTCTGCAGCAATTGTACTTTGTGCTCCGGTCTGCCGGACACATACGATAGGGTATAAAAGGGATAAAGAGAGATGAATATATCAGTTGGATCTGTAGGGTAGTGGATATCCTTCCGGGCTTCGAACCCGGAGAACTGGGTTCGATCCCCAGCAGGTCCGTAATTTTTTTGTTAAAAAATGTTAGAAGGATCCTCTTCTGCCACGGTTGCCGGATTTTCCTTTTCCTTTCATCAGGACGACGACAACGATGATGATGATCACTACAATGACTCCTCCGACAAGTGCGACGGGGAAGTTCTGGGAAATCGGTATTGTTACTGTGTTAGTCTGACCGGCTGTTATGGACCATGAGAGGCTTGTACTTGTATAGCCATCTTTCGAGACACTGATCAGGACGGTTTTGCCGGGCCCCATGTCTTTGGTGAACTTTCCGGTTGCATCGGTGATGCCGGTAACGAGGTTGTCAATGTAGATCGCGGCTCCGGTGACCGGGTTGTTTCCGTCAACAACGAGAATGGTCAGGGGTACGGTTGCGTAGGAGAGTTTTACGATGACATCTGAGGAGTCTTCCGTAAAGGTCACTTTTTCTTTGTAAGAAACGTAGTTGGTTTTGGTGACTTCCAGTGTGTAGGTTCCTGCAGTGATGTCTTTGAGGGTGGCTCTTCCGTACTCATCGGTGGTGCCTACCGTTTTTCCGTCAAGAATGATGGTAGCGAGGGAAACAGGTTTCATGTCATTGTCGGCATCATAAACGAGAATTCTTGGGGAGAAGTAGGACTTGGAGAGTGTGATGGTAAGAGAGGTCTGATCAGTCTCAATGTACTGGGAAGAGGAGTAGGTTTCGTAGGAATCTGCTGTTACCTGAATGTTGTGATACACACCTTTTTCCATAGAGACGTGGAGAATTCCCGCACTGTTGGTGGTTCCCATTCTGAGTCCGTCAATGGAGATGGCGGCACCTGCGACCGGTGTTGATTTGTCGGGATTAAGAACTTTGATCTGAACCAGATTTGATTTCTGGAGATAGACGGTGTACTCTTTTTCCATCGAGTTGACGTTGATGGAGAATTTCTGGTCGTCAAATCCATCCTTGGTGACGGTTACACTATAGGTGGACTTGTATTCGACTGAGGCGAATTTTGCGATGCCATCAACGGTGGTGTACAGGGTCTGTTCCAGGCTTGTTCCGCTTTTGACAATGACGACCTTTGCATCTTTGACGGGGTCGTGGGATGCGCTGTTGTCATAGACGTTGATGGTAAGGCTTGTGGCTTCTGCTGCAGCTATTCCACAGAATAGCAGGGATGCCAGCAGAAGGATAGCAACCAGGTGTTTTATTGACATAGATATATTCAGTTTAGGGGGTGATCGGGTATTATTTATTCGGTCGGGTGGATAGAACAGGTGTACGTGATCTTTGGCCATACTATTATAGTAGGTAGAGGTTGTTTGTATGCTTTGTTGTGAGGGTATGTGTTTCTGATCTTTTTTTGATTTTTTGGTTTGGTAGGATTCAATGTCTGTGTGTCCAGTAGGATTCAATTTCTGATTTTTTGATATGTTGTACTTTGTTTGCGGAATTCGATTTGATTTTGTTATTCTCCGGAGTGTGATTCGTTGATTGATGAAGTGTTTTCGAAGGAATATTTGGTATATTTTTTGAATGGATTTGGTAGGAAGTTTAATGTGAATTTTTTTGGAGAGGTGATTTCGGGATTTTTTGGTTGGCTATCTTCTCTATTTTGTGAATATTTGTAATTTTGATCGTGTGAGATTGAATCCTTATTTAGGAGGAATTACACTTGAAAAACATGAAAATAATGGCAGTTCTCGCCGTATTGCTCATTTCAGCGCTGTTTATGGGCGCTGCATCTGCAGCAGGACCTACTCAGGGCGATAAGGCTGTTAATATCACCTATCTTAATGGTAGTATTGATACACCAATCCCAGAGGGTGGCCTGACTGTCACTGTTGGTGAGAAGGTTACCTTCAATGTGACGAAGAACGCCTCATATGCTGTTGACGTTGACTGGACTAAGATCACGCTCAACTATACCACTACAGAGGGTTACTGGGATGAGGGAAAGTTCATTAAGAGTACATTTACTGGTCCATCCATCGCTCCATTCACCTTCAGTGAAGTAGGAACATATTGGATTGCCGCAGTGAACTCCACTGGTCCGGTGTTTAACTCATCCATTGTGAAAGTTATCGTCAAGGATGTTCCGGCAGCAAAGGCTTACGGCCCTGTCTTCGTCAACCAGGAGATCAATTCATCGACGTTTGGACAGAGTGGGCCTATCACGCTCTATAAACTGAGCGGCGACGCAACTCCGGCAGTTCTTGACACAATTGATGTAACAGATACGCCCACGCGTCTGTACCCCGAACAGGTCGGCAGCAATACGGGTGTCTGGTACATTGGAACACCATCCAATACAGGAGACTATGTTGCAATCTGGTATCCGGAAATCTCTCTCAAAGCAGAGCTGACCACCGGTGCTGACGGTAAAACCTCCGGTGACTCCATTGACGGCAAAACCATCAACAAGAACACCGAAGTCTCCTTCATCATCGAAGCACCCAAACTCGGCGACGCAAATGTCGGCGGTGCAGGAAAAGATGGTGTTGCTCAGGCAAAGATCATCTTCACGACCCCTGTCGGCGGTAAGACCACAACCTTTGGTAACGGCGAGTTCGTCGGCCTCAACATGAGTGCTGTTCAGAACATTGCACTCGGCAAGGGTGTTGCCGCAGGTCAGAACACCGCAGCAGGAACCTGGATGGCTCAGGCAGAATTTACCAGCCCCAAGTCATTCTCCGACTACGCAGAAAAATCCAACTCTGTCACCTTCACCCTGCAGAGCACCACCCTGACCATCACCGCTGCAAAGGACTCCGTCGTCCGCAGCAACCCGTTCACCGTAACGATTCAGGGTGACAGCAAGACCAACTACTCTGTCTACATCGACTCTCCGGCAACCAACGAGGTCAACCCGACACTCCAGCCCGGACAGAGCGGATTCCAGAGTAAGTTCGCACCGACTGGGTTGACGTTTGACACTAACTACAAGATCGATAATGGTTCTATCTACTACAGCACGTATTCAGATGCAATCGGTGGAGTCTTCCAGACTGATGCAAGCGGAAAGAGAACCGTCCAGTTCAACACCGCAGACAACACCGAAGACAAGACCTACACGATCAAAGTCTCAGGATTTGATGAAACTGAAGAAGAATGGGATTCTTCCAACTATGACAAAGTAAAGGTCAAAGTCGAGAAGGGAGCAGTTACCATCGCCGCATCCGGTGACGGTTCCTACTACATCGGTGACGAAATCAAACTCACCGGAACCAACACCGACAGTGACACCATCTTCCTGTTCGTAACCGGACAGAACCTCAAACAGAACGGTGTTATCCTCAAGGCACTCCCAGAAATGCGTGAAGCATATACCGCAGCGAGCGGTGACACTGTAGCCGTCAAGACCGACGACACGTGGGAATACAAGTGGGACACCACCAGAATTGGCGTTGACACTGGCGCATACACTATCTATGCAACCAGCAGACTCACCAACGGTAAGTCCTCTGACCCGATCGTGACGACCAGTCCTCTTGGAACAGCTTGGGACAAGTCCTTTGGTGTTGGAAAGACTGATGACAAGATCGCAGTCAAACTCTCCGACTCCGAGTATGCAACCATCTCTGTTAACCTGAAACAGCCGTTCCTCTCCGCAATCCCGTCCAGCACGGTCATTGCACAGGGCGACAAACTCTACATTACCGGAACAGCACAAGGAAAACCCAGCACCCTGAATATGTTCATCTTCGGCCCGAACTACTTCGCGGATGAATCCATCACCGTGAATGACGATGGATCCTACGAGAAGAAATTCGATATTCCGTCGGATCTTTCCTCGAACCAGTACTTCGTCGTCGTTCAGCACCCGATGTACAACGGTTTCTTCGATGTAAAACTGAAGGACTCTGAAGATGGAAAATACACGTACTTCTATATTGACAACGCAACCACCGGTAACCTTGCAGGGACCCAGGGTTCCTTCATCGTAAAGGGACAGAACAAACTCCAGGGTTCCCAGGCAGCAGATGCGCTGACCAAGATGATCGATGATGCAAACATCGACGATATCTACACGAAGCTCACCTTCACTGTTGCAGCACCGTGGATCAGAATCAACAACCCGGGAGACCAGGCAATGGGATCCAAATTCACGATCACCGGTACCACCAACCTTGCCGTTGACGACCAGATCCTTGTTGAAGTGATGTCCTCATCCTTCACCGCAGTTGACAAGACCTCCACCTCCACCACCTCCGGTGTCTCTCAGGCAACGAAGGTTGTTGCAGGTGAGGGAACTGACAACACCTGGTCTATCGAAGTTGACTCCACCAACTGGAAGCTTGACGAGTACACCATCAAGGTCAACGGTATCGAAGTCGATGTCTCTACGACCACGAACTTCAACCTCGTTGAGAAAGTTGTGACTCCGACTCCGACCGCAACTTCCACCGGTGTTACGCCGACCACCACTGCAACCGCAACTGCAACCGCAACCCCGTCAACTCCGGGATTCGGCGCATTCATTGCACTCGCAGGACTTGGTGCAGTAGCACTTCTCGTACTCCGCCGCAACTAAGCAGCGTGCAACAAAAAAGAGATGAGTAACGATCAGGAGAAATCCTGAGAAACATCACTCTCTCTTTTCAGAAAAAAATCATCAGCTCTTTTCAAAAAACTTCCAATCAAAAAAGGGAAAGAAAAAAATTTCAAAAAAAAATCTGCCCGCTCACTCACGGCAGAACCGCATAAACCGATCCCGGATCTCCGCCGGAGACAACGAAATATTCGGTGACGCAGAATTACCGGGCGAAAGAAGCACGTGCACAAACTGCGTTCCCCGCTCCAAAGCGGTCCGCAGTTCCTCCGCAGAACACACCCGCTCAACCGAACCAATCCCCGCCCCGAGAGCAAGGAACCCCAGATCCGCCGTCGCATACGCAGGACTCATCTGATTCCCCGTACTCCCGAACGTCCCGTTATCCAGGGCCACAATCATCAGATTTTGACAACCCGTCGCTGCAACAACCGGCAGCACCGCAGAACCTAAGAGACTCCCGTCCCCGTCGATCACCAGCACCCGCTTCTTCGGCATCGCAACCGCACAACCGAGACCGATCGCCGACGCCTGCATATAACTCCCCAGCATGTAGAAGTTCCCCGCCCGATCCTTCGAGGCAAACAACTCCTTCGACGGAACACCGATATTGGAAACAATAACCGTATCCGCATCCGCAAACTCCGCAACCACCCGGATCGCATCCAGCCGTTTCATCTCAGGATTCCCATACCCCGGAAGCCTCAGCGTCCGCGCCGGAACTTCCCGCGGCGGATACGCAATCTCAACCGGCTCCTGCGGCTCCCAGCATGACGGCTTGATCAGCGCAACGTACGGCGTGCACTTCTCATATGCCCCTGCAATCACCTCACCAAGCCCTTCCAGATCCTCACCCGTCGAAAAGATCCGGTACGGAATCTCATACACATCCAGAAGATTCGGCAGTGGCGCATTGAACGGAATCTGCGCACATATCGCCTCGTTGCACACGCCCCGCCAGCTTGCAAGAATCGGCAGCGGCAGAGAGTACACCCGTGACAACGACATCAGCGCATTCAGCATATTCCCCAAACCCGAACTTTGAATCGACATCACCGGTTTCCTGCCCCCGAGATACGCACCCGCACAAATTCCCACGCCGTCCTCCTCGCGGGCCAGATCCATCACCGGAAACTTTGTCGGCAACAGAGCCGTCAGCCGCTTGTTCTTATCACACGGGAGCGATGCAACAAGATCAATACCCTGCTCCGCGAGAACGTGGAGAACAATCTCTTCGTTCATACCTCCGGCACCTCATCAGCATTCACCGTTGCCGTCACCGGAACCGGAAAGACACCGAGTTCCTCGCGGACCCGTGCGTACCCGCCGCCGGTGATGTTCAGCGTAATTGTATCCCTGTGGTCAACTGCTCCGCAGTTGACCGCAGAGATCAATGCAGCGGTTGCAACCGCTGCTGCCGGATCCAGATCGATACCATTCTCTGCATCGGAGAACAGACGGCCCGCGTCCCTCGCGTCCGCATTGCTGACGGCATACATATCGCCGCCGCAGTACATCATCGCCTCAAACACACCGCCCGGCATACTGTAGGGCGGCGCCCGGTTCGTCAGAACCGGCGCCGATACCTGCGCAATCGCCTCTGCCGCATCCGGCATATCCCGTTCCAGCAGCAGAGCCCGTCGCTCCTTCCAAGCATTTACCATCGGAGTAAATGGCAGATTCTGTGCAAGATGCAGACGAGGCACCGCACTGCCGAACCGGCCGTCGGACGCAAGCCGCATCGCCGCCTCCCAGGCCGCAATACCGCCGGTACCAGAACCCACCGCCTGGAAATAATGATCCGGCATGCGACCAATCGTCACCGCCGCATCCAGCATCACGGTCCCCATACCATCACGGCGGGCGACATTCTTTGCTCCGCCTTCCGGTACATGTCCCGGCCGTTCCGTGATCCGGTTTGCAACCGCAATTGCATCCGTGTAATCCCCCCGGACCGTGATCAGTTTGATCGCGTCCGGCTGTTTGGGCTCCGTCACCGTCCAGAGACTCTTGGCCGACGACGCCGGCACAACAATAATGACCGGTGTCCCGAACTCGACCGCCATCTGGGCAAACGCCCGGCCGGTGTTACCGGCGGATGCAACGACCATCGTTCCCCCGCCGTTCTCGGCGAGACGAACGGTGGTCGGCAGTGCCTCAAGCTCCTTGAACGAACCCGTCGCAACAAAACAGTCCCGTTCGGGATAGTAACCCGTAAACGTCACCCAGAGATTCGGCAGACCAAGCTCACGGCAGAGTGACTCGCTGCGGAAGGTCACCGGACGGGCTCGGGTGGGAAGCGTCCCGTGTACCGGCAGCCAGTCGATGTACCGGAAAATACCCGGCAGTTCCGGGCGGACGGTCAGCTGTTTGGCCGCGTACTCCGTCCGGATAAGACCGGCATGTTCCTTACAGGAAAGTGTGTACTGTTCCGGCAGCGTCTCCCCGCCCGCAACACACCGGAGGGTATAGTCGCCCATCAGAGAACACCTCCCAGTTTCCAGTTGCCGGCTCGTATTCTGCTGCGGAGCAGCAGAGCCGCAAGTTCTCCCCGTACCCGATCGGACTGCCGCAGCACAATCGGAATGTCTCCGGAGATGGTGCGAAGCGTACCGGTCTCTGCCGAAAAGACATGGTCAGGGCAGACCGCAACACAGGTCAGACAGCCCATACAGGATTTCGTAATCGTCAGATCAGGCCGTATCGCCTCGCGGGGACAGAGATCGCGGCACCGGATGCAGTCCGGTGTTTTGCAGTTGTCCGGTACGGCATGGATACGTGCATCTCCGCTCCACGCATCAGCATAGGTTGCGGTATCAAACGCAGTCCGGTTCGCGACATTGGCAACCGGCAGAGGGATGTGCTCATCAAGAACGGACAGCGCCGCAATCGCGGCGCTGTCCGTTACGGGAATCGCGGTGGCAACCGAGGTGAGGCACTCACATCCGGCGATCATTTTGAATCCGCCCATGAGATTCGGATCCATCTCCCGCATGTCAGCAGCGAGGGAAAGATTGGGTTTTGCCGCAGAGGTCCGCGTGCCGGTACCGAGGATGATACCCGGCGCACCGTTGACAAGCGCCGCAGTTCCGGGAGTGTGATACCGGAGTTCCGGATCATTTTCCAGTGGATTGATCTCGCCGCAGCCGGAGAATGTTGCTTCACGCATGTTTCCCTGCATCGGCAGAACGGAAAAGATCGTAGAGACTTCTTCCTCTCCCGGGTTTACGAAGGCCATGTAATTTTTGAAAGCGCCGCGGGTGACGATCATCTTTGCCGAGGACATGTCTGCAAGTGTGATCGGTTTGGTGATTGTTCCCGTATCGGTTTCGATCACCGCCTCTACGGATTTTCCTGCAACGAGATCCGCAAACAGATGGCCGCCGCCGTATCCGGGACGGTCTGACTGTGCGGTGCCGTAGACTATGGCGTCCACATGGCCGTTACTCTCATTTGGGCACGGGCCGATATGTGCAGGAACACCGTTCAGCGTGAGTGAGTGTGCATGGGTAAACGAACCTGCCGGGGCTGCCTGAAAGGCAAGGACTGCTGCGGTGCCGGACATAACACCAAATGTTCCGCAGGTGACGACATCGACATCCCCGGGTGTTATCGTTTCTCCGGCACGGATATGTTTCTTGAACTCGGATGCGGTCCAGACAACTGCCGTGCCTTCGGAAATTTTTGTATTGATATTTTCGATGGATTTCATAGGATCACGATTCCCTCTACTCTCACATGGAGTCCGTAGGATTTCTGCATGATCATGTTGACAATGCCGGTATGCGTCCGGTGCATCATACAGACACCGGGGAGAAACGGCATCCGGAACCCGAACTCCGGTGTCTTTCGGACAACGTTTGCGATTCCTTCAAAGCCTATCATATGATAGTGTCTGAGATCAATGACATCGCTGTTTCCCCGTGCAAATGCGGGACCGACGACGTGACCGGTGATGAGACCGGAGACCGGGTCGGCCTCAAGGACTTTGATCACATGCTGAACGGGACAGCCCGCACCGGTGGGTCTTCCGGCGACGATGTCACCGCGAGTGATGCCAAGCGTTTCGACGAGGTCGGGCCGGAAGGGCAGGACGATCTTTCGTGCCGAGGGTTCCCCGGGGAATGCAGTGATGATGAAGTCGTACGGTGCGCCGGTTACATCCACGCCGGTATATGCGGCCTCAAGGCCGCAGGAACCGCAGGCGGCTTTCGCCGCCTGTGGTTCCTGCGGCATGGAGTAATACGGGCACTCTTCCACATCTTTGGCGCCCGCCGTCACTGCGGCGGTAAATGCATCGCAGCTGTCCATACCACAGGCACCACAGTTTTTTCCGGGCGGAGTCCAGATCATCTATTCACCCCGGTAGAGGTTGTCGGGTGCGGCAAGCGGTCGGATAACGCCGAAGTGTTCCTGCCAGCCGGTTTCTTTTTTGCCGATGCAGACGGTACAGACACCGAGCGGTGGAACGCCGCGCAGGGTGTCTTTTTCACTTTCCGCAGGTTTCATCTGTTCGATGACCTGCATGAGGTAGCGCATGCCGGTTCCCTGGATGGCGTTGGTTTCGATGATGTCTATCCCGGGAGCTACCTGACGGATTCCTTCGCGGAAGACTTCCTTCTCGGCCTGGGATACGAGATCGATTTTGGTGACAACGGCAACGTCGGCGAGGGCGATCATGGGTGCCATTTTGAGAGGTGCATGGGTACCGGAGACGGCGGAAAGGACGCAGATTCCGAGAGAGTTAACGGTGTACGGGGTGCACCGCAGACAAAGTCCGGCACTTTCGTAGAGGAGGTATTCGGCGCCGAGTCCGTCAGCCCAGAGGAGGGCGTCGCGGATGACCATGATACCCATGTGGTCGGGACACATGTCGCCGGAGTAGACTTTTTTGGTTGGGATGCCGAACTCCGCGGCAAGTTCTTCGTCTTCCCATGCCTGTACGACGTCGATTTTGAGGTAGGCAATTTTTGCAGGGCCGAGGTTCCGGATGATCTGTTTGACAACTGCGGTCTTGCCGGCACTCGGCGGTCCGGCGATTGCGATGAGCCGGACGTTCATGCTTCGATTCTCCGGGCACTGAGGAGTTCGCCGGAGCGGATGCGTTCCCGCAGTTTCATCATGTCGGCGTCCATCTTTGCTATCTGGGTGAGTGCGTCCCGTTCTTTGTTGCCCGGTGTGAGAATTTTTTCGACGGCGCCGCCTTTCATGACGATCCGTTTTTCGGTGAGGAGGGCGACGTAGGGGTCGTGGGTGACGAAGATGATTGCTTTGTGTTTTTCCCGCAGGATTTCGATGACGCGGTCTTTGAAGATGCCGGCGTTTTCGACTTCGTCGAGCAGAATGATCGGGGTGTCGGAGATGCTGACGGCGTCGGCGACGAAGAGGCTGCGGGTCTGACCACCGGAGAGGGAACTCATGCGCATGCATCCTGCTATTTTTTCGCCGGTGAACTGGTTGGCGAGATCGATTGCGTCGTTGACGATGCCGGTGTTTTCCATTTTGCGGGAACGGAGATGCATGGCGAGAAATTCTTCGACGGTGAGGTCGGCGAGGCATTTGGTGTTCTGGGTGATCATGGCGATGGGTTTTTTGGCGGGGTCGCGGACGAGGTCTTCGGCGGGTTCTGATCCGTTGACGAGGATTTTTCGTCTGGTGATGGTGTCGCCCTGTGCGAAGACTTCGATGTCGTTGATGAATGCGGTTTTGCCGGAACCGGTCGGTCCGACGATGGAGATGGTGTCTCCCGGGTGAATGGTGATTTCGGTGAAGTTTTCGGGTTCTCCGGTACGGGTGGTTCCGGGGAGTATGGTGAGGGTTTGTATGGAAGGAGAGGTGTTTTGTGTCATCTCTTTCTGATAGGCTGTATGGGGTTATAATTATTATCTGATATTGTGTGTTTTAAGATACATTAGGATTGTTCGTTGAGTAAAATGGTGTTGTTTAGTATATCTATTGCTGCGTATCGGATATGGGGCAGTGGTGCAGGATGATATTGTACAAAAGAGAGGCGGGGGTTCGTACAAGGGAACAAAAGAGCTGGTGATTTTTTTCTGAAAAGAGAGAGTTGTTTTGTCTCAGGATTTCTCCTGATCGTTACTCATCTCTTTTTTGTTGCACGCAGTTAGTTTCTGCGGAGTACGAGGAGTGCTACTGCGCCGAGTCCTGCGAGTGCCACGAATGCGCCGAAGCCCGGAGTCTGGGTCGGTGCAGTGGTTGCAGTTGCGGTTGCAGTGGTGGTTGCCGGAGCACCGGTCTCGGTCGGCTTCGGGGTGTCCGGAAGCTTCTCGACAAGGTTGAAGTTGGTCGTGGTGGTTACATCGACTTCGATACCCTGTACCTTGATCGTGTACTCATCAAGCTTCCAATTGGTCGTGTCAACTTCGACAGACCAGGTGTTGTCAGTACCCTCGCCTGCAACGACCTTCGTGGTCTGAGAGACACCGGAGGTGGTGGAGGTGGAGGTCTTGTCAACTGCGGAGAAGGATGAGGACATCACTTCAACGAGAATCTGGTCGTCAACTGCAAGGTTGGTGGTACCGGAAATGGTGAACTTGGATCCGGTTGCCTTGTCCCCTGGGTTAGTGATCTTAATCCACGGCTCAGCGACGGTGAACGTCAGTTTCGTGTAGATATCATCAATGTTGGCAGAGTCAATCATCTTGGTGAGTGCATCTGCTGCCTGGGATCCTTGGAGCTTGTTTGCGCTGCCCCAGACGATGAAGGACTGTGCGTCGCCACCAGTGGTGGTGTTGCGGGTCTTGAATGCCCACTGATCAGTGGAGTCAGTGGTGAAAGTTGTGCCCGGGTTGGTAGTGTCAACAAGGTATGCATCGAACTCATTGTTGTACATCGGGTGCTGAACAACGACGAAGTACTGGTTCGAGGACATGGTAGATGAGATATCAATCTTCTTTTCGTATGAGCCATCATCCTCTACGGTGATAGTGTACGGGTCGAAGAAGTTCGGGCCGAAGATGTAGAGTTTCAGGTTGCTCGGGTCGCCTTCTGCGGTTCCACGGATGTAGATCTTGTCACCCTTTGCGACAATGGTTCCGGACGGAACTGCGGACAGGAACGGCTGCTTGAGGTTGATGGAAACGGTTGCGTACTCAGAGTCAGAGAGTTTGACTGCGGTGTATGAGTTAACAATGACATCTCCATTCTTAATTACGACATCTTCAGGGGAGGAAGACTTTCCGTTGGTGATCTTGCTGGTTGCATAGATAGTGTATGCTCCTGTGTCAAGGGCAATTCTGGAAGTATCCCACTTGTATTCCCAGGTGTCATCGGTCTTAACGGATACATACTGACCTGCACCGAATTTTGCTGCTGTCTTGGTCGGCAGATCTTTGAGGACGATACCGTTCTCATTGAGGTTCTGACCGGTCAGGAACAGGAAGATGTAGTCGCTGTCGGTGTTGGTTCCGGTGAGTTTAATTTCGTCACCGATGTAGTAGGAACCGTCACCAGATGCGGAGATGGTTACTGCTCCTTTCTCAACTTTGACTTTGACACTGTCATAGTCCATGCCTTTGACTTCAGCAACACCGGCAAATTCAGCCTGTGTTTTTGTCAGCTGGGTTTCATAGACTTTGATGGTGTAGGTTTTATCTTCAGTGTCGGCTGCAGTGTTGTACTGGACAGTACGCTTGCCGGATGCATCGGTTTCAAAGTAGCCCCATGTATCTGCAAGGCCAGTGCCGTCAAAGATTGGCTGCCCACCAATTGTTGCAATTGACATTGCTGCAGTAATCATACCGGACTGGGCGGACTGCAGAGTCGGATTCGCATCATTTGCGTCTGCTCCGTCAAGATAGATGAAGTAGACCATTTTGCTGTCACCCTGAATCGAGACGGTGAATGGGTTGCTACGGACGACGGAGTCCTTTGCAGCAGTCAGTACAAGGGAGGTGCTCTGCAGGGTGAAACTGATGGTGTTGGTCTTCTTGGCATTGTCGCTGAATCCCTTTGGTGAGGTAAACTCTGCCTGAGCAGTCCAGGTTCCTGCAACTGCGTCTTCACCGGCTGTAACACCAGTGCCTTTTGCAACTGTCTGAACTTTGCTCAGTCCAATGTTCTTGAAGTCAACTGGATCGCCAAGGGTATCATAACCAAATGCTGTGGTCTTACCACTGGCAGGGGTGGTGAAAACGATCTTTACGGTTGCAATGTTTGCCGGACCAACGTTCGGTGCTTCAATGAGGAAAGAGACCTGTGTGTTCTTGTTGATGGTCTTGCCATCGACAGAGTCACCGGAAGTTACACCTTTGCTACCAGTGGTCAGTTCTGCTTTAAGCGAGATTTCTGGGTACCAGATGGTGATGTAATCAGTTGGGAGGGTGCTACCACTAATTTCAGAACCATACCATGCACCGTAGTGACCGTTAACTGCTGCTTCAAGGAGGTCATATATACCGGTTGAAGATTCCATGGTTGCAATCAGAGTTGGTGTAGAGTCAGAAGAGTAGAAGTACAGTTTTTTTACGGGATTTCCAGTGTTACCTGTTGCATCCAGTACTTTTACTGTCTGGTACACGAACGTTGCGTTGTGGTCTACAGTGTTAACCTCAGCAGTTGGTGCAATGACTGATGCAACCGCATAGCCAGATTCAAGGACTTCACCTGCAGCTGATTTGATCGTGTAGGATACTTTGTAGGTACCTGCTGCTTCATATGTGTGATCAATGGTCAGGATGTCACTGTAATCAGTGGTCTTGTCGGGATTGACTGTCTTAGTTACAGCTGCGGAATTGTCACCGAAGGTTACTGTAACTATACTTCCATTGTAGCCAAACTGGCTAACATTGAAGTTGAAGACAGTTCCCTTTGCGGTTGATTCCGGAGTGTCAATGATGAATCCCTTTTCCGGCAGCATGAATACTGTAAAGTTGTATCCAGCATTATTGGAATAAGTACCCTGTTTAGTTGCTTTAGTAATCGTAATCTGACTGTTTTCATCAGTTACAATATCATTGGCACCACTCAGTACGAATGTGACGCCATTTCCAATAGCAGCAGTACTGTTGATCAGGATGAAAGTACCCTCACCAATCTCTGGTGCATTGGCTGCATCCTTCTCTACATTTACCACGCTTTGTGCAGAAACTGCTCCCATACAGAGCACTGCAACGAGGAAAACGGCGAGAATTGCCATTATTTTCATGTTTTTCAAGTGTAATTCCTCCTAAATGAGGATTCAATCCACCACACACAAAATTTAGGAAAATTACAGATCTCTGAAAAATATCAAATAAAAAATCCAGTAAACCCCCATCCAAAAAATATCACATTAAATATCCTACCAAATCCCACACAAAAATACCGTGAATCCTCGCGAATTTTACACAGAACAAACTTCACCGATCAACGAAACAACACTGGCACACCCATACAAACAAAACAAAAATAACGAAGAAAGTACAACAAACCAAACTCACACAAATTGAATCCTTCCCCGCAAACAAATATTGAATCCTACCAAATGAAACCCAAACAAAAAACCAACAACCCAAAGTACAATATATACCTGAATTTATATACAATAATATTAGAATGTTTGAACAGCGAATATTTGAAACCGACTTCAAAACCGCACTCTCTGAAGAACTCGATCGTCGCGGCATGACAGTCCGCCAGCTCTCCGAAGCAACGGGAATTCCACCTGTAACTCTCTACAAAATATCCTCCGGTGAACGCGACCCCCGTTTATCCACCGTCAAAAAAATCGTCAACGTCTTCTCCCCGCACCACGGAAAATTCATCGCCCTCATTGCAGCAAAATTCCTGCTTGACGAGATCGAAGGAACAAAAATTGATGTCGGCGGGATCGAATACCGCATCAAAGGCTACACTGCCAACTCACTTGATGACTGTATCCTTGCCGCAGTTCGGGCGCGATACGACGGTGCTGCAGGAATCATCTGTGCCCCCATTCTTGCCTCCCTAATCGAACGGCTCGTGGATGTACCCGTCGCAATCATGAAACCGGAGATAGGCGCAGTTTTTACTGCTGTCGACTCCATTACAAAAAGATTGTAGCCTTATGATTACATAATGTAAATTGTTGATTACATTCATATAGATAGAGAACTAACGATTCTTTCATATGAGAGCAAACGCTCGCACAGCGATCTTCGGAACGCTTGTATGCATACTATTGATATTTTCCTGTGCAGGAAATGTCACAGCCGCGGAAACCACAACAAGCGGTCAGGTAATTGTAACAGGATACAGCTTGGATCCCAAAGTCTTCTACCCCGGAGATGAAGGAATTCTTACCGTTACTCTGAAAAATGTCGGATCCACTCCGGTCAACGTCGGCATGCCGGCACTTCTGGGTGGCCAGTTCCAGTTCCTTAACAGCAAACAGATGGTTCCGGTCGGACTTCTCGGCGCCGGCGGCGAAACATCCGTGAGCCTGCAGATCAAACCAACCGGCTCCACCACGGTCGGCATGGCATATCCCTACTTCTCCGTTGACTACACCGTTGAAGGTGGGGGTAGTGTCACCAACCCGGTTCGTGTACAGATCCCCATCGAGATTGATGATTCAGACCTGAGCATCCAGCTCATCGAAAAACCGAACATGATCTCACAGGGGAGCATGGGCAAATACAAACTCCGGATTGGAAACCCGCGAGCCTATCAGATCACCGGCCTCACTGTCTCCATTAGTGGTGAAGGAATCACCAGCAAACAGGACGGATACTTCCTCGGAACAGTCACAGCTAACAACTATACCGATATTGAAATTGATATCGCCACCAATGGCGACACCACCCTTATCGTGACGTCTGACTACCGTAACGGCAAGAACGTTCACTCCAGCACCGTTGAAATTCCGGTCTATGTTACCGGCAGCAGCAGTGTCATCATTTCCGATCTTGTCGCAACCAAGTATGAAAACAAGTACAAAGTTACCGGAACCGTTTATAATCCTGGTCTGCGTGACATCTCCTCCGTCGTCGTCGTAGCCGGACCCCCTGCAATCCCGGAAGGGTCCTATCAGGCAGCACTCGGAGTCATTGAAGGCAACGACAACGGGGAGTTTGAACTTACCTTCTCTGTCAGCGGCAACCCGACAACCGTCCCAATCATCGTAACCTATCAGGATGAGCTGAACATGTACCATCAGGAACAGAACGTCGTCAACATCATCGACTACGATCCAGCCCCTACTGAAGAACCGCCGGTACAAAGTACCCCTGTTCTCGTACCCGCCTTTGCGATTGTAGGACTGGTGGCCCTTGGTATTGTTCTTCGAGCCAGGAAATAATCATCATCCATGAATCTACTCATATTTTTTCAGCTTGCGCTCCGCAATCTCCGGCTGAATAAATTCAGATCCATCCTGGCGATTCTTGGAATTACGATTGGTATTATAGCCATTGCAACGACCGGCATGTCCGGAGCAATTCTGGAGAACTCACAGTTCCAATCGATGAATGAGATCGGTGAGTCCATCTATCTTCAGGTGAACTACACCTATCTTTGGAACCAGTATGAAGAGTCCACCAATTATTACGGCATAGGGGGTGGGATGATGGTTGCGTCTGTGACGGTGTCTGACAGCGGAGGATATGTTCAACCGAAGATGGAAGGAATTACCGATAAACAGATACGGGAACTGAGTAAGATTACGGCACCGTATCCGGTGATTCCTTACAAGACAACCATGTCCACCTTCGAAATTGTGGAGGATGAATACTCGGACAAAAAACGACCGCAGAAGGACCCCAACGATTTCTGGAGCAGTTATGTCACGGTTTACGGTATTGAGAATGAGTATCTCCCGTCAATGTTTGTGCTGGAGTCTGGAAAATTTCCGAAGGTCAAGAGCGAGGTTTTAGTCGGTTCCAAGTTTGCGAAGAAGAATGAAGTAACCGTTGGTGATGAACTGATCTTCAAAGTGTACAAGAGCGGTCAACAGAAGAGCGTGAAGGTGAAGATCAGCGGTATCATGAAAAATACTGGTGAGGGTCTGGTTATCTCATCCGACAATAGTGTTGTCGGAAGTGACAGCTGGTTTAAGTCGAACTTTAACACCTATTCCATGCTGACGAAGGGATACGAGTCAGCCGTTGTGGTGGTAAAGGATGTCAGTGCTGCGCCGGAGATGCAGGAGAGGATTGACGGATATCTGAATGAAAAGGGCAGTCGTGTGGATATCACTAACTCAAGTGCTGCAACACAGCCGGTAAAAGATATTATTGCTTCGTCGTCGAAGGAGATGATGTCGATGGGCGCCATTGCACTGCTGGTTGCGGCAGTGGGTATCTTCAATGTGATGCTGATGTCAGTTACCCAGCGAACACATGAGATTGGTATTCTGCGGAGTATTGGTACCAAGAAACGTCAGGTTCTGACGATGTTCCTCTGTGAGGCAGGCATTATGTCGATTGTCGGTTCTCTCATCGGCGGTGTACTGAGTCTGGTCTTTGCCTTGTTCAAGGCCCGTGATATGATTGCGGAGAGTGCGACAACATTGAATCCGAATGCTGCCTTGATGCAGCAGATGGGGATTCCTGTTGATCAGGTCCAGGTAAGCCTTGCAGATGTACTGAATTATACGTTTTCAGCGAATGTGCTGATGTATATTCCTTTGGGAATTGTGATCGGTATGACGGTTGGTCTGTTGTCCGCATTGTATCCTGCATGGCGTGCGGCAAACATGGATCCGATCAATGCGCTGAACGAACAATAATTTTTTTTCTTTTTTGATGTTGTGTGTGCAATCCTGCATGCTGCGGAACATTTCGTAATGGTTTGATTCCGGGCAGTTTGGAAAGTAGAGATATACTTTCAGCACCAATGTAATGGAATCTTTGGATGGTGAGATGATTGATTAAGAGCGAACGGTCTCTTGTTGTGTTGACCTGTTTTTTTGTGGTAAGTTTGATCGTTTCCAATATTATTGCGGCGAAGGTTGTCTGTATTGGATGGATTGAGATTCCTGCTGCGGTAATTGCGTATCCGATTACGTTTTTGTGTACGGATGTGATCAGTGAGTTATGGGGAAGAGAGGAGGCACGCCGGACGGTGCATCTGGGTTTTATTGTGCAGATCTTTTCGCTGATTCTGATCTATATTGCAATTTATCTGCCGCCGGCAGATTATATGCTTGAGTTCCAGGGTTCGTTTGCGGAGACGCTTGGTACGAGTGCCCGGTTTGTTCTGGCATCTCTTGTTGCGTATGGTGTTGCCCAGACGCTGGATGTGCATGTGTTTCACTGGTTACGTGGACGGTTCGAGCCGAAGTGGATGCGAAATAACGGGAGTACGATGATAAGTCAGTTGTTTGATACGATGATCTTTATCACTATCGGGTTCTGGGGAGTGGTGCCGAATCTGGGGTGGATGATGGTTAGTCAGTATGTGGTGAAGTGGGTGTTTGCTCTTGCGGATACGCCGGTGTTCTATTACCTGACGCGGGGTCATGGTGAACGGGCTGCGGAGGGGCATGAGTAATATTTCTTTTTTGTGAGGGGAGAGGGTCGGTGTATTTTTTCGGGACGTTTTTTTTGGACGGACTAGTCTATCTGTACTTTGCTACTTGTGTCGTTTTTTAATGTGGGGGGAGATGGTTCGCATGCCACGATTCTGTATTGTACACTAAGCTGCAGGTGACTATCTTGGTTGTACACGAACGTCGTTTTGTCCAGAACAGTGATTGTTTTTGTCGGGGTGGTGCCAACATTCTTCGCGTCCTATCAGGTTCGTGTTTGGAAAAGAGCTTGTGATATTTTTTCTGAAAAGAGAGAGTGATGTTTCTCAGGATTTCTCCTGATCGTTACTCTTCTCTTTTTTGTTGCACGCAGTTAGTTTCTGCGGAGTACGAGGAGTGCTACTGCGCCGAGTCCTGCGAGTGCAATGAATGCGCCGAAGCCCGGAGTTGACGGGGTTGCGGTTG
>NZ_JAPTGB010000018.1 GCF_026891975.1 Methanocorpusculum petauri | reverse complement strand
GACGTCCATTTTGCATACAGGGTCATGTCGCCCGGGATGCTGTCGCTGAAGCTCCAGGCTTGGGTGCATGCTGCGTCTTTGTACCAGCCGCCGAAGGTGTAGCCGTCTTTGACGGGGTTGGCGGGCTGGCTGATTTTGTCGCCGTAGGAGAGGCCGGTGGCGGGGCTGACATAGCTGCCGCCGGAGGTGTCGAAGAGGACACGGAAGGCGTTGTTCGTGTTGCCGGAACTACTGTATCCTGAGGATTTTGCGGTCCCAGTGAACGGCGCATAGCCGGAGAACTCCGTTGCGGTAACTTTTATGATCCAGTAGTCTCCATCTTTCACCACAGAGTCAGGGTTCAGGATGCCTTTGATATCTCCATTGGCGGTAAAGTGGGCGATGGAGAAGACCGGGTTGCTGCCAACCGCAGTGGCCGGGATTTTGAAGGTAATGACAATGCCTTTGTCCTTGATGGCATCATTGAATTTGCCAAGGTCGGAAGAGAGCGCTTCAAACATCGTCAGAATCTGAACATTGTTGTAGTCTGCGGAAAGTGAGGTCTTGACGATATCCACTTTCACTGATTTGATGATGGAGGGAAGCTGTGCTGTGATCTCTGCGGGGTTGTCTCCGTCAAGGGCAATCTCCAGAGAAACAGCGTGGCCCCCGTCAAGATCAACATCCTCGTACGTTGCGGTAATGCTGTTTACGGTACCGGAAACTGTCTCTCCTGTCTTTTGTGCATCATTTCCATAGATGACTTCCAGTTTGACACCACTGGTCTCGTCTTTCATGGTCACGGTCTTGGAAGCCTCGTTGTAGTCGAGTGTATCTCCGGGTGCGGCGCTGATGGTGGTCTTGCCGTCTTCCTTAGTCTCGACCTTTTCAGAAATTGTCGGTTCTACGACTTTGGTGACGAAGTGGTAGCCGCTCTCGTCTGCCTGCTTCGTCATGGAGTAGCCGGATGGATAGTGGACGGCAGAAGAATCAATCTCTTTCAGTATCTCATCACCTTTGTAGCTGCCGCCGTTGAGATTGAAAGTACCGACGATGCTGGTGTCCGTGTCACCCGTGTAGCGGGCGTTTTCAATTGCCGCAGTCTTTCCTTCAAGTTTTGCACTCCCTTCAATGGTTACCGTAACGGAAGCAGTCTTTCCACTGATAACGTCACCGCTACGGACGAGATTACGAAGTGCAGCGCCGTTGGTACTCTTGATGACGGCATCCCCACTGATTTTCAAAACAATGTTCGTCTCATATGCACTTGAAGATTCCAAAACGATTGCAGAACCATCGCAAAGCGGATGACCTGTGACAGCAGTCGGTGCTGCAACATTGTTTCCAGTGGAGGCAATTGTTCCGCCGGTAATGGTGATAGTTCCTGTACGGATGTCAATGCCGCCGGTAGTACCGGTTACAGTTCCATCGGTGATGGTCAGTTTTCCTCCATATGCAGGCATATAGATTGCAGTCTGACCGGCTGTTAATGTACCGCCGGTAATGGTAATTTCAGGAGACGCATACGTTCCACCGGTAGAACTTGTTTTATCTCCGTTTCCACCGATGACATATCCAGCCGGGCTTGCAAACGTACCTGATGCAAGGTTCAGGACACCTTCTTTCGCCACAAAGAAGATATATGGCTTGTTACTCAGGTCAGAAATGGAAGTTGATGCATCATTTACGGTTATTGTACCGCTGGAAGCTGAATCTTTGACGGTAAGTGTTACTCCCTCATTGATTTTGATGAAACTGCTTCCAAAATTAGTGTCAGTCTTTGGAGTGGGTTGGGCAGTGATTGTTTTTCCGTTTAAGTCAAGTGTGAGAGTACCTGCTTTTGTCAGATCGATTCTGCTGGTTTTGTTATACTCTCCATAGGTGATACCCTCACCCAGTTTCACGGTGTAGCCGCTGCCGCCAAGCTCAAGGGCATTCTTCAATCCCTCACGAGAATTGACGATGAAGGTTCCGCCGGTGAGAGATACCTCCTTATTTTCTGGAGTGTCATCAAGAACGATGACCTCTTTATTTGCCGCACTGGTGAAAGTACCCCCGGTAATTTTCAAAGACGTTAAGCCGGATGACTTCCCTTCTCCACCAGTAAGCCCATCATAAAAAGCAATTCCTTGTGTGCTCGTGAATGTACCACCTGTAATCTCTATTGTAACCGTTCGTTCGTAGGTATTGGTGACACTAATTGCAGCACCGGTCTGTTCTGATCCACTGGAATGGGCCGTGGCCGGACGATAGTATGCACCATTTGCAGTAAACGTACCGCCATTGATAATCCACTTACCATCTTTGATGCCTAATGCCTCATCTCCGGAGAACGTACCGCCATTGATAATCCATTCTGCATGCCCTGCCGCATAAATTGCCGGACCGTCAGCATCACCGGTATCTGTATTACCTCCATGGAATCCCTGAAGAACAGCTCCATCATGGATAGTGATTTTCGGAATATTCCCAGTGGTCTCTTTAATATTACCATTAACGGTAATTCCAACACCGCCATAATGACCACCCATATTTGCAGCAGTTTCATTTCCTTTTAGGGTGCCATACACATCCAACACCACACCATAGGAGGACGATGATCCTGCCTGTGAAATCTGAACTGCATAAGAGTATCCTTCTACAACAGCATTTTTCCCAATAGTAACTTTGGAATAATCTGAAGCTGTGTTGCTCTCGCTTCCCTGGATAACAATGGTATATCCATAGTTATCTTCTGAAAGGGCTGAAGCATGGTATCCTGAATAGAAACCCCCCTGAAGGTCCAGAGTACCTTTTGTTACATGAATAGCAGTCCAGTTACTCAGTAATTTACCCGTTGAACCGGAATCTTTGAGAGTGAGTGAGCCACCAGTTACGCTCAGAATTTTTTGAATGTTACCATCCGTGTCCTTTTCTGAGGCAAAAGTGGTGTTTCCCAACGTATGACCATTTAAATCCAAAGTGAGGGTCACATCGTCAGAAACAATCAGGGTATTCACCGGAACAGTGAGGATATCTGCCGTTAATTTGATCTCATTACCATTCTGAAATGCTGATTGCAACCCCTGAAAATCGTTAACAGTAGTGGTCTCCGCACTGACAGCTCCCGCCATCAGCGTACACACCAGCAGCAGAGCCGCGAGCAGCACCACACCGCGCCGCAGCAGCTTCGCTGCATCATCTTTGGGACAGAACGTCCCGTACTTACGTAAACTCATGAAACTCCTCCTCAGGACAAAACAGATACGCAGCGGAAAACCACAACGTGGGGAGCCCGTCACATCCTAAGCAGATAGGATAGCATGCGGGGCAGTGTTCTTCAGGGTGCTTTTGTGGAGATATCGGGGGTTTTACCGGAGATTGACCGGACTGGTTGGGAATTTCGCTATGCGGTTGTATTCTCCGTTTAATGTAGCTGCACTGATATTTTTGTGTTTTTGACATTTTGGCGATTGTTTTTCATGGTTAAGATACTTTTATAATGGATGCTGTATTATATCCTATCTGCTCAGGATTCAACCTCCTGTTACCTGTCGGTCGGTAACAAAAAAAATCTCATAAAAACCATCCAAAACGAAAATAACCGAATATCCAAAGAAATCATAAAATTTGTTACCGCTGTTACCGCAAAAACAGTACTCTGTACAAAAACAAAACAAAAACTCACAGCACAGTACCAAACCATCGGTAACAAAAATAAAAAAATTCCAAAAACACTTTTGAATCCAAAACAAACCAAAGAAAAAGGATGAATTTGTTACCGCACCCATCGGTAACAACATTACGAATCCTCCCCAAGACGCCAGTCCATCAGAACATTCGTCTCCAGTTTTCTCCCGACCCGCATCCGCTTCCGCACCTCAACCCCCCGCATCCGCAGCCCCGCATACAACTCCGCCGCACTCACATTCCGGCGCAGCCCCCTCCCCCCGCGCGCCTCATGCACCTCCTGCTCATCCCCGAACTCCCACGCATACCACCGCGCAAACACCTCCCGCCCCGGCGTCCGCGCTCCCTCCTCCCGCACCAGACACACCCGCACAAACTCCCCCAGCGAATCCTGCCCCGCAAGAACCTCCCGCGAATCCCCCCTAATCCGCGCACAAAGCGAACCCCAGAACGCCGACTTACTCTCCGCCCGCACATACTCAAGCGCCCCCGCAACCATCTTCGAAAGCAGCCAGCGGTTCCCCTCCGGCGTCGCCAGCCGCTCCAGCAGCTCCTCATCCTGCGCATCCGGCGCAACATCCAGATCAAACGGAATACACACCTCCCGCCGCATCATCCCCTTCCCCCCCGAAGAAAACACCGGCAGCGAATTCGTCACAAACACCAGCGTCCCGCACATCACATACTCCCGCTCCCCCGCATAAATCGCATTCAGCATCACCGCCGCATCCCCCGTCACCCGCTTCAGCAGATCATCATTCAGCACACCCCCGCCCGCCTCCGACACCACCAGAAGCCTCCGGTGCGCATTCCCCGCAAGCGTCGTCTCCCGCTCCGCCCGATTCCCGCAGAACAGTTCGCGGGGCGCAACCCGCCCCGCGAGCTGCCCGACAGCCCGCATCACCCACTCAATAAGCACCCCCTTCCCGTTCCCTCCCGAACCATGCAGCACAAAAAACTTCTGCGACGGATTCCCCCGCAGCAGACAATACCCCAGAACCCGGAACACATCCCGCACCCACTCCGGATCATCACACGAAATCTCCCGGAAAAACCGCTCCCCCTCCGGAAAACTCTCCGGCGCATCCGCAAACCGCGTAGCCGCCCGCACCCGCACAAACAGACTCGGCCCATACGGAATCAGGGACACCCCGCCATCCGGCCCCGGCTCAACCACACAATCCAGCGCGGGAATCCCCGCAACCAGATCAAACGGACTCTCCTCCACCACCCGGTAATCCGTAAGGCGGGAAACAAGATCCTTCTTCAGGGAAACAACCGGCCCGCGGTACAGCATCGCATCCAGCACCCGCTGAATCTCCGCCTCAACATAATGATCGTTCTGTTTATAGAGCCCGGTCTTGCGATCATAAACCCACAGGACACCCGAAACCGTAACCGGCTTAAACAGCTCCACAAGATACGCAGAAAAAGCAGGAATCTTAACCTTCGGAAGACCGGCCTCATCATAATACAGGATCTCCGCACGAAGCATCTCCAGCCGCAGGCGGTTATCCGGCAGAGCAAAAGGATTCTCTTCGAGAACACAGATCTCGGTAGTAGTAGTTTCGGCGGAGAAGGAACCCGCATAGGACGCGAGATCCATATCAGAATATTCGGAGTTGACATTCATAGGTATTCTTGTAATACATTTGTATTTCATGAATAATAAATGTATCTCGGAAGAACGATTTCACCACAGTGGTATTACGAACGTATTTGAAAACCATTAAGTGTATTCAACAACATACATAATACCAATGACCGACCAGCCTGACGGCGGCAAGCCCGAAAAAAAACTCATCTCCCTCCGACTCCCCCTCCCCCTCCTCACCGCAATCGACGACTTCGCCTGGAGACACCGCACCGACCGCTCCGACATCATCGAAAAATCCTGCCGGCACTACATCACCTCCATCCCCTGCCCTCAGTGCCAGACCCTCAACCCCCCGACCGGCAAACACTGCGCACTCTGCGGCGCAGAACTCACCCGTCCCGACCACTGGATCGAAACACTCCGGTACACCACTGACGAACTCATGTTCCGCCAGAGAAAACTCTGTACCACCGAAACCAGCCTCGAAACCAGCCTCTTCTCCCTCGAAGACTGCGAAGACGAAATCAAACCCGAACAAAAACCCTTCCTCACCCTCCAGATAAACGAAACCCGTCTCCTCCTAAAAGAAATCCAGAACACCATCCTCCTCAGCGACCGATCCGAAACCACCACCGACATCCGCGCCGCAGAAACCCTCCTCCAGACCCCCGACCTCTCCCAAATCCCCGAAATGATCAGCCGCATCTCCCACCGCCTCGCCGAAATCGAACAACTCGAAGACACCGCCGCCCACCTCATCGAATACAACCAGAAATTCCTCGACACCCTCGACACCCTCTGACCATGCCCCGCACCACCTCACCCCCCAAAACCCCCGCAGACTCCCTCCACCGCCAGGGCTACAACTTCATCGCCCCCGGCTCCTCCGCCGCAGTCAAACCCTGCATGTGGTGCAAACGCGCACTGCGGGGCGGCGACCAGTGCTACAAACACCAGTTCTACGGCATCGAAAGCTGGCGCTGCGTCCAGATGACCCCCACCCTCCGCTGCAACCAGCGCTGCCTCTTCTGCTGGCGCAGCATGGAACACGAAATCACCCGGGAAACCGAACTCACCCCCGAACAGATCATCGCCGCAATCCCCCGCATGCAGCGAAAAGGACTCTCCGGCGACAAACCCTGGACAGACCCCGCCCGTTGGAAAACCGCCACCAGCAACCCCAACCAGTACGCCATCTCTCTCTCCGGAGAACCCACCCTCTACTCCCGGCTCCCCGAACTCATCGACCTCCTCCGCCAAGCCGGAAACAGCGTCTTCGTCGTCTCCAACGGCACCATCCCCCCCATGATCCAAAAAATCCGCCCCACCCAGCTCTACCTCTCCTTAGACGCCGCCGACCTCACCGGCTACACCAGGCTCTGCCGCCCCGCAGGCGACCCCGCCGCCATGTGGAAAAACATCCGGACCTCCCTCTCCCTCCTCCCCAAAAAAGAAGAAGAAGGCACCCGCACCGCAGTACGGACAACCCTCGTCAAAGGATACAACGACCGCACCGCCGCAGACCTCGCCGGTCTCATCCGCGAAGCATCCCCCCGCTTCATCGAGATCAAAGGATACATGTATCTTGGATACAGTCGAATGAGATTACCAGAAACTGCAGTGCCGGACATGGACGAAATCCGAACCTTCGCCCGTACCATCGCAGAACACGCAGACTACCAGATACGCGACGAAAACGCACCCAGCCGGGTCGTATGCCTTGAGAGAAAACCATGAAATTCGACATAGAAGAGTTCAGACAGCGCAGAAAAACCGACTTCGAAGGAGCCTGGCACGCAGGACCCTCCGTCATCACCCCGCCCGCCGCCGCAGGCATCTACCCGCGCTACACGTACCGCCGGGCAAAAGTCCACCCGATCTTCGACACCATCGCACGCCTCCGGGAAGCCTACCTCTCCATGGGCTTTGACGAAGCAATGGTACCCGTCTTCATCGACGAACAGGACGTTTACCGTCAGTTCGGCCCCGAAGCCGCCGCAGTTCTCGACCGCGTCTATTACGTCGGCGGACTCCCGCGCCCGAACGTCGGCATCTCCCGGGAACGTCTCGACGCAATCGCCGCCATCACCGGTAGCCCCGTTGACGAGGCAACCGGCGAAAAACTCATGAAGTGCCTGCACGGCTACAAAAAAGGTAAATTCGACGGCGACGACCTCACGCACGAAATGTCCGTCGCTCTTGGCGTGGACGACGGAGTCGTCGTCCACATCCTCGACACCGTCTTCCCCGAATTCCGGGAACTCGCACCCGAATCCTCCCGCACCACCCTGCGTTCCCACATGACCAGCGGCTGGTTCCTCTCCCTTGCCCAGATGTGGGACAAACGCCCGCTGCCCATCCGCATGTTCTCCGTTGACCGCTGCTTCCGCCGCGAACAGGAAGAGGACGCAACACATCTGCGCACCTACCACTCCGCCTCCTGTATCGTCGCAGGCGAAGACGTCACCGTCGATGAAGGAAAAGCCGTCGCAGAAGGCCTGCTCTCCGCATTCGGATTCACCGAATTCCGGTTCCAGCCCGACGAAAAACGTTCCAAATACTACATGCCCGAAACCCAGACCGAAGTATACGGAAAACATCCGGTGCACGGCTGGGTTGAAGTCGCCACCTTCGGCATCTACTCGCCCGCCGCACTCGCCGAATACGGCGTCGGTGTCCCCGTAATGAACCTCGGCATGGGTGTGGAGCGGCTCGCCATGGTCTTAACCCAGGCCGAAGACGTGCGCAAACTCTCCTTCGCCCAGCTCTACCCGCCGGTTTACTCGGACACAGAACTTGCAAAAGCCGTCGGCCTGCGTGAAGAACCGCAGACCCTCGAAGGCCGCCGGGCGGTCGCGGCAATCGTTGCAACCGCTGCCCCGCACGCAAACGAACCCTCCCCCTGCGAGTTCCCCGCATGGACGGGAGAACTGTTCGGGAAGACTGTGACAATCTCGGTTGCAGAACCCGAAGAAAACTCCCGCCTGCTCGGACCCGCAGCCCTGAACGAAGTATTCGTCCGGAACGGTGCAATCCTCGGTGTCCCGGACACCGAAAAATTTGCCGAAGTCCGGGCTGAAGGCGTCCCGACCGGCATCTCGTTCCTGTATGCCGCGGCAAACCTCGCCGTGGCACGCATCGAAGAAGCCGCACGTCTCGGCGAGGGCACATCCGTGCAGGTGAAAATGTCAAAACACCCAAGCGATGTGAACCTGAAGATAGAAGAGTATGCAATGCGGTATGTCACCGACAACAAAAAGAAACTCGACCTCCGCGGCCCGGTATTTTTGACGGTAACGTCAAAGATTCAGTAATTTTTTCTTTTTGCCTGGAAAGCCACAGAGAAATTTTGCAAAAAAGATTTTTTTTCAGAAAGCATTATTCCTTTACAGTAATCTCAATGCCGCCGAAGAGTCTGGAGGAATGGTTGAATGCCCAGGCACAGATTGCACCAACGATCAGACCGACGATGAGGCCAACGACTGCGTAGATGACAATCAGCATGATGGTCTCCAGAAGACCTATGCCGAGACCCTGAATAATTCCGATTCTGAAGGAAAGTCCGACCATTGCAGAGATTCCCTCAAGGAATCCTCCAATGGCACCAAGGACCGCAAAAATACCTCCAAAAACAAATGCGGCGGAAGACACGCCAACTTTCTCAATTTTCATGGTTATACCGTAGTTACCGTTCTCATTTTACGTATATATACTCATGGGTTTTCAGGTTTCCAGCTCTTTTACCAGGCAGGAAAGCAGAGTAAGCGTACCGGTTTTGCTTAGGGGCTGATTGTTGTTTCCGCATTTGGGCGAGTGAATACAGGCAGGACAACCGGACTCACAGGAACAGCGGGATACCATCTCCTGTGCAAGCCGGACAATCTCCGGAAACACTCCGGCTGCCTTTTCGGCAAGACCGACACCGCCCGGCATGCCGTCATAGATGAAGATGGCCGCGTCCCCGACGTCCGGATGGAACGGGGTGGAAACGCCGCCGATATCGGAACGATCACAGAGTACATGTACCGGCATGGCAGCAATCAGGGCATGTTCCGCCCCGTGCAAAGACCCGGCAACATCAGCAGGCGGGATTTCTCCGCAGCAGTCCGGGACAATCCAGCAGGCTTTGGTGGTAAACGAGAGCGGCGGAACGTCAAGGGGGTGGGTGGAAACGATCTGGTCGTACTCAAGAACCGAGTAGCCGATCATCTGTGAGCAGACGGAAACCGAACCATAATGAACGAGGAGGTCCCCGTGCCGGCAGGTTTTTTCCCGGGAAAGAATGCGGACGTCGGTGGTGTAGAGCGGGCGGGTATGATAGTTGTCCGTGATCTTTCTGACCCGGACAACGAGATTTTTCCGGTCAATCTCCTCCACACGATAGCGGTCTCCCTGATGGAAGAGGACGGCGCCCGGATACGCTTCGCGAAACATCTGGGATTCGTCCATTGTTTCCAGAACACGGCTGCCGTACATGACCGTGCAGGTTCCCGACATTCTGCCGGAGAGTGAAACCTGCTGGGCAGGAGACTCGGTGCCGCAGTACACATACCCTTTGGGAGTACTTGCAAGGAGATGTTCTTCCTTCAGATCATGGATGAGCTCGGCAGCAGACGTACCGAAGTACTCGGCGTCCCGTTCGGTCCGGTAGGGAAGTTCGGCTGCGGCACAGAGGAGATGCGACCGCAAAACGTAGGGATTTTCGAGATCGAGGATCGGGTGTTCGTAGGGCGCGTTAAAGAAGGCGTCGGGGCACCGCATAAAATACTGATCCAGCGGGTTAAGATTCGCAACAAACGTGATGAGCGCGTCCTTCCCGCTGCGTCCCGCACGTCCCGCCTGCTGACGAACGGACATCATCGTCCCCGGAAATCCGCTGATGATCACCGAATCAAGACTGCCGACATCGATACCGAGTTCCAGCGCATTGGTACTGATGACACCTGCAAGATCACCCTCCTTGAGATTTTTTTCGATGTGACGCCGCTCGTTCGGACGATAGCCGCCGCGATAGGAGGAGATGCGGCCTGCCGGCATCTCCTCCCGGCAGCGGAGTGCGGTGATCTCTGCCATGTTGCGGGATTTGGTGAAGCAGAGCGTCTGCATGCCGCTCTGCACCTGATCGCGGATGAGATCAGCGGTAGCGGAAAGGCTGCTTTTACCCGAACTCCACGGGTTGTACAGCCGGAACGTCTGCTGTGCCCGGGGGGATCCGTCATCCGATATTTCGGTTGCCGCAACACCGGTAAGGGTTCCGGCAAACGACGAGGCATCACCTATGGTGGCGGAGGAGAGAATAAACTGCGGACGGGCGTCGTAATAATTGCAGATGCGCCGCAGCCGCCGCAACAGGAGCGCAATGTGCGAACCGAAGATTCCCCGGTACCGGTGAGCCTCGTCAACGATGACGAAAGAGAGGTTTGTCCAGAAATCCCCCCACTGCATCCTCCATGCGAGAATCTGGTGCAGTTCATACATGTTGGTGAGGATAATACGGGAACTGCCGCGAATTTTTGACCGGGAATCGCGGGGAGTGTCGCCGTCGTAGATTGCCGGACGGGTTTTTGCGCCGAGTTCCTTGTCAAGTTTTTGCAGGACGGCAAGCTGATCGCGGGTCAGGGCTTTGGTCGGGTAGATGAACAGTGCGGTAGCGTCGCGGTTCTGCATCAGTTTTTCCAGAACCGGCAGGGCGTATGCAAGGGTTTTACCCGACGCCGTGGGGGTGGTGAGAATGATATTTTCCTTGCGCATTACCGCATCATAGGAGTCGGCCTGATGGGTGTAGAGCCGAATCTTTCGGCTGTGCAGATACTCACGAACCGCCGGTGACGGCAGAATTGCCGGTTCTTTATACACCGCGTGACGGGCAGGGAACACCCGCGTATGCATCTCAGGTTCCATACATCATCTCCGTTTGTCTGGCAAGCAGCAGGGCAAGGCTCGTTACATCGCTGCGGTTGTGATCGACGATCTGTTTCAGGGGGGCGACATCGCCGGTACGCAGATACTTCTGATAATAAACCGGCACAAGATAACCGGGAAGATCCTCTTTGCGTCCGCAGCCAAGGACATACTCCTCCACGGTCCCGAGACAGCAGTCGGGCAGGTCTTCGCGGAACAGACGTCGCGCGGGATGCAGCAGATCGAAGTGCAGTGCGGGACGGCATTCCCGCTCGCCGTAGTAGGCGAGGCGGCTGTTGGTAAACGGCAGGTCAAACGACCTGCCGTTGTAGGTGACCAGGGCCGGATGTGCCCGCATCATTTCTGCGACGAGTTCAAGGGCTGCAATCTCTTCGCCGATATCCCGAAGCAGATACTGGGTAACCCGGAGTGTTCCGCCCTCACAGACACCGCAGCCGAAGAGAATGATCGGCGAATGCACCATGCCGAGCGTCTCGATATCAAAGAACAGCAGATCCTCCCGCGGCACTGCCGCCCCGAATCCGATCAGAAGCGGATCGGCACCGCGTCCTCTTTCCCGGAACAACCGGATAACCTCCCGCGGCGTACCGTTCTGAATTGTCTCTGCGATCTCCTGTGCCTCGGACCTCCAGTTGGTGCGCCGGAGATCGGTGAGTGTCTGAATCCCGCGCCTGCGGCACATCCGTTCCCGCTCGGTTCCAATACCATGCACGAGCGTGAGCTCATGCATCAGACGTTCGCGCAGCTGTTTTTCGGAAACAAAAAACTCCGGCAGGGAATGTACAGACTCAATTGCCAGACAGCATCCGTCCGCAGTCGCTGCTTCAAACCCTTCCGGGAATACACTGTTTTCCACGACGGATGTCCTGAGGGAAAGTGCCTGAACAAATCCCTGTTCTACCTGCATCATTTTCTCTACCTCTCTCCAATACTGATACTCATATGACGGTTTCGGGGTTTTTGATCGATCTTGATGGTGTTGTCTATATTAACGGAGAACCAATACCGGGCGCAATTTCGGCGTTACAGGAACTCCGCCGGCGCGGAGTTCCGTTCCGGTTCGTCTCCAACAACACGCACCGAAGCAGGGAAACTATCCGGGCACGGCTTGCACGGTTCGGGGTGGACGTTCCGGTCGAATGGATCTTCACCCCGCTCACCGCCGCAATCGCGTATCTCCGCAACGCAGGTGCCGCATCCTGCTGGCTGCTCGGCAGTCCCGACGCCGCAGAAGAACTGAAACGGGCGGGAATCAATCCCGCCGATCCCGCCGCATCCCATGTGCTGGTCGGCGACCTGAGCGATGTACTGGAGTATGACATGTTTGTTACCGGATTCCGGGTTCTGAAGAACAACCATGCCGAACTTCTCGCGCTTGAACATGACCGCTACTTCAAAGGAAGTGACGGACTCCTGCTCTCCGCAGGAGCGTTTGTTGCAGCGCTGGAGTTTGCCGCAGACGTATCCGCAACGCTTCTCGGAAAACCTTCCGTGGCATTCTTCCAGGCTGCCCTTTCTTCTCTCGGTCTTCCCCCGGAAGAGGTTGTCATGATCGGCGACGACCCGCGTTCGGACATCGGCGGTGCCGCCTCTTTATCCATACGGGGCATCCTTGTTCTCACCGGCAAGTTCGACGGCGTTCTTCCCCCGGATGCGGCAGCACCCTGGAAAATACTCCCGGGACTTTCCGACATTCTTTCACTTACGCAATAAGGTAGCTTGGGTCCTTCAGGGACGAAACCATATTTCCGGGCGTTCCCGCAGCATACCAGCAGAGCTTGGAAAGCTGGTTTTTCCGCTGAATCACGGTGTACTTGCTCGCACGTTCTGCCATTGATGTTAATGCAATGCTTGTCATGATCAAACATCAGACTGAGGGAATATAAATCCCGGACCGCGCGTACTGAAAGTGCCCTTCCCATAGGAAAAGGTAATCAAACACGTATCTTTACAACCCTCCGCAACAAATTACATAGCAGATTTTCCATGCTTGAGATCAGCAATCTTCATGTGGAAGTTGGCGGACGCGAGGTGCTTCACGGCGTTAATCTGAAAATTAACGACGGCGAGACTCACGTACTTCTCGGACCGAACGGTTCGGGAAAAACCACCCTTCTGCGTACCATCATGGGATTTGGCAGTTCCCAGGTCACCAGCGGCAAAATACTTTTTAACGGCGTTGATGTCACCGAAAAACCGGTACATGAACGGGCACAACTTGGGATGGGCATCATGTTCCAGCGTCCGCCCACCATCTCCGGCCTGAAGCTCGGCAAGTTCCTCACGGCAACCACCAAAATCGGGGAAGAAAACATTCCGGCCCTTGCGAAACGCATGCATATGACAAAATTCCTCGACCGCGACGTCAATGCAGGATTCTCCGGCGGTGAGATCAAACGCAGTGAAATTCTCCAGCTCATGGTGCAGAACCCCTCCTTCGTCATGCTGGACGAGCCGGAAAGCGGTGTCGATGTCGAAAACATGGCACTCCTCGGAAACGCTGCGGCAAGCCTTCTGGAAAAGGATCAGCACATGATCAACCGTACCAAATCCGGCCTCATCATTACCCATACCGGCTACATCCTTGACTACATCGAAGCAGATGTCGGTCACGTCCTCATTGACGGGATGATGCGGTGCAGCGGAAACCCGCGCGAGATTCTCCGGAGTGTGAAGACATCCGGCTATAAGGAGTGTATTGCATGTCAGAAATGAACGGATTTGATTCCATCAGTACCGAGGACAAAGAGCGGCTGGCCTTAACCGGTATTCAGACCGATTCTCTGGAAGGCCGGGCAGGGAGTTTCCTTCTTGTCAACGACCATGTTCTGCACGCAGGCTCCAACGCCGAAGGCGTTGAGGTCATGATGATCGAGAAAGCCCTGGAAAAGTATGCATGGCTTTCCTCATACTTCTGGAACGTTGTCCCCAAAGACAAAGACGAATATACGCAGTACGTCGCAGACCATCCCCAGCGGGGATATGTCATCATCGCCCGCAAAGGTGCAAAGACCACCTTCCCCTTACAGAGCTGCATGTTCCTTGCAGGCGATACCATCCAGACCGTCCACAATATTGTGATCGCCGAAGAAGGAGCGGAGATTCATCTGATTGCCGGATGTGCGAGTTCCATGAAGACAAAAGAGGGAGCGCACTACGGCATCAATGAGATTTACGTCGGAAAGGATGCGAAGGTAACTTCGACCATGATTCACACGTGGGGAGAAGAGATCGAAGTGTTCCCGCGGACTGCCTCCATTGTTGAGGAAGGCGGAACGTTCATCTCAAACTATGTCTGCATGAAACCGACCAAGATGGTGCAGATGTATCCTACCGCGCACCTTCGCGGGAAGGGAGCGGTTGCCCGTTTCTCCAGTGTGATTGTGGCAGGACCGGGTTCGCACATTGATGCCGGGTCGCGTGCGATTCTGGAAGCACCGGAGACGAGCGCCGAGTTAATTACCCGTGCGATTACAAACGGCGGTACGATCATTTCCCGCGGGGCGATCACCGGTGAGGCGCCGCAGACGAAGGGACACATTGAGTGTCGCGGTCTGATTCTCAGGGACGGCATCATGCATGCGATTCCGGAGATCGATGGACGTGTGGTGGATGTAGAACTTTCTCATGAGGCAGCGGTCGGGAAGATTGCCCGCGATGAGATTGAGTATCTGATGGCGCGCGGTCTTTCGGAGGAGGAGGCTACCGCGACGATCATCCGCGGATTCCTTGATGTGCGCATTGAGGGTCTGCCGGATGCACTGCAGAAGCAGATCGATGATGCGATTGATTCTGCGGATCACGGATTCTGATGAAAATTTATGATGTGACCCGGACGCTTGCGTCCGGGATGTCTGTGTATCCGGGCGATCCGGAGTTTGTACGGACTCCCCTGCGATCAGGGGAGTCCTCTATTTCCGCGCTGGCGCTCGGGACGCATACGGGAACGCACATTGATGCTCCGGCTCACTATTTTTCCGGGGAGGCAGGGGTAGGGGTGGATGAGCTGCCGCTTGAAAAACTGTTCACAACCGCTGAACTGCTTTCCTTTGGAGGGCTGGTTTCGGAGACGACGCCTGCGGTTCTGTTTCGTTCGGGATACCGCGAGGGGGATGCCACGTATCCGCAGCTTTCGGAAGAGGAGGCATCAGTACTTGTACGGGCCGGGGTGGAGGTTGTTGGGTGTGATACGCCGTCAATCGGAAACGATGCGGTGCACCGCATTCTGCTTGCGGCGGGAGTGATGGTGATTGAGCTGCTGGATTTTACGGGTGTGGCTGACGGTGTGTACCGGATGATTGCGCTGCCGCTGAAGATTGCGGGAGCTGATGCAGCTCCGGCACGGGTTGTTTTGATCGAGGAGGAGGACGAAACAGTATGATTTTGCATGATGCGATTGTGCGCCTGCGCGAGGTCTCGGCAGGCGCGGGATGCGAGGACGGGGATCTGCGCTATGCGCCCCTCCCGTCACATCACGTCTGCCGCTACTGCCGCGGCAGGTGTCTGGGTGTTGAGTACGGGGGACGGATTGCGGAGATCAGTTCTCCTGATCCGTTTTCAGCAAAGATGCTGCTGGAACATCTGTTTGATGCTCCGCTGAAGTCGGAGAAGACGCGTGCCGCAGCAGCGGGTGCGCTGAGTGTGGCGGCGGGTTTTCTGATGCTGACCCGCACGCTTGCGCCGTGTCCTACGGTGAACTTTGATGACTGTCTGGAGGAGCTTGCTGTTCGTTGTGCGGATCGGCTGGTCTATGTGATCGGGGATGACATTCCCGGGCTTCGTCAGGCGCTGTTTGTGGAGGAGGCTGAGCTGGTGGTTGTAACCGGTGATGCGCTTCTGACAGAGGAGGGCCTTGCGGAGATTGCGGAGGCACGGGATTTGGAGAAGGAGGTTCTGCTTCTCGGTCCGGAGTGGGCGGGAGTCGCAGCGCTGCTGGGGATAGAGCACTGGTGTCCGTACGGGACGTAAATTATTTTTCGACCCTGTCCCACATCTGAATATTTTTCCGTTTTGCCAGACCGATTATCAGATATATCTGGTTCAGAACGAAACTGCTCAGAAGATTATCCGGTTTGGCAATGGAGAAGATCAAACCAACAACCCCGATCAGAATTAGTATCGTCCCGTACACAAGCGACCAGAGGAAACAGCCTGCCAGCAGCAGAACTGCGGAAACCACGAACAGAACCGGAGAGTACAGCAGCATCCACCGGCGTCTCGGGAATATGTGTTTCCAGAAGACTGCACGCTTTTCATGGCATGCAGAGCCAAACAGACGGGTGCTGTTCACCAGCCCGTCAGCACGGCGGACCTTCTGCCGGTACTGGGCGCGAAATGATACCGGTTGTAATTCGTACGCGACTGCATCCGCAGCATATATGGCACGATACCCGTTGGCAATGCAGGTCAGCGCAAGGTTTGCGTCATCAGCACCGATCGTTTCCTCAATATGCGGTACTGCTGATTTTTTGAAAGCGATCAGCGGGCCGTTAAAGTTGTAGGTGGCGTCAAGCTGGCTGTCATACTCACACATTTTTCCGTAGACGGAGCGGTATGCACCTTCAGAGCCGGTTACATTCTGCGATGAACCAACCGGAATCAGATCCGCACAGACAGCACCGATCTCCGGATCCTGTAAGCGTGAGATCAGTTTTGCAAGTGCATCAGGTTCTGTGGTAATGTCTGCGTCCGTGAAAACAATGATTTCATCAGTAATCATGGAAATGACCATATTCTGGCATTTAATTTTCCCAATCCTTTCTTTTGGTTCAATTACTGCTGACTTCATCAGACTATCTTTGAGAGCCTTTTTTGCGGCATCACCTGTTGCCGGGTCTGCACCGTCATTAACCACATACAGTGTAATTTTATCCGAAGGATACGCGGCATGGAAAATATCCTCAATGCGTGTTCTGACGAGATCTCCCTCCTGATATGCATTCACCACAATACTGACTGAGGGATATGTCGCGAGCTTTGGCGAGGCAGTAAAAGAAATTCCGTGAATTTTTCGGAGATATAAGAAATACGGATACGCAGCAACACATCCGATTCCAATTCCACATACTATCAGAAGGGTTGCTGCGGCAGATATCATACTATTAATATTGTTATTGCCGGTTAGAAGAAATGATTGTTCCGCTCTCCCCAATTACTTTATCTGATGAAGAACCCAGATTATAGATAGATAATTTCCTCTGTGATAGCTTATGGATCTGAGTTTTTGGAACGATCGTCGATATCGTTACGGAATCCTTGGAGGACTCGTACTCATCTTCACAGTACTTGCCTTCTGGATACGCATACTGCCGTTTCCGGACCTTGCCGGAACCGGCGATATGATCGCAGGACCTGATGCCTGGTACAACCTGCGGCTGATAGAAGTAGCGCTTGCAAACAATTTTGGATACATTTTCTTTGAGCCAATGACTTTGTATCCAACAGGACAGGATATCGTCTGGGGGCCGCTGTTTACCTGGATTGCAGCAGCAGTTGCGGCAATTGCAGGCGCCGCAACACGTCTTGAAGTGATTGACGCTGCCGGATGGGTGCCTGCCCTGATGGGTGCCGCAATGGTTCCGGTTATGTACTGGCTTGGCACCAGAATCGGCAACTGGAAGACAGGACTTATCTCCGCTCTGTTTATTGCCGTAATCGGCGGGCAGTATCTGTCAAGATCCCTGTATGGGCATCTGGACCACCACATCGCAGAAACACTGTTTTCGACGTTGTTCTGTCTTCTCTATGTAGTGGCTCTGTATGCACTTAATGATCACAAAATCGATTTCAAAGAGTATGCAACCCTGAAAATTCCGGTAATATACGGAGTAATCTGTGGTATTGCCTATCTGCTCGGTCTCCTGACCATGTCGACCATGGTTGTGTTCGGGCTGTTCGTTGCAATCTTCACGCTGATTCAGTTTATCATTAACCACCGTTCTGGAAAACCTACAGAGTATCTGCTTGTTCTGAACGTGATTACATTTGCGGTGGTCGCAATCGGTATGCTGATCTATGGGATTCAGAATCTCAGCTTCAGTTTCGTATCATACTCACTTGGAGTACTCTGTGCCCATCTTGGGCTGATTTTTGGAACTATCGTCCTCTATGTCATATCAAAGATAGCCGCAAAGAAACAGCTTCAGTGGTATTACTACCCTGTCGCCCTTGTTGTTTTGGTCCTCATTGTTGTCGGAGTTGTTGCCGCAGTCCTCCCTTCTCTGTTTACATCTGCAATGGGATCTCTGACCCAGTTCTTCGCTCAGGCAGCAGCCCAGTCCACTATCGCTGAGATGGCATCCTGGTCCATGGAAGGAGCGTTCAACTCCTTCGGCTGGGGCATCCTCTTAGCTGCGGGCGGATTCATCTACCTCCTCTACCGTGTGTGGAAGCACGAAGAACCGGGAGCACTCTTTGTCCTCATCTGGTCTGCGCTGATGATCTTTGCCACCATGCAGCACGTCCGCTGGGAGTACTATGTTGCAGCAAACATCGCCCTTCTTGCCGCAGTGTTTGTCGGGTGGGCGATCACCTTTGCTGAAAAGGATCTCCTGCAGATTGCGGGAAGCAGAAAATCAGAAGTGTCTGAAGACAAAACGGCAAAGAAAGGGAAAAAAGCTGCCGCAAAGGCCGCTGCCGGCCATGACTGGATAAAGGTTGGAACCTGCGCCATCGTGGCAGTTATCGCAATCGCATTTGTTGCAACCTCTGCAGTAACCGCAGTTCAGACCGGTGAAAGCTACGGCAAGTACGGCGGAACCGAAAAAGACTGGATATCCGAATGTACTTGGATGCTCTCCGGAACTCCGGAAACCGGCGTTGACTACCTCAAGATCTACAACGGCGAAGACTTCGAGTATCCGTCAGAGTCTTACGGTGTTATGTCGTGGTGGGACTACGGCCATTATATCACCACCATTGCCGAGCGCATCCCGAACAGCAATCCGTTCCAGTCGGGAGTCGCAGGCCCGTACGGTGCTGCAGCGGTGCTCACCAGTACGAATGAATCTGCCGTAATGGAAAAACTGGATTACCTTGGCACCCGCTATGTGATGACCGACTATCAGATGGCCGGCGGCAAGTTTGGCGCAATGGCAATCTGGAACGACTCGGTTGCCCAGCTCACCCCGTACTACTACACCTTCCTGCAGCCGAACAACAGCGGTCAGCTCTCCGGGGTACAGGCGCAGACACCTGAATATTACAACACCCTTACCGTCCGGCTTCAGTACTATGACGGTTCCATGACCAGTCCCGGAGACATCGCAGTTGTGGAAACCGACTCCTCGGCCAACTACAGCTACCCGGTCATCACCGCAGTGAAAGCCTACGCAACCGAAGCTGAAGCTCAGGCAGCCGCCGCCCAGTTCAATGCGGCAGGCCCTGCAACCAAGCATGCATATGTGATTGCAAACCCGTCAAGCACGGCTACTGCATACCTGCCAAGTACAACCGTTCCGGCACTGCAGCACTTCCGCTTAGTCCACGAGTCCCCGAACTATGTCATGGCCAACGGCCAGTACACGAACCAGCCGGTTGCAGGCGGAACCGCCTGGGTCAAGAGCTTTGAGTACGTACCGGGAGCCGTGATCAAAGGAGACGGCATCATTGAGGTGAACGTTACCACCAACAACGGCAGAACCTTCACCTACCGTCAGGCAAGCGTGGACGGACAGTTCACCGTCCCGTACTCCACCTCCGGCAGCTCGTATGATGTGAAGACCACAGGACCCTACACCATCGTTGGAACCGGCGAAACCTTCGAGGTCTCCGAGGAGGCCGTAATGCGGGGTCTTACCATCAACTGAACCGGATCCTGAAAAAATCAGATCCCCTTTTTTTCAAACTGCAATGGAATGCAATCCACATCTTTATACTCCACCACCATCCAACATAGTAGCATGAGCACTCCTGCAATCGGGCAGACAGTGCGGTACGGCAGAACGGGGACCGTCGGGAAGATCGTGAATCTTGTGGAGGAAAACGGATTCACCTTTGCAGAGCTTGACAGTACCGGTCTGTACTATCGTATCGACCAGCTCACTGCAATCAGTGAGATTGCCCGCAAAGAAACCAGGCACAGTGACTTCAGAAAAGATCTCGAGGAGGAACAGAAGAGATTCCGTGAGATGAACGAGTCTGCCTGGCAGAATACCGATCAGAGTTGTGAAGGCGGAGGATAACCTCCTCCTTTTTTGAAAAAAATTTAGTTTACCGGAATTGTCGTCAGCTTGACCGATTCAACACCTTTCAGCGCCATCAGTTTTTCCGCAACATCTTTTAGTTTCGCCCCGTCACCACGGACAAGAATCACCTCAAGACACCGTTCATCATTCACGTGTGCATGCAGGGTGGACTGAATGGTCTCACGATTCTCATGCTGAATCTCGGTAATCGTCTGCATCAGACCGCGGTGGTCATGATCATACACCATCGTAATCACTCCCTGCCGCTCGCCTTTGACATCGGACATCCATTCATAATACGTAATGTAGCTGCGGATCGCGTCACGGATTCCCTCCGAACGGGAAGAGTAACCGCGAAGTCCGATGATGCCATCAAATTTATCCAGCAGATTCTGCGGAAGGGATATTCCTATCCGTGAAAGGTCCGAGTCTCCTACCATAATATATTATCATATCGGGCTTTTCCTATTTTATTCTTCTTACGTAATCTTATGCAGTCCCTGAATTCGTCATACGAAGTCTGCAAGGATGCAAAGAAGGAACTGGTACGGCTTATCACACAATTATATCTGTTCGAAGGTCGATTATATAAGGTTGAGGAGGTTTTGGTTTCTTTGCATGATCCTACAATACCAAACGTAAATATCGGCGTGGTAGGCCACGTTGACCACGGGAAGACCACCCTGGTCAGCCAGCTTACCGGCTCATGGACCGACCGCCACAGTGAAGAACTGAAGCGCGGCATCTCCATCCGCCTCGGCTATGCCGACGCGACGTTTTACAAGTGCCCCAAATGTGAGGGTGCAGATTCCTGGTCAAATACTGATACATGCCCGATCTGCGGCGAAAAACTCGAACCGGTACGGTCTGTCTCCTTTGTGGACGCCCCCGGTCACGAGACCCTAATGGCAACCATGCTTTCAGGTTCGGCAATCATGGACGGTGCAATGCTGGTCATTGCCGCAAACGAACCATGTCCGCAGCCGCAGACCAAAGAGCACTTAATGGCTCTTGAGCTGACCGGTATCAAAAACATCGTCATCGTTCAGAATAAGATTGACGTGGTGCCCCAGAAGCAGGCAGTTGAAAACTACAAACAGATCAAAGCGTTCGTAAAAGGAACGGTTGCAGAGAATGCACCGATCATCCCGGTTTCCGCGCAGAAGAAGATTAACTTCGGTGTTTTGATCGATGCGCTGAACACTACAATTCCTGACATGGAACGTGATGCTGATGTTCCGCCGATTATGCTGATTGCCCGATCCTTTGATGTCAACCGGCCGGGAAGTTCCTGGCGTGACATCAAGGGCGGTGTTATCGGCGGATCTCTGATTCGTGGTGTATTCCATGAGGGCGATGATATTGAAATCCGCCCGGGACGACAGTACATGTCCGAGAACAAGGCGAAGTGGGAGCCGATTACGACCAAAATTACCTCCATGAACAAGGCGTCCCACAAAGTTCCGGTCGCAACCCCGGGCGGCCTGTCTGCTATCGGTACGAAGCTTGACCCGGCGATTACAAAAAGCGATACGCTTGTCGGTCAGGTGGCCGGCGCGATCGGGTCTCTTCCGCCGGTCTGGGACAAACTGAAGTTTGACATGACCTTAATGGATCGTGTGGTAGGGTCCGCATCTGAGCAGAACATCGATCCGCTGCGGCTGAAAGAGCCGCTGATGCTGTCCGTCGGCACAGCGGTCACGGTCGGCATTGTCATGGCGGCGAAGAAAAATCAGGCAGAGGTTATTCTCAAGCGTCCGGTTTGCGCGGAGCTTGGATCCCGGATTGCAATCAGCCGGCAGGTCGGTGGCAGATGGCGTCTGATCGGCATGGGTGTCCTGACCGAGTAACGGTTATTCTGGATACGAACGCTCTGATGATGCCCGTGCAGTTCAGCGTGGATTTGTTTGAGGGTCTGCGCGAACTGCTCGGAGGATACGATGTACTCGTACCTGCCGAGGTGGTGTACGAGCTGCGCGGTCTTGCACAGGGACGCGGGAACAATGCAGCAGCAGCACGGTTTGGTCTGACGGTTGCGGCCCGCTGCACGGTTCTTCCTCCGTACGAGGATGAAGCCCCGGTGGATGACAAGGTTATCCGATCCGCAGAGATGTTTAATGCTGTTGTAGTGACCAATGATAAAAAGCTAAAAGACCGCCTGCTCAGCCTGCGTATTCCGGTTGTTGTACTCCGGTCACGGTCTAGGCTTGAGATGATTGGAAAATAATTCGACGAGGAGCAAGGATATGTATTATAAACTGAAATTAAACGATAAGGTCAGAGTCCCGCCGGAGCGTATGGGGGAGGATCTGAACACCGTCATTCTGGATGTGCTGCAGGAGCAGTTTGAGGGAAGCGTTGACAAGGAGATGGGTATCTTCATTGCAGTCACGGGCGTTGACCGTGTCGGCGACGGTGAAATCATCTACAGCGATGGCGGCGTGTATTATGATGTGGATTTTGAAGCAGTTTCACTCCGTCTGTCCCTTCAGGAGGTCATTGAAGGCATTGTGGTGGAGACGACGAGCTTCGGCGCGTTCATCTCGCTCGGGCCTATTGATGCAATGCTGCACATGAGCCAGATCACCGATGAGTACATCGATTACGATGAGAAAAACTCCCGCCTTGTCTGCAAAGACACCGGCAGAACGATCGCAGTCGGCGATACGGTGCGCGCCCGTGTGGTAGCTCTGTCGCTGAACGAGCGTGAGCCCCGTGAGTCGAAGATCGGGCTGACCATGCGCCAGCCGGGTCTTGGAACTCTTGCCTGGCTTGAGGATGAGTGTAACCGCGAGAAGGCGGAGAAGGAGCGGAAGTAATGGCGCCGAAACGGACCCAGAAGAAACTGCTGCAGGCATGCCGTACCTGCCACAAGGTGCTGGAAGCCGACAAGACGATCTGTCCGGAGTGTCAGGGCAATGCCCTGACAACGGAGTGGTTCGGATATCTGGTCATCATTGACTCCCGCCATTCGGATGTTGCAAAGAAGATGAACATCGAATACAACGGCCGCTACGCTCTTAAGGTTCGATAATGCTTGTTCTCCCGTCGGAACACAGAGGGCTGTTCAAACAGCCTTTCGGTACTCTTTTTCCAGAATTTTCTGATATTGCTGCGCAGTTGTCAGGCAGGATGGTCTGCACAGTAGGAGATGTTGTTACCCACTCGGCACTTGCCCGCGGCATTATTCCTGCGGTAGGCGTTATCGACGGATTTACCATGCGCTCCCCGTATCTCGCGATGCCGGAGATTTCGCACCATATTCTGCGGGTCAGAAATCCGGCGGGTACAATTACGGATGAACTTGTTGCTGTCCTTAACGAAGCAGTGATGTCCACGCCCTGTATGATTCTGGTGGATGGTGAGGAGGATCTGGCAGTTCTTCCGCTGATCAGATTTCTGCCCGACGGTGCGCTGGTTCTCTACGGTCAGCCGAATGAAGGCGTCGTGGTCTGTGAGGTGACGCAGGAGTTACGTTTGCGCGCCGACGATCTGCTGTCCTGTTTTGAGTCTGTTTAATCGGCACTCTTATTCAGAACCTGTGCGTTTCCAATCCTGCGGTTGATCGCGCATACTCATCATCCAGGTTCAAACCGACGAAGCAGGGTTTCATCCGAGATTTTTTTTCTTTCTGTAGAACTCCCCCGTTTTCACCCGAGGTAGAAGGGAACGGAGGGTCTTACGAGAAGAGAAAATGATGAAAGACACCAGTATTAAATATACTGCATTCCAATATTTGTGGGATATCGATGGAGATTAAGATCACCTCTAATACCAGAAACGAGCTTTTAAGCCGTAACGAGGTTGCATTCACCGCCACGTATGACGGCGCAACCCCTGCCCGTGCAGATATCGGAGCAAAAATCGCAGCTATGCAGAATACCCCGGTAGAAAACCTCATTCTCTCTCCGCTGAAGGGACGGTTCGGAGCAAGAGCAGTTATCGGTGTTGCACGCATTTACGACTCTCCGGAAGCACTGAAAGCAACCGAACGCGCGTACCTGATTTCCCGCGGTCAGCCGAAAGCAGCTGAGGAGGAGTAAATCATGGCAGCAAAGAAGGCAGCAAAAGAGTCACAGAAGCGCAGTGAGCTCTATTCCGTTGACGGACAGGGAAAGGCAACCACCACGCGCCGCCACTGTCCCCGCTGCGGCCCGGGTGTGTTCATGGGCGAGCATAAGGACCGCTTCTCCTGCGGAAAGTGTGGATATACTGAGTTTAAGCAATAAAATACATTATTATGCCCGAAACAAGGGTTCTTGGCATTGAAGGAACCGCATGGAACTTCAGTGCCGCTGTTTTTGATGAGGATCTGGTTTGTCTGCATTCCTCACCATATGTGCCTCCGCAGGGAGGAATTCATCCGCGCGAGGCGGCCCAGCACCATGCGGCGGTTGCCGCAGAGGTGATTGGGAAAGTTCTTGCCGAAGCCGGCGATGACATCGACGGTGTGGCATTTTCGATAGGACCTGGTCTTGGTCCTTCTCTCCGGACTGCTGCAACCGCGGCGCGGTCGCTTGCCCTGAAGTACGGCGTGCCGCTGATCGGTGTGAATCATTGCGTGGCCCATGTGGAGATCGGCCGCTGGTACACGAAGTTTACCGACCCTATCGTGCTGTATGCATCCGGCGCAAACACACAGGTGCTCGGTTTCCTGAACGGCCGCTACCGCATCTTCGGCGAGACACTGGACATCGGTCTTGGCAACGCGCTGGACAAGTTCGCCCGCAGTCATGATCTCCCGCATCCGGGAGGGCCGATCATCGAGGAGATGGCAAAGAAAGGGTCCTACATTCCTCTTCCCTACACAGTGAAGGGAATGGACCTTGCCTTCTCCGGTCTGATGAGTGCGGCAAAGGAGGCAACGGCACGCGGTGAGTCAATGGAGGATGTCTGCTGCAGCTTTCAGGAGACGGCGTTTGCGATGTGTGTTGAGGTGACGGAGCGCGCACTTGCCCACACCGGAAAGGATGAGGTCATTTTGGTCGGAGGTGTTGGTGCAAACAGCCGTTTACAGGAGATGCTTCGGATCATGTGCGAGGAGCGCGGCGCGAAGTTCATGGCGCCGCCGCGCGTGTATATGGGTGACAACGGTGCGATGATTGCCTACACCGGCAAGGTGATGCTGGAGGCTGGTTCGACGATTCCGATAGAGGAATCATTTGTGAACCCCGGTTATCGGTCGGATCAGGTGGAGGTGACCTGGCGGAATGATGCGGGCGAACTGTTCGCTCCCGGTCAATCGGAAATTACGGAACGCGGCGCGGAGGCTGCGGTGGATCTTACAGATACAGATGCAGTGAAAACGCGACTGTCGAAAGGATACCGCGTGCCGGAACTTGATGCACATCTCATCGTGGAACGCACGCGCGCTGAAGCACGGTGTATTGCGGCAGCACGGCGCGGTGGTGTGCCGGTGCCAATCATCCGCGATGTGACCGGAAACGCGATTGTGATGGAGAAACTCGACGGTGATGTGCTGAAGTATATCATCGGCGATGAATATGCATATGAAGCAGGCAAATCCGTCGGCAAACTGCACAAAGCAGGTATCGTGCATGGCGATCTGACCACCTCAAACATGATCTGGAAGGGCGGGCGCGTGTACCTGCTGGACTTTGGTCTTGCACAGATGACGGATGAGATCGAACCGCGCGGAGTGGATCTGCATGTGCTGTTCCAGACGCTGGAGAGTACGACGTCCTCGCCTGCAACACTGAAGCAGGCCTTCTGCGACGGATACCGATCAGTGTTTACCGGAGCAGATGCAGTGATCGGGCGCGAGCAGGAGATAGAACTGCGGGGGAGATATCTGTGATCACGGTCGTTACCGGCAACAAAAACAAGGCCAAGGAAGTTGCCGCATTCTTCTCCGGCATTACCGAGGTGACACATATTGCCTTCGACTGTATTGAGCCGCAGGCAGACTCTGTGGAAGAGATCGCCCGCGCCAAAGCAGAGCAGGCATATGCGGCGCTTGGCGTTCCGTTAATCGTGGACGATACAGGCCTGTTCATCGATGCGCTGTCTGGGTTTCCCGGACCGTTTGCCGCATATGTACAGGACACCATCGGCAACGCTGGTGTGCTCCAGCTGATGGAAAGCACAGAGATGCGAAACGCACATTTTGCAACCGCGGTCGCCTATGCGGATGCAAACGGTATCCGGGTATTTTCCGGCCGGGTTGACGGAACGATCACGTTCGCAGAACGCGGTACGGAAGGCTTCGGCTACGATCCTATTTTTGCCGTGGGTGAAAAGACACTTGCCGAGATGTCGATGGAGGAGAAGAACCATCTTTCGCACCGTGCCCGTGCACTTGCAGCGTTCCGGGACTGGTATGTCACCTCCCGATGAGCGTAATTGTTAATAACACTCAGCACCCACATTATAGAACTCAATATAGGGGTTATTCATACATGAGATTCCCAGAAGCAGAGGCAAGACTTCTTAATGTGAAAGTTTGCATGAAATGCAACGCACGTAACGCTATCCGCGCAACCACCTGCCGCAAGTGCGGTTCCACGTCTCTTCGCCCGAAGAACAAGGAACGCAAAGCATAATCGAGCGAAAGCTCACGCACATTATGCATACTGGCGCAGGTACTGCCGCGCCGTACATTTTTTTCTTTTTCAGAGTTTTTAAAAAAAGTTAGACTGAGTAGTAGGTCACACGTTTTCCCTTTTCGCGGTACTCGCCCGCGTAGGTGTCAAGGTTGCGCTTGTAGCCGATCCGATCCACAAACCCGAGATTTCTCAGTTCTTCGCGCACGCGCATGACGTCATCCTCATCCGACCAGTCGGCGGTGAAAACATAGATCACTTTCCGGTCGTCGCGCGAGTCCTCGTTTTCCTTTGCCGTGCTCACCTTCGCACCGATACCAAGCGTGCCGGCAACGGTTGCGTTGCGCACCTTCTGCCATGCGGCATCGATATCCTCAGGTGGAAGAAAGATCAGCCACTTTCCCGCTTCTTCTGCCCCTGTTGCCCCTGTTTCCGCACCGGGGCGATCCTGCTGAATCCAGTAGGATTTTGTGGTTTTCGTCGGAATAATTCCTTCGCCTGCCGCATACAGCCCGGCAATATCCACAGCGGTTCCAAGCATCGCAAGAGCGGGAGCAAGCGGTGGATACTCCTCGATGAATGCAGCGAGAAGTGTCTCGCAGCGTGCGGTCAGATCGGTGCCTGCCTCAACTTCGCGGTACAGACAGGTCTCCTCCTTTTCCAACTGCTGTTCCATGAAAATGGTGAACATCCCAAACGCCAGATCGGTCAGCTCCTCTGTCATGATCTCTTCCCCGGACTCGGTGATGCAGTCGTCAGACATATGTACCAAGAATATTGTCCGAGAAAGATGTTTAGGTTTCTTGTTGCGGCGGGGTGCACCTCTTACTCTTCAATTACCCTGTTTCTGTCAATTCGTGCGGCTGTACGTTCCAGACGCAAAATAATACTGCTCAGGATACTGGAACAGACCTGCGTATCAGAAATTTCTGCTTCCGCAAGGAGCTGATAAATTTCATGAAGGTAATCAGCCATTTCAATTGCTGCGTCAAGTTCAACCAGAAGAAGCGTGAAATCCTGCTGGTTCAGGTTCGGAACACAGGGGGTCACACCGCACCTGCTTCTGACGAAAAGATACGTCCCGACCAGAACCGTATTCCCTGTGCTGCCGTATGTACTGATCGCATTGATGCCACAAAGAACTCTTGGGCTGGTGACATAATAAAGATGTCTTTTTGATGTCATTGAACTCATTTGAAATAAATTTGATTGCAACAGACATCACATGATGCACAAAGAAAAAAAAGACTTTCAGACAACAGTCCGAATGCCCGCATCCCTGTGGAGGGAGATTGAGGTAAAAGCGGATGAGGCAGGAATCAGTGCTGTTGCCTGGATTCGCCGTGCCTGTCAGGAAAAATTATCCCGTGACTGTAATGCTGAGAAATCCTCATCACGTATTGTGAATGAGGAGGAGATGCGAAAGCTTGTTCGGGAGATCCTCAGAGAGGAGATCGATAAAATCCGCAGCTCAGAGTGATGCAGGGCCGATAACACATATGAATATCCACATCCGGGACACGAAGCATATTATCTCCCGCGTATACATTAATATTTACAATGATATGGAAGCGTGACTACGGCCTCCTCGCCCGTCAGATGGTGGCGTGGCTGGTTATGGGCCTCATCTACGTCGTACTCTTCTCGGTGATCGGGTGGTGGCTGGCAGGTACCGGCATGTTCGGTTCCTCCTACCTCTACCTGATAATCGGAATGGCAGCAGTAATGGCGTTGATCCAGTACTTCCTTTCGGACAAACTGGTACTGATGTCAACCAGAGCAAAGGTTGTATCGGAAGACGAAGAGCCGAAACTGTATGCAATGGTGAAAAAACTCGCCGACGAGGCAGGCCTCCCGATGCCGCGGGTGGCAATCATGCCGTCGCCGGTACCGAATGCATTTGCAACCGGTAGAAGTCCGAAACATGCGGTTGTGGCAGTAACTCAGGCAATCAGAGGTATCCTCACCGATGAGGAGCTGGAAGCAGTTCTGGCCCATGAACTTGCGCATGTGAAGAACCGCGATATGCTGACGATGACTATCGGCAGTTTTCTGGTTTCCGTTGCAGCGATGATCATCAACAACGCCTTCATCATGGCACTCCTCAGCAGCAACCGTGACAGCGAAAACGGTGGAGGAATTATTGTCTTCATTGTTGCAATGGTCGTGGTTGTCATCGTGTATATTGTGGGAACCCTCGTTACAATGGCCATCTCCCGGTACCGGGAGTTTGCGGCAGATCGCGGCAGTGCCTACATCACCCGTGATCCGGATGCATTAATTCGTGCGCTGAAAAAGATCTCCGGCAGAATGGATACGGTACCTCCGGATAAGAAGCGCGAGGTCTCCGCCAACAATGCATTCTACATCATCCCGGCAATATCCGGTGAGTCAGTGATGGAACTGATCTCCACGCACCCGACCCTTGAGAAGCGTATCGCAAACCTGGAGAAGGTCAAGCAGGAGATGCAGGGATACTAATCCCTCATTTTTTTGTTCTGAAAAATCCGGCAGATTTAATTACTTCAAAACAAAACATATGTGACGCAAAAGCACTGATGGTCTAGAGGTATGACTTTGGCCTTCCAAGCCAATAGCCCGGGTTCGAATCCCGGTCGGTGCACTCCCTTTTTGTGGGTTTTCTTGGATTCGTGGTCTAGTGGTATGACGTCGCCTTCACACGGCGAAGGTCAGGAGTTCGAATCTCCTCGGATCCATTCGTTTTTCTTAAAAAAAATTAATCAATCCGTTTTTTCCGAACAAAACAGAGGAGCCACGGATATCCTGCAGAAATGAACAGCCCGAGGAGGATGCCGGACAAAAACTGTCCAATCTCTATACCAAGGAGGGGAGGGAAGCATGCAGAAAAACCCGTTTGCAGCACCAGTAAAAATAAGAGTCCTCCAAAACCCCTGAGTATCCGCGGAGCTGTTTTTAAAGGAATCGTAAAATGAATTTTTCTCCGCTCTACCAGCCAACCAAACAGAAAACCGCAGAACCACCCAATGGGAAGAAAAAATGCGTTAAATGCATGAGCCACAACCTCCGGTCCTACACCTTCGATTGCCGGATATGGACGGAACAAAACACAGGCAACAAGAAGGAGAATTATGGCCATACTGATTAAAGTGACAACCCAGTCCATTTGCGGGTTTCGATCAATACATTTCAACAGATGCCAGTTGAGCCAGAGAAAAAAGCCGGCAAGAGCCAGACCCAGAAGTACATCAACCGGAGTATGAACCCCGAGATACATTCGGGAAAATCCGATTAAGACAATAGCCAGTATACAGAGAACAGGAACAAAAACAGGTTTGCGAAATACTACTGCAAGCGAACCAAAAAAAGCTGCAGCCGATGTGGTATGACCACTTGGGCAGGAAAATCCGCCGGCTCCGGAAACTGCCTCAGCGGTAGGGTGAATCGCAGGCTGAAGTATCCAGGGACGGGGCACGTAGAGCAACAGTTTCAGAAAATGAGAACATATATCAATGGAAAAAATACTGAATGCCATGTAGGTCCCGGCACGTTTATCATAACACCAGTAAATAACGGCCATCACCAGAACAGGCAAAAGGCCGGTTAAAAACGGATGGGAGATGAGATGGAAAAAATTATCAATTATTTCAGGAGCCGACAGGCGATAGGCCTGCAGGTACAAAAGAAGGTCAATACCGGTATACATAGAATATTACATCTCAGTATATAGCTATTCTCGTGTTATTCCTCATAATAATTACATATAGACAATATAGTGAGACAAGAGAGACATCATCAAAGAAAGGAGGAAAAAAAGGTTCCGAGACAGAGAGATTACTGGTAGTATTTTACCAGCGACTCAAAGAGCTGCAGATAAAACTGATCCTCAACGTTTTTGTACAGTCCCTCTCCCACACGCTCGGAATGTCCCATCTTGCCAAGCACTCTGCCGTCCGGTGAGGTAATTGCTTCAATCGCCATCACCGAGTTGTTCGGGTTGAAGTGAATATCAGAGGTAGGCTGGTCCGCGAGATCGACATACTGGGTTGCTACCTGGCCGTTCGCGATCAGATTCCGAAGAGTTTCTTCATCTGCAAGGAATCTGCCTTCGCCGTGCGAGATCGGAACCGCAACCACATCATCCACGTTCACGCATGCAAACCACGGAGACTTCACGGAGGCGATGCGAGTCCGCACAATCCGCGACTGGTGGCGGCCGATGGTGTTAAAGGTCAGGGTCGGGGAGTGTTCATCCACATCCACGATCTCACCGTACGGCACAAGACCCAGCTTAATCAGCGCCTGGAACCCGTTGCAGATGCCGCACATCAGGCCGTCGCGGTTCTTCAGAAGATCATGCACTGCGTCCTTGATTTTCGCGTTGCGGAAGAACGCAGTGATGAACTTGCCCGACCCGTCCGGCTCGTCACCGCCGGAGAATCCTCCGGGAATGAAGATGGCATGTGACCGGCGGATGGCGTCAGCCACACGGTTTACGGACTCGGCAGTATCCTGTGCGGTCATGTTGTTGATGATGATGATCTCAGGAACCGCACCAGCACGGGCAACCGCTTTGGCACTGTCGTACTCGCAGTTCGTTCCGGGGAAAACCGGAATGAGAACGCGGGGGCTGGCAACCCGGACGCGGGGCTTTGCCGTGTTCCGCTCGGAATAGGAGATCTTCTCGATCGTTCCTTCGCCCTGGGAAATGTTGCAGGCAAACACCGGCTCAAGTTTTGCTTCATAGATATTCTGAAGTTCGTCAAGCGAAACGGACACGGAGCCGGAACGAAGCTCAGGCACCGCAGTTGTTCTGCCGAGCAGAACACCTGTATCCGTCTCGTCGGCAAGTTCGAGGATGAACGATCCGTACCGGTAGCCGAAGAGATCGTCTGTCTGGATACCCGCCTCATAGGAAAAGCCGATTCCATTGCCGAGTCCCATCTTCAGAATACCTTCCGCAACACCTCCATAGGCCGGTGTCCAGCAGGAGAGCACCCGTCCCTCGCGCATCAGTTTTGTCACCTGCGAGAAAACTGAAATCAGTGAGCCGGTTGTCGGAAGTTCCCCTTCATACACGGGAGAGAGAAGAACCACACGGTGGTTTGGGCCTTTGAACTCGTTTGAGATGATGTGGCGGATCTTCTCGGTGGTCACCGCAAACGAGATCAGCGTCGGCGGCACGTTGAGCTGTTCAAACGATCCGCTCATCGAATCTTTCCCGCCGATAGCTCCTATACCAAGACCCATCTGGGCTTTGAGTGCACCAAGAAGTGCGGCGGCGGGTTTGCCCCAGCGCTGCGCATCGGATCCGAGTTTTTCAAAGTACTCCTGGAAGGAGAGGTACACATCCGAAAATGTTGCACCAGTCGCAACCAGTTTGGCAACACTTTCAACCACGGCAAGATACGCACCATGGTAGGGACTCTTCTCCAGAATCTGCGGGTTGCAGCCCCATGCCATCAGGGAACAGTCATCGGTATCGCCCTTCTCTACCGAAATCTTGGTGACCATTGCCTGTACCGGCGTCTGCTGATATTTTCCGCCGAACGGCATCAGCACCGCACCCGCACCAATCGTCGAGTCGAACCGCTCGGAAAGTCCACGCTTGGAACAAACATTCAGATCGTCTGCAAGACGCCGGTAATTTTCCGCGAAATCTCCGGAGGCTTCGCGGGTGAACGGCTGCGGGACTGCCATCTCCACCTCGATGTGCTTTTCCACACCGTTTGAAGCGAGGAACTCACGGGAGATGTCAACGATTTTATCTCCGTTCCAGATCATCACCAGACGCGGCTCAGCGGTTACCTCGGCGACGATGGTCGCTTCGAGATTTTCCGCATGGGCAAGTGAGATGAAACTCTGCGCATCAGCGGCAGCAACTACTACGGCCATACGTTCCTGCGACTCGCTGATCGCAAGCTCGGTACCGTCCAGGCCGTCATATTTTTTGGGCACTGCGTTGAGGTTGATCAAAACCCCGTCGGCAAGTTCTCCGATGGCGACCGAGACGCCGCCCGCACCGAAGTCATTGCAGCGCTTGATCAAAACTGCGGCGTCGTGATTGCGGAACAGCCGCTGGATTTTCCGCTCTTCGGGAGCGTTCCCTTTCTGCACCTCGGCACCGCAGGACTCAAGGGATGCGGCGGTGTGGGACTTGGAGGAACCCGTCGCCCCGCCGCAGCCGTCACGGCCGGTTCTGCCTCCAAGGAGAATCACCACATCCCCGGCGATAGGAACTTCGCGGCGTACATTTTTCGCGGGTGCCGCACCGATGACGGCACCTACCTCCATCCGCTTTGCGATGTAGCCGGGATGGTAGAGTTCGTCCACCATGCCGGTTGCAAGCCCGATCTGATTGCCGTAGGAACTGTAACCTGCGGCGGCGGTCGTGACAATCTTTTTCTGCGGGAGTTTACCGGGCAGTGTTTCGCTGATCGGTGCAAGCGGGTTTCCGGCACCGGTCAGCCGCATCGCGGCATACACATATGCCCTGCCGGAAAGCGGGTCACGGATTGCGCCGCCGATGCAGGTTGCGGCGCCTCCGAAGGGCTCGATCTCGGTCGGATGGTTGTGAGTTTCGTTTTTGAACAGCAGCAGCCAGTCCTCATCGTTTCCGTCAACGGAGACGGTGATCTTTACGGTGCAGGCGTTGACCTCCTCGGACTCGTCAAGCTTGTCAAGCTTGCCCTGCGTCCGCAAATATCTGACGGCAATCGTTCCTATGTCCATCAGGTTGACGGGTTTGGTTCTGCCGATCATTTTACGGATTTTGAGGTACTCATCAAATGCTTCCTGCAGAAGAGGACTTTCCGTCTTCACGCTGTCGATGGTGGTAAGGAATGTCGTGTGGCGGCAGTGATCCGACCAGTAGGTGTCGATCATCCGAATCTCGGTGATGGTCGGGTCGCGGTTCTCGCTGATGAAGTATTTCTGGCAGAAGGCAAGGTCGGCGGAGTCCATGGCAAGACCGTACTGTGCGGCGAAGTCGGCAAGGCCCGCAGTATCCAGACGGCGGAATCCGTCCAGCACCGCCACTTTTGCGGGAACAACACAGTTCATCACCAGGGTCGTTGGCATTGCAAGATCGGCCTCGCGGCTTTCGATCGGGTTGATGACATATTTTTTGACCGTGTCAAGCACCGCATCGGAGATGCTGCCGCCGAGAACATACACACGGGCGGTACGGACAATGGGACGCTCTTTTTGCGAGATAAGCTGAATACACTGGGCAGCGCTGTCAGCACGCTGGTCAAACTGGCCCGGCAGATATTCAACGGCAAACATCCGTTCATCGTTGGCAAGGGTCAGAGTGTCTGCGACGATGTCAAGCTGCGGCTCGGAGAACACGGTACGTTTTGCGTACGCAAAGAGGGGTGCGTCGATGTTGTCAACATCGTAGCGGTTGATGATTCGGAGTGAGGTGATCCCCTGCACCCCCGGAAGAGTGGAAAGCTCACGGAGGAGCGCGTGCGATTCATTTGCAAGAGCGGGTTTCTTCTCAACAAATACTCTGAAAACCATTGTAAAATCCTTACCTGTCAGCCCGGTTAGCTGTATAGTATATAGGAGGAATGGGTTTTTTAGTTTGCTGTACTGGAAGAGACACTCATGAGGAAAAAAGCGGGAGACAAAAAAATTATTTTTCCATGTCCGGTGAAACACTGCTGCATCTGTTTTCATGAGGGCAGCAGGAGACGCGGATGGCTTTTCCGTTCACGAGCGCATCAGCAATCTTTCTCCGCGCTTCATGCAGGTCCCGCCACGCCGTTTTACGGGAGACACCGAGAACTCCTGCTGCCTCCTCCTGCGAGAGGTCATCCAGATCCACAAGTTTCAGGACCGCGATCTCCTCTGGAAACACGACAACAGATTCCATATTCTCCTGTCGATGGGGACAGACCGGTGCATAGCAGCCGGAGGCTCCGTCAAGATCGATGCACCGCCGTACCCGCGGGCGACCGTATCTGCCTTTCGGACATTCGTTTGGATTTTCCGGCATGGTATATCTTCTGTATTTTTTTCTCTGCCGCTTAAAAGTGCTTTTGCCTGTTTGCAGATATCTGTATGAATTTACTCATATGCGCCAAAGTATATAATATTCCCTGATAAATACTATGATAGCATTTTCCGGCAGATGAAATGAGCCTGCCGGGTATTTGAGGTATAGTGCAAATGACGACGCCATTTATCACCATTGAAAATCTCTGTATCGATTTTCCTGCAGATGCAGACAATCCGGCGGGTGAACAGGTCAGGATTCTCAACAATATCAATCTGGAAATAGCCGAAGGGGAGATTGTCGGTGTGATCGGCAGATCCGGCTGCGGAAAAACCGTTCTGATTCATCTGTTGCGGGGAATTGAACATCCTCCCACCGCAGGAAGGATCATCTATCATATTTCCCGCTGTCCTGTCTGCGGCAGAATTGAGTTCCGCAGTAGTGCGGGCCAGAAGTGCCCTGCCTGTGGTGTGGTTCTGGAGGCGCAGGACGTGGATTTCTGGGCGCCGGAGAGCGCTGTTCTCAAGACAAAGATCATGGCAAGAACATCGCTGATGTTTCAGCGGACGTTTGCCCTCTACGGTGATGATCGTGTGATTGAGAATGTTCTGCGGGCGCTGGATGATATTGACTATCCGGCGGAGAAGGCAATCAACCGTGCAGCAGACCTGATCGATGAGGTGCGGCTGACGCACCGGATGATGCATGTGGCACGCGATCTCTCCGGCGGTGAAAAGCAGCGTGTTGTTCTTGCCCGCCAGCTGGCACGCGAACCGCTGTTTCTCTGTGCCGATGAGCCGACCGGCACACTCGATCCCAAGACTGCAACAATTGTGCACGGTCTTCTGAATCAGGCAGCGAAGAGTACGAATATGGGCATGGTGATAACTTCGCACTTTTCGCAGGTACTGGAGGATGTCTGCGATCGGGCGGTGCTTCTGGATGACGGGATGATCGTGAAGGTCGGCGATCCTGCCGAAATTGTTGCGGAGTTCATGAAGGACTGCGCAGATGATCTGGAGTACAGCGATCAGGAGATCGGCAATCCGATTGTGCGTGCCGATAAACTGTACAAGAAGTTTATCGCGGTGGACCGGGGCGTCATCAAAGCGGTGGACAATATTACGTTTGAGATCAACGAGCGGGAGATTTTCGGTGTCATCGGGGTTTCGGGTGGCGGGAAAACGACACTGTCGAAGATGATTGCAGGTCTCTACGAGCCAACGGCGGGAAAGCTGGATGTGCGGATTGGTGATGAGTGGATCGATATGACGAAGCCCGGATATCAGTTCCGCGGCCGTGCCAAACAGTACATCGGCCTGCTGCATCAGGAGTATGATCTCTACCCGCACCGGACAATTATTGATAATCTGACCGACGCCATAGGCCTTGAGTTCCCGAAGGAGCTTGCGGTCAGGAAGGCGCTGATTACGCTGCGGATGGCAGGGTTTACCGAGAAGAAGGCAAAGGATGTACTGAACCGCTATCCGTCCAGTCTGTCTGCGGGCGAGAAACACCGGGTTGCGCTGGCACAGGTTCTGATTCGCGAGCCGCGGATTATTCTATTGGATGAACCGACCGGAACAATGGATCCGATCACGAAGGTGGATGTGAAGCATTCGATCATTCACGCCCGTGAGGAGATGGATGAGACGTTCATCATTGTGTCGCACGATATGGAGTTTGTCCGCGATGTCTGCGACCGCTGTATGTTCATTCGCGGCGGGAGGATCATCGATATCGGTCCGACGCACGAGGTGCTTGCAAAACTTTCCGAGAAGGAAATTTCAACGATGGCCGAGGCGGTTGCAGAAGAACGTACCGATGCTGAGAAGTAAATATACTCTGAAAATATATTTTTTTTTTTTTGAAAAAATCTTAAACATACATTGTGTGATGAAAAAATTTACCCGAAACAGACCCAGCGGTCATAAATTGGATCGCGCTCATTTTCCCATATTTCAAGATCGCGATCAACGCCCTTTGCCCATTCACGCACCCAGTGTGCCTCTTCCTCGGTTGCAACTGTAATGAGCGTCTCGGCGGTGATGCCCGCAAGCTCCTCGACAATGGGCCGCCAGATATCCTGTGTGTACACATACATCTGACCGAACATGATTCCCATGCCGCGCTCCGCATCCGGCAGATATGCAGACGCCACCGTTCCGTCGATACAGAGGGTGTCCTCCGGCGCAAGGCGGCCGGAGGCAAGACCCAGTGCAAGCAGTGACGGATCGTTATCGTACGCGATCGGGCGGCCTCCCATCTCGCGGATGATCATGGAACCGATGCCGGAACCGGCACAGGCATCAAGGCAGAGACCGGGCGCAGATGTTCCCCACACCTCGTGCAGGAGATCGCGGACTTTTTCAATTCTGTCGGGCGGCAGGTCTTCACGGGCGGGGGCAATCTCTTCGCGAAGAATTTCTGCAAAATAGGCCCGCACGGCATCATCAATTGCGGCACGCGGTTCCTGATACAGATCGCCGTCCGCCGCCGTAAAGAGGGAAAACTCCTGCTCCGTCGGACTGCGGAAGTTCCATGAGGTTCCCACCCACTCGTCACCCGCATGAACTGCGAACAGTACCGGATTTTCCTCTTCATCAATCAGCATCCGGGCACCGCCGGGCGTAGGTTCAGCTTCGCAGATCAGAACGCCGGGCTCGCCACTGTTCACGAGCGATGCATAGTCGGGTTCAAGGAACCGGACGGTATCCAGTTCCAGCATTTCTGCAACCGATTTCATTCCTTTTTCTCCTCAAACCGTCCGATGGTCAGACCACCCGGCGAACGGATGATGCCGCTCACCAGCGCATCCTCATGCAGCCAGACTTTGTCGCCCGCAACATCGCCAAGAATGTCTGCGCCGCGTTCGATTCTGATATTCTGCCCGATCACGTCGCCATGCACTGCAGTGCGTTCGCCAATCCTGACACGGCGGGATGCATGGATCCCGCCGAAGAGGGTAACATCATTTTTCAGGGCAACGGATTTTGCCTTGATGTTTCCGTGCAGACGGCAGTTTACACCGACGGTCATCGGGGTTGAGACGGAGAAGTAGCGGAGGTCCATCGTGGTGCGGGGCGGCAGAACAAGCGGCTCGGAATTGGCCTCCGAGATGATGGCATTCACCGTTTTTTCCACCTCCGCTTCGTTGTCGAGGTGGAGCATGGTCATGACATAGAGGAGGAGGTAGAGGATGACGGGCATCGGGTTTCTGATGCTGATGTCACCTAAGGCTTTGAACTCTTTTTCAATGGTGACGTTGTCGCCGATGTCAAGGTTGCCGCCGACGGTCAGTTTGCCGTGCACTTTAACGCCTTCTCCCAGGTAGGCGTCACCGTTGCAGATGACGGTGCCGTTGATCTCACAGAAGTTGTCGATACGGAGATCACCCTCGGCAACGACATCGCCGGTCAGTTTGCAGAATTCGCAGACGACAACGTCGTTGCCGTAGAGACCATAGCCTATGTCGCAGTGGTCACCCACCAGAATGTCGTTTTTGGTTTTGAGAATGCGTTCCTGCAGTTCGGTTCTGTCCGGCAGAATGCATTTCTTAAAAAGTTCAGCGGTTGCAATAGCGGCAACGGCGGAGGATTCTTCACTCTGCGGAGGTTCGGTTTCCGGCAGTTCCTCCGTTGTTTCGGGGAGCGGGGAAGCTGCCGCATGTTCCTCCTCGTCCAAGTCAGGAAATGCCTCCTCCGCTTCAATCAGGACGTTATCAGGAATGGGTTCTGCGATGATAACCCGTTTTTTTTCCTCTGCCATTCTCCACCCTGTCTATATGTAATAATCGTTATGCGCCGTACTTATGGGTTTTGTCGATGAGGTCCAGAAGGATCGGCATCAGGTCGCCGCCGCGAATCCGGCAGAGTGCACCTGCCGCACAGGAGATCTCATCATAGGAGGAAACGTGGTCAATCCGCGCTCCGTCGCCGCGAATGATCAGGGGCACGGGATCTGCGCTGTGCTCTTTGATAGTGCACGGGGTCGAGTGGTCACCGCAGACGGCGATCATGAGGTCCGGCATTTCCATGAGGGGACGGAGTTCTTTGTCGATCTGTTCCAGAAACTCCTTTTTCTCCATTGCTTTTCCGTCGTGGCCGTATTCATCGGCGTTTTTGATGTTGAAGAGAACGAAGTCCTGCGTTGCAAACTCTTGTCTGACCAGGGCAACCTGTTCCGCAAGCGGGGTGTCCGGGTTTACCGGAACGCGGCGAAGACCGACGGAGCTGCCGATGCCTGCAATGAGGGCGGCTGCGGCAACGACACTGCCTGAGAGTCCGTGGCGTTCCCCGAACGGTTCGTAGACGCCCATGGCACCGCTTCCCCGGATAAGGACGATGTTGGCCGGGTTCTGTCCCGCAGCTTTTCGGGCAAGGTTGACCGGGTGATTTTTGAGAATTTCTGCTGCCTGACGACAGAACTCGTTGCAAACTTCAGCAGTGAATTTTGCTTCGGGAGTTTCCTTTCCTTCGGGGTGAATGGTCTTGGGCGGGATGCCGGTTTCTTTGGGGTCATTACTGGAGACTGCGGCGGAGAGGCCTTTGCCTTTCAGGGCGAGGGCGGCACGGTGGCCGGTTCCCGGCTCGAACTGAATGCTGACACCGTATTTGCTGAGGTCAATACCGTCACGGATGGCGGCGGATATCTCGGTGGTGTCGGAGATTCTGCCGGCACGCCGGTCAATCACGTTGCCTGCGTCGTCGAGGGTTGCATAGTTTGCGCGGAATCCGATCATGCCGGGTTCCATCTGAATGCCGCAGCCTGCGGCTTCCAGCGGGCCGCGACCGGTGTAGTACTGCTGCGGCGGGTAGCCGAGAAGGCTTAAGTGGGAGGTGTCCGAACCCGCACGGATTCCGGGAGCGACAGGGTCCATGATGCCGCAGATGCCGGTCTTTGCGAGTTCGTCAAGGTTCGGCATATGTGCTGCCTGCAGCGGGGTTTTGCCGCCGAGACAATCACACGGACGGTCACCCACGCCATCAATGATGAGAAGAAGAATTTTGGATGCTGTCATTCCCTGATACGTTGGACGGGTAAGACTAAGTGTATTGTGCTTTTGGAAAATTCTACAGAAAAACAGTAGCGAGGAATGGATTTGAACCATTGGTCTACGGGTTATGAGCCCGTCGGGATCTCCTGACTACCCCACCTCGCTTCTTGTAAGTGAGATAAAATATACGACGGTTTTACTTAAATATATTCCGATATGTTGTTGGCATATCCTCATTAGGTTGGTTTTCCCATATTCTGGTATGGAAGATGATGAGCTGGAACAGCTGAAACGGAAACGGTTTGAACAGATGGCTGCAAAGATTCCGCCGCCGGAAGGGTGGCCCGTTGTGCATCTGACGGAGTATAATTTCAATGAGGTCACGCTCGGGCGGCCAAAAGTGGTGATTGATTTCTGGGCTGAATGGTGCGGGCCGTGCCGATATTTTGGCCCGATATTTGAGGAGATGTCGATTGAGTTTCCCGAGGTGCAGTTCTGCAAATGTGATACTGATCGCAACCACGGGATTGCGACGCAGCTCGGCATCACGAGTATTCCACGGGTGCTGTACATCGTCAACGGTACGGCGGTGCGACTGCATGTGGGTGCAATGTCGGCAGAAAAGTTCCGTGAGGAGCTGAATGCGGTGTTTCGATCCGATGACGCTGTTTGAGTCGTTTCACCCGAGTCTGCAGGAGGTTCTGCTTTCCGGCATGGGATGGGACGGGCTGCGGCCGGTACAGGAGGAGACCTGCCGGGCGGTAGCTGGCGGTGCGGATGTGGTGGTTCTCGCACCGACCGCCGGCGGCAAGACAGAGGCTGCATTCATTCCGGTGATTGATGCGCTGCTGAAGGCGGGGTCGTCAGGGCTCGGGGCAATCTATCTTTCACCCTTAAAGGCGCTGATCAATGATCAGGAGGATAGGATTCGGCTGATGTGCGGGCGGGCGGGACTGACGGTTGCATCCCAGCACGGCGATGTGGCGTCCCGCGACCGGTGGAAGTTTGCCGCGGGCGGGGAACTGCCGAATCTTTTGCTCACGACGCCCGAATCACTGGAGGTGCTGCTCGGGGATCCCGTGTCCCGGGGAGCGTTTTCCTCAGTCCGGTTTGTGGTGATCGATGAGATTCATGCGTTCATGGAAACGGATCGCGGTGTGCATCTCCGATGTCTGTTAGACCGGTTGGAGATGATTTCGGGGAAGGGTGTTGTTCAGCGGATAGGGTTGTCGGCGACGGTCGGAAATCCGGAGGATCTGCTGGCATGGTTGTCAGGGTCCGGGAGGAAGAAGCAGCTGGTACAGATTCCGTCTCCTGCAACCCCGAAACAGTTTTCTTTTGTGGTGGAGGAGGACTTTTCCGCGCAGGTGCGGGCGATTGCAAACGCGGTGCAAGGGAAGAAGGCACTGGTGTTTGTGGACAGCCGGAGTTTTGCAGAGCGGCTGATGGTACCGCTCGGCGATCTGGTGTCCGGGGTGTATCTGCATCACTCTTCGGTGTCGGCGGAGGATCGTGCAACGGCGGAGGCGGCGTTTGATCAGAGCGGCGGGACGTGTGTTATCTGTACAAGTACGATGGAGCTTGGCATCGATATCGGTGATCTGGATCTGGTGATCCAGTACGGGCCGCCGCGATCAGTTGCGGCGTTTTTGCAACGGCTGGGACGTACCGGCAGGCGCGGGCGGGCGGCTGCGATGACATTTATTCTGCAAAACCCGTGCGATCTCCTGATTTCTGCGGCGACGATTGAGTCAGCGATGCGGCATGAGATAGAGCCGCTCACGGCTCCGGCACATGCATATCATGTGATGATTCAGCAGCTGTTTCTTCTGCTGAAAGGCAGGACGGGTGGGGTGTCGCAGAAGACAATCACCGTTTCGCTCCGTTCCTTAACGCCCTTTTCGACTGTGTCTCCTGCAACGGTGGCAAAGATGCTTTTGTATCTTGAGGAGCGGGAGTATGTGGTCCGTGACGGGGATCTGTACTCTGTCGGCCCGCGGGCGGAACGGGAACTGGGGAAGTCAAACTGGATTGCGCTGATATCGGTGATTCACGATGCGGGCGGATATCTTGCGGTTCTGCCGGACGGGACGGTTGTGGGAACTCTGGACCCCCGGTTTGTGGGAAGCGACCCCGGCAAGATGTTTTCGTTTGCAGGCAAAAACTGGCGATTGCTGTTCCGTGATGACGCGCATAAGCGTGCGCTGGTGGAGCCCGCATCTGCCTCCGGCAGCGGAGTGAAACGACCGTTCTGGAGCGGCACCGGGATGCGGGGAGCGGATGCATCGCCTACGGTCTGCGGGGCAGTTTGTCAGCTTCTTGCCCGCGGAAAGACGCTTCTTCCATTGCCGCCAGAGCAGCAGGAGATACTTGACGGCCTGATCCGGATACTGCCGGAGGATTTTGTACCGGGGACGGTGCATGTCCGGTCTGAGCCGGAGGTCACCGGCTGGTCGGTGGTCGCCGCAACGTTCCTGGGAGCGCGGGCAAATATGGTTCTTGCACGTTTGTTAAAAGAGCGACTTGCGGACGGGAAATACAGCATGCGGTATGATCAGTTTGCAATACGCATTTTCGGTTGGGAGTCACCGGATGCGGCGGAACGTGTGGGTGATCTGCTGCGGGAACTGTCGCGGACAGATTCTCAGGTGCTCGCAGGCGAGCTGCCGGAGCTGCCGGATACGACGTGGAAGTTCGGTGCGATGCTGCCGCGGGAGATGCTTTCTCTTATGGCGGCGGATGAGTATTATTGTCTGGGGCAGGTTCTTGCAGGGATTGCTACAGTACGGGTGCGGGAGAGTATCTACAGATAGCCGAACGGCATGCCAAGTGCCTGAGATACGATCATGATGAGGTAGAGGACTCCGGCGATGATCGGGAGATGCAGGAGATAGATTTCCAGCGGATGCCGGCCAATGAGGGCAAATGCTCTGCCTACGAGCCCTGCGTCCGGGATGCGGATGCGACGGACCCCTTGGGGATAGAGGACGGAGCCGATGGCGACACCGAGAAGCATGACGCCTACCCAGGGGAGGAGCGGGAAGTAGTCACGCGGGTAGAACATGCCGTCCGGGAGAATGCCAAGCGGCAGTAGCCAGATCGGTTCGATGTGAATGGATTTGACGAGGAAACCGGCCCAGATGAGAAGGATGGCGGGGATGATGTTCCATTTGCCGAGCCGGAGAAACGGGATGCAGAGGATCATGGACAGTCCCATCATCTGCAGGAAGTTGAAGAGCATGTAGTTACCGTCTCCGATGATGAAGTGGATGGCAAGGGAGGCGACTATGGCGACGGCAATGCCGATAAGGAAGATCTGGATGCCACGTTTGAAAATTGCCGTATGGTATTCCCGTTTTGGGCGGTCTGCCATTCTGCCGTACCGGAGAACGAGGGCAACGCCGGATATGATGACGAAGATACTCGTTCCCAGGTGAATGTAACGGCAAACTTCATAGTACCATTCCATGGTAAAAGTCATGTGAAAGATTACCATGAGAGAGGTGATGTGAAAAAGAATCATGCCAATAAGGGAGATACCCCGGATTGCATCAATCTCCCAGTACCGTTCGCCCATTGCCATTTTCGTTGGTGCTGCCGGATAATGGATTTTGTGCTTGGGATTCTCTGATAGTCTGACAATTTTGTTTTTGAAATTCTTTGGTGCGTGATTTTTTTTGGAGTGATGGATAAAGATATTTCCATATTTTTCGGAAAAAAAGATCCCTGCCACTTGAAAATGTCAATTCTTTGCAGTAAGCTGTTCGGCTGCGATTCGTTCTTCGGCGATTTTGATGTAGTTCTCGTCGATCTCAAATCCCACGAAGGGAATGCCAAGCCGGACTGCTGCGAGGGCGGTGCTGCCGATGCCCATAAACGGGTCCATGACGAGGCGGCAGCGGTCGATGCCGTGGTCGCGGATGCACATCACCGGCAGCCGGACCGGGAAGGTGGCCGGATGGGGACGTTCTTCACGGATGGTTTCGTAGGGGATAAACCAGGTATTGCCGCGGTCGCGGATGTCCTGTTTTTTCTGTACCCATCTGCGGACGTTGCTTTTGTCCTGATACGGTACGCCGTTTGCGAGCCGGTCGATGGGTACGTCGCCGGTTTTGGTGAAGTGGAAGATGAACTCGTGGCAGTCGTTGTGATACCGGCGGCTGTTGATCGGTTTGTAGTGACCGACAGCGACGCCGTTTTCAGAAATACCTGCGTTGTAGAATCTGCCCATGTCTTCTTTGGGGAGTGCGATGGATTTGATCCAGTGGATCATGTTCTGGAGGATGAATCCGGATTTCCGGAACTCCATGGCAACATCCATCGGAATCCAGGGGTCTTTGAGGCTGCCGCCGACGTTGAGATACAATGAGCCGTCATCGGACAGTACACGTTTCGCTGCGCCGGCAACTTCGTTCATCCAGGAGAGGTAGCCATTGCGCGGGACGGTGTCGTCATAGGTGGTGTAGGGTTTGCCGATGTTGTAGGGCGGCGAGGTGACGATGATGTCAACGGATCCGGCGTTCAGCTGGTTCATGCCGGTGATGCAGTCGCAGTGATGGATGGTTCCCGGATGTGTCATGGTCAGAGGATTTTTTCTATGGTGATTTCGTAGTCTATGGTTTCGCCTGCAAGCGGGTGGTTGGCATCTACGGTGATGCTTTTGTCGGTCACACTGACCACCGTGACGAGGCAGGGTTTTTTCAGGACATTCACTCTGATGATCTCTCCCGGGGCCGGGTCGTGATCGAGACTGAGTTTATGTCGTTTGATGGTGACGACGAGTTTTTTGTGGTACCTGCCATAGGCTTTCTCCGGAGGGAGTGTGACGGTGACGGTTTCCCCTTCGGTTCTCCCGATGAGGGCTTCTTCAAACGCCGGGTTGATCTGTTTTTTTCCAAGTGTGATCTGCACCGGCTGGCCGGAACGGGTGTCTTCAAAGATTTCTCCGTCGGGACGACGGCTGGTGAAGTGAAGAAGAAGCGTACTTTCGGCAGTGACACCGGTCATGGTTATTCTGTATGTCAGGGATGGTACATTAGCGTTTGTCCGGGAACAAAAAAAGGAAAGACGGTTTACTCCCGCGGGATGCGGCACACGCCGAAGTCATTTCTTTTGATTTTTCTGAGCGAGAGCCAGAAGAATGCTGCCACAATTCCGATGGTCAGAAGCGGTGCAAACCAGATGGGGATGTGCAGGCCGAATCCTTCGCCGCACATGATAAGGCCGAGCGTAAAGATCGAGTACATCGCACCGTTCTTGAGATAGGCATATTTTCTGATGTTGTCGATGTTCCGGACGGTTAGTTCACGTACGACGACTGCGCCGATACCGTTTCCGATCAGAATCAGCGGAACAGACATGGTAAATGCGAATGCACCGATGACGCCGTCAATGGAGAAGGTTGCATCAATTACTTCAAGCAGCATCAGTTTGCTCATGTCCGATTTGTTTGAGGTCCCTGATTCAAGTTCTGCCGATTTTTTGTCGGCAAACAGCCGGAATCCCTGCATGATGAAAAAAATTGCAGAGCCTCCCACTGCGGCCACTGCGAGAAGAGCGTTGATCTGTGCTGCTGCGTAGCAGATGAGGAACAGAATGACTGCTGCAACTGCGTAGAACCAGGGACCCTGCCGTGACATGGTACGTTCGCCCGGGACGATGCAGTTCTTTTCTTCGGCCATCAGCCAGTGGAGGAAGAGGAATATCATGAAGATACCTCCGGCCAATAGGAGGAACGGTGCGCTTGTTTCGATTGCGGCGGCGGCGGTGGCGTCGTCGGAGAAGGTTGCGGTCAGTGCACCGATGGGGCCGAGCGACGGGGTTGAGAACCAGATGATAAGCCATGGTAACACACCGCGGATACCGAAGACTGCAATGATGATACCCCAGGTCAGGAACCAGCGGCGTGCCCACGCTTTCATGGTGGACAAAATATCTGCATTGATGATTGCATTGTCGATGCTTGCCACGGTTTCGAACGCGACAAGACCAACCACGACTAAAACGGCGTATGCAATCTCCATGTTAACTGTGGACATGTTGGGGCTGATGGGTTATTAATATCTCTTTATACGGTCCGACACGGGCGATTCATTTATGAGGATGTACTCTGATCTATTCACATGAAACGTTCCTTCATTTTTTTTGTTCTTCTGTGCGTCATGTTTGCGGTACCCGGGGTACTTGCGGATGAGCCGGTCAGTAAACTGACGATCGATTCCATTCCGGGCGGGGCGGATGTGCGGGTCTCGGATATGTTTGTCGGATATAGTCCGGTGACGGTTGAGGTTGCCGGGGGAACAACCGTTTCCGTGTGGATAGAGCGTCACGGCGGAGGTTATGATATCTGGAAAGGGTCGGTGTATGTTCCAAAGGGGGAGCACATCACGTATACGGCGAAGCTCTACCGGACCGAGGATAAGATTCGTACGACCGGTTATCTGAGTGTCGGGTCCAATGCGGAGGGGGCGGAGGTGTATCTTGATAACGGATTCATCGGGACGATTACGAACGGGACATTTGTCAGGGATGAGGTGAAGCTTGGTCTGCATGAGGTGGTTGTGCAGAAGGATGGTTATGCAACTTATACGGGTCTGGTGGAGGTGAAGCCGAAGAACATCGCAACTACGAGCGTTGATGCGATTCTGATGCCGTTTGCAACGGCGGCAACTCCGGTTCCGACGACCGCTGCATCTGTTCCGCCCGCTCCGACGAGGACGCCGGTTCCGCTGGCGGGCTTTGCAGCGGGTCTTGCGGCGGCAGGTGTTCTGATGCGCCGGTGAATTTAATAGGATAGAGGGTGGAGGTAATGATATGAAGAAGTATCTACTGACAGCTGTACTTTGTTTGTTTTTGATCGCGGCATGCGGGGTGACGACGGTTTCTGCGTTCGCGGAGAATGAGGCGGGACTGACGATCAATTCGGAGCCAAGCGGGGCGACGGTGACGGTTTCCGGTAAGCTGGTGGGATACACGCCGGTTTTTACGGTTATTCCGGGAGATGCGATGGCAAATGTGCGTGTCGAGATTCCGGGTAATACGTATGAGGTCTGGAAGGGTTCGGCATATGTTCCGTCTGGTCAGAATGTGAGTATGAATGTGACTGTGTACAAGAAGTCGGAGGGAGCTAAGGATGTTGGTCTGGTGTCTGTTTCCGGTACAGAGGGGGCACAGGTGTTTCTGGACAACAGTTATTACGGAACGATTGCAGACGGGAGTTTTACTATTGATAATGTGAAGCTTGGTCTGCACTCTGTTGAGGTGAAAGCCGAGGGTTATAATGAGTATGCGACGCTGATTGAGGTGAGGCCGAAGAATTTTGCGACGGCAAATGTTGCTGCGGATCTTGTTCCGGTGTCGTCCGGAGCAGATGTGCCGACGACCGCGGGTACGCCGTTGTCAACAACGGTTCCGCCTGCACCGACGAAGTCACCGGTCTGTGTGGTTCTGCCGGTCATTGCTCTGATGGGTGCCTGGGCAGTTCTTCGCAGATGAATGTTCTGTCTCTGTCCGACGGTGAGTCGGCGGTGCTGATTGATGAGACGGTTGCGTCTCTTCAGGTGGTGACAGGTACTGCTGAGGCGGTGAGGAGAATCGGGACGGCACTTTCCCGGTACACGGTGTTTGATCTTCAGTATATCGGGGGTTTTATCCGTCGTGAGGTGGAAAAACTGCCGGATCCGTACCGGAGGGCCTATCGGCCTTACTGTTCGGATCTGCTGGATCAGTATCATGTGTTTATGCGGGTGTACCGGACGAACGGGGTTTCTGATGCGCCGCTGACGGATCCGGTACTTTGGCATGAGTTCTGGGAGGTTGCGCGGGTGCAGTGTTTTGTGCGGTCGGGGAGGTCGGATGATCCGTTTCCGCAGATGGAGCATCCGCTGAGTAAGTTTTTTTACCGGCTGGTGTACGGGTATGTGATGCTGATTGCGGGAGGATACGGACATCCGATTGGGATGCCGTTTCCGGGCGGGGCGACGGTCCGCCGCGAGGGGGAACGGGTGCTGTGTCCTATCCGGGATAAGGAACGGGATCTGCCGTCGGCGCTGTGTAATTTCTGTCCGGCGGAGCAGGATCCGCGGTACAGGTAATTTTTCCGGATGGTCTGTTTTTTTGTGTTACTGTGGGTTTGAAAAATGGTGGTGCGGGGGCTTAGAGCCCCATTCTTTTTCGCATTCCTTCGGGTACGTGTTCTACATAAGGCCGTCTGATTC
>NZ_JAPTGB010000017.1 GCF_026891975.1 Methanocorpusculum petauri | reverse complement strand
CCGCGCAACATCCCCCCTCGAACACCCCCGCATCCGCAACAATGCGTCCCTCATAATCGCACACCAGACTCCGGCCCGAATAATCAACACCACAACCGGAATCATACCCCAGACATCCGCAACCCGCAACAAACCCCCGGTTCTCCAGCGCACGGGCGCGCAGCAGAAGCTCCCAGTCCGCAACGCGCGCCGCAGGCCACGCAGCCTGCACCAGAACACACGCACATCCCGCATGCAGATACGCGCGGAACAACTCAGGAAACCGCAGATCAAAACAGATCGCGCATCCGAACTTCACACCCCCGTACGAAAAACAGACCGGCTCCGTTCCGGCAGAGTAGCGCAGGTCCTCCCCGCCCGGCGTAAACAGATGCATCTTCGCATACTCCGCAAGAACATTACCATCCGGACCTGCAACCAGCATCACATTCTGCGGAAGCATGCTCGGCACCTCACGCGCATACGACCCCGCAACCGCAACCCGGTGTTCCTTCGCAAGCGAACACCACCGCGCCTTCACCTCTGCACCGGAAAACCCGGGCAACCCGACATCAGCAGAAGAACGCCAGCCGGTCGCATACTGCTCGGAAAACAGTACCAGATCCGCACCCTCACCCACCGCATGCAAAGCAGCCTCCTCAGCCCGCGTAAACGCGATAGCAGGATCATTCCACACCTGGGCAATCTGAGCACAGTACACTCGCATATCTGACTCTTCGGGAGCAGACAAAAAAAAGATTGTGTTAGAAGGAAATTATTGGAAGGGAACCGGACAGACCGGACCCTTCCCGCGACGGATGCGAAGTGCCGAGATGTAAAGAAACACCGAAACGATCACAACCATCGCAACCGGCGCAAGCCAGGTAGGTGTATGAACACCGAAACCTTCCGCGACCATGATCAGACTCAGCGTCAGAACCGAGTACATCGCACCGTTCTTCAGATAAATGTAGCGCTTGATCGTATCGATGTACTTGATGGTCAGCTCGCGCACCACAATCGCACCAAGACCGCATCCGATAAAGATCAGCGGCACCGAAAACGTAAATGCAAACGCGCCGATAACCCCGTCAATCGAAAACGTACTGTCGATTACCAGGAGAAGCATCAGCTTTGCCGCATCGGACTTTTCACTGTGACCAAGCTCCGCCGACTTCTGATCCGCCGACAACCGGAAACCCTGCACTAGGAAGAACAGGGTCGAACCCGCGACCGCGGCAAACGCGAGAACCGGATCCGCTTCCAGCGTTGCCCAGACGAGTACCAGCAGAAGAATCGCAACAACCGCATAGAACCACGGCGCCTGCTTTGTCAGGAACCGCTCTCCCGGCATAATGCAGTCCTTCTTCTCGGCAAACAACCAGTGGCAGAATAAGAACAGCATAAAAACACCGCCAAACATCAGCAGATAGGGAGCAGTACTCTCCATCGCGGACATTGCCAGATCATCATCGGTAAACGTTACCGTGAGCGCACCAACCGGCCCGAGAGACGGATTCGCCGCCCACAAAATTATCCACGGCAGAACACCGCGAACCAGAAACACCGACAGAAGGATACCCCATACAAGGAACCACCGCCGGGCCTTTTCTTTCATAGTGGCTAAAATATCAGCATTGATGATCGCATTATCGATACTTGCGATCGACTCAAAAATGAACAACCCTATGATTACAACAATAGCGTAAAGAAGTTCCATTCAAACAACAACGCGTTGTTACGCGCTGAATATTGATATGAAAATACCCGATAATAAATGTTATTCCAAAAACAGGGAGAATAGGACTACTCCTTTTTCTCCGGCTCGATCTTTCCCTTCGCCTTGTTGGAAACAAAACCTATCCACAGGGTAAAGATAACGGCAATCACCGTCACAAAAACCGCATAGCCAAGCATTGCAGGAATACTGCTCTGATCACCAAAAACCTCCTTGAAGACAGCCTGAATGGCAGAGTTCCACGCAAGTGCGGCAACGAGACCGAACGCAGCAGTAACAAGCGCTGCAAGTTTATCAATCACATCAACACTAAATGACATGTAGTTTCTATTAGGGGACGAAGATACTTAAACCGTATTATGTCCCCTTCCCGGCACCCGTCCCGGGAATTGCGTATTTCTTCTCCAGCCGGTTGATTGAAAGCGTTGCGATGGTTACAATCACCAGATAAAACACGCCGACCGCCGCAAACGCCTCGAAGTAGGCAAAATATTTGCTTGCAATAATTTTCGCAGCACCCGTCAGCTCAATTACTGTTACCACGTAGGCCAGTGACGAGTATTTGATCAGGTAAATGAACTCATTTGAGACACCGGGAAGCGCTTTTCGGAGTGCCTGCGGGATAACAATATAGCGGACTGCCTGAAGTTTCGTCATGCCGAGAGCCTGGGCTGCGGTCATCTGGCCGCCTTTCACGGACTGAAGCGCACCGCGGAGGTACTCGGAGTTATAGGCCGAATTACAGAGAATAAATCCTATCAGTGCCGACAGGAACGAACCCAGAACAATCCCAACCGACGGCAGACCAAAGTAGAGAATAAACAGCAGCAGCAAAAGCGGACATCCGCGGAAAAATATCACATACAACTGCGCTGCCCAGCGAACCGGCCGGACTCCGTACACGCGGGCAACAGCAACCAGAAGACCAAGAAGAAAACCGAACGGGGCAGTAAGTGCCACCAGCTGAAGCGTGACGATAAGACCATCCCACAGTGCAGGCAAAAGAATATCCTGCCAGAACGGAATCTCTGCGAGAATGTGTGCCCAGGTTTCACTCAGAAAATCCGTTATCCCGGACAGCGCAGTCGCATTGGTGGTAAGATTCGTCGCTGCGTCCATGACTACTCTTCGTAGGTTCCCATAAAGGCACGGGTGCGTTCAAACGACGGACTGGCAGGAATATCGGCAGGACTGCCGCGCTCAACAATCTCGCCCTTCTCCATAAACAGGATCTCACTGGCAAACGAGGTGGCAAAGTGCATCTCATGCGTTACGATCAGCATCGTCATGCCGTCAGCGGCAAGTTTTCGCATGACCTCAAGCACCTCACGCTTCAGTTCCGGATCGAGAGCCGAGGTCGGTTCGTCAAACAGCATGACATCCGGGTCCATGGCAAGCGCCCGGGCAATGGACACGCGCTGTGCCTGCCCACCGGAAAGCTGGGCCGGATAATAGTCGGCACGGTCGGCCATGCCGACACGTTCCAGTTCAAACATGGCTTTCTTACGCGCCGCGGCCTTGTCCATCTTCTTGACTTTGAGAAGTGCTATCTCTACGTTGCGAACGGCGGTCAGATGATCGAACAGATTGAAGTTCTGAAAGACCATGCCCATCTTCTGACGGTATTCGTTGATCTTTGAACCGGAGTGGGTGATCTCCTCGCCGTTAAGATACACATGACCGTCATCCGGAACGGTCAGCTGGTTGATACAGCGCAGAAGCGTACTCTTTCCTGTTCCGGACGGGCCGATGAACGCCTTGGTCTCGCCTTTATAGACATCAAACGATACCGACCTGAGAACCTCCAGATCACCATAGGATTTGGAAAGGTTTTCGACCCGGAGAATAGGAGTGTCACTCATGTATCTGTCACCTCATTGTTGCCGAACCCGGGGATCCGGACTTTCTTTTCCACCCGCTGGATAAGCATCATACCGCCGTAGTTGAGGAGGATGAAGATGACCGCACAGGTAAGGTACAACACCATCGGCTCACCGGTTTTGCTGATGACCTGAGCGGTTCTGGTAAGAAGTTCTGCAACGCCTATCACATAGGCAACAGCAGAGTCCGTCAGGAGAACCGGATACTCGTTCGCCCAGCCGGGCAGGGAAAGCCGGAGAGCCTGGGGAAGAATCACAGTTCTGATACTCTGCCATCTGGTCATGCCAAGAGAACGTGCAGCAAGCATCTGACCATCAGCAATGGATTCAATGGCGCCACGGAATATCTGGGACTGGTATGCGGCACTTCTGAGACCGAGCACAACAACCGCAACCGCAAATGCCGGCACATCAAAACCGGTCATCGGAAAGAGCGCGAAGTAGAACAGAAACAGAAGAACGATATTCGGCAGGCCGCGGAAGAACCAGACGTAAATATCTACCAGACGTTTGACAAAACGCGGGCCGTACACCTGTCCGAGTGTAAGGGCAATGCCGCAGAGAAACCCGATCAGGAGCGATATTGCTACCAGTGCAAGGGTTACGCCCATTCCTTCCAGAAGGTAGGGTGCGGATGTGATTACTGCGGATACTGCCTCAGACATAGGACTGCCCCGAAAGAAGTAGTATATACTTGTGACGTGGTATCAGAAAAAAGTGTAGGGATGAACCCGTTCAGGCAGCTTTGCAGAGTTTGCCATCCAGAAGAATACGACCGTCGGCAATCGCGGCATCAATGCCGGAGGCAACCCGGTCTTTGACCGCAGCAGTTGCTTTGAACCCGAGGACAATGGCTGTCTGGCGGATCAGATCGTCACGCGGGGTAGAGAACTGTTTTTCCAGGACGGAAACGGCCGCGGCGGCAATCTCGGCAAGAGATACGTCCGCGGGAGACCACTTGGCAGGCCGCTCCCGCGGTGAGATGACACACTCGGGAACGGTAAGGAAACCTTCCGGATCTGCGGCAAGTCGTCCTTCGGCAACTTCCGCGGCGGCTACCGAAGCAATACGGTCGCGGACGGCTGCAGTCATGCGGGGTACGCGGCCAAGTTCTTTGACCCGGGCCGTGAGAACGGCGGCAGAAACCGGCCCTTCGACGGAGACAATCTGCACGATCGCCGTACCGAGGACAGAATCAGGGACAGAGGCAAACTGATGATAGCTGCCAAGGGAGCATTCCTCACAACAGATGTAGGGAACAAGCCGGAGACTGACAGCGGTGGAGGTCGTCGGGGCGACCACGACAGCAGGCTCTTCCACAGGTTTTTCCACTGGCGGTTTCTTTGCGGAAGTTTTTGCTGCAGGTTTTACTTTTGCAGCAGACTTTTTCTTCGTGATTTTCTTTGCGGCCTCAACCGCATCAAGCAGCATCTTGGTGCAGGATGCCGGATGCTGGTACCACTCGGTTGCCCAGATACGGATGAGGTTCCACCCAAGCCCTTCAAGAACCTGTGTCCGAAGCCGGTCACGGTCGCGGGCAACCTCGGACGACCAGTAGTACGGGCCGTCGCAGAGAATTCCGGCAAGGTACACTCCCGGTTCTCTGGGGTTTTCCACGGCAATGTCGATCCGGAACCCGGCACATCCGACATTTTTCGCAACACTATAGCCGTTGTCCTCCAGCAGCCGCGCGATGGTGTCGCCGAACAGTCCGGCCACGTCGTCGGGGGCATCACCGCTTGCATCAAGAGGAGAACTGCGGTCCGCAGCATAGGTCAGGAAGGTGGCAAGTGCAGAGATGCCGGAGGAAGAACCGGGTTCAACGGCCAGATCGGATCCCCGGAAGTTGGCAAAGACCACACAGCGTTCACGGGCGCGGGTAATTAAAACGTTCAGCCGCCGCTCACCGCCGTCCTGATTGAGAGGACCAAAATTCTTACTCAGCTTGTGGTTCTCATCAAACCCGTAACCGATACTGATGAGCATCGTATCGCGCTCATCTCCCTGTACGGTTTCCAGATTCTTGACAAAGAAGTTCTCCCCGTTCTCCGGCCGCATCAGGGACTCAACGTCCGGGTTGTCGCGCAGCAGAAGTTCAACCTCATGGCGGATGGCTTCCTGCTGGCGGGTGGAGAAGGTGGCAACCCCGAGTGTTTTGTCCGGGAACCTGCGGTAGTACTCAATGACCGCCGCGGCCACAGCCTGCGCCTCGCCGCGGTTGATACCCGCCTTGCCGCGTTCGTACACGGTGTCCGGCAGATGGACAAAAGAAAGGCCGAGGTCAGGCGTCTCGTGCATTGGCGAGGGGAAGACCATGAGGTTGCCGTCGTAGAACTCCTGATTGGACACAGCGATCAGGGACTCGTGCCGTGAGCGGTAGTGCCAGCGCAGACGTTTTGTTTCGTACGACTGTTTGCAGACATTGAGAAGGCTTTCCATGTCGGTGATGCTTGCAACCGACTCACCTTCATCCTCGTCATCGGCGGATGCGATCTGATCGAAGAAGGTGGTTGGCGGAAGCTGGCGGGAGTCGCCCATGACAACAAGCTGGTGTCCGCGCATGAGTGCGCCAAGTGCATCCTCCGGTCTGACCTGACTTGCCTCGTCAAAGATGATGACATCAAACTGCACGGAACGGGGATCGAGATACTGGGCAACAGACAACGGACTCATCATGAAACAGGGTTTGATCTGCTGAATCAGCCAGCCCGCTTTGCTCATGAGCATGCGAATGGACATGTGACCGCGCTTTCTGTTGAACTCACCGGTGAGAACTCCCATCTCGGAGTCACGGGAGGCCCCTGAGTACAGTTCCGGAATTTTTTCTTCGAGAATTTTTGCGATACGTTTACAGTTCTCTGCAATGGCGCCGCGATCACAGGAGGCGAAGGCTGCAATTTTTTGTTCGTGCGGAATCTGGGAGAAACGCGCAAGGAGCGGGCGCTCGGCAATGGCTTCACGAAGCAGGGAGTCGGCATAGCCGGTAAGGAAACTCGGGACAAGTTCGCCGGGACCGAGTTTGTCGGAGAAGAGGAGTTCCAGAAGCGGGGCCGCGACTGTTTTCCCAAGAACATCGGTGTAGGTCAGAAGTTTGCTCCAGAGAACAACACCGTCAATGTCCGAGGACCAGAGGTCGCAGCGTTTGCGCTGCTCGGCAAACGTCGGGTCTTCCATCTCGGAGATGCCGATGCGGGCGAAGAGTTTCGCGCGGGCTTCACTGTGGACGATACCCGCCGCTTCCACTTCGGCGAAGAGCGGAACGACCGCGGTCGTGGTGATGGAACCGGCACCGAGAAGTTCCAGTGTGTGAGAGGTTGCAAGCCCTTCCTTTATCATGAGCCGGATGGCAGATATCCACTCGGCATACCTTGCGAGTGCGGCAGGGTCGGTCTCCTCGCCGTTCCAGACCGGCGCAAACGCGGAGGCATAGAGCATCTCGTCCTGCATCCATGCATCGCGTTCAGTGAGATAGTCGCGGGCATCAAGCAGGTCGGTAAGAATCTGTGCGTCCGGCGGGACGGCGCCACGATAGTAGGAGGAGATTTCCGCCCTGATTTCTTTGTAAGCAGAGGAGAATATTTTTGCAATTGTGCCTTTTCCGGCGACCTCGCGGAACGCGGAGTAGAGCCGGTTCGGGTTGCGTGAAAATATTTCCGGAGTAAAGGATGCAAGAATGCGGGCGCGGTGATCGGCAAGTTTCTGCATGCCGGAGATCAGTCTGGTGACCTCGGACTGTTTGTCCCAGAGAGGATTTGTGAGCGCTCCGGCATCTGCAGCGAAGTCATTTGTCAGGAGACGGCAGGACTCCACCATGCGGGAGACACCGGTCTCCTCACGGGGAACAGGAACGCCGGTAAGATCAGAGAGCCGCCGCATGGCCGAGAGAAGTTTTTCGATTGCTATGCGGTAGCTCTCAACCAGTTCGAGAATCTCATCGCGATCCTGTGGGAGAACGAGACCCGGAACACAGCCTGCCCAGGGGTGCTGGCTGAGCGGTCTGCCGGTCGGCATGAGCGAGGGCAGCAGGGCTTCGATGTCATGGAGGGCTGCAATTGCGTCTTTGTACTGGTCCGGCGTTATTTCTTTTGCCGAAGGAATAACGACCCGCGGGATTCTGCGTCCCGGTCCTTCGGGGCTGTCCTCAAACTCGTAACGGTACTGTTCGCGAATGCCGAAAAGATCATACGGAGTGAAGGCACAGGCCCCAATAGGGGCGGCAAGCTCACGGCAGTAACCGTCAAGCTCTCCACGGAGAGAGTCGATCTGCAGATGGATACTGTCCGGGGATGCAGAGCTGCTGCCCGGATGCTGGATGCTTCGCTCAAGTTCACGGATGACCTCTCCCTTCTTTGCCTTCTGACTGTGGAGTTCAAGACAGAACCGGGAAAGACCCGCGGTGTCCAGACGCCGCTTGACCACTTCAAGTGCGGCCATCTTTTCCGAGACGAAAAGAACGGTTTTGCCGCTGACCAGCATCTCTGCAATCATGTTGGCGATGGTCTGGGATTTGCCGGTACCGGGCGGACCTTCGACGACGAGGTTTTTCCCGGACTTTGCCTCTTCGATAACGGCAACCTGCGAGGAGTCGGCGTCCATGATGTTGTAGGATCTTTCGGACGGAAGCCGGACATCGATCTCATTTTCCGGGAATGTATCGCCTGCCCCCGCAGCAGATGTTGTTCCCGGATGAAAGAGTTCGGCGATAAGGGGGTGCGTTTCAGGCGAGAAGTTTTCGTCCCAGGATTCGGGATCGAGATCCTTGAACATCACAAACTTGCGGAAACTGAAGAGATCAAGAGCGATGTCCGGACAGTACTCCCATCCCTTCCCGCGGACGGCGGCATCGACGGATGCGGCGTACTCAGTGAGGCCGTCGGCGGTCTCGGGCATAACGAACTCAGGGATCGTAATCCCCTGTTCAGCAAGTTTCGCTGACAGGGACAGGGAAGTCATAGGGTCATCGCCGGTCCATTTGAGGACATAATTGTCCTTGACCTTCTGACGGATGAGTTCGACCGGAATTAAAAGGAGGGGGGCTTTGTAGAGTTTTTCGGGATGTTCGGCTTCCGACCAGCTGACAAATCCGAGAGCCAGATAAAGGACAGGATAGCCCTGTTCTTCAAAGACGGTACGGGATTTGTTGGAGAGCGAGTACAGCCGCTGGCGAAGACTGATATCATCGTAGGGTGTTTTCAGGATGAGATCCTGCTGTTTTGCAGTAGGTTTTGCGAAGGCAGGATATTTCCAAAGGTGTCTCTCTTCCAGAGGGGCATCGGCTTTCTTGCCTGCCGGATAAAACTTCAGTCCCTTTTCGCCGATGACCAGACTGTGATACACGGCGGCGGGAAGTTCCCCGTTGATCTCAATACTGCGGGTATTGGATGGTTTATAGTTGAGGAGATTGTTGCGCAGCGTGAGATCGAGAAGACGCGAACGTAAGGTGTTGAGTTCAGAGGTTGTATCGCCCGTTTTCATACAAGTAGATCCCCGGTATCTGTACGCTATTATTAGTGTGACGGAGGTAACTAAGTTTTGGCTGAACTCTAAGGGAAATAAACAAAAAAAAAGAATAGTACAGTGTTTGTTCAACGAGAGCGGGATAGGAAAACACTCAACTTCCAGACGCTCCCTCGAATGCGAGATCATTGAGGTAGACAACTGTATTTCCTTTTTTTGGTGTTGAATTAAGATATCTGCGGACATACTGGCCGGAGATAGTAAATATTTTCATATTCGATCCCGCAAGATACGATAACGATTTGAGAACCGGACCGGACCGGGGGTTGCCGCAAAGGAATGTTCTGCCGGTTGATGTGGTAAACCGAAGATATGAGACGCTCTTTGCAGGAGTCGGATATGCACCGGTGTAGGAAACAATCGCGCCGTCTATCGCGGAAATATATTCTCCGGGATTCAGATTAAATTCCTGCACTTCTCCTCCCCAGGCATTTCCGTGCCAATCCGATTGATACTCATCATCATACACAACCTGCACGGCATCAACGATGCTCCCGGTTCGCACACGTATTTTGCTCACACGGGATTTCCGGCAGAATACTGCATAATCACCAAATGCCCCGACTTCTTCACTGCCCTTTTCCATCTCGTACAATGGTAAACCCTTCTCCGTCAGATAATGGTCAACAAATTCATAATGGCGGTTTGCCGATATAGCGAAGTAGTAGTATGGGGTACTGCCGCTTTTACCGGAACGAATGAACTCATCTTTCCATGCATTTTTTTGGAAGTCTTTCGGAACTTCAGTAGTACCAAGATGGGATTTAATAAGTGCAATCCATTGTTGTGACTGATCTAGGGTACGCGACTGAAACACCCGGCGGAGTTCCTCGGTAAGAGCTGAATCATATACGCCTGCTTGGAATTTGTTGGTATCCTCCCTGATGCATTTCAGGGCATAGACCATCTGCTGAAAAGCATGCAGAAATACCTCCGGATTATCTTTTTCCAGAATTTTTTCTGATGCAGAAGCACTGCTTCTCCATTGGGGGGAGTACCGGTAACGCATGAATCCGTAATCCGGAAGATGTCCCATTCTTCCGTGGCCGTGATATGCGATTGCACTATAACGGGGCATAGTTGGAGTACAGGAGTACAAACGTTTTTCCACATTATCATCAGCCGTATATATGAATGTAAGAGGATGCCATCCATCTCCATCATACTCCTCAACCTTCCCCTCGACATCATTCACATACCATGCCGGTCTCCCGGCAAAATACATATGAGCCCAGGTATCTGCCATAACATGCATGCGCAGACCTATCATCTGCAAAGCATATCCGGCATCCCGATGATTCAGCTGAATATCCTGAATCATTCTGACAACAAGTTCGCTATTTGGAAGACACATAAACTTGAAGTTCTGCTCTTCAAATGCATCATACGACCAGGAATCAACAAATCCAGTGGAAGATTTTTTCCCCTGATAGGGCATTGAGACGGAGATATTTCCCGGAAGGAAATGAAAGCACATCCATGTTCTGCGGATGTAACTCAACTGTTCGCGAGTCCAGGGACGCGGGTCTTTGCCATATTTCATTGATTCTTCCAGTGTCTCAACTGTTGGTACCTGCATCAGGCCGGAAGATTCAGGAACAATCATGTCTTTACTGGATTCATCCACATACTGTGCCGCATACGCGATCGTTTCGGCATCCTGTTTTGTATACCCTGCGAGTCTTGCCGCAAGATATGTCCCGTAATAATGGAAATCAATATTCATCTGAACCGCAGGTGGTCATCATAAATGTACGTATGATGACCAATGCCCTCCATGATCAACAGTAACGAGTTACTGGCAGATATAGTTTTGCATGATGTAAACGAAATAGACTCAGATTACTATGATTAATCCAGATAATGTACAAAAATAAAGTGTTGGAGAGATCAGGCTGAGGAATTTTTCGTAAACACATCAGTATTGATGCTGCCGATCTTTCCGTCCCGCGTCACATAATACCAGAACCAGCCGGGATCGTTTCCGGTTGCAGCACCATCAATCCAGTAGCTTAACCGGATCGTCTTCTTCTCATATCCCGGGAGACTCTCATAACTATCATCATCGTGCGTCATGATGATATCAAAGTCTCCCGCAAGAACACTATCCTGGGATATCTTTCTGCCGTAGTAACTTATCTTATCCCAGCCGTCGCCGCGATAGTACCACGTAAACGGCCATCCCTGATCAGACGAGATCGCAACTTTTTCGGAAGCATCAATCGCCGCCATCAGTTCCACAAGATCTTCGGAGTTCTGCACCTGCACGATCGGTTCCGCAATGTCTGCGGGAGTATATGCTACATGGAACGTGACCACCAGCAGGAACGCACATGCAAGAACCATCAGCGGTTTTGTGTACTTTCCTGCAAACGACAACGCGTACGCCGCAACGAAGATCATCGGTACCAGCTGGTGCAGCGAGAGCCACGGAACCTTCTCGCCGATGTACGCATACGTAAGACAGGCCATGATTGTCCAGTAGATCGCAAACCGGATAAACTCCTCCTGACGATTCAGGGCAACCGGTGGTTCCGGACGACGGAACAGATCTCGAATCGGGTTCTTCTTTTCCGGCACAGGCACCGGAGGTGCCGGTCCGGAGACAGTCTCCCCGTCGCTCTCAAAGAACTCCGCATCCGAAATTTCCGGAAGAATCTCTTCTGTCGTCACCTGCTTTTTTCCGCACGGACGACGCAGATACAGTATCACGCCCGCGATCGCGAAGAGAAGAACCGGCAGCTCATACAGCACGAACAGGAGCAGATAGTAGTACGGCGGACCACCAATACGCTGCTGATTGTGCATATTCAGCCAGTGTTCAATCGCTGACGGTCCGGCAGTGAAAATAACCTCCGGGTGTGCGCCAAATGATGAATAGAACAGAAATATGACTCCGAAAAATACTGCAACTGCGAGAATCACATCCCGCAGCCAGCGCTCGGGAAGTGTGATCTTTCTGCTCCACACAAGATACAGGAAGAACAGGCCGAACGTCACTAAAATAATCGGCATATTCTCTTTGGAACACATGCCAAGTGCCGCAGCAATACCTGCAAGAAGCAGATAATACCACTTTCCTTTCTGAATCCACGCAAGGAACGCCACCACAATCAGCAGTGAGAAGAACACCACAAAGACATCATTGCGCAGGAACCGCGAGAAGTAAATCATCTCCGGGGCGATTGCGACAAAAATTCCCGCGATGATCGCAGTTTTTCCGGAAAGGTATCCCATCCGGTACAGACAGTACACCAGCGGAATGAGCGCAGTCCCGAATATGCACGGGAGAATACGGCCTACCAGATCCGAATCACCGAACAGCGCAAACATTCCTGCGGTAACATAATACAGAAACGGGCCGTGATACACAGGATCATAGATATAGGTCCCCTGCGTCAGCAGTTGATAGGAAAACCATGCATGAATCGCTTCGTCATGATGAAACAGTTTGAGATCCAAAAACGCAAATCTCAGAATAAGAGCAACAATCAGAATAGCGAAAAACACGTGCTCAACACGAACACGACTTTGAATGTGTGACAAAAAGGTTGGGGCGGGCATAAGCCCTCACCTCGGATTAGTTCTCCAGAACAATCTCGATGCTGATATCCTTTGGAACCTGGATACGCATCAGCTGTCTGAGCGCACGCTCATCGGCATCAAGGTCGATGAGGCGTTTGTGAACGCGCATCTGCCAGCGATCCCACGTTGCGGTACCTTCTCCATCCGGACTCTTCCGGATCGGAACGATAAGACGCTTGGTCGGCAACGGGATGGGTCCTGCCAGATTTACACCGGTACGCTCTGCAATCTCTCGGATACGGGTGCAAACCGTTTCCACTTTTTCATAATCCGTCCCAGTAAGGCGTATTCTGGCTTTCTGCATTGTCAATCACCACAAAAAATTCGTGATAGATGAGATTATCTCATCTGCTTTGCTTTGACGTTCAGAACAAGACCTGCTGCAACGGTCATACCCATATCACGGACTGCGAAACGTCCGAGCTGCGGGAGTTCCTTTGCCTTCTCGATAACGAGCGGGCGGGTCGGCTGGATGGTGCAGATTGCTGCATCGCCGGCCTTGAGGAATGCCGGGTTCTCTTCCTTAACCTGTCCGGAACGCGGGTCAAGCTTCTTGTCAAGGGAGATAAACATACAGGCAGTCTGGGAAGTGTGGCAGTGGAACACCGGAGTGTATCCGACGGAAAGAACGGACGGGTGCTGCAGGACAACGATCTGTGCCTGGAACTCCTCTGCAACGGTCGGCGGGTTCTCAACCGGACCACAGACATCGCCGCGGCGGACGTCGTTCTTTGCGATACCACGGACGTTGAAACCAACGTTGTCACCCGGCAGTGCCTGCGGGATTTCCTCGTGGTGCATCTCAATGGATTTAACCTCACCCTCAACGTTTGCCGGCATGAAGGAGACTTTCATTCCTTTCTTCATGACACCGGTTTCGACACGTCCTACCGGAACAGTTCCAATACCGGAGATGGTGTACACATCCTGAATCGGAAGTCTGAGTGGCTTGTCGGTCGGCATATCAGGCTGCTTGAAGTCGTCAAGTGCTGCAAGAAGGGTCGGGCCCTTGTACCACGGGGTATTTGCGGATGATGACTTGATGTTGTCACCGACAAATGCGCTGATTGGGATGAACGGAGTCTCGGCCGGCTTGAATCCAACGGATGCAATGAGCTTGGACATCTTTTCCTTTGCTTCGTTGTACTTCTCCTCGGAGTAGTTAACAGCGTCCATCTTGTTGACTGCAACGATGATCTGGTTGATACCAAGAGTCTTGGACAGGAAAACGTGTTCCTTGGTCTGCTCCATCGGGCCTTCAGTTCCGGACACGACGATGATTGCCGCATCAGCCTGGGATGCACCGGTGATCATGTTCTTGACGAAGTCACGGTGACCTGGGCAGTCCACAACGGTAAAAGAGTACTTCGGAGTCTCGAATTTCTTGTGGGCGATATCGATGGTGATACCTCTCTCACGCTCTTCCTTGAGGGAGTCCATTACCCAGGCGAACTCGAAGGTTCCCTTACCCTTGGATTCTGCTTCTTTCTTGTATGCGTCAAGAATGTGCTGCTGTACGACACCGGTCTCAAAAAGAATGCGACCGACAGTGGTGGACTTCCCGTGGTCAATGTGACCGATAACGGCAAGGTTCATGTGGGGCTTTTCTGCTGCCATAGTAATTTATCTCCACTTTGACTCATTGATAGGTATCGTGCGGGGCACGTTACCTGTCTCAATACGAGTATAACAGATTCGATGTGGAACCATATAAAATAATCTGTGGACCGGGACAAAAGGTCCCGCAGACCGGGAAACAAGATATCGATAGACTAATACGGATTTGAAGTAGTATTTTGAGTTATGAAGACGTTGCCGCTTACGAGGAAACCAAATGGAAAAGCAACCGTTATGTGTCAGGACAAGGAAGTATCTGTTCACAGCAGCTGTGTTTTCTGCGCGCACTGTGCAGGCATCCGGGTAAACCGCCGCGTAACACCAAATCCGTACGCGCAGGCGCTCCGCGGATCTAAAGGCGGCCTACCAATGGATCAGCAGCTCATGGAGGGTATGATGCTCTTTAATACCGTCATTGAGGATGCAAACGCAACCGATATCGAGTGTGACGATGATGCCGGGTGCGGGTTTACAACGCTGTCGCGCAGACGATAATCACGTCAGCAGAAGAGCAAACATAACTGCCACGGCAGCACGGGTAATTTCATTTCCCGCGCCGGTAACATCACCGTTGACACCACCGAAACATCTGCGCGCGAGATGCCACAGGACACCAAATACCAGAAATGCCGCAGCAAGTCCTGCGGTCACAACTATTTTTTCCGGCAGGAAAAAAAGCGGAAGAGCAAGAAATACCGTGTATGCGGCAAACCGCCGCTTCGAATGTTCGTAAATATAACTCTGAATTCCTTCGTGGAACGGTTTTCCCAGAGCCGAGAAGAGACCCATCACCATTTTACCGAAGACTTCGCCGCACAGCACCGCCGCTGCAATCCACAGTGGCGGCAGTGAAGCGAAACCTGCGAAGGTTATCAGAACAATCATCATACCCAGAGCAAGTGCACCCGCCCCGGTCGTCTGATCGGTCATTGCCGCAATCCGTTTCCCGCGACTGCCGTGCGCCATGAGTCCGTCGCCGAGATCCAGCAGACCGTCAAAATGGTTCGCGCCCGTGATGAAAATCACAAGGGCGAGCGTGAGAGCGGCTATCACGAGCGAGTTGGTGTACCCGAAGTACCAGGCAGCAAGGCCCGGAAGTGCGGCAACCCCGCCGGTGACGTATCCGGCAAGGGGATAGAGCCAGCTGCGCTGAGCGAACCTACCAAAGTCCGCAGGTTCACCTAAAGGGAGGATGGTGGTAAACTGCAACAGGGCGCGGACCGACTTCATATCTATTATTCCTTGTCAGTCCAAATAGATATAGAACCATGTCTTTTGTGTCAGCACGAGCAGACTTTGAACCTGAAGCCCCAATGTTTGCCCTTATCCTTGCAAACAGTCTTGTATCCACGATTCCCGGAGTATCCGGAGCCGGAGAAAGTCCGGAAAAGAGTCTGCTGGTCCCGCCGCTGGACGCAGAACTGATCATCAACGGAGAACTGTCCCTTGAGGGAATCACACCGAACACACCAACCGGCTGCCCGACACCGGCTGTCCTTACGCTTGCGATGATGGACCTCATCGGCATGCACCCCCTGATGATTGCAGCAGGAATTGAGTCGGAGATCACCGTTCCGTACATGAATCTTGGCGGGAAAACCGGTGGAGATCCCCGAAACGGGAACGCCGTTCCCGAGGCACGGAAACTCTATGAACGAGGGGTAAAGGTCGGTGAGTATCTCTCCCAGACCAGTGACATGCTGATCCTTGGGGAGTGTCTGCCGGGTGGAACAACAACAGCTCTCTGTGTCCTGCGCGCGCTCGGGTATGCGGCAAAGGTCAGCAGTTGTCTGGTAGATAATCCGGTGACGCAGAAGGAACAGATAGCAAAAGAAGCACTTGCCCGTGTTGCGGATGCCGGCACTGCCGATCCACTTGGCATTGTTGCAATGATCGGTGATCCGATGATTCCGGTCGCTGCAGGCATCGCCGAAGGTTACTCTGGTAAACTCTTCCTCGCCGGAGGAACCCAGATGCTTGCGGCCGCAGCAGTTATCCGGGCGCTCGGAAACACTGTACCGGATATTGTCACCACCTCTTACGTCTATAATGATACGACCGCCACATTCCGGGAAACCGCAGCGGCAATCGGATGTGACGCATACTACGTTGATCCAGAGTTTGACACACTCGGGCATGCAGGGCTTGCCCGGTATGCAGAAGGCGAAATCAAAGAAGGGTCAGGTGCAGGAGGCGCAATGTTTCTGGCAAGTCTTCTCGGCTACACGCCCGAACAGATCAAGACCGCAATCAGGAACCACATCGACGCCTACGAATAAACACGATGAATGACACAGACGGGATAAAGGACAAGGTACGCGAAGCAGGATTTACCTGCCTGCTCTGCGGAGCGTGCTGCAGCGGGGCCGACAATGAGGTCATGGTCTCGCCGCCGGAGATCGAAGTTCTCGCAGAGGCAACCGGTATGAGTATGGATGAGATCGTCGAGCCGTATCCTGAATGGATTCGGCAGGACGGGTTTACCTTTACCTTCGGCTGGGTGCTCCAAAGAGGTGAGGACGGTAACTGCATTTTTCTCAAAAACAACCGCTGCCGGGTATATCGCAGCCGCCCGCACATCTGCCGGACATATCCGTTTATGCTTGACGGAGAGGATCTCATCATCTCCGAATGTCCCGGTTGTGAGACCTGCGGCACAACCAACGATGCCGGGCAGATCACGGAAGACCTTCTGAGAAGGCGGGATGCCGAGAATACCGAGCTGGAAAAAACCGAAAAACAGTATCAAAAACATAGTATAATCACAGGGTCAACCATTGTGTTTGACAGCAGCGGAGCACACGAATATTCCATACCGCCAAAAAAATCATGACAGAAATACATATTGTCGGAACTGCCCACGTTTCGCAGAAAAGTATCGACGAAGTTCGTGAAGCAGTGGACACCATCAACCCCGATGTTATCGCCATTGAGCTGGATCCAGGACGGTTTGCCGCACTGAAGCAGCAGATGAAAGAGGCCGAGGATGCAGCAAACGGCATTGTCCCTCCGCCCGAGAAGCACGAGTCGCCGGAGGTAAAGGATCTGCTGAAAGGCAACTTCACGCTGATGCTGGTACAGTGGATTTTGGCCTACGTCCAGAGAAAAATCGGTATGAACGTCGGGATTGAGCCGGGCGCAGAGATGAAGGAAGCCATCCGGCTCGCCGAGGAGCGAGGCATCCGGCTTGTTCTCATCGACCGCGATATCCGGATTACACTTGCCCGGTTCTGGGGCGGGATGAAGATTCTGGAGAAGATCAAACTCATCTGGGCACTAATGCAGTCGATGTTTGCCGCAGACGATGAGGATGACGACTCCGCAGGCGGTATCGACAAAGTTTCGATCGATGAGCTGACCAACCCGGACATTATTGAGATGGCACTCGAAGAGTTCCACAAATTCTCACCAAACGGGGCAAAGGCACTCATCGATGAACGTGATGCCTACCTCGCCCATGGTGTGATCGATCTGGAGAAGAGCCCCTATGAGCGCGCAGTGGTGGTTGTCGGTGCAGGACATGTACCGGGAATCAACCGGTACCGGGAAGAGCCGTCAACACTTCCGCCGCTTGCAGAGCTTCTGGCAAAACCGAAACACTATCCCTGGGGAAAGATCATCGGCGGTCTGTTCGTCGCAATGTTTGCGGTGATCCTTATCGCGATTGCATTCTCCGGCGCAACCGATCTTCTGATCTGGGCAATTATCTACTGGGTGCTTCTGCACGCACTGTTCGCCGGTGTTGCGACGCTTCTCGTCCGCGGGCATCCATTCTCTGTGGCAGTTGCCGCAGCCCTTGCCTGGATGACTTCCCTGAATCCGTTCCTTGCAGCGGGCTGGTTTGCGGCAATCGTTGAGGCGAAGATGCGGCCGCCAACCTCAGGAGACCTGAAGGCAATCTCAAAGGCAGATTCTATCAGGGAAATGCTCTCGATTCCGCTGTTCCGTATTCTGATTGTTGCGGCAGTGGCGAACATCGGGAGTTCACTTGCGACAGTGTGTTTCTTCGTGTTCTTAACCCCGCTTCTCGGTGTGGACCTGGATATGATGACCCAGATTCTCACGACCGGTCTGTCAAACCTCTGGCAGTTTCTGACCGGCTGGATCTAATTATTTTAAGGAGTGCAGACGCAGTGGCGTCTGCACCCGTCAGAATGTGCGATGATTGTCAGTTCAGAAAGGCTCTTTACTTCTCCTGCATAAGGAGTAAATATGAATGTGAGAAATCCAGGGATAGCAAACTTCGGTATTACCGTCATCCAGTCGCGCCACAGTGTCCGTAAATTCAAGGAAGAGGAGATCCCCCAGGAGTTTATCAGAAAAGCTCTGGAGTGTGCATCCAAGGCACCGACCGGCAGAAACAAGCAGCCGTGGATCTTTGTCGTTATCAAAAACAAAGAGACCCTGAAAAAGATCGCAGAACTTGCACCCAACGGAAAGTTTATCGAAGGTGCAGCAGTAGGGATCCTCGTCTTCGGCGAGGCTGACTGGAAGTTCACCGTCGAAGACTGTTGTGCTGCCACCGAAAACCTGCTCCTTGCCCTGCACGCCTACGGGTATGGCGGATGCTGGATCGCAGGAAACCAGATGCCCTACACAGATGCGGTTCGTGAGCTGGCAAACGTACCGGAGACCTACACACTCATCTCCATCGTCGCCGCAGGAGTTCCCGACGTCGGCGGCATCACACTCGCAGAAAAGATTCCGCTGGAAAAGCTGGTCTATTCTGAGAAGTACCAGTAAAGAATGACAACCAAACCAGAAAACACAACAGTACAGCCTCCGCAAATCGTTGACGCCGCCGGTGCAAAGCAGCTGAACGATGCGGGAAGAATAACTATCGTAGACGTTCGGACAAAACCGGAGATCAATGAGTACGGATACCTTACAGGTGCCCGTTTCATTGATTTTCGCTCCCCGGACTTCTCAGAAACAATTCACGCTCTCGCAAGAAACGATACGTATCTGATCTACTGTCAGTCAGGAATCCGCGGCCTGCGAACCGGTCAGCTGATGGAGAAACTCGGATTCACCCGGGTCTATATTCTTGAGGGAGGTATAAACACCTGGCTGCGTGCGGGACTTCCCATCCTGCACGATCAGCAGCAGTAACCCTATTTTTTCTTCCTGCGGCAACTGCGGTCAGAATACCGATCATTGCCAGAATCTACGTCTACGTTGATGCACATCCCGGCTGTGCCAAACAGGAGAACGTGGACGGATTACAGATTTCACGGGGTTCGATTAAGTTATCAGCTTCAGCGGCTGGAACGGAAAGTACATCATTTACTCTTTTCCCTACCACGGAAATATCCGCTACTACACCAGCAGACAGGAACCGGGTTCGGTTGAGTACTGCATCTTCTCGCTGATCCTCCGGGAAAAACTGTTTCTCTTTTTCCAGACACATTATACGCATCCGAACGCCACCAAAAACGAACTCGCGGCACTGATGCAGGTAACTGGCATGACGATTCAGTGGTATCTTTCCTGGTTTGCCGATGACCGGATTCTTGCCGAGACGTCTGACGGGAAATCCAAAAGATATGCTCTCACAGAGGAGGCGTGCAGCGTGTATGAACGGATTGCGCGGGAGAAGGAGAAGTAAAAATCCGCCGCATCACCAACCTTATCACCTCGCTTCACCAAACTAGTTGACATGGTCAGACCGGTTTTGCAGGTCGCACTCGACCTTACGGAACTTTCCCGCGCAGAAAAAATCGCCGGGGAGGCAGTTGCCGGCGGTGCCGACTGGATAGAGATAGGAACTCCTCTGGTGAAAAGCGAGGGAATGGAAAGTGTCCGCCGGATGCGGGACCTTTTCCCCTCCCTAACGCTTGTGGCCGATCTGAAGACCTCCGATACCGGAGCAATTGAAGTGGAAATGGCAGCAAAAGCCGGGGCAAACGTTGTCTGCGTGCTTGCCGCAGCCGACGACGCCGTCATTGCCGACGCTCTGCGGGGAGCAGCACTCTACGGCGTTCAGATCATGGCCGACATGATGAGCGTCCGTGACCCTGCCGTCCGGGCAGAGGAGCTGGCTGCACTCGGCGTACAGATCATCAACGCCCATGTGGGAATCGATCAGCAGATGACCGGAAAAGATCCTCTCGCACTGCTGGACACTCTTGGAAAACTGCCGGTAAAAATTGCGGTTGCCGGAGGACTGAATGCAGAGACCGCAGCGGCTGCCGCAGCCCGCGGTGCGGATATTGTGATCGTTGGCGGAACGATCATCAAATCAGCGGATGTTACCGCGGCGACCGCAGCCGTCCGGGCAGCACTTGACAGCCCGAAGGCTGTCCCCGCAGAAAAGAAAACGCTTGACGATCAGATCCGGGAACTTCTCCAGACCGTCTCCGCACCAAACGTCACCGATGCCCTCTACCGCAAAGGGACAATGGCCGGACTTGCTGAACGCCATGTTCCGCACAAGATGATAGGTCGCGCCGTGACCGTGCAGACCTTCGGCGGTGACTGGTCCAAACCGGTACAGGCGATCGACTCCTGCATGCCGGGCGACATTCTGGTCATCAGTAACGACAAGCGCACCGACATTGCTCCGTGGGGAGAGCTCGCCACCCGCTCGGCGATGAACCGAGGGGTTGCGGGAATTGTCATTGATGGGGCGGTTCGCGACTGGGACGACATTCTGACACTGGATATCCCGGTGTTCGCAACCGCAGTACAACCGAATGCCGGAGAACCGAAAGGATTCGGCGAAATTGGGCCTGAGATATCCTGCTGCGGACAGACCGTGCGCCCCGGGGACTGGCTAATCGGCGATCAGTCAGGTGTCGTTGTCATTCCACGAGAACGGGCCTATGAGGTTGCCCGCCGCGCGGTTGAGGTCTTCAAAACCGAGACCCGGGTAAGAGAAGAGATCCGTCGCGGCGGAACGCTGGGAAGTGTTACGCAGCTGCTCAGGTGGGAGAAAAAATAATGGTAAAAAATCCACGGGTCCAAAATCCTTCGGATCCCGTGCTCTGGTGTAAGGAAGCTGCATCGCACATCGAAACAGGAGACACAAAAGGTGCCATCTACTGCTACGAAGAGTCACTGAAGATCCGGCCGGACGTGCCGGACGTGTGGTACAATCTCGGACTGTTGCTGGAAAAGATCGGTCAGCAGACCGCAGCACTTGGCTGCTACACAAAATCCTCGGAGATGTTTCCGGGCGATTACCGATTCTTTGCAGAACGTGCACGACTGCTCGCTGAAACCGGAAAATATCTTGACGCGGTGGTTGCCGCAAGCGACGCGCTTGCAATCAATCCCCACGCACCGCAGATCCATGCAAACAAGGCGGGTTATCTCATTCGCGCCGGAGATGCGGCGGGAGCGGTTGCCGCAGCAGATGCGGCTCTTGCCATTGATCCGGCAAACCCGGCAGCCTTTGCAAACAAAGCAAATGCTCTTGTGGCTCTGGGAAGATTGGATGAGGCGGAAGCAGTTCTCCGCAGTGGAAAAGAGGCAGTACCAACGGATGAACGCATCGCAAAAATGCTCGCAAATCTTCTCGTGCGAATCGGACAATGGGACGAAGCACTCGCAGTTGCGGAAGAAGTCCTGCTGATCACCCCCGAAGACGACGAGGTCTGGAGCATCAAAGGTGCGGCCTGTGCATATCTGGGAAGAAAGGATGAGGCAGTCGCCGCATTCGGGACGGCGATGAAGATTAACCCGAAGGAAAAATCCTACAAACACAACCGCGACGCGATCAAAAAGTCATAAATTATTTTTTTTACAAAATTTTCAAAAAAAAGTTGTTAGGCGTTTGTCCGGTACGCCTGAACAACTTTCATCTCGATAGTATCGTATCCGTACTGAAGAACCATTTCATCAGCGGTCTTGTTGGTAACAAGAGCAGGGCGGATTGCCATCGTTGTGGTATTGCTGGTCTCGTTTACAACCGGGAAGTTCATGAGTCCCATCGTACCGACAGTCCAGTTGGCGTAATCGATGCCCATCTCTTCTGCCTGATCTTTGGTGTAGGTCGTCTGGAAGAAGGAACCTGTGGACTCTACCGTTCTTGACTCGCCCACCGCAAGGCCGACGACGCCGGTGGCAATCTGGTTGTACTCCTGATTCAGCATCCGGAACGGATACTCATACGATGAGTTGATCAGTAACGGGGTTCCGTTTACAACATCCATCTGCTGGCCTGCAACAAGACCAAGAGTCTGCGTCCATGTCGGGAGACGGTCCGCCGGAGAGTTGTTGAAGACATCAAGGGAGGAGGTTACCATGGGGACGTCGCCGATGTACATCGTGTAGTCAACGTATGCAAGATCACCGGCAACAAGGGTGCCGGATGTCGTGGTTCCACCGTTCTGGTTGAAAATATTGCCAAGATTACTGAACGAGATGATACACATTACGACAAGAAGAACACAAAAGGCGACTACGCCCACCTGCGTCCAATTAATATTTTTTTTCTGACGGGGTTTATCACCCGCGTTACTCTTCGACTGTACTGCCATTTCTCTATAGTATGGGAAGGGATGCCTCATAAAGTAGTTGCTGTCCTGAGAATGCAGATTAAAGAATATTTATATACAATTGTGACTTACTATTAGTAAGTCACAATGAACCGCTCCGTGCGAGTGACCAATAGTATACGAGGTAAAATATCATGTCAATCAGACCATATCAGTTCAGTTTTACATCCCTTGGCAACGAACTTGACTCGCTGTTCGCCGAAATGGAAGCCCGTGCAACTTCCCTTATGAATCAGTCCGGTGCATCAACTCTCCCTGCCGCAGTAAAAAGCGGCAACTACTCCGTGTTCGGCAGCGATTTCCATGTTGACCTCTGCGAAAATGAGAGCGAGATCATTGTCGTAACCGATCTCCCGGGTGTGGAAAAAGAGAATATTTCCGTCAGGCTCCTTGACCCTGAGACCCTGATGATCAAAACCGAACAGCACACACACACAGAGGAAGAGGGAACAGAAGGCACCTACCACCTGCGCGAGCGTAAAGTCGGCAGCATGCAGAGAAATATCCACCTGCCTGCCGCAGTCACGCAGGAGGGGGCAAAGGCCAGCTTCAAGAACGGTGTCATGGAAATCACCCTGCAAAAGGAAAAAGCGGAGGAAGGAACAAGCATCGATATTGAGTAAACCTCACTTCAACCAGCCGTTCTGCAGGAATATCACTTCCGATCCCCCATCCATACCCCCAATATACTCCCCACTTTTTTTGTTCGATGCATTGATGCTGTTTCACCACGAATTACTATCTCAAGCAATGGAGAAGAAGCAGGTCCGGGACTACATGACGCACGACGTCATCAGCGTTGATGCGGGCGAGACCATTGGTGATGTAATTCATCTGATCCGCACGACCCATCATGATGGATTTCCGGTGGTGCGGCAGGGAAAAGTGGTCGGCTACATCTCCGCACGCGATATTATCGGAGAACATCCGCTGACGACCGTCGATCAGCGAATGTCACGTCATCCGATCAAAGCAACATCAAATCTGACGATCACTGAGGTTGCCCGCAGAATTTTCCGCTCCGGCATTCAAAAACTGCCGGTCGTTGATGATGAGAACACACTTATCGGCATCGTCTCGAATGTGGATGTAATCCGGTCACAGATTGAACGGGTGACGCCGGAGAAAGTTTTCAATTTTATGAGTACGCTGCATACCCTCTATGGTGTTGATCCAAAGCTCTCAAGAGAAACGATTCCGGTTGGTGATATCCAGCCGACTCAGTCTCTGGTGTTTCAGGAGGAACTGGAGGGCAGGATGTATGAGCTGAAGATGCATCTTGCCGAGCCGGTGATTGCGGTGCGGTGCTGCGGACGCCTGATTCTCGTGGACGGGCATCACCGGGCGGTTGCGGCACAGAGGCTTGGTATTCCCAGTCTTGATGCGTACGTGGTCTCCATTGATGCAGATATTGAGCTCGGGCTTGAGAAAACCGCGCATTCGATGAACATCTACACGCTTGCGGATGTGAAGATCGATGACAGTCCCGAGCACTCGCTGGTCGGGCCGACGCATCCCGGATTAATTCCGACAGAGAAGAAGGTGGTCTCCGACTACATGACGATTCATGTGTTCAGTGTCCCGGTAACAGGCACGGTGAAGGATGTCATCCGACTGATCCGTGCTACAACCCATGACGGATTTCCGGTGGTGGATGAGGAGGGATGTGTTGTCGGGTTTATTGCAGCCCGGGATATTGTGGGAGCCGCAGCTTCGGATTCGATTGCAATGCTGATGGAGAAGGTACTCCTGAAAACCTATCCCGACAGCGGAATGACGGATGTGGCGCGGAAGATGTTCCGGTTCTGTATTCAGAAGTTGCCGGTCATCAATCATCAGAATAAGCTGATCGGTATCATTACCAATGCGGATGTGATCCGGTCGCAGATTGAAAAGGTAACGCCGGAGAAGGTTTTTGACTACATTCAGACCTTAAAGACGCTCTACGGCGTACAGCCGCAACTTTCCCGCGGCATGATTCCGGTTGAGCGGCTGATGCCGACGCAGTCAAAGGTGTATATGGACGAGCTTGACGGGAGAAGTTACGAGATCACCAAAGGCCTTGCCGAGCCGCTGATCGTAGTTCGGCGACGGGGAAAGCTGATCCTCATTGACGGTCATCACCGGGCAGTTGCAGCGAACCGGATGCATCTCAAAGAGCTTGAGGCATACATCATCGATATTGATTCAGATGTTGAGCTGGGTATTGAGAAGACTGCACGCAATATGCGGCTGCGATCGCTGGATGATGTGCAGGTGCTGGACGAGTCGCGCTGCGCATTCCTTGCATAATTTTTTGTGCTGGATGTGTGAACCGGGATGTTGCGAGGATTTTTATGGAAAATCTAAGCGGGTTGAATTTTCGTTGTTTGTGAATTTTTATCCGTGGTTACTTCAAACAAAACCGCACCCACGACTCATCCTGTTACATTTTCCAGAAAAATTCCCGCAACCCCAGAGTCAGCATCAGAAAATATCAAAATGCAAACGAGCCGTATCTGCCGCCGCCACCGGGAAACAGTGTGACGCGGCCTTCCCGCATCTTGACCACTGCATCCGCGACCTCCGGTGAAACGGAACATAGATCCCGTTCCGGAACCTCCAGCAGAACAGCGATTTCATTGTCAAACGCCTCGATGAATCTGCCGTACAGCGCCGCACATTTTTTCGTGTTCGGCGACGCTGTTCCCATCACACGGGCAATCACCTCGCCCAGAGGAATCATCTTCAGATACGGCGGGCGCGGTGTCGGTTCAGAGAGTGTGGAGAGTTTTTCTGCACGTTCACGGACACCGAGTTTGATTCTTCCTTTATCATGCGGACACTTCCAGCGGAGACGTTCCGCCTCCGCAAGGGAAAACTGCTCATAACAGCGGGTACATGCCGTGCGGTTGTACTTTCCTTCTTCCGGGAAAAACCCGGCATTCAGTACAACCGAACCTGCGGAAACTGCCGAAAGAACAGCTTTGGGAGATTCATCCGTAATCTCCATCCGCGTAAACTCGCGGCCGAGTTTCACCGGCGTCGGGCTGTGGGCATCGGAGTTTGTGAGGAACGGAACCTCCGCGAACTCCGCAATTCCCGCACCATAGGTGGAGTCCGCCGAAAGACCCAGTTCGCAGAACTCAAAACCCTCCTCCCCGTAACATTCCGAGGGGGAAGTATATGCGGCAAAGAGCGATGTCCACGGGGTAAACGCATGGGCAGGACCAATCAGGCCGCCTACTTCATGCACCGCAGATGCAATCTCTTCCCCGTTCAATTGAAGATGCGGCCTGCCGGCGGTTGTCAGATGTCCGCATGCAGGCGCAAACATCTCCTGCAGTTCGGCAAACTGATCAAAGGTTTCCGCAAGAATCACATGATGCACGCGAGAAGAATCCTCAACCTCGGTCTGCGGCACAACCGTAATCCCGAACGCATTATCCAGATACGGCTCCCACATCCTGCGCCATTCGGGATGCAGGGCATCACCGCTGCCGACAACCTCAATACCTTTGATTCTGCATCCAGCAAGAATATTTTCCGGCAGCATATCCGGGGACGTTGCCATCGAAAAACAGGAGTGCAGGTGGAGGTCTGTATTTTTCTGCATGATTCATCCGATGTATCTGAGATCGTCCGGAGGCTGCGGCATCGCAGCGTTTGCAATTGCCGCAACCTCGGTCATCATCTGTTCCGCAAGATTTGTCAGTTCTGTCCGGTCGGCACGGATATGCGTCAGTCGTTCCAGTACATCCAGCACCGCGGTTGAACTCACCGGATCCACCAGATAACCTGAGGTCTCGCCAAGAAGTGCAATGCCTTCCATACTGTGCAGACGTCCAAGCGTAATGAGAAGTCCGGCAGCGCCGATGATACCACCCACCGGTTCCTCCGGACTAATCACCGCACCTGCCGCAAGCACCTCCTCTCTGAGGGAAGAAGAACTGAGCGCCGAAAGCACGCGGGGATGTTCGACCATACGACCGACACCATAACCCCCCAGTGTGTAGATGCGGCGGACACCAAGAAGATCAAACACCCGCAGATACCCTTCCGCAAGCGTGTAATGCCCCTCGGCGCTGGTACTCTGGCAGTCGCCCGCAAGAAAAATCACCGGACCGCGCTCATCGGTTCCCGGTACAAAAAAAATCTCGTTCCGCGGCAGACGAAGAACCGCATCCTCACCGAGATACATCTGCGGCGGAAACAGCGTTGAGGTGATCTCTGCAACCTTCACCGCGGATAGCGCATGGATCAGATGATCCACCACCAGCTTTCCGACGTGACCAACACCCGGAAGACCTGCTACTACGATCGGAGCGGAGTGGGCTGACACATCTTCCACATACCAGCGCACACTCACCTGTTCCATTCACGCACCATCCTTCGGAATTTTCCATACCGATCCTGCGGAGAGTAGCGGGCAGGATGTACAGACTCTGTTGCAGCACCGCATTTCGGACAAACTTTCAAAAGAGTATAGGTGTGATCAATCGGGCACTGCCGGATATGACCAGTCATAACGCACCAGATTATTTCTGTTTCCGTACCAGTTTCCCGGCACCTTCAGCACGCTCCATAACCCCGATTGCCGCGGATGCAGCTTTTTCCAGAGCTTTTTCCGCAGTTTTGTAATCAGGGGCAACAACCTTTACCCGGTATTTGGGTGCACCAAGATACAACAGTTCGATCTCGGCACCATCAACCTTGGGCTCGGCAGAGCGGAGTGCACGCCGAATCACATTCACCCCGTCCGGTTTGTTGGAGGTGAGTTCCAGAATTGCGGAAACCGTAACCCGTGGAACTTTCACATTTTCCGATGCGACTTTTGCCAGCGCGGTTCTTGCAACATCAGACAGGGAGAACTTTTCCAGAGTTGCATCTCCGTAAACGGCGATGTCTTCAAACGCACCGTAGAGCGAGGAGTATTCCTTGTACATTGCCTCTTCAATTACCTTGATCGGGACATCACTGTCCTTTGAGGCGAACTCGATCCACTTGTGGGCTTTCTGTTCGTTCTTCCAGTCCTGAATCTTTTCCCGACGCTGATGTTCGTTTACATCTTTGAGGGAAAGATCAATGTGGCCGCGGGATGCATCCACATGAAGGACCTTGCATACAACTTTCTGTCCTTCACGAATATAGTCCCGGATGTACTTGATCCATCCACGGGCAATCTCCGCAATCGGGATTAAACCCTGACGTCCTTCATACTCATCCAGGGCAACGAATGCCGCAAAGTCCTTGACCTCTGCAACACTGCAGACGACAAGTTCTCCTTCAATTGGCCAGTCTCTTTCACTCATTGATGATATTTCCGAATTTACTCGTAGGATGCGACGACATCAGCTTTGATGTCGGCCTTGCCGCCGGTCGGCTCTGCAAGGACGCGTCCGCAGACGATGCACTCAACTTTTGAGGATGCCTTTTCGAAGACGAGTTGCTCGTGTTCACAGTCGGGGCACTTAACCTTCAGAAACTTGCTCCGGTTTTCGCGGGTTGCTTTTACCATTCTTGCTCACTCCGTAAGTTCAAATTTGCCGGCGCGGTATCCTGCTCTCAGGTGTGCCTTTCCGCATTCCTTGCACCGGTAGCGTACGTTGATCTTCTTGGTCGGCTTGTCTCCTCCCGGAACCTTGCCGAACTTACCGCGGTTTCCAACGGAGCTGCGGCGAGCCTTCTGCCGGTCAATCCAGTGGAGGCCGGTTGTCTTACCCTTCTTTACCTTTTCCACCTCATGCTCGGTGTGCTTCCGGCAGTACGGGCAGTAGGTGTTGAATTTTACTGGTTTTTTCATGAATATTGTCCCCTCTAAATCAAGGATACCGAATACCATACTTATTTGCGAAGCCTGATATTTAATGCTATGTTGCGGTTGCAAAGAATTTCTGCCATGGGTTGTGGCAGGGAAACGATGTCTCCTGGCGAAAGAGCATAGCACCGTCCGCTATAATCCTGAAATTCCTCGACTTTTTCTTGTACCATAATCACGCGGTACGATTCGGGAGCAGTTTCTGCATCGGCGTTGCCGTTCTGGAACACTTCATCTGCATGCGCGTCCGCAAACGATGCCGCATCAGCCGAAAGCGGCTCATCTGCCACCTGCCCAGTCTCAGACGGAGTAAAGTGGAATGCGGTTGTGGTATCTACTATCTGTTTACCGTCAAGAAGAGCCTTTCTGCACGCGGTGGCCGAGTCCGCCACAACCTCATAGAGCGAACGCTCTCCGGGAACCATGGCGCGGAGCTCTTCGCGGTTGATCTCTTCACCGGTTGCTTTGGCGAGGGCCAGTGAGAAGATTTTGCGGGTACGTTCGGTATAGAGGTCACGGATATACTCGCGCAGGCTTTCACGTTCTTTTAAGAGAATCTGCACACCTTCTCCGAACGGATCACCCATGCTGCGCGCTTCACTGGTCAGCGAAGAGAGTTCCGCATGCACCTCTTCATACAGGGTTGCAGGGATTTCGGTAAGTGAACCGCTGTTGCGCTCGTCAATCAGGTAACCGTGAAGTTCCGAGATGCTGATGCGGTCAGGCATTTACACTCCCCCAATCTCTGCAATACCGCGACAGCAGAGGAAGACCGCAAGCGCCTCAGGGACGGTATTCAATCCTGCGGCAAGGTCATAGCGGTTTCCGAGTATCGGCATCGACAGCGGGAAGGAACACTCAACCGTTACCTGCCGCTCGCCGAACACGACGGCATCGATCAGCGGATCGAATGCGGCAAGACGGCTGATCTCAAGCGGGGTTACCCGCATGCCGGAACCACCGTGCAGAGAGCCGGGATGACGGATGAGCCGCTTGATGTCGGTGGTAACCGGTTCATCGGCCTGGGCCGCCATTGCAAGAATCTGATCTTGAAACGGTTTGTTCTCCGCGTTTGTGATTGCCCGGATAACTTTGTTTTCGAGCAGTTTTTCCGGCATGGCTGCGGCGGTTGTACGGGTTGTGTCAAGATTTTTCAGGAATCCTGCGGCAAATTTGTCGGAAACCCCTTTCAGGCCGGTGAGATATCCGGTCTGCGCATCACTATCCAGTGCCGCTATCCTGTCAAGCTCTGCAAGCAGGGCTGCACGGTAGCGTTTCTGCCAGCCCTTGTCCCGTGCAGGACCTGCAAGCATGCTTTCTGCGGACAGACCTGTTCCCGAGACATAGTTGACCAGTTCGCGCCGCTCGGCACTGTCCCAGCTGCGGACCGCAAGGGTCGGGACATGGATGTGATAACCGCGGCCGCCGGAGAAGTTGATGCGGAGGTCGCGCTCGGAAAATCCGAGTTCTGATGTCAGCATATCAATGAGTTTGAACAGTTCCTCTTTGACCCGCGCAAGCATGACGTCGTAGGGACCCCGGACAATATGGTCCGCGTCAAGGTCGAAGATGAGGTCAGCACCCAGCCATCCCTTGTCGCTCATCTGCCCTGCTCCCGGCCGCGCATAGTAGGCGGTTGAGTAGTAGACGTGCGCGGGAGTCATGGTTTTGAGATAGGTGTGTACTTCTTCGGGCGAACTGAAGGAGAGATGACGGCGCATTCCGGCGGTCTTTGCACCGCTCGAAAAGAAGATGAAGCCCCATTCCCGTTCCGTGAGTGCCTCGGGGATGTATACGGCGCCGGCTCCCTGCACATCTCCGTTGTAGTAGGCAGAGAATCGCTGCCTGAGGAACTCATAGGTGGCCGGCTTCATAACGTCTTGATCATATATGGGCCTGTCCGCACATATCCCTGTTTGCGATAGTAGGGCCGCACACCGACACCGCTCATAACAGCGATTTTTTCATAACCGGCTTTGCGGGCAGTGTCTTCTGCGCGGGAAAGCAGGTTCCGGCCATAGGAACGGTGCTGGCGGTCCTCGCCTTCCCCATGTTCTCCAAGCGGCACGATGCTGCCGTACACGTGCAGTTCCCGGACGAGTGCTGCTGCTTCGAGCTCTGCGCGGAAGACACTTCCCGGGAACCGCAGGCGCACAAATCCTATCAGGGCGTCTCCGGCAACGGTGGAGAGGAAGTGTTCGGTTCCGCCGCAGCATTCGTAAATGAGGGTTTTTTCTTCAACGGATGCGTGGCTCGGGCGTCTCCCGATCTCGCGGCACCGGATGCAGCGGCACTGCCTGCCTCTCTCTGCAAGACGTTTCTGCGCCATCTGGCGGATGTGACCGTGAATGGATCCGGACACGATGAGTTTTGCGGGAATGTCGCGCTGGATGCGCTGGAGCCTGACGTACTCGGGCAGTCGTTCTTTGGCATAGGCGAGAAGGTCAACGAGGTCGTCCTCGTCGTAAGTTTCGTATTCTCCTGCTTTCCAGAGTTCTTCAAGTTCTGCGCCGGGTGTTACCAGCGTCGGGTAGATCTTGAGAAAGTCGGGACAGAACCGGGGGTCAGTGAAGAGCGTGTCAAACATTTCCCGATCCCGCGGGATGCTGCTGCCATAGAGATTCGGCATGACATGAAATCCTACTTTGATCCCGGCATCGCGCAGGAGGCGGTTGGCTTCAACACTGTCGGCAACGGTGTGACCGCGCTTGTTCCGCGCAAGCAGGTCGTCATCGGTATGCTGGAATCCAAGCTCGACTTTGGTGACGCCAAGGTCAAGCATCCGGTTGATGTGCTCTTCGCGGCACCAGTCGGGCCGTGTTTCGAAGGTGGTTGCAATGCACCGGACAGATGCGGTTTCGTTTTCAGTCATCAGTTCCGCAAGGTTGTGTGCCGCAGATGGTGTCCCTGAGAACTCGTTCATGCCGCGGAGACATTCGGCAACGAACCACTCCTGATATGCGGGTTCACGTGCGGTCATGGTACCGCCCATGACGATCAGTTCCGCTTTGTCTACATGATGACCGAGCAGTTTGAACTGTACGAGCCGTGCGGTGACCTGACGGTAGGGGTCATATTCATTCTGTCGGGCGCGAAGGGCCGCCGGTTCTTCGCCGGTATAGCTCTGCGGCGACTGGAAGACATGATCCGGTCCGCCCGGGCAGGGGAGACATTTGCCGTGCGGGCATGCACATGGCGAGGTCATAACGGCGACCGGAGCGACACCGGAAAGTGTACGTGTCGGCTTTACCTGGAGCACGCGGCGAACGGATTCATACTCTTCCTCTGTTGCCGCCGCAAGAATTGCCGAGTTCTTCGGCATGGTGTCAAGGGAGTATTTCCGGCAGACGGAAAGCTTGATGCTCTGAATGTCCGGATATGACGAGGCAAAAATGAGGGAGATTATCTCCCGGTGAACAGCATGCTCGTCCATATTTGGAGGAAAAGAGTTAGTGCTCTGCAATGACGCTGGTACCAGAATCCTGGGGGAACGAGGTCTGGGGCTTTTTGTGAGCGTTCATCTCGGTAACGATCTCGTTGCCGAGGGTGAGAAGAGCAACACGGTGAAGGTTTTTATTTTTATGGATATGAATGGGAGATATCTGCATTGCGTCATACTCGGCGGTCGAAACGGTGTTTCCGGATACTGACTCGTAGTATTTCTTAATCTGAACCATTAGCATATGTAAGTGAAGCAACTCTTCTTTCTGCATATTTTCAAAACACCTCGTATCAAAAGATTACTTACATTTGTCTGTTCATTTACAGATATAGGTTATTGGTGACGTTTATATCGGAGAAGAAAAATTCGGTCCGGACACACTGTAGCACGGTTCAGTTACGGCTGTTACAAGCGCAGTTTTCCAAAATAACCTGTGCGACAGGGGAGTTTTTTGGATAAGATAACACCCACATATGAGGCTTTGGATGACGTTTATATCGGAGAAGGAGAGGATCTTCGGAGGACTGTTCGGGGCGGCGGCAGGTGATGCAGTCGGTCTCACGTTTGAGGGGATGATGCCTGCGTCGCGCCGCAACCTGTCGGTTGCCGGCGGAGGACAGTTTTCTCTTGCAGCGGGTGCGGTAACGGACGACACAATGATGACGCTTGCCCTGCTCCGGACGTATCTTTCCTGCGGGATGTTTGATCGGGATGCGTTTCTTCTGCGCATGACGGAGATTGTCAGGCGCAACCCGGTGACGTTTGGCAGAACCACGAAGATGCTTTGTGCACTGCTGGAGCAGGGATGTCTCCCTGATGCAGCGGTACGGACGGTGGATTCGCTCCTCGGGAGCAGGACAAACGGCAGTGTCATGCGGACACTGCCGGTGGGGCTGGTCTGTAACACTCAGACGGCAGCTGCCGAGGCACGGAGGGTCTCGGCATTCACCCATTTCGATCCGGCAGCGGGAGACTGCTGTGCAGCGGTTTCCATTGCAGCTGCAGTACTGCTGGAGGGAGGAGAGCGGGACGATGCTCTTGCAGCGGCACGGGACGCGGCGGGGAGAACGGATCTGTTTTCCGGAGACCTTATCCCGTCGGTTGATGCGGTGGAAGCAACACGGTGTGCACTATTCTGTTTCCAAGATGCTGCATCTGTTCGCGACTGCATTGAGCGGGCGGCAACGCTTGGCGGTGATACGGATACGATTGCATCCATCGCCGGAGGGCTTGCCGGGCTGTATTTCGGAGTGAAAAATGTGCCAAAAGAGTGGATGTGCCAAATCAAAATCCGGAAGGAGATTGCGGCATGTGCCGGGACGCTTACGTCGGCACGCTGCGCAGTTCGACAAGTTTAAGATTTTTCTTTCCCTTCGGGCACATCTCGTTGTAGGAACCGAGCACTTCAAGAACAACATAGCGTCCTTTCTCTGTCATGCCGTCAGGATGGCAGAAGGCGTAGCCTTTGCAGAATCTGTCGTCACATACCGGTGTGTAGGTGATGCGGGTCCGGCGGGTTGCCTGGCTGGTCGGAATAACAGCGGTGATGGGAGCTTCAGCTACTTCCACGGCAACCGCTCCTCCGGCATGAACAAAACATTCGTGTTTCGTCGGACGGACAGCGGTCACACGATACCGGCGGCCTTCCCGGAGTTTTGCGTTGTGGCAGACCTTGACTACTTTGCATTTTTCGCATTCGGGGATTTTTCCCGCATAGACGAACTCGGCTCCTTCATGAGCCAGCACGGATCCGACGATAGTAACAATTTTTTCTGCGTCATCCATTTTATTTACACCTCATACAATGCTTCTACTGCCGCAACAGCCGCTTCCCGCGTGATACCGGTATCAAAGATGGTGAACCGCTCGGGCCGGATCTCGCAGGCACGAAGAACGGCCTCAACACAGGTTTCGTTGCTGATACCGAGGTCTTTCGGTGTGGTAGGGGCACCTATGCGCCTGAGGGAGGCCCGGATACCTTTCCAGTCGCCGCCGTGAAAGTACATGCCGATGATGGTACCAAGTCCGCAGGCTTCTCCGTGCAGGGCAGAATCCGGGACAAGACGTTCCAGCATGTGGGCAAATTTGTGCTCTCCACCGGAGGCGGGCCGCGAGCTTCCGGCGATACTCATGGCAATTCCTGAGGAGAAGAGCGCCTTTACTACAATCCACGCAGCGGTCTCATCGTTATGGCTGACAAGGTCGGCGTTGTTTACCAGAATTTCTGCGGTGATCTTTGAGAGCGTCAGGGCATACTCGCTGATAGCTTCCCCGGTGAGGCGGTGGGAGAGTTCCCAGTCAAGGATAGCAGTGTAGTTTGCAATGATGTCTGCACATCCTGCGGCAAGCAGCCGGTGCGGGGCGGTTGCAATCACGCCGGTATCTGCAACAATCGCAAGCGGCGGCTGGGCGGCGACGCTGACGTTGCCGGCATCGGTTACAACCGATGCGCGGGAGGAGGCGATGCCGTCGTGGGATGCGGCGGTCGGCACACTGATGAACTGAATGTCAAGGTTGTAGGAGACGACCTTTGCGGTGTCGATGACGCGGCCGCCACCAACCGCGATGATGAGTACACTTCCTGCTTCCTTCGCTGCCTCTTCGATACGCTGAATCTCGTCGTAGGTGATTCTGCCGACAAGACAAGTGGTGACAGGGCGTTCCTGCAGGAGTTCTGCAACCCGTGCGCCGACGGTCTGTATGGTTGTTGCACCCGACAGGAGCATGATTGGTCCTGCAACGCCGAGATCATCGATGATTCCCGGAATCTGCAGAAGAGCGTCATGGCCGACCACGACGTTGCGCGGCATCTGAATCCATCGGGATTTGTCAAAGGTTTTATCCTTGAGTATCCTATTATTGTCTACGTTCACGGTCAGGGGCCCCATATGTTTAATGAAATAGGTGCGTTCATACAAAAATACTATATCGATGCGGTCCTTGAAGACCAGCCGTATAATATCTATTTGACGATTACGTGTGCAGTCTTGTTGCTCGTCACCCTTTATCTTCTTTACCGCTGGCTTCGGGCAAATAATATCAGAGTTGATACCCAGCTCATTCTGGCATCAATGCCGTTTGTCGTTTTCGGCGGGGTTCTCCGGGTTGTGGAGGATACCGGCTGCATCCCCGAACCCTGGTGGGTGCTGTTTGTTACACCGCCGATCTTTTTCGTGGTGCTGCTGTACACGATTCTGGTTCTGGTGCTGTCCCGCAGTCTGGAAAAACACGGGGTTGTTGCGTCCTATACGAAGCCGTATTTCTGGACAGGGGTTGTATCGAATCTGGTGACACTCGCGTTCCTCTGCTGGTGGGGCATTACCCAGACGGAACTTGCATTATGGGTTGCGGGTTGCATTCTGGTGATAGCGACGGTTGCGGCGGGTCTGTTCTGGGCACTGCTCCGATACGGATTCCGATGGGAGTATGTGACACATCCGCTGTACAAGATTCTGATCTTCGGACAACTGCTGGATGCGTCGGCAACAAGTTTTGCACTGGAGCTGCATCCGATGCATTATATTGAGCAGCATGTTCTGGGAGATGGTCTGATCCAGCTTACAGGAACAGCCTTTGTGATGTTCCCTCTCAAAATAGCGGTGCTGATTCCGGCCATCTGGATTCTGGAGATGTTCCGTAAGGAAGAAGGTATGGATGAGATCTGGCATCTGGTACTGCTTGCAATGATTGCGGTCGGGTTTGCACCGGGTGTGCGGGATATTCTGCGGATGGTGCTGTTTATCTGATGATGTCAGATCGAAAAATCTACTTCGTGGCTCTCGCGGTTGTTGTGGTACTGTTTTTCGGGTCCTGCATGTACGGCTATACGGCGTCCATTGAGATGCCGGAGGAGGCTGATGAGATTGTGGTGACGTTTCAGAGTTCCACAACAGAACTGGACACGTCGGCTCCTGCACTGTTGTCCTGGCAGATCTTTTTCAATAACCTGAAGGTTTGCTTAATCCTGTTTATCGGAGGAATGACGTTTGGAGCGGTTACACTGTTTGTTTTGGTTTCCAACGGGTATGTAATTGGTAATATCTCCGGCGTCATGCTGCGCGGGCACGATGTGTCGGTGTTTGCGGCGACGATTGTTCCGCACGGTATTTTTGAGATTGCAGCAATTCTTATGGCGGCAGCCCTTGGTCTGCAGACCGGACGTTCCCTGTATCTGGATGCCCAGGGGAGAGATAATGCCGGGACGACGTGTTTGTGGTACGGGACACGGTTTTTGCTGGTGGTCGTCCCGCTTCTGATTATTGCGGCATTGGTGGAGACGTTTGTGACGCCGGAGATTGCGATGATGGCTCTTGCGGGCGTGTGATTTATCCTAAACCCGCAATCTTAAAACCGGCTGCGACATACCACTTTACAGATTTTTCAACGGAGATTTCCATGTATCTGAAACTTCCCAAATCCGAGTCGGACACGCGGCTTGCACATCTTTTCTCAGCACTTGAGACCTCCGATGCATCCTGGGACACTGCCCTTGTTTTCGGAAGAGTCAATCTTTACTACCTCACCGGAACGATTCAGGACGGGGTTCTGGTTCTGCGCAGGAACGGAGATGTACAGTTTTTTGTGCGTCGGAGCTTTGAGCGGGCACGCGAGGAGTCACCGCTTGATGCAATTTTCCCGATGAAGAGTTACCGTGATATGCTGGAGGTGCTCCCTTCAGATCTGGGGAGGACGTTTGTTGAGACGGATCAGGTGCCGGTGGCGATGCTTGACCGGCTGCAGAAGTACTTCCGGCTGGATGCGGTGCTCGCGCTCGATCCGGTGATGCTGCATCTTCGCGCGGTGAAGAGTTCGTATGAACTGGAGTTCCTGAGGACAGCGGGGCGCGAACACGACCGTCTGCTGATGGAGGTTGTGCCGGAGATTCTGTATGAAGGTATGAGTGAAGCTCAGCTGTTCGGCGAACTCTACCGGGCGATGATGGAGATGAGTTATCAGGGAGTGGTGCGGTTTTCCGGGTTCGGGACGGAGATGCAGATCGGCCAGATAGGTTTTGGTACAACGACACTTGCAGCGACCTGTTTTGACGGACCGGGCGGGATGCTGGGTGCGTCGCCGGTCATTCCTTCGGTCGGCAGCAGGGATCGTATCCTTACAAAAGGTGATCTGGTGTTTGTGGATATCGGCTACGGATACTGCGGCTACCATACGGATAAAACACAGGTGTACTCTTTTTCGGGAAAGCTGCCGGAACATGCGCTAGCACTGCATGAGGAGTGTATTGCAGTACAGAAGAGGGCGGCAGGTCTCCTTGCCGCAGGAAATATTCCGTCCGAGATCTATGCCGAGGTTATCGGGGGCCTCAGTCCCGGGCTTGCGGAGAATTTTATGGGGTACGGCAGCCGCCGCGTTTCTTTCCTGGGTCACGGCATCGGTCTTGTGGTGAATGAGTGGCCGGTGATTGCACGGGGTTTTGATTCCCCGCTTGCGGAAAATATGGTGATTGCACTTGAGCCGAAGGCCGGTGTTACAGGTGTCGGGACGGTTGGTGTCGAAGACACCTATGTGGTCGGGAGATCCGGCGGCGAGTGCATCACCGGCGGCGGAAGACCGGTTCTTGCGTTGTGATCCGGACTTTCTGATTTTTTTCGTATGCACTCCTCTCTTCCGCGACGGGGGCGCAGGATGGGGCAAAGCCGGTTGGTTATCTTAATACTCTTGCGGCGCATAGATCTACTGCTTCAGGTGTATATACAACATGGCAGATGAGACGGAAGGATTACCGCCGCGAAGTGATTTCAGCGCGTGGTACAATGAGGTTATCCGGCGTGCGGAGATTATGGATGTCCGCTATCCGGTAAAAGGACTGTATGTGTGGTATCCGTTCGGATTTGCACTTCGCAATCATACCTACACACTTCTCCGCAGCCTCTTAAACAGAGATCATGAGGAAACACTTTTTCCGCTTCTGATCCCCGAAACAGAGTTCATGAAGGAGGCCGAGCACATCAAAGGTTTTGAGGATGAGGTGTACTGGGTTACGCACGGCGGTCTTTCTCCGCTGGATGTGAAACTGGCACTCCGTCCGACATCGGAGACGGCAATTTATCCGATGTATGCGCTGTGGATCCGGTCGCATGCTGACCTTCCGCTGAAGTTGTATCAGGTTGTGAATACATTCCGGTACGAGACAAAGCACACCCGCCCGCTGATCCGGCTTCGGGAGATCACCTCCTTTATGGAGTCACATACGGTTCATGCAACCTGGGATGAGGCAAATGAGCAGGTTGAGTATGAACTTGCGCTGTCGCAGGAGTTCTACCGCGATCTCGGTGTTCCGATCATCATCTCCAAGCGGCCCGACTGGGACAAGTTCCCGGGTGCGGACTTTACCATGGCGGTTGATGCGGTGATGCCGGACGGCAGAACCCTGCAGATCGGAACGGTCCACCATCTCGGCGATCACTTCTCCAGAACCTTTGGTATCACGTATGAGGATGTGAACGGTGAGCAGCAGTTTGGATCGCAGACCTGCTACGGTATCTCCGAGCGGTGCATTGCCGCAGTTATCGGTGTGCACGGCGATGATAAGGGACTGGTCCTTCCGGCAACGGTTGCCCCGACGCAGGTTGTTATCATTCCGGTTATTGTCGGCAAGCGCGGCGATGAGATTCTTGCAGCGGTAAAGACGCTGGAGAGTGAACTAAAGGCCGCCGGTCTTCGGGTGAAGACGGATGCCCGCGATATGCGCCCGGGTGCAAAGTACTATCACTGGGAGCTGCACGGGGTCCCCCTCAGGGTGGAGCTCGGTCCCCGCGATCTTGACAACAATCAGCTTGTCTGTGTGAACCGTCTGGGGGTAAAGACGATTGTTCCGCGTGAAAATGCCGCGGAGTCGGTGAGGAAGCTTCTCGACGAGGCGCATGACCAGATTCTTGCGCGGGCGGAGAGCCATCTGGAAAGCCATCTGATGACGGCAGCAACTCCCGAGGAGTGTAATGAGAAGCTGGACGGTAATGTGGTGGTTGTGCACTGGTGCGGATGCCGAGACTGTGCAGATAAACTTGAGGAGCTGACGAATTCAAGTCTTCTGGGAACCGAGGTTCGCAGCAGGTATGTGGTCAACGATGAAGGGCCGTGCATTATCTGCGGCAAGACGGGTAAAGCTGCTCTGGTAGGAAGATCCTACTAACTCCACCATTACCGGATACTGCGGGGGATGTCCCCCGGATCAATTGTTGCAATAGGAAAATTTCTGATACGTATGGATATTATCGACAAATATGCAATGGAACGGACTATCGGTTTTAAGGAACGCCGGTATATCGAGGAACTCCGGATTTTAACGAAGGCTACGGCGATTGACTGTCTTATTGACGACCGGTTTGATCGGATCATCTATGTGATCAAGCAGGGAGATATGGGACTTGCAATCGGAAAGAACGGCGATAATATTAAGAAGATGTCGCGGGTTCTCGGGAAGCGGATCGAGATGGTGGAGTTTGCCGAGGAGCCAGCCCTGTTTATCGCAAATATGTTCAAACCCGCGGAGGTGCTGGAGGTGCTGATCGGCGGAGATGATTGTCCGGTGACGGTTGTTGTTCCGGAGAAGAGTGATGTAGGTCTTGCAATCGGCAAGGGCGGGTCAACGATCGAGAAGGCGCGCCAGCTGGTCTGCAGATTTTACCGGAAAGATATCGGGGATATTGCGGTTCCCGGAGGAGAAGAGGAAGCATGACGGATGCACAGGTGTTTGATGAGTTGTGGCAGGTTATCTGCGAGCGTGAAAGAGAGGATCCGGGCAGGAAGTCGTATGTCCGTCATCTGCTGTTTCATGAGAAGGGTATTGACAAGCCGCTCGAAAAGGTGGGTGAGGAGTCCTGCGAGTTTGTGCTTGCGGTGAAGAACGGACGCGAGGAGGCGATTGTGGGAGAGGCTGCGGATCTGCTGTTCCATCTGATGGTTGCCCTCAAAGCTGCGGATGTGGATTTTGCGAAGGTGGAGGAGGAGCTTGAGGTCCGGCGGGCCGGTATGCACCTCCACGATTAATTTTTTTTACACAATTGTGTAGGCGCCGTCTGCCATCCAGACCGCTCCGTAAACAAAGGAGGCGTCGTCACTTGCCAGCATGAGGACGATTTTTGCAATTTCATCGGGTCTGCCGAACCGTTTGAGCGGCTGAAGGGCAAGGAAACCCGCGAGACCTGCCTGTAAGTCTCCGGTGTCGCGGGCGCCGTCGTAGAGACCGGGGGTTTCGGTGGTTCCCGGTGCAACCGCATTGACACGGATGCCGTACGGCAGGAGGGCGACTGCTGCTGCGCGGGTGAGGGAGGCGATTGCTCCTTTGGAGGCATGATAGGCGAGGTAGCCGGATGAGCCGACTACGGCGAAGGTTGAGGAGAAGTTGATGATCGCGCCGCCTTTGTTTTGGGCGATCATGTGTTTTGCCGCTTCCCGGGTACAGAGGAAGGTGCCGGTGACGTTTACGTCCATGACATGCCGGAACTCTTCAGCGGTGGTTTCGAGCAGGCCTTTGTTGAGCTGGAGTGCGGCGTCGTTTACGAGGATGTCAATGGTGCCGAAGGTTTGTGTGACCTCTGCAATCATCTGAAGAATGTCAGATTCACATCCTACGTCGCAGCGGATGAAGCAGGCTTTTCCGCCTGCTTTGTTGATGTCTGCGGCGGTGGCTGTACCTTCGGTTTCATCAATGTCAACGACGGCAACTTTTGCTCCGTTTTCTGCGAAGAGAAGGGCAACGGATCTGCCGATGCCTTTTGCGGCTCCGGTGACTACGGCAACTTTACCGGAAAATTTCATGGATGAGTGTTTGGTGTCCGGCGAAAAAAAGAGTGCGGGAAGAGGATTTTACGATCCTTCACAGCGGGTGTCGAACTTTTCGTTGAGCATATGCTCTTTGACGATCGCTTTTTCCGGTACGATGACTTCAGGCCAGAGCCGGGTTCCGGAGTGGATGGTGACGCTGTTGCGGAGAACCGACCGGGGACCGATTACGGTGTTGTGCTCTATGGAACAGTTGTCACCGATAATGGTGTCGATGTCGATGATGCTGCCGGAGATGGTGGTGTTTGCCCCGACAACGACACCGTTGTAGAGGGAGGAGGAGAATATTTTTGCATTGTTTTTGATCAGAACATTATCGCCAATGCTGGTGTAGGGGCCGATGATGACGTTTTCACCGACGGTTACGCCGCTGCCGATGAAGACCGGGCCGACGACACGCGAACCTGCGCCAAGTGTGATGCCGTCGCCGAACCGCACCGGGCCGGTGATGTGTGCATCTTTGACGTTGAGTGTTCCGGCGACGCTGGTCGCTGCATTCTCCTGCAGTTTCCATTTCTCCGCAGCCCGGAGCATGGCGGGGTTGCCGACATCGGTCCAGTTGCCGCGTGCAAGCCAGCCGTTCAGCTGGTATCCTTTCTCCATTAAGAGCGGGAAGAGGTCTTTGGCGAAGTCGAATTTGGTGTCTTTGGGGATGAATTCAAAGATTTTCGGATCGCAGACGTAAATTCCGGTACTTGCAAGGTTTGAGAAGATTTCTCCGGGAGAGGGTTTTTCACGGAACCGGCGGATGCGCAGGGATGCGTCGAGTTCGGCGATGCCGAACTCGCGGGGGTCTTCAATGCTGATGAGACCAATTGAGGTAATCGCCGAGGAGTTCATATGTTCGCGGTAGAACTCAAGGACGTTGAGGTCGGTCATGTGGTCGCCGCCGACTACGAGGAATGGTGCGTCGTTGAGGTACTCTTCGGCGTTTTTGACGGAGCCTGCGGTTCCGAGTTTGATCTTTTCGGGAACGTAGGTGATGGTTGCGCCGTAGAGCGAGCCGTCACCGAGTGCTTTCTGAATTTCGTCGCCAAGGTAGCCGATGGTGATGACTATGTCGGTAAAGCCGAGGTTTGCGAGGTGCGTGACAAGATGGACAATGGACGGACGGTTCGCTATCGGGATGCACGGCTTGGGCCGCTCAAATGTCAGGGGACGAAGACGGGTGCCTTCGCCGCCGCACATAATGCAGGCTTTCATATTACTCTATAATGTGTGCTGGTATCTATTGGTTGTATGCTTCTTTGTGCGCGCAGGTACCGGAAATCCCACAGATACAAACAGTAGCATGACACAAGTTAACACGCACCATGTCACTTTATATACATGAGATATCAACATTAGTAATAGCACAAGACACCACAAAAGGTTTAGAGTAGAATGGGATTTTCCTCGACCTGTGGTGTTTCTTCGCACCGCAGGGGATTCGGGGAGAGTTATTTTTTGCTTTGGCTTTTTGTATGTGTGCCGTGCTAATTGGTGAATTACTATGGATATTGATACTGGTGCGACAGCCTGGGTACTTATTTCAGCCGCATTAGTGTTGCTGATGGTTCCCGCAGTAGGTCTGTTCTACGGTGGAATGGTAAGGAAAAAGAACGTCATCGCAACCATGATGCTGTCCCTTGTGGCCCTCGCCCTTGGTATTATCCAGTGGATTGTTGTCGGGTACTCACTTGCCTTCGGCAGCGATATTGGTGGATTCATTGGAAGCCTGGAGTACTTCGGGTTAAACGGCATCACGATTGACGGTGTGTCCGGCGGTATTCCTGATATGCTGTTCGTCTGTTTCCAGATGATGTTTGCATGTCTGACACTCGCCATCCTGACCTCAGGTGTTGTTGGCAGAATTAAGATGTCTGCGTTCCTCATCTTTGGTGCAATCTGGTTAACAATCGTCTATGCGCCGCTTGCCCACTGGGCATGGGGCGGAGGCTGGGCAGGTCAGCTTGGTGCTCTGGACTTTGCCGGAGGAACAGTAGTTCATATCAGTTCAGGTTTCGCGGCACTGGCGCTTGCTCTTGTGATCGGGAAACGGCTTGGTTACGGTTCCCAGACGATGAGTCCGCACAACATCCCGCTGACTCTGCTCGGTGGTGTGTTCCTGATTCTCGGCTGGTTCGGTTTCAATGCAGGTAGTGCTCTTGCAGCGGACGGTCTTGCGGCGAGTGCGTTCCTGGTGACCGCGGTGGCCTGTGCGGCCGGTGCTCTGACCTGGATGGCTCTTTCCTGGAAAGGTGGCAAGCCGAACTCGCTCGGTTTCATCTCGGGAGCTATTGCAGGTTTAGTCGGTATTACTCCGGCTGCAGGTTTCGTCAATGTGCTTGGTGCTCTTGCTATCGGTATCATTGCAGCGATTGTCTGTTACGCGGCTCTTACCTGGAGAATCAAGAAAGGTCTTGATGAGTCCCTTGATGCCTGGGCAATCCATGGTATGGGAGGGTTTGCAGGTGCAATCCTGACAGGTGTGTTCGCGGTTACGGCAATCGGCGGTGTCGGCGGCCTTATCGAAGGAAACGTGATGCAGTTCGGCATCCAGATTCTGGACGCCTGTGTTGCGGTAGTTTACTCCTTCGTGGTGACCTTTGTCCTCGCCTGGGTTATCAACAAAGTTATGGGCCTGCGGGTCACTGATGATGAGGAGTATGTGGGTCTTGACATCGCACAGCACGGTGAACAACTGGCAAACTAATGTAGGAGGATATGCAGTATGAAAATGATTGTAGCAGTTATCCGACCCGAGAAGGTGGATGATGTTGTAGATGCCCTTGAAGAAGTGAATATTCCAGGAGTAACGATTACCGATGTCCGCGGACGGGGTGAGCAGGGAGGTATCTGCCTGCAGTACCGTGCGGGGAAGATGCAGATTCACACTCTGCCGAAGACGAAACTGGAGATTGTGATTCCGGATAAGGATGTGGATTCTATCATCAAGATTATCCGTGATCATGCACGGACGGGTAAGAAGGGAGACGGACGTATCTTTGTGCTGCCGGTTGATGCAGCAGCATGGGTGCGGACTGATGATTTCATCACCGGATAAGGTTATCCGGCTGACATAGAGTTATCCTCCTCTTTTATTTTTTTGTTTTCCGGGTTTTAGAAGACGAATTTCCAGCCGTCGGTTTTGAGAATGTTTTCGGCGTCGCGGTATGCGGGCATGAGGCGTTCGACTTCGTTCCAGAAGGTTTTCTGGTGGTGGCGGTATCTGAGGTGGGCAAGTTCGTGAACGACGATGTATTCGGCTACGATTTCCGGGGCAAGGAGGATGCGGGCGTTGATGATGATGCCGTTTTTGGGAGTGCAGCATCCCCATTTGCGTTCCTGAAGCCGGATGCGGAGCCGGGGAGGGGTGATTTCTGCGAGGGGTGCGTAGTGCTGAATGATCTTTTCCAGAGGGGCTGTGCCGATTCTCCGGTAGAGCATGATGGTCAGGTCGCGGGCAAGGGCGGTCTGATCGGGTCCGGTGAAGTCGTCGGGGATGGTGATGAGGAACCGGTCGTCGGTAAATTCTGCTTTTGCGGGGCTGCCGGTGTGGCGGATAACGGGGTATTCCTGACCGAGGAAGGGGAGGGTTTCGCCGTTGGTGTAGTTGCGGGATATTTTGGGACGGGAGGAGTATTTTTGTACCTGATCGGCTATCCATTCACGTTTGGTTTCGACGAGTTTTCTGACTTTTTCGGGGGGGATGTTCTGCGGCATGCGGACGATGACGGAGGCGTCTGTTTTGACTTCGATTGCCCATGATTTGCTGCGGTTGCTGTATATGATGGTGTAGGGGATTTCCTGTCCGTTGCAGGTGATTGTGCCAAGGCCGGTGATTTCTTCGGACCGCATGTGAATGATTATCTCTCCGTCACGCCAATATAAATAGAGTATGTTCGTTCGTGCAATCGACCGGGAAGTCCTGGATCTGCTTCTTGAGATGGGGAAGTCGAGTTTTCCCGATGAGTTTATTGTGATGCTCGGGTCGGAGAAGGGTGTGATTACGACGGTGTATCCGATTGCGGGGACGACGGTTACGAGCGATAGTGCGACAATTTTTATGGATATGGTGCCGCTCGGGATGCAGATTGCGGGTACGGCGCATAGTCATCCGAACGGGGCGTTGTGGCCGTCAGATGCGGATCTGCAGACGTTTGCGGAGACGGGCCAGTGTCATATTATTGTGGGCGATCCGTTTGCGGAGGATTCGTGGCGCTGTTTTGATCGCGAGGGCCATACGATGTCTTTGGAGGTTGTTTCTGCGTGAGAAGAGTTGTTGCAACCGGGACGTTTGATATTCTGCATCCCGGACATTTGTTTTATCTGGAGGAGTCGAGGAAGCTGGGTGATGAGCTGTGGGTGGTTGTTGCCCGGGAACGGAATGTGGTGCATAAGCCGCGGCCGGTTGTTCCGGAGGAGCAGCGTCTGATGATGATTGCGGGTCTCCGGTGTGTGGATCATGCGATTTTGGGGGATATGGAGGATATGTTCCGGCCGATTGCGGAGATTGATCCTGAGGTGGTTACGCTTGGGTTTAATCAGGGTTTTTCGGAGGAGCGGCTGGTGTCGCAGATGCGGGAGCGGGGTATTCGTGCGGATGTGGTGCGGGTCGGGCCGTTCTGCGGTTGTACGTTTAATTCGTCGAGGAAAATTATTGAGGAGGCGCTGAGACGGAGGGGGTCAGAATGAGGAGGTATACGGTTGATGAGGAGATTGCCAGGCTGACGTGTTTTGTCCGTGAGAGAGGCGGGGATGCGGTGCCGGTTGCGGCGGAGAGTGTTGTGACGGGGGAGTGGGTGCGGATGAAGTGTCTGTTCGGGTGTAACGGGTTCGGACGGCGGTTTTCGTGTCCGCCGTATACGCCGACTCCTTCGGAGACGCGGGCTGTTCTTGATTGTTATGCACAGGCTCTTCTGGTGCGGTTTGACGGGGATGTGGGGGAGACGACGCCGGAGCGGCTGGTGTCGCGGGAGATGACGCGGTATGTGCAGACGGTGATGTTTGCGCTGGAGGAGATGGCGTTTCATGACGGGTTTTACAAGGCGTTCGGGTACACGGGGCATCAGTGCGGCTGGTGCGGGAAGTGTACGGCGAAGGAGAAGGGAGCGGTGATTACGGATTGTAAGAACCGCAGGAGGATGCGGCCGAGTATGGAGGCTGCGGGTATTGATGTGTATGCGACGTGTGCGGCGGCGGGATGGGAGCTGGGTGTGCTGGAGTGTACGGAGGTGGAGGGGGGGTCGGTGCTGGGTTCTCCGATGACGACGGTGATGCTGCTGCTGGTTGAGTGAGCCGGTTTTTTTCTTTTTTTGCAGCCGGGTATTTTTGTGATAGGTTATTTGATACGGTTCCGTGTCCGGAAATGTTGTGAAAAAAATACCCAAAAGGAGTGCCTTCAGCCGGAATTGAACCGGCGACAACCAGATCTTCAGTCTGGCGCTCTCCCGACTGAGCTATAAAGGCGCTGTGCGTCATTAATGTTGACGTGTGAATTATATAAGTATTCTTATTTTCCATCCCGTTATCTTATTTTGTCAAAGGTGCAACATAGTAGCTAATGCCTTTGTGTCTGCGTAAGAAGTCTGTTGAGAGGAAACCGAGCCTGCAGGAGAAGATTGTGGGGAGGGCGACGGGTGTGGTGCATCTGACCCATAATGATCTGGATGCGGCGGGGAGTGATGCGGTCTGCCGGATGGTGTTCGGGCCGGAGATTCTTACGTTGTTTTCGTCGGTGAACCGGTTCGGCTGGTTTATGGGACAGGTGAGCGGATGCAACGGGAAGGGGGATCGTTTGATTATTTCGGATCTGGGGTATCAGAAGGGGATTGAGGATCAGGTCCGCAAGGTACATGCGGCGGGATGGAAGATTGAGTGGTATGATCATCACAAGTGGTCGGAGGAGGAGATGGAACGCGTCCGGCCGTTTGTGGTGTCGCTTACGGTGGATACGTCCGTGTGTGCTACGGGTGTGGTCTGTGCTTCGTTTGCGGGGGGGAATGCGGCGGCGGCGGAGGTTGCACGGGTGGTGTGCGATTATGATTTGTGGAGGCATGAGGATCCGCGGTCGGCGGTTCTGGGGATGGTGACGTCGAAGCGGGAGTTTCTTGAGTTGATCCGGGATAAGCTTGCGGAGGGTGTTATTATTGATGATGAGGTTTCGCGGATTTTTGCGGGTATTGAGCGGGATAAGAATGCGTGTATGAGGAAGAGTATTCGACATGCGCGGGTGTTCCGGGGGAAGTATGTGATTGCGGTGATGCCTGCATACGGGTATCCGAGCGAGACGGCGGCGGAGGCGCGGCGGGAGCTTGGATGCGATATGGAGCTTCTGGTGTTTGCTACGGGGAAGTTTTCTCTCCGGAGTGTTGCGCCGGTGAGTCATCTGATTGCGCGGCAGTTTAACGGGGGAGGTCATCCGAATGCGTCGGGAGGGAGTTTTGCGTACGGGTGGAGGGAACGGTGGATGCTGAAGTTGTTCGGACGGGTTTCGGGTGCCAAGGAGTTTGCTGAGGCGGCAGAGGCGGTGTAAGGTTTTTCAGAAAAAAAGAAGCCGGGGATTTTAGTCCCGGTTTTCGTTTGCGGTGCTGTGGTGGGTGCGGTCAAGCCACCGGTCCGTCCATGCGTAGAGGGGCGGTGCGAGGATGAGTGCGGCAAAGGCGAGGCCGTTTGCGGTGAGTCCGATGATGAGGATGAGGAGGATAGTGTCCATGGTTTTGTTTCTCTTTTTTTGGTGTCTTTTTTGTTTGGCATACCCGGTTCAACCGCTGCATCCGAGCGGGCAAAGCCCGCGAGTGAATCGCGCCGGTTTAATTCTGTGGGGTGATGTTCTGCCCCGTTCGGGGCAGATTCATCACCCCGCATTAGAATTGAAGCGGGTCGGTTAGTTAAGTGCGGCTACGCTGTCTGCCCAGGTGTCCACTTTGGTGAGGATGGCGTCTGCCTCGTAGGAGCTGATTTTGAGGTCTTTTCTGGTGAAGGCGAGGTAGTAGATTTCGCCGGTGGGGTCGTGGAGTCTGAGGCGGACGTTCCAGCTGTCTTTTGCGGTGTTGCGGGTTGCGGTTGTGTCCGCACCGTAGGCGGTGGTGATGGCTGTCGCAGCGAGGATTTCTGCGATGATTGTATCGTAGGAGGTGCGGGTCGGTGCGCTGATGGTGATTGCGCCGCGGGTTTTGCCGAGGGTGTCGAGGTATTCGATGGTGGCCCGGTAGGATTCGGCGGCGGTGGTGACGCCGTCGATGGTTTCACCGGCGGTCTGATACGCGGTTGCGCCGAGGGGGTTGTCCTCTGCTTTGAGTGCGGCGATTGTTTCGTCGAACGCGTTCGCAGAGGTGATCGGTGCGGTGAAGGTGCGCTTTGCGCTCTTCACGATTGCAGTCGGGGTGAAGTCGAGTGGCATGTTTTTTGTTTCTCCTGAGGCTGCACTGCGGCAGTCTCTGCGTATTCTGTTGGGCGGGGAATGGTATGAATCTGGGCAGTTTCCGGTTTTTCGGGAAGGTTTCCGGATTGTCGGGGGGATTTGGAAAATGGTAAGCGGTTGCGTGGTGTCACAGCCCGGGTTTACTGTGCATACGACCAGTAATATCACGCAACAGTAGACGATCACTTAAGAAAAAGCCGTTGGAGGAGTTACGGGTTACGCTGCGTGCGTCCTATACAAAAAAAAGTGTGCTCCGGTCCAGAGCCGGAGTTTTTTCTTCATTTCGTCGGAGAGTCCTTCCACGAAGGGGCGCTGAATGTCGTGGTTGCGGATAGCCGAGGCGACCGCCGCTTTGGTACATCCGATTTTCGTACAGATGTCGCGGACGGAGAGTCCGGCGCGGAGCATGGCAAGGAGGGTTTCGCGGATGCTGATGCCGCCTGCGGTGTAGCGCGTGCGAATGGCGCGGACGGTG
>NZ_JAPTGB010000016.1 GCF_026891975.1 Methanocorpusculum petauri | reverse complement strand
CCCGTCCGCTCGGACGGGAAGGCGAGCGACGAAGAGCAAATGCGATGAGCGAAGCTGTGCCGTCAGGCACATCTGCGTTATCTGCGTTTTCCTTTCATCATGCCCGGCCACCACTCACCCACCAACAGCTTCCAGAAAAAATACCTGCTAAATCAACAACCGCAAAAAACTCTCGAACACATCGCCACAGGCGGGTACTGCCGCCAGATTCCAGTACATAGATTCTTTCCGTGTATTCCGTAAGCCGCGAAGCGGCGGTATTCTGTGTTTTTTTTCCGTGGAATTCCGTGGAGTCTGTGTTTTCCGTGGTTACTCCAAGCGAAACCACACACCAAAAAAACCCCGAACCCATCTCAGGAACAAAACCCCGCGAAGGATTCCATCGGACAACCGGAAAACAATCGGTTTCCTCCATTAACCCTCAAAATCCTCCGGCATTCCTGCCTGCCCTACCTGAAAAATGCATCTCCCCCTGAATCCTCCTATAAGAGGATTCAGTACCCCGCAAAAAAATTCTTTCAGCCGATGATCCGCCGCGCCGCCGCGTACACCGGCAGCTTGAACAGCTTCACAAAGATACCCACCAGCACCGCCGCAATCACCGTCCCCTCCCGGATACCGTACACCGTCGAAAACATCGCGAGCGACAGCACAAGAGAAACAACCACCAGACTCACATCCAGCACAACCTTCGCGGTCCCGAACTCCCCGTGAAACCTGCGGACAGCTGCCGTCAGCATACCCTCACTTGCCATCATCAGCACATTCGGCGCCACCTCAAAACAAATCCCGACACCCAGCAGCACACAGCTCAGCACCACAAGCAGCACCTGCTCCGGATAACTGACCGGAACCAGCCACCCGAGACCCGCGAGCACCAGATCAATAAACACCCCGAACACCACCGCAGCCCCCAGCTGCAACAACTGGATCGCCTCAAACTCCCGCGGCATCAACAGAAACTCAATCAACAGAAAACCCGCATGCAGCAGAATCGTCAGCATCCCCACCGTCAGCGGCACCCCGAGACTCACCACATACGGCAGACTCGAGATCGGCGTAATCCCCATATCCGCACGAATCGACAGGGCAATCCCTGTCGCCATAATAAACAGCCCGAAAATAAAAACCCCATATCTCCGGGCTAATTTGAAATAAACTGACTTCGGTTGCGTGGATATCTATTTGCGGCAAAAGTATTTGGGAATTGGTATTCCAGGCCTGGTTTTTTTCCACAGAGAATAACCAGGGAATACACAGAACACACACCGCTCCCTCATACTCCCTGCTTCGCAGCACTCTGCTGCATATCTCATTTTGTAACCGATGGGTGCGGTTACAAATCTGAGTTTATTAGTTAGTCTGTTTCGGATTCAAATTTGTTTTCGGCGTTTTTTTTATTTTTGTAACCGATGGTTTGGTACTGTGCTCCAAGTTTTTATCAGATTCTTGTACACAGTACGAATTTTGCGGTTACAGCGGTTACAAATTTTGTGAAACCTTTGGATTCTTGTTTATTTTTAATTTTCGGCATTTCCTATTGAGATTTTTGTAACCGGCATACCGGTTACAAATAGTTGAATCCTCAGCAGATAGAATATACTCCTCCCCGCCCGCCCGCATCAGACCCGGAACTATGTCATTCAAAAAAGTGACAACTCTCTTAAACTCCCAAAACAGAAATATCCTCATCATGTCCCCCTCCCCCTTAAGCACACAGGAACTCATCACCCGTCTCACCAAAATCGGCATGGGGGAATACGAAGCAAAAATCTACATCGCCTTATCCACACTCCGCGTTGCAACCGCCCGTGAACTCCATGAAGTCACCCGCATCCCGCGAACCCGCGTATATGACACCCTCTCCTCCCTCATTCAGGAAGGATACGTCGTCCTCCTCAGCGGCCGCCCCGCCCGCTACCATGTCACCGACATTACCGCAACCTTCGAACGCATCAGACGTCAGACACTCACCGAACTCGAAGAACTGGGCAGCGGCCTCGCAACCCTTGCACATGACCCGGAAAACCCATCCATGCGGGCATACGAACTCCACACCACCTACGCCGTCACCCACCAGATTCAGATGATCCTTGGACGGGTAAAAAACGAACTCATTCTTCTCTGCCGTGACCCCTCCCTCCTCAACGAATACACCCCCCTCCTCACCGCCGCCCGCAAACGCGCCGCCGTCTATCTCGTCACCGGCCGGCATCCCGCATCCGGAGAAACACCCAGAACCTGGTACACCGGAAAAAAAGACCTCGAAGAAGGAATCTTCCAAAACAACACCGACACCGACCAGCTCACCATCATCGCCGACCGGCGTGAATCACTCTTCATTCATGCAAAAAATGACGGAGTTGAAGGAATCTTCATCCCGAACGACCCGCGAAACGATTACTTCGCCAGAAAAATCCTCAAAGATCTCATCTCCGCATCAGACAGACACCTTTCTTCGCCGGAACCAGAAACTCCCGACAATGATCACACCAATCCCAAGAGCCGCAACACCACAAACCGCAAACAGACCAGCATACGTACCAACAACAATCAGCAGCGGAACCGCAAGCAGACTTGACGAAAAATTACCCAGGTTCAGGGAAACAGAAAATCCCCCTGTCGCCTTACCCATAACCGGCATCGGCACAATCTCGGAAAGCCACATCGTAATACTCGGCATCAAAAGACCATTCCCGAACCCAATCACCGCAACCGCAGCAACAACAGGTACCAGATCTGACACCACCCCAAGCAGCAGCATCCCTGCCGCCATACACACAAATGCCAGACCAATCACAACCTGCCGGTTCACCCTCCGGACAATCCTCCAGACATTCACCGAAGCCACCATCGAGGCAACTCCCATCAATCCAAGAATAACCCCGCTTATTATTGCAGCATCACTGCCCAGCAGACCCGAGAGAAGATACGGAAGTTTTGTCGGCATCAGGAAAAACAACGCAACACCCAGAAACAGCGTCACATACAGGATCGCAAGCTCCGTCACACTCAGTACCGCAGCAGCACTCGGATTGCCCGGCTCACTCTGATACGGAACGCATTCCCGCTTCGGCTCACGCATCGTCAGAAAAATACCGATCAGAATAACCGCGCCGATAAGATAGATCAAAAAGGATATCCGCCAGGACACACCAGCCAGAAAACCTCCGCCGGTTTCAAGAATCAGCGCACCAATACCCATAGCACCTGCCTGATATCCGAGAACTTTTGTCCGGGTAATCCCCGAATAATACTCGGCAATCAGTGACGTAATTGTCGTCGTAATCCCTCCGATACCAATACCCACTATAAACCGGCCGACAAGAATAGCCTCAAGACTATCAAGATAATATCCCGACGTCCCCGCAACCGTAAACAGCAGAATCGATCCGATCAGAACCGGCAGTCTCCCAATCCGATCAGAAAACGCACCAAGAAGAAAACCGGTCAGTGCCACCGCAAGGGACGGCAGGGTAATAATCAAAGACACCATCGTTTCGGATGCATCCGGAAACGCCGCACTGATCGAAGGAAGTGCCGGAGCAACCGCCGCACCTCCCATCAAAATCAGCGTCGAAGACAACAGGAGAAAAACAAGTGTCCACTTTGTCGGGCAGAAGGATGACCGGCCCTGATTTGCCGGACATGACGCTGCCGCATCGTCTGAAAATTGTTTCTTCATCCATAATTATTCATGTAATTTCCTATAAAGGAATACTGTCACTTTTTCCAATGACACCAAAAAAAGAAAAACCTCAGGAAGAATCCGCCCCGACCATCTGATTAATCAGAATCTCCGCAATATCCGAACTGTACTCACTAATCCTGTGCATACTGTTTGCAATCGTCGTCATCGCAACAGCCTCCTTCACCTTCATCTTCTGTGTCGTCGCCGACAGCGTATGATACTCCGGCAGCAGATCATCCGCCGCTGCAATAATCGCATTCGCCTCCGGAATGCTGTTCGCATAAATCGCCTTAATACTCCGGTTGAAAATATCCAGCGATGCCTCCCCCGCCTTCGTCACCTTCGCAACAACCGTATGATCCACCCGCATATCAATCAGCACCAGCGCCGCCTCCGAAATCGCCACCGCATGATCCCCCACCCGCTCAATAATCCGGGAAATCTGATAATACGTCGCCGCCTTTGCCGGTGCAATCTCCATCCTTCGTGACAGCGCAGGATTTGTCACAATCAGAGAAAACTGCCGGTGTATCAGCCAGTGCAGGCGATCCACATCCGTATCACGTGCAGCCACATCCTCCGCAAGCTCGCGGCGTCCCTGCTCAAGTGCATACAATGCATCCTCATGCATCGCCTTCACAATCACATACATCCGGCGAATCGTATTCTCAAACGGCATCTCGGACGGATTCAGAATATCCTTCAGAATAATACTATTATCACTCTCCTCCGCAACCTCCTGACCGATCGTCATCTGCGTAAACTTGCGTACCACCTGCCGCACCTTCGGCGGAATCCTCCCCGCAGACGTAACACGAATCGTCGTAAACCCGGAAATATATGCACCAATCAGGGATCTGAGCAGCATATCCGGAACCGGATACTCCTTCAGAGAAAACTCCTTAATCCGGATCGTACTGTCATACGTCAGATTCGGCGTCAGCAGAAGTGTCCCGTCCGCCTGCGTAATCACCCCGACCGGATCATTCTTCTCAATCTTCTGCTGGCGTATCCAGCCTTTCGGCAGAGAAATCACATACGATGACCCCCCGGTAACCTGCACTTTCCGAATTTCCATAGATCTTTCATACTATATGTCACAGCCAATATTTATTGACACCCACATATTCTCTATATACTCAATAGATGTATAGAAACTCTGCGTGAAAATTGTGAAGATAGAGATAACCAGAGACTATGTCGATCACCACTATACCTGATAATCCACAACCAAATGAGCGGAAGCTGACAAACAACAACGTCAATCTTCCGGGTGTAATTAGTATGCGTAGCTCAAAACGCTTCAACAAAGCAGGTCTCGCTGCAATCTTTGCAGTCGCCGTCCTCGCTCTTGCCGTCCTCTCGGCTGGATGTGTCAACACTGACACCCCGTCCGGGACTACCGGAACCATCTCGGTTGCCGGCTCCACGACTGTACTTCCTGTTGCCCAGGCAGTAGCCGAAGTATACATGAAAAATCATGCAAACGCTGACATCCAGATCAGCGGCGGCGGCTCCGGCGTCGGAGTAACCACTATCTCCTCCGGAACTGCTGACATCGGCATGCTGTCCCGTGACCTGAAATCCTCCGAAAAGGAAGGCCACAACTTCAAAGAATATATCATCGGACGTGACGGAATCGCCATCATCGCCCACCCGTCCAACAGCGTCTCCGCCCTCACCCTTGCCCAGGTCAAAGACATCTATCAGGGCAAGATCACCAACTGGAAAGAAGTCGGCGGATCAGACACAACAATCGTCCTCGTCGGACGTGACAGTGCCTCCGGAACCCGGGAATTCTTCACCGAGTTCGTCTTAAACAAAGAAGACGCCGCAAAGACCATGCAGGAACTCAACTCCAACGGAGCCGTTCAGCAGAGCGTCGCCCAGACTCCCGGTGCAATCGGTTACGTCTCCCTTGAGTACGTGGACAACACCGTCAAAGCATTCCCCATCGACGGCGTCAAGCCCTCAGTCGCCACCGTCATTGACGGCACCTACACCATCAACCGTCCGCTCCTCATGATCACCGACGGGGAACCAACCGGTCTTGCAAAGAGTTACCTTGACTTCATCCTCTCTGCCGAAGGCCAGAAAATCTTAAGCGACAACGGCTTTGTTCCGGTCAGCGGCAGCAGCACATCTACAGGCGACGTCTCCGGCACAATCTCCCTTGCGGGATCCACCACCGTCCTTCCCGTTGCCCAGGCAGTAGCCGAAGTATACATGAAAAACCATGCAAACGCTGACATCCAGATCAGCGGCGGCGGCTCCGGCGTCGGGGTAACCACCGTCTCCTCCGGAACTGCTGACATCGGCATGCTGTCCCGTGACCTGAAATCCTCCGAAAAGGAAGGCCACAACTTCAAAGAATATATCATCGGACGTGACGGAATCGCCATCATCGCCCACCCGTCCAACAGCGTCTCCGCCCTCACCCTTGCCCAGGTCAAAGACATCTATCAGGGCAAGATCACCAACTGGAAAGAAGTCGGCGGATCAGACACAACAATCGTCCTCGTCGGACGTGACAGTGCCTCCGGAACCCGGGAATTCTTCACCGAGTTCGTCTTAAACAAAGAAGACGCCGCAAAGACCATGCAGGAACTCAACTCCAACGGAGCCGTTCAGCAGAGCGTCGCCCAGACTCCCGGCGCAATCGGCTACGTCTCCCTTGAGTACGTGGACAACACCGTCAAAGCATTCACCATCGACGGCGTCAAGCCCTCGGTCGCCACCGTAATTGACGGCACCTACACCATCAACCGTCCGCTCCTCATGATCACCGACGGTGAACCAACCGGTCTTGCAAAGAGTTACCTTGACTTCATCCTCTCCGCCGAAGGCCAGAAAATCTTAAGCGACAACGGATTCGTCCCGGTCGCATAAACAATCAACCATCTTTTTTTTCGAGGGAACAATGACAGAACACACAAATATCGTAGCCCGCAATCGGGTTATGCGGGAAAAAATTATCAGATCCATCTGGCTGCTTACCGCTTTGATATCGGCTGCTGCCGTTGTATTCATCCTCGGTTATCTGATCTATACTGCTCTTCCCGCCTTTACCGAAGTGGGAATTTTTGAATTCTTATTCAACACGAACTGGAACCCGACCGGCTCCCTCCCCTCCTACGGCGTTGCCGCATTAATTATTGACACACTGCTTGTCACCCTGGGGGCACTGATCTTCGCTATTCCCTTAGGTCTCGCCACTGCCGTGTACCTCTCCTACCTTGCCCCGCCAAAGATCCGCGACGCAGTAAAACCAATCATCGAACTCCTTGCCGGAATTCCGTCAGTCGTGTATGGTTTCTTCGGCATGGTGGTTCTCTGCAACTTTCTGCGGACAACTCTTGACATTCCCAGCGGTTTCTCCTGGCTTGCCGCCTCGGTCATCCTGGGAATCATGGCACTGCCGACAATAGTCTCCGTCTCCGAAGATGCACTGTTTGCTGTTCCCAAAGACTACAAAGAAGCATCCCTCGGTCTGGGCGCAACCTACTGGCACACCATCTCCCGTGTTCTCCTGCCCGCCGCCGCATCCGGAATTTCCGCAGCGATCGTACTTGGTATGGGCCGGGCAATCGGTGAAACCATGGCGGTCATGATGGTTGCCGGAAACGCCGCAATCATCCCTGAACCCATCTGGAACGTTCTTTCGCCGGTCAGAACCCTGACCGCAACCCTTGGTATCGAAATGGCCGAGGTTGCAACCGGCACCATGCACTACTACGCCCTCTTCGGCGTCGCCGTCATTCTGCTGATAATTGCCCTCATCGTAAACCTTGCATCCGCCTGGATTATCAAACGGACACAGACCGGGAGGCGGACTGAACCGCGTCTCTCCGCCGAAAGCAGAAAAAGGCTCAAACTTTTCGCCCTTGCGGTAATCGGTGTGGCATTCTTCTGCTTCCTTGCAGCAGCTCTCGGCATCCTCTCGGCAGTGATCATAGCAGCACTCATTGCCGTCTGGTACTTCGGCCGGGCAAAAATATCCCACCGGATTGCCGAACTGAGTTCGTTTGGTGTCATCTATGCCTGCACCGCCGCCGTCATTCTGATCCTTGCCATCATCCTGCTGGATATCTTCTCAAACGGTCTGCCTGCAATCACGTGGGAGTTCCTCACCCAAAGCCCGAGCGACCTTGGCCGTGCCGGAGGAATTTATCCGGCAATTATCGGAACCCTGCAGCTGGTGGGCGGTGCAATACTTGTCGCACTCCCGATAGGAATCGGTGCGGCGATTTACTTAATCGAGTACTCACGGGAAAACCTCCTGACCCGTGCCCTGCGGACCGGAAACGATCTCTTAAACGGAACCCCTTCCATCGTGTTCGGCCTGTTCGGATTTGCCTTCTTCGTGATCTATCTCAACTGGGGTATCTGTATGCTCGCCGGTCAGATCTGTCTTGCCTTAATGATTCTGCCGACCATTGTCAGAACCACCGAAGAAGCACTAAAATCCGTACCGAATGCACTCCGTGAAGCATCCCTTGGTCTTGGCGCAACCAAATGGCAGACGATCCGCAAAGTCGTCCTGCCGTCTGCTGCCCCCGGTGTTCTCACCGGTGCAATTCTCTCCATCGGCAGAGCCGCAGGGGAAACCGCACCAATCATGTTCACGGCAGTGGTATTTACGAAACGGTTCGTCACCATGGACGTCTCTGACCCTGTTATGGCACTGCCGTTCCACCTGTATGTTCTTTCGACCAGTGTACCGGGCGCGACTGCCCAGCAGTACGGAACTGCCGTTGTGCTGATTGTCCTGGTAATGGTAATCTATCTTGCGGCAATTCTCCTGCGCAGACACTTCCAACAAAAACTTCTGAGATAAATTATGACAAGCGTTATTCAGACACAACATCTGAACCTTTCATACGGTTCAAAACAGGCACTCTTTGACGTGGACTTCCCGTTTGAAGAAAAGAAGGTCACTGCCCTTATCGGCCCGTCCGGTTGCGGAAAGTCTACACTTCTCCGCTGCTTGAACCGGATGAACGATCTTATCCCTTCCTGCAAAATCACCGGAGAAATTCTCTTCCGGGACGCAAATATTCTGGACGCCGACCCGGTCGAACTGCGGAAACAGATCGGCATGGTCTTTCAGCGGCCAAACCCGTTCCCGAAATCTATCTACGACAACATTGCCTACGGCCCCCGTGCCCATGGCGAACGTGACTCCGGCAAACTTGACGCAATTGTGGAGAACAGTCTGAAAGGGGCAGCCCTTTGGGACGAGGTCAAAGACCGGCTGCACGACTCGGCTCTCGGACTTTCCGGAGGACAACAGCAGCGTCTCTGCATCGCACGAACACTTGCGGTAAGCCCTGAAATCATTCTCATGGACGAACCCTGTTCAGCACTGGATCCGATTGCAACCTCAAAGATTGAAACACTGATTACGGATCTGAAGGAGAAGTACACCGTGATCATCGTCACCCACAACATGCAGCAGGCCGCCCGTGTCAGCGACACGACCGGCTTTATGTATCTCGGCAAACTGGTAGAGGTGGACGAGACGAAAAAGATATTCTCCAACCCCGCAGAAGAGCTGACCGAACGCTATGTAACCGGAAGGTTTGGTTAAATGAACGAGTATTTTCATCTGGAACTGGGTTCCTACAAAGATCAGGTAAACTGGTATGGCCGTTTCGCCTTAGGCATGCTGAAAAATTCCCTGATGGCCTTTGAAACGATTGATCGCGAGATTGCCGCCGATGTTGTCCGGCAGAAAGAGTATATTGCAAGTCAGTATGATCTGCTGAACGAACGGGGCGTACTGCTGATTGCACTGAATCAGCCGATGGCAACCGATCTCCGTATTATTGCCTGCAGTCTGGATATGATTACCTCGTCCGAGCGTGTCGGCCGCTACGGAAAAGACATCGGCGAACTTATTGCACAGTTTACGGATCGTGAACATGTTACACCGATTGCAAAAGAGATTACGGAAATGGGCGACGTAACCAATTCGATGCTGGAGATTGTGTACAACTGTTTTGCAACAGGCGAGATTGAACCACTCGGGTCGCTTTCCACTATGGAGAAATCCGTTGACGAAATGTATACGGTCATCTATGATGACTGTGTTACGGCAATGGGGCAGTATGTTTCGGTTGTTCCGCAGTGCAGTGCCTATCATATGATCAACCGGTATCTGGAACGGTGTGCGGATCATGCCTGCCGGATGGGTGAGAAGGTCTATTATATGCAGACCGGCAAGCGGACGTCGATTGATGGTATCAGCCGGATAGGCTGATACGGATCACTTTTTTTTGGTGGATACGCGATCTGTCCCCGGCGTGTATCCGAAAAATAATACTAAAAAGATCAGCGTTTCCGCCGGATAAGCAGTGCAAGAACGCCGAATCCGATGATGATAACGCCGATGAGTGCTATAGTCGGATACTGTTTGATAAGATCCACAAAGACTTCGGAAGCCTTTGCTTCTTTGGAGAGGACGAAGCTGATCTCGTATGTCGTGCCGGCCTCGAATTTGATCGTCTGTTCGTCGTCAAGGTATCCCTCTTTTTTCAGAAGAACTACATGAGTCCCCGGCGCAATTTCGGTCTGGGTGGTGGGGGTGAAGCCTTTGTAGTTGTTGTCGATAAAGATATTGGCCCCGGACGGATTGGAAGAGACGATAAGGGTTGCAACGGTTGGTGTCGGTTTCGGCGTGGGGGTTGTGGTCGGAACTGCGGTGGCCGTGGCAGTCGGAGTTGCCGTTGCGGTCTGGGTCTGCGTTGGTGTTCTGGTTGGTGTTGCCGTAGCGGCTGATGATCCGATTACGACTTTCTTTTCCGCGGTGGAGATGACAACTTTTCCGGTATTTTCCTCGGCGCTGAGGAGACTGAGTTCATCACCAACGGTGTTTGGAGGGACGGTTCCGGTCAGGGTGATAGTTGCAATAATTTCGTGGGAGTAGGAGAGAATGAATCCGTTTATGGAGTAGTATTTCCCGGTACGCTGAAGCGTGGTAAGAGGCGTTCCCTCTACGTGAGTAATTTCACAGGTCCACTTTGCATCAGAGAGATCCGTGGTCAGGTACAACTGGTGATCTGTAGGAAACTCCCGCAAAATAGTGATTTCAAGTTCAGCTGTCACCGTATCTCCCGGCATGAGTATGCCGGACGGAGATACTTTTATGTCGGTGTTTGAATGCCAGGCTGCTGCCGGCATGCAGCAGAATCCGGCAAGGAGGAGTACTGCAAGGATGCAGAGGATTAGTTTCTGGTATTTCATCGGAGTCACACACTTCGTTTGAATATCTCTTTTCTTTCATTCGGGAGGCTATATATTTTCTGACGGACACAGCTCTGCACCTTTCTTCCCGGACCGCCGGCAAAACACAGTTGTACAAGAGAGGGGAACATATCCAACATCGTGGTGGGAAAAGAGATCTGCGATGGCAGGGAACAATCTCCCTACTATACCAAATCCTGATCTCCGGACTGTACGTCAATCATCTCTCCCGCAGATGTATACGGACCCGACGGCAGCAGGCAATACAACCTCCGAAAACTACCGCTACAGATTGAAAATTCTAAAAAAAGTATTATTTAAAGAAGCCGCGCTTCTTTTTCTTCTCATCCTTCGGTGCATCCGACCCGGGAGAACTCTTCGGCTCTTTTGCGTCCTTCGTCTTCGATGCATTCCCTTCCGCTGCAAGAAGCTGCTCATACAGCTCCCGCTCGGTTGCGGAGAGCTTCTTCGGCGTTGCAATTACAATCCGCACCAGAAGACTTCCGAAATTACCGCGTCTCCTGACACCCTCACCCGGAATCCGCAGACGCGTTCCGTAGGAAATTCCTGCCGGAACCTTCAGCGACACCTTCTTCTTATCCAGCGTCTCGATCAGAACCTCGCAGCCAAGAGCCGCCTGGGCAGGTGTAATCTCATACTGCGTCACCAGATTATCATCCTCGCGATCGAACCGCGAGTTTGGCATCACGCGGACTTCAATATAGAGATCTCCGTTCGACGCCCCGTAATCTCCGGCCTCGCCATAGCCCTCCATCCGCAGACGCATCCCGGATTCAATACCCGGAGGGACGTGCACCGTGACTTTTCGCCGAACCTTCGTTCTGCCGGTACCGTTACATTTCCGGCACACTGACTCCGGAATCTTTCCGCGGCCTCCGCAGTTCGGACACGGGGCAGCCGTCACCATCTGGCCGAAGATCGAATTTCTGACCTGCTTGATCTGACCGGTTCCGCCGCACTTCGGGCATGTCGTGGTCTTCTTCGTCGAACTGCCCGTTCCGTCACAGTCCGGACACTGCTCGGTGTGCATCACCTCGATCTCCTTCTGCGCACCAAAGACCGCATCCTCAAGACTGATCTGAATACGCATCAGAAGATCATCACCCTGACGGGGGCCGGAACGCCGTCCGCCACCGCCGAAGAACGAATCAAAGATATCTCCGAACCCGGAGAAATCGGCATTAAACCCTGCACCGCCCGGGCCTCCGCCGTAGCTTCCCTTCGACGCATTCGTAAAGTTCTCATGTCCCAGCTGATCGTACTGGCGGCGCTTTGACTCATCCGACAGCACCGCATACGCCTCATTGATCGACTTGAACTTCTCCTCGGCGCCTGCTTCCTTACAGACGTCAGGGTGATACTTCTTGGCGAGGTTCCGGTATGCCTTTTTGATGTCCGTCTCCGTCGCATTGCGGGGAACACCCAAGACATCATAGTACGATTCCGAACCCATTGTCATTCACCTGAAAAGAAGGGGTTTAGTCCTTCTTCACTTCGTAGTCCGCGTCAACCACGTTGTCATCCTGCTTGGCACCTGCATCACAGTCGCCGCCGCAGGTTCCGTCACAGCCCGCGTTTGCGCCTGCTGCGCCCGCCGCGGCCTGCTGTTCCTGCTGAACTTTCTGATACATCTTCGAGGTCACCGCAAACACAACCTCCTGCAGAGCATCCATCTTTGCTTTGATGTCCTCGGTTGCCGCGTCTTCTTTTGCCAGCACCTCTTTGAGTTCGCCTGCGGCCTTCTCGATATTTTCCTTATCCTCAGCCTCGATCTTGTCGGCGGTCTCTTTGTCATTCACGAGTTTTTCTGCGGCATAGACAGCGTTGTCTGCGTTGTTGCGCAGCTCAATCTCTTCGCGGCGCTTCTTGTCCTCTTCCTCATACTGCTTTGCATCGTTGACCATCTTGTCGATCTCATCACTGTTGAGATCCTTTCTGCCGGTGATGGTCATCGACTGCTCATGACCGGTTCCGAGATCCTTTGCAGAGACGTGAACGATACCGTTTGCATCGATATCAAACGTCACCTCAATCTGCGGCATTCCGCGTGGTGCCGGCGGGATACCGGTCAGCTGGAACTTGCCGAGACTGAAGTTGTCGCGGGCGAACTGACGCTCTCCCTGCACGACATGGATCTCAACGGAGGTCTGGTTATCAGCTGCCGTACTGAAGATCTGGCTCTTTCGAGTCGGAATGGTGGTGTTTCTCTCGATGAGTTTGGTTGCAATACCGCCGAGCGTTTCAATGCCGAGGGTCAGCGGGGTCACGTCGAGAAGCACGACGTCTTTGGTCTCGCCGGTCAGAACAGCACCCTGCACGGCTGCACCGAGCGCAACACACTCGTCCGGATTGATGTTCTTGTCCGGTTCTTTGCCGAGGAGTTTTCTGACGGTGTCAACAACGACCGGTACACGGGTGGAACCGCCGACAAGAAGCACATGGTCAATATCGGATGCGGAGAGGCCTGCATCGCTTAATGCCTGTTTGACCGGCTCGACCGTCTTCTGGACGAGGTCGTCGATGAGCTGCTCGAACTTTGCCCGGGTCAGATCAATGTCAAGGTGTTTCGGACCGGAAGCGTCTGCGGTGATGTACGGCAGGTTGATGTTTGCCTTCTGTAAGGACGAAAGTTCGATCTTTGCCTTTTCGGCTGCGTCCTTTAACCGCTGCATGGCGACCGGGTCCTTTCTGAGGTCAACGCCTTCCTTCTTCTTGAACTCGTCGGCGAGGTAGTCGATAACTCTCTGGTCAAAGTCGTCACCGCCGAGACGGTTGTTTCCGGCGGTTGCCTTGACTTCGAAGAGACCGTCGTCAAGGGTCAGGATGGAGACATCGAATGTTCCTCCGCCAAGGTCATAGACGAGAACGGTTACTTCGTTCTCTTTCTCCAGTCCGTAGGCAAGAGCGGATGCGGTTGGTTCGTTGATGATACGAAGAACCTCAAGGCCTGCGATCTTTCCTGCGTCTTTGGTTGCCTGACGCTGTGCATCATTGAAGTATGCCGGGACGGTGATGACTGCTTTCTGGACTTTTTCTCCGAGATATGCTTCCGCATCCATCTTGAGCTTCTGCAGAATCATTGCGGAGATTTCCTGCGGGGAGTACTTCTTGCCGTCAATGTCAACGTGATAGTCGGTACCCATGTGCCGTTTAATCGAACTGATGGTTCGTCCCGGGTTGGTGATTGCCTGACGTTTTGCAACGTTGCCGACGAGACGCTCGCCGTCTTTGGAGAAGCCGACGACGGACGGCGTAGTCCGGAATCCTTCCGCGTTTGCAATGACGATCGGGCTTCCGCCTTCCATGACGGCAAGACAGGAGTTGGTTGTTCCAAGGTCGATTCCAATTACTTTGTTACTGATTTTATCTGCCAATTGATTCACCTTTGTGAAGTATTCATTCGTTTCCACGTGATACGGCAACTTTTGCATGACGGAGCACTTTGTCATGCATGGTGTAGCCGCGTATTGCTTCGTCGATGACGGTGCCTTCGGGCGAGTCGGACGGGATGTGGGCAACTGCTTCGTGCCGGTTCGGGTCAAACTGGGATCCTTCGGCATTCATGGGTTCTACACCGTTGCGGGAAAGGACGGAGGTATACAGTTTGTGTATCTGTTCCAGTCCTGACCGGAGATCGTCGTCACTGCCTTTGAGTGCACGTTCGAAGTTGTCTAAAACGTCAAGCATGTCGCGGGCAAACTTTTCGTTCGCGTAGCGAACGGTGTTTTCTGCATCACGCTGGGTGCGTTTTTTGTAATTTTCAAACTCTGCGACGAGACGGAGATACCGGTCGTTGAGCTCATCATATTTTCTGGTGAGTTCGGTAACCGGATCAACCGGAGTCTCTTCAACGGTAGTCACCGGAGTTTCCTCTGCCGCCGGTTTTTCTTCTGCCGGGGTTTTCGTTTTTTTCTCCATGGTAATTACCTGATACTTATACAACTAATTATTTGTATTGCGGTTCTATATAAATATTTGTTTCAGGTGTGTTTGCGGATATTTGGTAGTTTTGCAAATGAAGATGTTTACACGCGAATTCCAAAAATTCAGATCAAAACGACAGTTACCAATGGTAAGGGAGCGCGAAGAGGATCTTATGATACAGGTTTATCCGGATCGGTGTCAGGATCTTTTTTCCGGTAGAGTTTTCCGAGTTTCCAGCAGAGGACAGCAAGGGCAACTGCGGTGGTGACGGGGAAGAGGAAGTGCAGCCAGCCGCGGAAGGTGTTGACGTGTTCTGCGGGAATGGTTTGCAGGGGCGATCCTTCGTAGGTATGCATTTTGAGGATGGCGGCATCAACTATCGGCATACCGTAGGTTTCAAAGAGCGAGCTGAGGAGAACGTCGGCGGCAAATACCGCAAGAAAACAGCAGGTGGCAACTGCTATCCAGAGCCTGCGGATCGTTTTTCCCATGATGTTTGTATCGGTATCGATTCTGCATAAATGTTTTCCCGTTGGTTATTCCAAAGAAATCTACGTACCAAACATCCCGAAACCGGAAATCATTTTTTGTTCGGAAAAATTCTTACTCATCCAGTAAGCGTCTTAGCCCAGGTTTTGGAACAAAGTCAGAGTTTCACGAGAGTTTATCCCCCCTGACGATCAATGGTACTACCGCATGACCGAAACGGCAGCACACAATATGACAGATTACGAGGAAACCTATTCCACGTTTTCTATTGCCGTGCCGGAGTATTACAACTTCGGGTTCGACGTAGTCGATGCATGGGCGAAGAAAGACAGAAACAAGCTCGCTATGATCTGGACAAATCAGAAAGGAGAGGAGAAGTACTTTACTTTCCGCCATATGATGAATCTGTCCAATCAGATTGCAAATATGATGTTTAAGCAGAACATCGGCAAGGGCGACCGTGTGATGATTCTGCTGCCGCGGGTTCCGGAATGGTGGACCTTTGCGATTGCAGCAATTAAGATCGGTGCTGTGTTTTGTCCGTCTCCCTGTATTCTTACTCCGCACGACCTGAAGTACCGTATTAATCAGGGCAAGTTCAAGATGATTGTGACGGATATGGAAAACTCCTGGAAAATTGAGGAGATCCTGTCCGAGTGTCCGACACTTCAGGTGAAGTTTCTGACGGACGGCGGGCTGCCCGGATGGATTAATTATCAGACGGAGCTTGTCCACCCGGCACCTGCGTCCACGAAGCTGATTCCGCTGGCACGAAGTATCCGTACGAAGGCAACCGATCCGATGCTGATTTTCTTTTCGTCGGGAACGACCGGCGAACCGAAGATGGTTCTGCATACGCATGCCTATCCGCTGGGGCATATTGTGACGGGCCGGTTCTGGTATGATCTGACGGAGACTGATCTGCACTTTACGGTTGCGGATACGGGATGGGGCAAATCATCCTGGGGTAAGTTTTACGGGCCATGGGTACAGGGTGCTTGTGTGTTTGTGTATGATTACCGCGGGAAGTTTAATGCAACCGAGCTTCTGCCGCTGATTCAGAAGTATGAGATTACGACGTTTTGTGCGCCGCCGACGATTTACCGGATGCTGATCCTGGCGGATCTTGCGGCGTTTGATTTCTCCGAGCTGCGGCACTGTGTGTCGGCAGGAGAGGCGCTGAATCCTGAGGTTACCCGTGTCTGGGAGGAGGCGACCGGCAAGACGATCTATGAGGCGTATGGTCAGACGGAGACGGTGATGGTTATCGGGACGTTCCCGTGTATTCCGAATAAGCCGGGGTCGATCGGGAAGCCTGCGCCGGGATGGTGCGTGCAGCTGCATGATGAGGAGGGCAATGAGGTGCCGGCCGGTGAGGAGGGGAAGATTGCGATCAAGACGCAGGATCCCAGTCCGGTGGGTCTCTTTAAGGAGTATCTGGATAATCCCGAGGCGACGTCTTCGGTGTTTGTGAACGGCTGGTATTATACGGGTGATAAGGCGGTGAAGGATGAGGAGGGTTACTTCTGGTTCATGGGCCGCGATGATGATATCATTAAGAGTTCGGGATACCGGATTGGTCCAAGCGAGGTGGAGTCTGCACTGATTGAGCATCCGGCAGTGAAGGAGTCTGCGGTTGTGGGCAGTCCGGATCCGATTCGCGGGGTGATCGTGAAGGCGTTTGTGATCCTGAAGGACGGCTGGAAGCCGTCGGATGAGCTGGTGAAGGAACTTCAGAATCATGTGAAGAAGACGACTGCACCGTATAAGTATCCGCGTGCGGTTGAGTTCGTGGAGGATCTGCCGAAGACGATCTCGGGTAAGGTGCGGAGGGTTGAGCTGCGTGACCGCGAGATGAAGCGGTATCAGGCTCTCCACCATAATGATCCGGAGTCGGATTCCGGGTCACCATAATTGTTTTCTTTTTTGTGCAGCATTTTTGTTGGCAGCGGGGGGTACGTGTGTCCTCTCTGATGCTTCGGTACTCCGGCATTGTCCGTATACTATAATGGATGTGACAGGGGAATACGTGGTTTGGACAGAGAGATGTTGTACCTTTTTTCGGGTATTGGCTGCGGTCGTTTGTCAGTGCCCGTAATATTTCAGCCTGCGATATGTGGGTAGCTGATGAAGAAAGATGTACTGCCGAATAGAGATGTTCCGGCAGCGTGCGGGTTATTCGTATCCGAGCATGCGTTTGACCCTTTGTTCGAGTTTTTTGTATTCGGGGGAGTCATGGATGGCACGCCGGAGTGCTTGGGTCTGATATTCGCGGGAAAATTCTTCGCAGGCTTCGGTGACGATGCTGGCTACGGAGGTGTCGCCGCGGGAGAGAGCAATCTCTTCGAAGAGTGCATAGGCCTCCGGCGTCAGGCGTGCATAGACTTTGATCCGTTTGTTTTTTGCGGCAGACAAACTCCCTTTTCTCATTCCGGATAATCATACTATTTTGTGGAATATATTAATTCTTGTCAAATTTGTTCCATTTTGGAACAGATGGCGGATGTATGGAACAGTTTGAGGTACATTACGCCGCCAGTTATTTTTGATACAGGATGCATACCTGAAGTACCGGCAGGTTGTGTACTCCGGTTGATGATACAATGTATGTCGTGTGTTTGCGATGCAGGGTACGTGGCAGGGAGGGATAGTCGGAAGAGTTTTCGATCTGTTGGATACTTTCCGGGAAAAAACGGATGATGCCGGCCCCATAGCGTGGCCAAACTGTCTGTGAGGTCCGGCTCTGTTTTTTTCGCTGTGGCGATATATGAAATTTTCTTTCGCGGGGAGCGTGAGCTTTCGCGTTTTTGTCTGGAATCAAGGTATGAGTTCTGCAAAGTCAGTTGAGGTTGAGCGGTTGAGTACGGAGACAGCACCCCTGTTTTCGGTAATTATGCCGGTGTACAATAAGGAACCGTATATCCGGGATACGATTGCGTCAGTGCTTGCGCAGACGTGTTTGTCGTATGAGGTGGTGATGATCGGCGGGGTGTCTTCGGACAATACGGATGGGATCTGCCGGGAGTTTGCGGCGGCAGAGCCGGAGAGGTTCCGGTTTGTGGTGCAGTCGGGGAAGGGCGCGGCGAATGCGAGAAACGATGGTATCCTTGCGGCCCGCGGGAGGTATGTGGCGTTTCTGGATGCGGATGATCTCTGGGTGCCGGAGTATCTGGCGGTGATGGCGAAGCTTGTCAGAGATTTTCCGGCGGCAAAGATGTTCATCGGGGGACACCGCTGGAAGTTTCAGGACGGGCATGTGATGAACAGAATTATGTCGGTTCCCCGCGGTTACATCGATATTTTCCGGTCAAGCATGGAGTATGACGGTTTTGCCATCCAGACGTTTTGTGTGGTGTGTGAGCGTGAGGCGGTTCTGGATATCGGACTGTTCAAGACGGAGTATGTGATAGGAGAGGACACGGATCTGATTACGCGAATGGCGTTACTTCATGAGGTCGCATATGAACCGCAGCTGCTTGGAACCTATCTGGCGGAGCTTCCTTCATCACTCTGCAAATACAGCAGAGGATTTGTGGTGCAGGTTCCCGCAGATACGGAGTTGTCGGCGGCTGATCAAACATCCGAGATCGTGAGTTATCATGAGCGATGGATTCTCTCAACGGTTTTGAATAATCTGGATCGCGGCAATCACACGGAGGCACGGGATCAGCTTTCCCGCGTAACGGTTGGGTGGAAGCGGCATAAGAGATTACTGCGGGTTTTGTCCTATCTTCCCACACCGCTCTGGATGCGGGTTCATGAGATTTTCAATACGATCGTTTGGCGTCACAAATGGGATGAGGAGAAGGCATGAGAGAAGAACGATTGCATGTGATGTTTGGCATGTGGGATTTGGCCGATCCGTACAATCAGCACATCGGCGTTACGATAACCTCTCTTGTGATGAACTGTTCCCTGCCGGTAACGGTACATCTGTTGTACGATGAAAATCTGCATAAGGACTCTCCCGGGTACCGGGATAATCAGGAGAAGTATCGGCAGCTGGAAGAGCAATTCGGTGTGAAAATCTTCTATCATCACATCGTTTTACCGAATTACGTACTCCATACCCGGGGCGGCCTTGGATATTTTTCTCCCGGATGGCCGCCATCTGCATTTTTCCGAATATTTTCCCCAGATCTCTTAGTGGATCTTGATTGGATCATTTATCTTGATGGAGATATTGTTGTGAATACTGATCTTGCCGAAATATGGAAACGAAGATTGGTGGGAGAAGAGTTTGCTGTTGCCTGCTGTAGAGATCATGGACCCGAATACTGGAAAAATTCCCGGTTACGCTATTGTAAGAAAGTTGGAATTCCAACAGAGGGTTACTTTAACTCAGGTGTTCTCCTCATGAATCTGCGAAAAATACGTGACGATTATACGATTGTTGAGAGTACCAAGGAAATTCTTATGAACCACCCCGATCTCCCGTTACCTGATCAGGATATTCTGAACATCATTTTTGCAAATGACATACTATTTCTTCCAGAAAAATACAATCTGCCTGCGGGTTTAGATCAGGGTGATTGCTATAAATCCAGTTGTGTTCACTATATTTTTTGTGAAAAACCATGGAGGGATATTGATTATCCGGCTGCTAAAGAGTACTGGAAATATCTCTCTCTATCACCGTGGGGAGATACCTTTGAAAAAATATACTCCACGATTCAGTTAATGACGTATCGTGCTCCACTTGACAAACGTGTTTTAACTGGAAGTATCTTAAATTTGCGCACATTCCTCTCTAATCTCCTTCGTCGCGGATGGAATGACGTACGCGGCGTGAAAAAACTGCGGTGGTAATGATGCCGGAGAAGATTGGAATCATTACCTTTCACCGGGCAGAGAATTATGGAGCATTTCTTCAGGCATATGCATTACAGACAATCTTAAGAGAACAAGGTCACCGTGTGGAAATTATTGATTATGCTCCAAAATATCTGGAACAGGTGTACAAACACAGACACCGAATAACATTACCTACAGACACCGTGTGTCAGAAATTTTTGAAATTTTTCTACGGTTGCTACATGGATCTGCTGAATTTTGGAACGATACGGCGGAGGCAGAAATACTTTGCGTCCTCACAGTATCACTGCCTGAATCTATCTCCGGCATCCGCCCATACGTTTGAAGAACTCTCTGCATCTGAAATGGACTATACCTGTTGTATCTCCGGCAGTGATCAGATCTGGAATCCCAAGCTAACGAATGGACAACTTGATCCGGCATACTTCCTCGCATTTGTCCCGTCATCCATCCGCAGTATAGCATATGCTGTTTCCATGGGCGGTCCTTCTTTGGAACCAACCTACCGATCAGAACTACAAAAATATCTCCAGACCTACACCAATATCTCTGTACGTGAAGGATCCGCAACACCATATCTCGAACAACTCAGCAAAAAACCGGTTGTCCCAGTACTTGATCCCACACTGCTTCTCACACAAAAACACTGGAACAACTTTTTCGAATCACCCCGATTCTCAGAAAATCTCAGTAATTTTATTTTTGTGTACTCCCTTGCCGGCCCATTCCAAAATTCCCGTCTGGGTAAAAACAGCGTTTTGGGATTATCCGACCGTTTGAGAAAGACATACAACCTGAAAAGAGTGATCTATGTCGGGAATGGAAAAGACAAGATCTACCCAAAAGAAACCTACATTCCTCCCGAAGAGTTCCCGTGGTATTTTGCCCACGCCGCGTTTGTCGTCACCGATTCCTATCACGGAACAATTTTCTCTCTCATCAACAAAACACCGTTCTACACCATCCAACAGGAATCCAACAATACTCGGGTAGCTGATCTCTTAACCTCACTTGGGCTTCGCAACAGGCTGGTCTCATCCGCATCAGAGATCACCACCATACATTCTGAGATTGACTGGGACACAGTCGAAAAAAAACTTACCGTTTTGCGAACACATTCTCTGGAATACCTTACGAAGGCAGTAATGAACACAGAAAGTATCGAAGGGGTGACCAGTGTCGACAGTCCTTGAAACAACCGTTGCCTCCGGGTTCTGCTGCGGTTGCGGCGTCTGTGCCGGCATGTGTCCTGAGCAGAATCTTGTAATGGAGCTGAACCGATACGGCGAGTACAATCCCGGAAAACATCGCGAATGCACAACCCACTGCGGCCTCTGTGAAAAAGTCTGCCCCTTCCTCACGGGCAACCCGGACGAAAACGAACTCGGAAAAATTCTGTTCAGTAAAATTCCCGGCATACACCACCGACTGGAAACCGGCTACTATCTCTCCTGCGGTGTCGGAGCTGTTACGGATACCGAACATCGCATGGCCTCCGCCTCCGGAGGACTTGCCACATGGTTCCTCGAAGAACTGCTTCACAAACAGATCGTCGATGCAGTGATCTGTGTGGAACATGCCGGTGACGGGCGGCTATTCCAGTTCTGCTCGGCAGCAACACCCGAAGAAGTGAGAAAGGGAACCGGATCCGTATATTATCCGGTTGAAATCTCCGGTATGCTCCGAAAAATAATGACCGAAGACAAACGGTATGCCGTCATTGCTCTGCCCTGTGTACTCAAAGGCCTGCGGCTTGCGCAGCAACGAATCCCGAAACTGCGGGAACGGATAGTGGTGATGGCAGGACTTACCTGCAATCACCTGCCAAGTGCCAACTTCACCGGATATGCCGCGTACTGCTCAGGATTACAGGAAAAGGTTGCCCGTGTCTCCTATCGCTGCAAATCCAACACCGTTCCCCGTGTACTGTTTACATTCCAGTTTGTCGGCGTAAGTGGAACAAAAACAGCGCAAAAGTGGGATGGATCCCAACAGATGTGGAACATGTTTGGCAGCCGGTTTTGTTCATTACATTCCTGTGATTGTTGTGATGACATCTGGGCAGAATGTGCGGATGTCGTTTTTATGGATGCATGGCTACCCGAGTACTCACAGGAACTTCGAGGAACCAGTCTTTGGATTTCCCGATCTCCGCTCGTCGATCAGATTTTCATAGACGGCATAACATCCAACTCTCTGGAAGGAAATATTTGCGGGGTTGACCTGATTCTCCGTTCAGCAAACCAGCTGTGCTGGAAACGCGAGATGCTGTCCTACCGTCTTCACCTCATGCAGGAAAACGGCGAACACCCGCCGGCAAAACGGGTAGAACCCGGGTCAGGAAAGAATCTCAGTTTTCTTGAACGCGATGAATGCCGGAAATGTCTGGAGATTCAGCAGAAGAGCCGGATGAAAACCGCAGACGGTTATGCAGGAGTCAGTGAATGGTTCGATGCAGCCTATGCGGACAGGCCGCTTTTGATCAGAATCTGCAAAACAATCCTGCATCTGCTGTGGATGGGAAAGCATGCACCCGGATACCTGCTGCGGCATCTGCGGAAATGGTGTAGGCAGTCCTGATACCATACCCCAAACCTCTTTTGATCTTAGGACTTCGACAGTAAAGATATCATCCCGCACATTAGAAAATTTTCATTTCCGGAGGTGAAAATCGGTCATCACAACATTGTGTACAAATCCGAACATCAGAACAAAAAAGAAGGACACAGAAATTAATATCCGTCCATCAGCAGAAAATCCGCGATAGGGACATGCCGGACCCCATCCACATTCTCCCGCCACACCTCATCCATACTCACCACAAACTTCGGATAATGATCCCGAATCTCCAGAAGCGGCGCAAACTCACGCCTTGCCGTCTCCTCCGACTCCATCCGGAAACAGACCTGCACATACACTCGCTCGTCCTGTCGTTCCGCCACAAAATCCACTTCACGCCCATCCTGTTTCCCCACAAACACCCGGTATCCCCGACGGCTCAGTTCCTGCATCACCAGATTCTCCAAAATCCCCGCAATCATCCGATCCTTATACCCCATCAGCGCATAAATCAGCGACACATCACCCACATAATACTTCTCCATCGTTGCAAGAACCTCCCGCCCCCGGAGATCATAGCGGGGAATCCGCCGGATAATAAACGCACTCTCCAGCGCATTCAGATAATTATAGACCGTATTCAGATCCACCTTCCGGTGCTGACTCTTAAAATAATCCGCCACATTCTTCGCCGAAAAAATATTTCCCACATTCTCAAACACATACCCCACAACCCGCTCCAGCAGATCAATATTCCGGATATTATACCGCTGCACCGTATCCCGGAGAATGGCAGACGAATAAATATCATATACAATTTTTTCCATCGACTCGGGCGTGTACTCCGCAGTATGAATCACCGGAAACCCGCCCACGCGCAGATAGGAGAGAAACGCCGCATGAACGTCAGCAGGCCGCTCCCCCGTCCGGCACTCGGCAAACTCCAGAAACTCCGAAAATGACAACGTCTGTACCGGAATCTCCACATACCTTCCCGCAATGTACGTCGCAAGCTCCGAAGACAACAGACGGGAGTTTGAACCCGTCAGATAGATATCAGCCCTGCCGTCAGCCAACAATGAGTTGACCGCCTTCTCCCAACCCGCAACCTCCTGAATCTCATCCAGCAGAACATAATATCTCGTTGCATCCGTCATCCGATCCTTCACATACCGGTCCAGCTCTTTTGCCGAAGTGATCTCAGAATAATCCAGATTCTCAAAATTGATCCGGATAATATGCGAATCGGAAACGCCGCTTTTGCGAAGCTCCGTCTCAAGCAGGGAAAGAATCACCGACTTGCCGCAGCGCCGTATCCCGGTAATCACCTTGATGAAAGGCTGATCTCGATACGGCAGAATCTGCTGCATATACTGATTGCGGGGAATTATTGACATGACAGGGTTATACCCGGAAACATTCCGGACTCTTACCATATGTTTAGGGTTATAACCCTAAAAATATTCTCCGTAAGACAACATGTTCTGCCCATACCCAGAAACATCTTTATCTCCGGAACGAACACGGCACACCAACCACACACTTCCCGCACACATCACAGCCGGGATACAACGCCGCATTCTCCATACACACCGCAAAACACCGCCGTCGATCAAAACCCTCCGCAGAAAGCGCCCCGGACGGGCAGCGTGCAAAACACTTCCCGCACCCTCCACTCTGTTTGTACAGACACAGTTCCCCCGAAAGCGGCATGTCCGGCTCAACCGGAATCCGTGCCGCAAACGAACTCACCCGCCCGCAGCAGCCGGCCTTTGTGATCAGCATATTATTCACCCCGAACGTCCCGAGACCTGCCAGCACCGCAAAATGACGGTGCGACCATCTGCTCATCAGCGACTCCCCCGCAAAACCCGCCGCCGCACCCGGCACAGCCGCTGTTCCCCCGCGAGAACGGATCAGTTCCGCCAGCTGATCGTTCAGCTCCGCAAACAGGGCATTCGTCTCCGCATACGCCCGCGCCCACGCAAACGACGCGATCGTACCGGAACGGTTCGTCTCCGCAAGATCCCGCGTAAACGGCAGAAAGTACGCGACCACCACATTCGCATCCGCGAGAAGATCCTCCGGCAACAGATGATCCGGAGAAACGGAATGCTTCAGCTCCCGCAGTGCAGAACTTTTCGCATCGCAGAATCCCACAATCGGATCACCCCACCGTGTAACAATCCCGGGCCGTCCCGCATACGCTTTGATGAATGTTGAAATTGTCGCGGCAATCAACTGCTTCATAGATGCAAAAGAATACTGCGGGGTGAGACATAAGCATACCGGAACAGATTTGCAGAAAAAAATTCGGGCAAAAAAAGATTAGAAGTGGAAGTTCTTCTGCACAATCTTAATCGCACAAAAATCGCCGCACATCGTACACGCATCCGTATCTGCCGGCATCCGTGCACTCCGGATCTCCCGTGCCTTCTTTGCATTCAGCGAAACTGCATACTGGCGTTCCCAGTCAAGATCGCGTCGTGCATGGCCCATCTCCAGATCCGCCTCACGGGTCTTCGGAAGCTTCACCATATCTCCCACGTGGGCAGCAATCCGGGAACTGATCACTCCCTCATACACCTCTTCCGGTGTCGGCAGAGCAAGATGCTCTGCCGGCGTCACATAACAGATAAAGTCCGCACCCGCCGCAGAAGAAACCGAAGCACCGATAGCCGCAACGCGATCATCATAGCCCGGGGCAATATCCGTCACCAGGGGACCGAGCATATAGAACGGCTTATTATTCGTCACCCGCTTCTCCAGCTGCACATTGGCCGCAATCTCATCCAGCGGAATATGTCCCGGACCCTCCATAATACACTGAACACCTGCCGCATGCGCCTGATCCGCAAGCTCCGCATTAATCAGCAGCTCCTGAATCGCCGCCCGATCTGTCGCATCATGACAGGCACCCGCCCGCATACCGTTTCCGAACGAAAGCGTAACCTCATGCTCTTTTAAAATCTCCACCAGATAATCGAACCTGCGGTACAGCGGATTTTCCTGCTCATTATGCAGCATCCAGGCCGTCATAAACGCACCGCCGCGGGACACCAGACCACCATGACGTCCCTGATGCTTCAGCCGCTTCACCGTCTCATAATTGATACCCGTGTGAATCGCCATAAAATTCGTACCGAGTTTCGCCTGTTCCTCCGTGATCGTAAACAGATCATCCTCATCCATAAAGACCACACCGCCTTTCTTGCGGGCCGCCTCAATAAACGCCTGATACAGAGGAACCGAACCCACAGAAAGCGTCGTCGCCTCAATCACACGCCGGCGGATATCAAGAAAATCCCCGCCGGTCGAAAGCTCCATCAGCGAGTCCGCACCCGCAAGCTCTGCCTGACGGGCTTTCTCGATCTCCTCCTCCACATTCACAATATCAGACGATGTACCAATTGATGCGTTCACCTTTGTACGCAGGCCCGAACCGATACCGCAAAGCTTCACTTTCCGGTAGGGGCTCATCGGAATCACCATATGTCCGCCGGCAATACCGCGGCGGACAAAATCCTCGGTCACGCCTTCAGCGGCTGCAACGACTTTCATCTCTTCCGTGATAAGTCCGCGTTTTGCGTCTTCCACAATAGTCATGGATAGTAATCGGGATGGATACAATATAAACTATCTTATTTTCATTAAATAAAATACAATTTAATTTGTGAAACGGACAATTGGACACGATATCAGCACAGATAATACGGAGCAGCAGAAGAATTGCAAAAGAAAAGTTGTATTGAAGAACAGTTTGTCGATGCGGACCGCAAGCTGATTTGTTCTCAGTGATCCATCATCCGTTCGAAAAATTTTGGCGGGCGGTGATCTTCCCGTACATCCACCCGGATGTATCCCGGCTCTGCCGCATCCAGCACAGCAGGCACAATAACCTCCGCAAGCTTATCGCCTGCAACCTCTCCAGCAAGTCCGCCGAGCGTCACTCCGATGTACTTGCCGGTCGCCTTTCCGATCGTCCCGCCGATGACCGGAACCGCCCGTCCGGCAAGACCGCCGATCTGCTTTCCGGCAAATCCCCCGAGTGCCGAACCCGCCGCAACCGAAGCAACCTTGATCGGCACCGCAAGATCCGCAGAAAGTTTTCGCATGATACTCTCGTGGTAGGTCTCGTCGGTATATAATTTTGCCGGTGACGGCACAGCCTGAAAACACATCTTTAATACCGTTCACAGCGAGAATTAGTAAACATGGTAAAAGTACCCTGTCAGGAAATTGTCTGGGACATCATCCCTGCCATGCAGGCAGCCCTTGCCGCCGAACTGGTCAATCGCGGCGTATCCCAGATCAAAGTTGCCAAAGCCCTGTCAGTTGCTCCATCCGCCGTATCCCAGTATCTCTCCGGCAAACGGGGATACCGCATCGTCTTCGACGACGACATCAAAGAACTCATCGGCAGACTTGCCGAAGACATCAACAGCGGAACGATCACCGAAGACAAACTCGGCGAAGAGTTCTGCATCATCTGCCGTCACCTTCGCGGCAGTGAAACCTGCGGCGGACACAACGCATGAACAGCTTCTCGAACGGTCTTTTCAACGAACAGGCATTCGCCCTGACTGTCAACGGCAGAAACCTTCTCTCGGTTCTCATGCTTCCCGACCTTCCCGAAGAGTTCGCCCGCGGTTATCTCGCAACCGAAGCAATCACTGCCGCCGACGAGATCGAATCGATCATGATTGATGGGACAACGATTGGCGTCCTCACCAAAAATCCCTTCAGGGTTCTCCTCCCCAAACGTACCGTCATCTCCGGATGCGGCGGCACTGCATCCTACCTTGACCCCGCACGGCTGCCGGTCATCTCAGACGGCATCACCATGCGGGCTGACACCCTCACGATACCGTTCCCGCAGAATATTCTTGCTGCCGGAGGTTTCTGTGCCGCCGCCGCCCTGCCGGACAACACACTCTTCACCGCAGGCGACCTCAGCCAGCCGACGGCAATCGACAAAGCATGCGGCCTCCTCCTTCATGCAGGTCTGCAGCCTGCCGCCGCCGCCCTCATCATCTCCGGCAAACCAACCGCCGACACCATACGAAAAACCCTCAACGCCGGCTTCTCCATCCTCGCTGCATACCAGCCGCCGACCGCTCTGGCTGTAGAACTTGCCAAAACCGGGAACCTCACCCTCATCGACCTTCCGCACAAAAAGATCCACACCCATCCGGAACGGATTGTGTAAAAAAAGTTAGTAGGTATACACAACCGAAACGGTTGCTGTTGTCTTCAGCTCGCCGGACTGAATCGTTGTGGGAACTCCGGCTGCAGTGGCATCCGCCTTCATCAGCATTGTCTCCGCCGAGTTGTAGGAAACCGAGTATCTGCTCTGATCCACCGAAACCGTACCGGTTGAAACGATGTTCACACCAAGAGCCGAGGCAACGGCGTTGGCATCAGCCCGTGCAGCGGTAACCGCGGCAACAAGAGCCTTGTTACGCTCGGATACCTGTTTTGCATCGGAAAGGCCGAACTGTAAACTGCTCACACTGTTTGCTCCTGCGCCAACCGCGGCGTCAATATACTCACCGGCCTTTGACACATCATACGACGTCATCTGAATAGTATTGCGGACCTGATAGACCTCCGTACCGTTCGGCCACTTTCCCGGATTGTACTCACCGATGGTGTATGAGTAAATATTGTATCCGGTCGTCTTCAGATTATTTTCTGTAATACCTGCATTTTTCAGCGCCGCAACAACTGCCGCAATCTGTTCGGCATTCTGTTGCTGCGCGATCTTTGCATCCGGATCGGTTGTTTCAACTGCAAAACTGATCATAACCTTATCCGGAGTCGTCACCGACTCTCCGTAACCGGACGTAAGAATCACCCGGTCTGTCTGGGAGTTCTCTGCTGCTGCGGGGAGCACAAGAAGGGCAAACACTGCAAACAGCACAAGAACTGCGACTGCACTTTTTCTCATTATGTATCAGATGAATAATTACCCTCAATCATTCATATAGCTATGGTAAACTACCAAAATTCCGGTAGTTTTGAAAAAAGAAAAAAAGATCAGAGACCTTTGTCCGGCATATTGAGAATCCTGACTTCCCGCTGCGGGAAAGGAATCGAGATATTTCTCTCGCGAAACAGCCGGTCAATCTCACTGTTCACCGCATCAATTGCCGCATAATAATACAGTGGTTTTCCCGCACAGATCACCAGCTCAAAGTTCAGACTTGAATCACCGAATGACAGAAAGTTCGTCTCGACCGGTTCGTCGTGCGAAAGATACGGTGTTTTGGCAAACACATTGTCCACCGCATCCTTCATCGTTTTTTTCACCAGTTCCACATCCGAACCGTAGGCAACTCCGATTTTCAGGCGGATCAGCATGTACTCCTGCGGGGCCGAGAAGTTGATCACTGCATCGCCTGCGATTTTTGAGTTGGGAATGGTCATCAGTTGTGAGTCGAGGGTTTTGATCCGCGTACTTCGCGGCCCGATCTGCAGCACCTCGCCAAACTGCCCGCTCACCTTTACCCAGTCGCCGACCCGGAACGGCGTGTCCATATAGAGCACCACGCCGCCGAAAATATTTCCGAGAACATCCTGAGCCGCAAGGGCGACCGCGATTCCGGCGATGCCGGCACCTGCCAGAAGCGGGGTGATATTGATGTTCAGCGTGTTGAGAATCATCATTACGCCGAATCCCCAGATGATGACCCGGAGGGTGAATTTAAGGATAGGTCCTGCCCTGCTTGGTTCGTGATGATCGCTTGGATAGAAGTGGTCAACGGTACTCATGCCGATGCGGTACACCGTCCAGATGCAGAGAAACACCAGCAGTGCATCATAATATCTGGTGTTGATCTTCAGCAGATCCGGCATGTAGGTATCAAAGGCGATATAGATGGTTGTTGCCAGAATGAATCCGGCAATCGGATAGCCGAATGCATTGACAAGGAACCGGGCACTCTTGTGATGGAGATACCGCAGCAGGAAGTGTGTGGCAATCCCCACAATAACTGATGCAGAGATGCCGATGAGCAGAATCCCTCCGCCCATAAACAGCTCATCCAGTTCAAGCATATCACTTACGTTCGTCCCGAAACAACCTATACCTTCGCAACAGGTCAATGAGTATTTGTACTGGCAGGCACAATACTAACAGTAATTCATGACCATCGGAACTGATATGGCAAAGATGCTTGCCGAGGTGGTTGATCGGGATATCCGGATTATGCATGTGTGCGGTACGCACGAGGCAGCGATTGCGAAGTACGGTATCCGATCGGTTCTGCCCCCGCAGCTGAAGATTGTGATGGGACCGGGGTGTCCGGTCTGTATTACGCCGCAGGGAGAGATTGACGCGGCCTGCGAGCTTGCGGAACGCGGCTGCATTGTGGCAACCTACGGGGATCTGCTCCGTGTTCCGGGGACGAAGACGTCGCTTGAGCATGTGAATGGTGATGTCCGGATTGTACAGGGCGCGGCTAAGGCAGTTGAGATTGCCCGCCAGAATCCGGAGAAGGAGGTTGTGTTCATCTCGGTCGGGTTTGAGACGACCGTGCCGACCGTTGCGGCCACGCTTCTGACGAATCCTCCGGAGAATTTCAGTATTCTTGTGTCGCACCGGCTGGTACCTCCGGCGATGAAGTGGCTGATGGCTCAGGGCGAGGCATCACTGGACGGGTTTATTCTGCCGGGCCATGTATGTGCGGTGATGGGCTATCATGAGTATGAGGCGTTTCCCGTGCCGCAGGTGGTGGCAGGGTTTGAACCGGAGGATATTCTGCTGTCCCTTCTGATGATTGCCCGACAGGTGGAGAATGGTGAGGCGAAGGTGGAGAATGCGTACCCGCGGGTGGTCACCCGCGAAGGAAATGTGAAGGCGCAGAAGCTGATGCAGGAAGTCTTTACGCCGACTGATGTGGAGTGGCGCGGTTTTCCGGTGATCCCGGATTCGGGTCTTGCGCTCAGACCGGAGTTTGCGGCGTTTGATGCACAGAAAAAGTTTGATCTGGTGTATGCGAAGGTGACGAAGAACTCAGGCTGCATCTGTGACCGGGTGCTCCGGGGGCTTGCGGATCCATCCGACTGTAAGCTGTATGGGAAAGCCTGTACGCCGCGTGTTCCGGTCGGTCCCTGTATGGTGAGCCATGAGGGGGCATGCCGGATCTGGTATCAGTACCAGCTGCAAAAATAATCCTCACTCTTTTTATACTGAAAGGGGCAATAGAATAAGGCACATTCTTTTCCAAGCACTTGTAGGGTAGCGGATATCCTGGAAGCCTCCGGAGCTTTCGACCCGGGTTCAAATCCCGGCAGGTGCGTAAGTTTATTTTTCTGCGTTTATCCCCGCAATCTTATCCTTCACCACCACCGAAAGGATCACCACAACCGCCGATGCGACCGCCCCAAACACGCCGGTCATATGAAAGCCCGGCAGGAACTGCTCCATCTCCAAAAGGCCCACGGCAATATCCGCAGCTCCCGGAACCGTCAGATTAAACACCAGTGCATACAGGGCAACACCCACCACCATCCCGCTGTACTGCGCAAGCATCATCACAACCGACCCGGTTCCCCCTTCCCCCTCCGGTGCATGCTCAATAATCCGGGCACTTGACGGACCGCCGGAAATTCCGAACGTCAGACCCGACAAAACCATCAGAAGAATAATCCAGAAAAGACCGGACTCAGGCATCATCACTGCCATCACCAGACAGAACAGCACCCGCACAACCCCCGCTCCCGTCACCAGCCAGCGGGCACCGATCTTATCCGAAAGTGCACCGGACGGCAGTCCCATCACCGCCGTAATCACCGAACTGATCAGAAGAACCAGTCCCGACACCGCAGGTGACATCCCCAGCACAATCGACATATAAAACGGAATAATATACAAAAATCCGGCATACACAATACTAATCAAAAAGTACGACGAGACCACAAACGTAAACGGCACGGATCGAAACACCCGTATCCGCAGAATCGGATCTGGAGTGCGAAGTTCCCGGACAACAAAGGTCACCACCGACACAGCAAACACAACTCCGCAGAAGATCACCTGCGGGTTCATCCATCCGAGAGGAATCCCCCGCTCCAGCAGATAGATCAGCGATGCCATCGCCGTAAAGATCAGCACCGCACCCGCCAGATCAAACCTGATTCTCGGCTGGCGTTCGGCTTTGGGAATAATCCGCAGGCCGAGAACAACCGCTGCAATACCTACCGGGACATTGATAAAGAAACACCAGTGCCACGACAGGTACTCCGTCAGAATCCCGCCGAGAACCGGACCGAACACCAGCGCAACCGCTCCCGCCGTTGCTGCCATTCCCATTCCCATCCCCCAGTGGCGTTTCGGCATCAGTCGCACCACCAGAAGCGGCGCCACAACCGCGATCATCGAAGCTCCCACACCCTGCACCGCCCGGGATACCACCAGCATCAGAAGATCCGGTGCAAGACCGCAGGCAACAGACCCGATCGTAAACACCACAAACCCTGCACAAAAGATCTCCTGTAGTCGCCCGTGATCCGCAATCTTGCCAAACAGCGGAATAAGACCTACCAGAAACAAAAAATAGGCCATGATAACCCATGCCGCCGTTGACATATCCACGGAAAATCCCTCCGCAATCGTCGGCAGGGCAATATTCACAATGGATCCGTCCAGAGAATCAATAAAGATCGCCAGAGCTATCACTGCAAGCAGTTTTTTCAGATGGGATGAATCGGTTACGGTACGGTACATCTATGAAAATGCCAAATCCAGTGCTTCAGTCTTGTAGCTTTTATGCAGTTTGTCGGCCCACGGAATCTCCCGCATCGATCCCGTTGCCTTTGCCATCTCAAAAAACGCCTGAGCCTCGGTCTTCTGATCCAGCATCAGAAGAGCATACGCAATACCCGACCACGCATCACCATTGATATTCCGGACCGCAAGCGCCCGCGTATAAATCCGGATCGCCGTTTCATACATCTTAAACTTCGTTGCCGACTCCGCAATCTCTGACAGACGCGAAAAATCCTCTCCGGAAATCTCTGCCGCCGCCTCATACTCGGCAACACCCTCGGCCACCTTTCCGTTCATCACAAGAGAAGAACCAAGAAACATATGATACTCCGGGTTCTCCGGCGCAAGACGGACCGCCTCGACATACGCCTCTTCTGCCTCCTGCCACAGTGCAATACGTTTATAGGCTGCCGCAAGTTTTGCATAGGAACGGGCATCGGGAGATCTCCCCACCATCTCCTTTCTGAGCCGGATCTCCTCTATGATCGTATTCATTGCATCAGTTGTTCTTCCGAGATGATGGAGAACTTTTCCCTTGTTGTGCAGAAGATCCGCATTGTCCGGATATTTTGAAGAAAGGAGCGTATAATATACCAATGCCTCGTCGTACTTCCCGAGGTATGCAAGCATGTCGCCGGCTCTGAGCTGATAGCGGATATTATCCTTGAGGGATGCTGCCTTCTCAAACCACAGTTTTGCCTCATCGTACTCATGCACGGTTGCAAGAGCATCCCCGAGAGCTGCCATGATTTCCGGATTCTCCGGATCAAGGCCGGCAGCTGTGGTGAACGCATCAATAGCATCATAAAACTGCTGATCCAGCATCAGCACCCGTCCAAGGCCGCACCAGAGCGTCGGGTCGGTTTTGTTCTCCTCAATTTCCAAAAGACTCCGGTAGATATCTGCGGCATCCGAAAATTTCCGCTCTGTCGTCAGTTGTTCTGCTGTCTGTACTGATACGGGGTGTGTCATAGATCTGTTATTGGCAGGCTGAAGAGAAAAAGAGTACTGACTGAACAACGTGCAACAATCTATTTGACGCGGGAACGCGAATGCATATACGACATTTGAACCGGCGAGGAATATCGAGGATGACAAAGACCATTATTACCGTTGTAGGAAAGGACACTGTGGGGATTATTGCAAAGGTGTGCAGCTACCTTGCGGAGAACAAAGTGAACGTTGAGGACATCTCCCAGACCATTGTGCAGGGCTACTTCAACATGATGATGATCGCCGACGCAACTGCATCACCCAAACCGTTTGGTGAGATGGTGCAGGACCTTGACAGGATCGGCGAAGAGATCGGCGTGAAGATCCGCTGCCAGCACGAGGACATCTTTACGAAGATGCACCGCATCTGAGGAGGCCGGGATGATCAATATTTTCGAGGTCAATGAGACGAACAAAATGATCGAGCAGGAAAAGCTCGATGTCCGGACGATTACACTTGGCATCAGTCTGCTTGACTGCTGCGACGCAGACCTTGACAGACTTAACGCAAAGATCTACGAAAAGATTACGCGGGTCGCAAAGGATCTTGTTTCGACCGGCAAAGCGATCGAGCTTGAGTTCGGGATTCCCATCGTCAACAAACGTATCTCGGTTACGCCGATCGCGCTCGTCGGTGGTCAGGCATGTAAAACACCTGAGGATTTTGTAACGATTGCAAAGACACTGGATCAGGCAGCACGCGATACCGGTGTGAACTTCCTTGGCGGTTACTCGGCCCTTGTATCCAAAGGCATGACGCCTGCGGATGAGAATCTGATCCGATCTATTCCCCTGGCACTCTCCCAGACCGAGCGGGTGTGCAGTTCGGTGAATATCGGATCAACCAAGACCGGCATTAATATGGACGCCGTGAAACTGATGGGAGAGATTGTTCTTGAGACCGCAATGGCTACGAAGGAGAACGATTCACTCGGCTGTGCAAAACTGGTGGTCTTCTGTAATGCACCCGATGACAATCCGTTCATGGCAGGTGCATTCCACGGCGTGACCGAAGCCGATGCCGTCGTCAACGTAGGCGTCAGCGGCCCCGGTGTGGTCAAGCATGCGCTTGAGTCAGTGCGGGGGAAGAACTTTGAAGTTCTCTGCGAGACAGTGAAGAAGACTGCGTTCAAGGTGACGCGGGTCGGTCAGCTCGTTGCACAGGAGGCGTCCGAACGGCTTGGTGTCCCGTTCGGTATTGTGGATCTTTCTCTTGCACCGACTCCTGCAATCGGCGATAGTGTTGCCGGGATTCTGGAAGAGATGGGCCTTGAGTCGGTGGGTGCACCCGGCACGACGGCGGCTCTTGCACTCCTGAATGATCAGGTGAAGAAGGGCGGGGTTATGGCAAGTTCGTTCGTTGGCGGACTTTCCGGCGCGTTTATTCCGGTCAGTGAGGATCAGGGCATGATCGATGCGGTGAACCGCGGTGCACTGACACTGGAAAAACTGGAGGCGATGACCTGCGTCTGTTCGGTTGGTCTTGATATGATTGCAGTTCCGGGTAGTACTCCGGCAACAACCATTGCCGGAATCATTGCGGATGAAGCGGCAATCGGTATGATTAACCAGAAAACCACTGCTGTCCGCCTGATTCCGGTTATCGGCAAAGACATCGGCGATATGGTGGAATTCGGCGGTCTTCTCGGCTATGCACCAATCCAGCCGGTCAACCGCTTCTCCTGCGCTGACTTTGTGAATCGCGGCGGAAGAATTCCTGCTCCGATTCACAGTTTTAAAAATTAATTTTTATTTTTTGGTGAGGTACGTTCCGCAAACCGGAAACTCGCGGCCGTTTTCATGCGGAAACGCACATTATTTTAATCCCACATAATCTTTGACGTACATCCGCTCTCCGGTGCAAAGTACACCCGCCCGCATTTCATACAGCGAATCCGGAGAACATCGCCGTCGGCTCCTGCCATCTGATCCCGGGACGGATCATCCCCGTTCTCCTGATTCGGTGCAAGTACCAGGGAACGACCGCACAGTTCACAGGAGTATACCGGAGTCCAGATCTGATCATCTTTGACAATTGTGCAGAAAAACCTCACCTTCAGCGTTCGGCACTGCGGACAGTAGTAGAGCTTCTGGCCGTAGCTGCCGGAATGTGTTGTGTCCGGAACACCACCGTCATGAAGCATACGGACTGCATTGCAGTACATCTGGTATGGTAGGAAATCTTTTAGGAGCGGCGGGTCTGCATCATCCCCGTAAAAAATCTTCTGCGGCGTGTACTCAGAACCAATTCCAAGAGCAATATATGTTGCTTCTCCGCAGTCCGGACAATGATAAACATACCCCGATCCCATACACATCACCGTGTAGTATTATATTGATTGGCAAGGATAGTAAAATGGTTGGATATCCTGCTTAAATTGTTGCGGTGTTGACCCGATCAACGGTGAGACACCTGTACTGTATGGAACGAATACTCTCTCTAAAACAACCTAATTATCAAATCCCTGCATTTCTTGAACATTATATGAAAGAAAGGGCATTTTTTCGGTCTAATGAAAAATCAGGAATATATCCTTTTCAAAAAAGAAAATACCAGGTTCCTGAAGAAAAACCCGGATGTGAATATGAAGGATTATCGGTCTGCAGTCCAGCTTAAGTGGCCGAGTGTTCTGTAGGTAAATTCCAGCTCCTCGAACACCGGAATATTGTGCTGGGCAAGCAGCGACACACCCGGATTCATACAGTCGCCGCCGACCAGTGTTCCAACCAGCAGATTATCCGTTTTCTTTGAGTAATCGATCAGAACACGGGCAACCTGCTCTGGACTTAACACTTTGTTCGGGAAGTTAACGAGGATTGCCATATCCCAGAGTTCCGGGTTGCGGCAGAGCACATCAAACACACCGCGGAACCGTGCCTCATCCGCGTCTCCCAGAAGATCGATCGGGTTATTCTTGTTCCAGAACGGCGGAAGGAACGTGTTCATCTCATCGATCAGCTCTTTCGGGAGATCGATGATCTCAATACCCCACGTCTCGGCGTAGTCATTGGAAAGCACCGCAAATCCTCCGGCATTCGTGATAACCACCGCACGGCGTCCCTTCGGGGCGCGGTTTGCATCGGAGAGGATCTTTGCCACCTTGAATGCTCCCGGGAGTGTCTTTACCGGTGTGACGCCGCATTTGCGGAACGCTTCCATGTACACCTCGTAAGCACCGGAAAGTGATCCCGTGTGTGATGCTGCCGCAGCCTGTCCGCGTTTGGAGGAACCGGCCTTGATTGCCACGATTGGTTTAGTCTTCGTGATCTCTTTTGCCATCTCCATGAAGGCCACACCGTTTTTGATCTCCTCGATGTAGAGAATGATTGCTTTTGTGTGCGGGTCGCGCTGCGCGTAACTCATATAGTCGAGGAAATCAAGATCAGACTGGTTGCCGACCGATACAACCTCGGAGTATCCCATCTCGGATCCTTCAGAGAGCGAAATACCGACAACTGCGTTTACAATCGCTCCGGACTGAGAGATGAATGCAAGATCGCCCGGAAGGGGCGAGGTGGACACGTACGTCGTATCCAGCTTGTATGGCGGGAGAATCAGGCCGAGGCAGTTCGGGCCGACGATCCGGATTCCATAACTTTTTGCAATTTCAACCATCCGGTTCTCAAGGGCCCGCCCGCCCTCGTCCATCTCCTTGAATCCCGCGGTGATAACAACCGCCATCTTCACACCCTTCTGACCGCACTCCTCCATGATCCCCGGAACGAGCTGTGCCGGAACGGTGATTGCCACCATGTCAACCGGGCCGGGGATGGCCGAAAGGGTCGGGTAGCATTTCACACCCTGAATTTCGCTGCGCTTGTTGTTGACCGGATAGACTTTGCCGGGGAACTGCAGCAGGTTGTGGAACACTGCATAGCCCATCTTGGTCTTGTCATCAGATGCTCCGATAACCGCAACTGAACGCGGTTTGTAGTAATCGATCGGTACAATCTTGGATGCATCGTAGTGCGGCGGAAGCTCAATCGGCTCATCCTGCACAATCACGCGTGCATCCACCGCACATCCCCCCTTCTCGTAGAGACGGAGAGGGTTGATATCGAACTCAACCACATTCTCATTCTCTTCGAAAAACTCGCAGGCATTCTTTAATGTCTGGAAGAGGAACTCCTCGTCCTTGGGTGCATCGCCGCGGTAACCGGCGATAAGCGTGTAGCCTTTGATCTGTTTGATGAGACTTTTAATCTCGTCATCTGTACACGGCAGAATGCGGATGCCGACATCTTTGTGGAACTCGACAAGGGTTCCGCCAAGACCAAACGTAATAACGCGGCCGAATGCCGGATCAATCTTTCCGCCGATGATAAGTTCAAGGCCGGGTTTTGCCATCTCTTCGACGATGATTCCTTTGATCTCCGCATCGGGGTTGTAGGCTTTCACCGAGGAAATGATGGTATTGTATGCGGTTTTTGCCTCTTCATCCGTTTTGACACCGACGATCACACCGCCCGCATCACTTTTGTGAATGATCTGGGGACTGACGATCTTCATAACAACCGGGTACCCGATTTTTGTAGCAGCTGCTGCAGCGGCTTCGGGACTGGTAACTATCTCAAAGAGCGGGGCCGGCACGTTGAATCTCCGCAGCAGGTCATAACCGTCTGCTTCGGAGAGCATTTTGGTGTTGGCATGTGTTGACATGATTTTATCTCCATTCTTTTGTGGTTCGAAGAACCGTGTTCCCACTGTGGTGGAAAGGATTAACATTATTTATCATGTAGATTTGTTAAATACCCTGTGGTCAGAGCGGGGGTTCTGTGATTGTTAATGTCAAGTTCTGCATTTGTCGAAATCATCATTCCGGCTTTATTACCCTGAATTTCGTCAGATATCGATGAATTCTGTCTCATGAGGTATTTATATCGTTTTTCCTCCCTCGCGCGGAATTTAGGAGAGAGTCTGTTGTGGTACAGGACACAATATTAAAATACCAACCCGTGCAAGTTAGATGCATGGGATTTCGGAGTGTATTCGGACACAAACCCGATGACGTCATCGAGGCTGAGCAGCAGAATGAGGTGCTCTGCAAAGAGTTTGAGGAGTACATCCTTGGGATCTTTCCCGACGAGTTCGAGATCGAACGGCCGGACGCGGACGGCGATATCATTCCGGACTTTTTAGTAACCGATTCTTCCTCCGGAAAACGATTTGCTGTGGTTTGCGTGTTCCAGCCGAAGTTCAAAACGCCGGAAGACAACTCCTGTGACATTCTTGAGTGCGGAACTTTTGAGCAGGTGCGGGCATACAAACAGTTTGCCCACTTTGAAAGAATGCCGTTTTTCCTTATCATCGGTGTAGGAGGTCTGCCGGATCATCCTGAACGGGTATTTTCAATTCCGGTGGAGGAGATCGGATGCAGTGAGCTGCCAAAGGAGGCCTGTCTCAGGTATGAGCGGACCCCCGCGGGAACATTCGCCTATCACGAAGATCATCTGGAATAATCAGTCATCCTTTTTATACAGACACTACAACATTTTTGCTATCCTGTAATGATACGTAATTTCCACTAAATTTTGTCGGTGATATCCATGACAGTTTTACAGGAACCGGTACGCTGTATCGAAGAGATCTTTGGTGATCGGTTCCGGGAGATTACCATAACCTGTGCCGTATTCGGTCTGTTCTTTTCATGGTTCGGCAGAACCGCGGAGAGGCTGTTCATCAGAAAAATCCAGACATTCTGAATGCCAAAGAAATATCCTATCCTTTTTTAAGGGCATCATGCCAATATATACTGCACCAAGCGGGGCAGTAGGGTAGCCTGGTCCATCCTAGAGCGTTTGGGACGCTTTGACCCCAGTTCGAATCTGGGCTGCCCCATTCTTTTTATGAATACCGCAGAAGCTGTATCTGTTCTCACCGAGCTGAATCGTATCTATCCGCACACACGGGAGGATATGAACTTCCTCAAGTTCGAAAATCCGTATCAGATTTTGATCATGACCATTCTCTCGGCCCAGACCACTGATGTTACCATCAATGGTCTGCGGGATGAACTTTTTTCCTGCTATCCGGATCCTCCTGCGCTTGCATCAGCCGATCAGATAGAGGTTGAGCGGATTATTCATCCGGCAGGGTTCTACCATACCAAAGCAAAAAATATCATCGGAACTGCAAAATGTCTTTGCGAAAACTTCGGAGGTGAGGTTCCGCAGACCATCGCCGAGCTTGTTACCCTGCCGGGCGTCGGTCGCAAGACCGCAAACATTGTAACGAATCATGCGTTTGGGAATGCAGTCGGAATTGCGGTTGATACTCATGTAGGCCGCCTTTCACAGCGTATCGGGTTTTCCGACAACAGTGATCCGGATAAAATTGAACAGGATTTAATGGTGTTGTTTCCGAAGGAATGGTGGGGAGAGATCAACTATCTCTTAATCAGTCACGGCAGAGCGGTCTGTACCGCGAAAAAACCTGCGTGTGAACACTGTGCCATTTGTCACCACTGCAGAACTTATCAGGAAAAACATCAAACACAGTAGGAATGACAGAGATGGATTCCCGGACTAAACGGCTGATTTTGTTCGCCGCATCCATCGGTGCATTTTTGAATCCGCTTATCGGTTCGATGATCATCCTCGCTATGCCCGAGGTGGGTGTGACCTTTGAGGTTTCGGCACGTGATCTCGGATGGCTGTCCACGATTTTTATTCTGGCCAATGCCATTTTTCTTGTTCCTGCGTCCCGTTTGTCGGATATGATCGGCTACAAACGGTCATATCTGCTGGGCGCAGTAATTGTTGCGGTTGCCTGCGGACTGTCAGTGTTTGCTCCTATCTATTCTGTTCTTCTGCTCCTTCGGGTAACTGCGGCTCTCGGGACATCATTTCTGATGATCACAGGACTTGCAATTCTCTCCCGCGTGTATCCTCCGAAGGAACGGGGAGCGGCGTTTGGCATCAACACGGCGATGGTGTACATCGGAGCGTCCGCAGGTCCGATTCTCGGCGGATTTCTGACCGGTCTGTTTGGATGGCGGGCGGTATTTCTGGTGATGGTGCCGCTTGCGGTTGCTGCGGCGATTCCGATGTGGCGGTTCTTCCGCGATGAGATCAAAGTTCCGTCCGATAGTTCGTTTGATATCCGCGGGACGATTCTGTATGCTGCAGCGATGTTTTGTATGATGTATGGTCTGTCCACTCTGCCGGATCCGCTTTCGGTTGCTTTGACCGTACTCGGTATTCTGATGATGGTCGTATTTGTCTGGTACGAACTGCGTCTTCCTTCACCGGTTCTGCATGTGAAACTGTTTTTTACGAATCAGCGGTTCGCCCGTTCCTCGTATGCGGCACTGCTGAACTATGGCTGTACATATGGTTCGGTCTTTTTCGTGAGTCTGTATCTGCAGTCCGTCGGACATCTGACCGCAGATCAGGCGGGGATGATCATCTTTTTTCAGCCGCTGATTCAGGCGGTCATGACACCGATCGCGGGGAAACTTTCCGACAGAATTGATCCCCGCTACATCGTTACCGTGGGTATGCTGCTTTCGGCAGTCGGTGTTCTTCTGCTTGCGGGCCTCGGTCTTGCGACGGAGCTGCATTATATCGCCGTGACGCAGGTGTTCATTGGTCTTGGTTCTGCGCTGTTTGCGGCACCAAACACGAATGCGATTATGGGTTCGGTACCGGAAGAGGAGTACAGTACGGCATCCGGTATTGTTGCGGTGATGCGGCAGGTCGGGATGATTATCTCCATGGCGGTATGCATGTCGGCTATCTCGATTTATGTGGGTGGAACAGATATGCTCGGGCCTGCAATGTATCCGGAGTTTTTACAGGCACTGCGGGTTTCGATGATATTCTGCGCGGGTCTTGCTTTTGTTGGTGTGGTGTTTTCCTGGTTCCGCGGTGATGCGGGTGATGTCACAGGGATCGGGGAAAAATAATTCTTGAATACTTCCTTACCCTGTACTGCCGATCCTTTACATATTCAGTACCAAACCCTTAATCACTCGGGAAAACCATATAAAATACACATGAAGATTCTTTTCGCAATAGCTCCGGACCGGTTTTTAGATCAGGAATACACCGTACCCAAAACCGCCTTCGAAGAGAAAGGAATTGAATGCGTAACAGCCTCTACCATACAAGGAACCTGTTACGGCATGCACGGAGAAATCGTCGAATCCGATCTCTCCTTCGACGACGTCAACCCTGCCGACTACGACGGAATTGTCATCATCGGCGGCATCGGCTGTCAGGACTACCTCTGGAGATGTGAAAAACTCATCGACATCACCAACGCCCTCGGCACCGCTGGAAAAATAACCGCAGGCATCTGCCTTGCACCAATCGTCATCGCCGAAGCCGGACTCCTTGCCGGAAAGAACACCACCGCCCTTGACACTCCTGCATCCCGCAGAATCCTCGAACTCGACAAAGCAGTTTTCGTCAACGAACCTGTCGTCGTCTCCGGAAACATCATCACTGCACGTATGCCGCAGGACGCCAAAGTCTTCGCCGACACCATCCTTCAACACCTCGCATGACACAATGACAAACGAATCTTCCCGCACTACTCCCGCACTCGACGAGGCAATGCAGCTCTTTAACGCCGGTAAATTTGCCGACGTCATCAGTCTCGCCTCCGGCACCAGTGATCCTGCCCTCCTCCTCCTCGCTGCCCGCAGCTACGCGGAAACCGGCCAGTATGATACCGCAGGTTACCTCCTCCGCGATCTCATACAGATAATGCCCGGCTCCTCGTACCTGCACAGTTATTTAGCCGATGTCATGGAAAAAACTGGTGACGAACATGCCGTCTCTGAGTATGCGACCGCCCTTATTCTCGATCCCGAGAACCGGCCTGCCCTCAAAAGCTATGCCCGCCTCCTGCTCGGCAAAAATGATCTCCGCGGCGCAATTCCGTCCCTTCGATCTCTGGTGCGGTTCGGCTCTGATGCTGTCGACATCCGCAAACTCATGCAGACTTTAACCGAAGTCGGTGAACCCGAAGAAGCCGCAGCCCTTCATATCCAGAACTTCGGCGAAGATGAATACTCCCCCGAGTACGTGGAAGCCCTGCTCGCTGCAAAAGAGTATCAGAAAGCAATGAGTGTTGCCCTTCGCGGCTGGAACACTGTCCGCGAACTCGTTTATCTCCGGCTTGATCTTGAAGCCCTTGCGGCTCTTGACCCCGAAGCTGCCGAAAGTGCCTATCGGTCAGCACTCGACAGCTTTGAGGAAGAAGATATGGACAACGAAGAGGTTGCCCAGATACGTTTCTCTTTCATCCTGCTCGAAAAACTTCTCGGTCACTACGATGCGGCACGTTACGAACTCGGGTTGCTCCTCAAAACCCGTACAGACCCCGTTTACCGGCTGCTGGAAGCAGAACTCGCCGCCCGCACGAATCACGGCGACGAGGCGAATACCATCTACCGGCAGCTGATCGCTGAAGAGTGCGGTAAAGATCCGGATATCGCCGACCCTGCCATGCAGGAACTGATCATCACCAGGTTCAAAGCATTCCTCGATTCTGTCCGCAGCAAAGAAGAGGTCGCAGGAATCATCAGCGTCCTCCTCTCTTCATATCCGACCGCTGTCTGCTTAACGCAGATCGGCGCTGCCTACGAAGAGGCCCGTGCCTGCACCCAGGCACGGGACTGGTATTACCGGGCATACCGTGCCGACTACATCCACGGCGGCACCGCTTATGCGGCTTTTCTCAAACGCCTTGGTGAAGACCGCGAGTGCGAGACCGTTATCCGCTACATCCTTACCAACATCACCCGTGCCGCCGATGTTGAACTCGTCGCGGGTGTCGTCCTCAACGGTAAAGAAGCCATGTACCGCATCCCCAAGGTCATGGAGCAGGTACTTGCCCGTCTCACCTCGGTTCTCGAAAAGCTTTCCTCCAATGGCCGTGAGATGCTGGCTGTCGGTCTTCTCTATGCGGCGGGGGATGCCCTTGAACGGCAGGACTACGAGGAATGCAAATGGCACTGCCTGCTCGGTCTTGACGTTATGCCCTGCTATCCGGCGGTTATCAAGGTTGAGGATTTCATGCAGCTGCTCTCTCAGGCAAAAGGACGGGCGCTTGCCGAACGCCCTGTGCTTCTTGAAAAAAATTCCTGGTTGGAAACCGTTGCCGATGCAGGGACTGAACCTGCACCGGTTGCCAACCTGCTTGATCTTGACGAGCGTGAACAACAGGTTGTTGCGTTCCTCAAAGAGCATCGTGAAGCAACTGAGATGGATCTCAGATCTGTTCTCAACACCCGCCGGGTAACCGGCATCGTGAACGGTATCTTAACCAAAGCAGCCGAAAAAGGTGTGAAGATCATTGAAAAGCGGGGTGTTGGCGACCGCGGAGAAATTTATGGCTATACCGGAGAGTAACAGCGTGGGGCGTGACGAACGCCGTCTGGAAAGTGTTGCAATCATTAACGCACTGCGCCGCGGAACTGTTCCCGAGTCAGGACTGGGAAGACTGGCTGTCGGCCTGACTACCGAAGAAAAAGTCATCACCTCCCAGCTGGCGTTTGTGGGTACCGGGCATGCGGACTGCAAGTTTGTCCGCGGTGAGTACGGCTCAGGCAAAACATTTCTCATCTCACGTGCGGTGGAGATTGGTCTTGCGGCAAAGTTTGTGACAAGTCACGTTGTCATCTCTCCCGATACTCCGCTGCACAAACTCCAGGCTGTGTATGCAAAAATCTGTGCGGGTCTTATGACTCCGACCGAAGATCATGCGCTGAAGAGCATTGTTGACACGTGGATCTACGGCATCGAAGACCGGCTGATCAGTACCGGCATTGATGAGAACGATCCGGCACTGGCTGACCTGACGGCAAAAGAGATCGAAGCAGTTCTGATGCGGGTCAGCGGAATTAATTCAGGTCTTGCAGCTGCTCTGCGAACCTATTACAAAGCAAACAACAGCGGTGACTTCGCCACCGCCCAGGCGGCAATCGGTTGGATTTCCGGAGAGCAAACGGTCGGCAGAACCTTCAAGGCCCAGGCAGGTCTCAAGGGAACCGTGACCGAAGGAGACGCTCTTGCCTTCCTGAACGGTCTGGTGCACATTATTGTTCAGGCCGGTTATGCGGGACTCCTCGTCAGTTTCGATGAAGTCGAAACGGCCCAGGCATTTGCCCGGCCACAGCGGGAAAAAGGATACATCAACCTCCGCCAGATTGTGGATATGATTGATCGGAACGAACTGCCGAACTGCTTCTTCCTGTTTGCCGGAACACCGGCACTCTTCGACAGTGCGAAGGGTATCCGGTCACTGCCGCCGCTGTATGACCGCATCGGCATGATTGCGGATGACGGGTTTTCCAATCCCATGCAGACGCAGATCGTTCTGCCGAAGTTTGATGTGAAAAAACTCGAAGAGGTCTCTCTGCGGGTGATCGACATCTACACCGAGGCGTACTCCGAGGTTGACAAGACCCGTGTTTCAATCCGGTTTATCCGCACCATGATCGAGCGGGTGACCGGACGGTTCGGCGGCCGCGTGGATGTGGTGCCGCGTTTGTATCTGCGGGAGTTTGTGGATGTGCTGGACAAATGTGCACTGTATGATTCCTATAACCCGATGGAGAAGTATGCATTCGTCGCAAAAGAGAATGATACTTCGTTAAAGGAGGAAGAGATAGCGGTGATGGAAGTCAGCTGGTAAGCAGAGTCGCTGTCTCTGCTCACCAGCCAGAGTAGGGGATGTCCTTTATGGCGCTATCCCCGGTTGTTTCAGTTGTAACACTTAATGGATCGACATTTCCTCGATGCTCTGTTATTACTCCGTATGGTGCATTAGCTCCATTGTACAGAAAATATCCTGATAAGACCAAGCAGGTACTCACCTCAGTCATGTTTTTCGGGGTTGTATGCCCCAACCTGTACTGAGATATTCGAATTACACAGATATAATACAATTAGTTTGTAAAATTCACTTAATTACTTGAATTTATTGTAATATCTCCTGACAGAACTGATCTTTTCTGCGGCAAGAGAGGAAACATACATCCGGGATACATGTTCCTATAATCCTTTATTTTTTGGCCTCACATATTTATTCACGGAAATCATCCATGGATAAGAATCTCTATGTAGAAAATATCACCAACGGAACAGAGGTCTCTTCTCTCTTCCTCGTTAAACGTTCCGACCTCCGCAGTAAACGCGGCGAACAGTTTGTTCATATGACCCTTGCGGATCGTACCGGAACTATTGAATGTAAAGCCTACGGTGACAAAGCGGTTGAAGCTGCCCGTGCGGTGAAAACCGGTATGGTGTATGCAATTTCGGGCGTCGGCAAAGCAAACCAGAACGGTGAACTGCATGTCTTCTCCGACTCTGCGGCAACGCTTGACTCACTCCTCACAGGTCCTGTTGCATTGATGCCCGGTCAGGATACCGAGTTCATCTTCACACCCGCCAATATCACCGGCAACGCATCCGAGATTCAGAAAATTGTCGCAAGTATTGTAAACGGTGATCTCCGGCTGTTTGTAGCCTGCTGCCTCGATCAGCGATTCTATGAATGCCCTGCCGCCATACGCCGCCATCATGAGTACACCGGCGGCCTCTGCGAACATTCCCTTGAGACTGTCAGAATAGCCTTAAACCTCGTGGAGACGATGCCCAGAACAGAGATCAACCGCGATATGGTCATCGCAGGAGCAGTCCTGCACGACATCGGCAAAATATTCTGTTTCGATAAAGTCGGCTACGGTTACGTACCCAACGACACCTACAACCTCATCGAACATATTACCATGGGCATCATGTTCATCGACGAGTACAAAAATCTCATCTCCGACGCTCAGCTCTTACAACTCCGCCACATCATCCAGTCGCATCACGGTATCTACGGTGACGTCGTGCCGCTGACTGCCGAAGCATGGCTCGTGAATCAGGCGGATGGTGCAAGTTCTCTTCTCCGCAGTATCGTTGATGACCTCTCCGAGACGCCGAAGGGTCAGAAGAAAAAAGGTCTTCGCAGCGAAAAATTCCTCTGGAAAGCAGTCTGATCCCTTTTCTTTTTTTCAGAGTGTCCGTGCAGAAATCTGTTTGGAACATTTTTCTTGAAAACACACATCGAAATATTCTCATGGCATCACAGTTTATACCGTCGCGCTTCCGGATGTTTTTGTATGATACATGTCAATACAAGTTATCTTTCTAACACGAATTGTAATTTGATTTGAATACAAATAAATACTCATTACATCAATTATGTTTAATGCACATTATGGAAGGGTATTTGCCCATCGAATGGTGCGTGCTGTGGGCAGTGCTCTCGGCACCATGTGTCATCTATGGTCTGTGGAGGATGAAACAGATGATACAGCAGGACAGACGCGTTCTTCCTCTGATGGCAGTCTGCGGTGCGTTTGTGTTCGTACTTTCTGCATTGAAGATTCCGTCAGTTACCACTGGAAGCTGTTCGCATCCTACCGGAACCGGTCTGTCCGCTTCCTTCTTCGGTCCGTGGGTCACCGCGGTTCTTGGAACCATTGTATTGTTATTTCAGGCAATTTTACTTGCGCACGGCGGTCTTACCACGCTTGGTGCAAACGTATTCTCAATGGCAATCGTCGGCCCGTTTGTTGCCTGGCTGGTTTTTGTCGCATTACGTCGCTATGCCCATGCCGGTCTCGGTCTGTCGGTGTTCGTCACCGCAGCAGTTGCAAACCTTGTGACCTACACGGTTACCTCTCTGCAGCTTGCCCTTGCCTTCCCGGCTGACGGCAGTATTCTCACGGCATTCATTGCGTTTGCAACCATCTTTGCTGTTACCCAGATTCCGCTCGCAATCATTGAGGGTATCATCTGCGGTCTCGTCGCAAAGTACATCGTCCGTGTCAAGCCTGACATTCTCAAGAAACTCGACATCATTGAAGATGCAGAGATTGAAAAAATCCAGGGTGAGGCAGCATGAACCGGGCGACAATGGAGATCATCCTCGGGCTTGCCGTTATTGTGATCTTTGTGATTGGCACGCTGTTTCTCATTCCCTCCGGAGGAGAAGGTGAAGAAGGCTGGGGCGGTGCGGACGGCGGGGCCGCCGACCTGATCGACAGCACCGGGTATGAACCCTGGTTCAATCCGATCTGGGAACCGCCAAGCGGTGAGATTGAGTCATTGTTCTTCTGTGTTCAGACCGCAATCGGTGCGATAATCGTCGGGTACTTCTTCGGCTACTGGAGAGGTGCCAAAGGCCGCAAAGATGAGTAAGTGAGTGCACATAAGTGTGGACCAGAAGCCTATACTGGCTTTGCGTCCCGCGGGGCAGGACACCCCGTATCTTTTTTTTTGAAAATATATTCGGAAAGTCCGTCCGAGATAATCTGAGAGATCATCTGTGAAACCATCTGTTTTATTGTCTCTCAATGCCACAACTCCTATGAACCATGATCACCTTCCTTGCAGGAATCGGCATTCTCATCCTTGGCTATTTTGTCTGGGGTAAAGTCGCCGAAAAGATTTTTGCTCCTGACGAACGCCTCACACCGGCCTGTGCAAGTCCGGATGGTGTTGAGCGGGTGCCGCTCTCCAAAAAACGCAACATGCTCCTGCAGTTGCTGAATATTGCCGGTATGGGGCCTATCGTGGGGGTTGCCCTTGGTATGAAGTTCGGCGCAATCGTCTTTCTTCTGCTCCCCGTCGGAAATGTGATCGGTGGTGCAATTCATGACTACTATATCGGCATGATCTCTGCGAGAAACAATGGTACTGACGTCCCGACCCTGATGGAGAAGTTCTTCGGCCGGCGGGTCAGCGGACTGTTTATGGTGCTCGCTTCTGTCTGTCTGGTTCTGGTCGTGACCACCTTTACCAATATTCCCGCCCAGTTTATCCAGACCCTGATTCCGCTCGGTTCATGGGTGCTTACTGCCGCAGTCATCGCCATTTTTCTTTACTATATTTTTTCCACGCTGTATCCGATCGATAAAATCATCGGCAGAATGTATCCGTTCATTGGCGGTCTTCTGATCCTGATAACCGCTGCGGTCTGTATTGCCTGTATTCCGTACGCAGGTCTCATTCCTGATGTTGTGATGACCCCCGAAGGAATTGCTGCTGCGTTCACCGCCCATCCCGACGGTCAGCCGCTCATTCCGATGCTGTTTATTACGATTGCCTGCGGGATTCTCTCGGGTTTTCACGCTACCCAGTCACCGATCGTTGCACGAACGATGCAGTCCGAAAAGGACGGCCGGAAAATTTTCTACGGCATGATGATCGCAGAAGGAATTATCGCGATGATCTGGGCTGCGGTAACCTCGATTCTGTTTGCCCTTGAGCCGGAGATGCTTGCCTCTTCAAACGGCAACCTGATCATCTCAACTGCGGTTGCTGTTGCACTTCCGGCAGTTCTTGCCTCGCTTTCCCTGGTTGTGTTCATCTTCCTCGCGGTTACGAGTGGTGACACGGCACTGCGGGTTCTCCGGACCTCGGCTGCGGATTTCCTGAAGATTGATCAGACCTCGGCGAAACTCCGCGTTCTCGTACTGCTTCCGCTTGTTTTCCTTATCACCGGTCTTCTGATCTGGTCGAATCTTTCGCCGACCGGGTATGCGGTGTTGTGGAACTACTTTGCCTGGTTCAATCAGCTGATTGCTTCCTGTGCCCTGCTGCTTGCAACGGCATATCTGGCAAGCAAAGCAAAACCGTATCTGATCACAGCTGTTCCCGGAACAATTATTCTCTTTATGTGTATCAGCTACATTGTGTGGGTGAGTCCGGCCCATCTTGCGGGAGCGCCGCTCGGACTTGGGCTGCCGCTTGCGGTGTCGTATGTGGTCGCGGCAGTGCTGAGCGTGATCTTTTGTGCGGGTGCTGTTCTCACGGGTCGTCGTCTCAGATGTAATCCAAAGTTTTCGGCGGATGCACCTGCGACGTATGCGGATGAGTCCTGATCCCAAACACTTTTCTTTTTTCTCATCGAGAAACTGAATAGAGTATTATGTCCCCCCGCCTCATCTCCGAGTTCCGCAGCCGGTTTGCCGCGTCCGGTATGACCGGGGATCTCGTCCGCGATTTTCAGAACGAAGTGATGGAGTTCTATGATACCAAAGGGCGGCATGATATGGAATGGCGGCTGCGGTTCGATCCGTACCGCATTGTGGTTTCGGAGGTGATGCTGCAACAGACTCAGGTGCCGCGGGTGGCGGTGATGTATCCACGGTTCATCGAAAAGTTTCCTGACTTCGCCGCACTTGCCGCTGCCCCGCAGACGGAACTGCTTGCCGCTTGGCAGGGTATGGGGTACAACCGGCGTGCACTGAATCTGCAGAAACTTGCGGTCCGGGTTCTGGAAGAGTTCGGCGGTGTTCTGCCGGAGGAACCGGAAGTGCTTGCAGCACTTCCGGGAATCGGCCCTGCGACCTCATGTTCCATTGCAGCCTTTGCCTTCAACCGCCCCGTAGTCTTCATCGAAACCAACATCCGCCGTGTGTTCATCCATTACTTTTTTTCCGATACTGCCGTTGTGGATGACCGCGATCTTTTTCCGCTGGTGGAGGCCTGCCTGCTACCGGACCGGGCGCGGGAGTGGTACTGGGCATTGATGGATCTGGGCACCGCCCTGAAAACCTCTGTCCCCAATCCGAACCGCCGGAGTCGCCAGTATGTGAAGCAGGCGGCATTCGAAGGGTCCGACAGGCAGGTTCGCGGAGCCCTGCTTCGTCTGTTGCTTGCCGGAGACGCCGGAGATTCCGGAAGTCTGGCAAAAGCGGTCGGGGCATCTCCGGAGAGGGTTGCGGGCATACTGGATGAGATGTGCCGCGAAGGATTCTTTGTACAGGAAGAGAGCGGCGCATACCGCGTGCGGTGATTTTTGTTTTCCGAAAAAAAGATCAGATGTAATCCCCGATATCCATCTCGCGGGAAATGATCGTATCACAGTACTGACAGCGGAAACCCCGCGGATGCACCACAAACTTGCTCTGTGCCGGTTCACGGGTGTTGCTGATACAGTTCGGATTCGGGCACTTAATCACACCCACAATATCGGACGGAACCTCCACCGGCTTTTTGGCAACCACCTTGAACTCCCGGATAATGCTGATCTTCGCATCCGGTGCGATGAGGGCAATTTTGTCCACCTCGGATTTTACCAGCTCGCGGTTCTCGATTTTTACCATATCCTTTCTGCCGCCGCGGCTGCTCGTCACATTCGTTGCAACCGTAAACGTCACATTCGTTCCGTCCTGAATACCAAGAATGCGGATTACCGTCAGCCCCTCGCCCGGCGTGATGTGATCGATCACTGTACCGTTTTTGATAGGCGAGATCACAATCCCTTCCGAAACCGATCGTTTCATGGACTCATCACCTCGTGCAACATTGCCATTCGTACCGGAACACCGTAATGCGCCTGCTGGAAGTACTTTGCACACGGCAGACTGTCCACCGCAGGATCAATCTCATCCACCCGCGGCAGCGGGTGGAGCACAATCATTGACGGCTTCGCCCGTTCCAGCAGTTCCGGCGTTATCCGGTATGTCGCCGCAAAACTTGCGAATGCTGCCGGGTCCGGAAACCGCTCCCGCTGCAGCCGTGTTACATACAACACATCAAGCTCCGGGATCGTCTCCTCAATACTTTCATGCACAATAATCTCCATTCCTGCATCGGTGAGGTCTTGTTTCAGATGATTCGGCAGATCCAGTCCTTCCGGTGCAATCGTATGCAGCCGGATATTGTTGTACTTCGTCAGTGCATCCGCAAGTGAGTGCACCGTTCTGCCGTAACGGAGATCGCCCTGTAAGCCTACATCAATATTTTCCAGCTGCATCGATTTGCGGATTGTAAACAGATCCAGCAGTGTCTGTGACGGGTGCTGACCGGCTCCGTCGCCGCCGTTAATCACCGGAACACTGGCAACTTCGCTTGCGAGCCGGGCAGCTCCCTCTTTCGGATGCCGGAGCACGATTGCATCCGCATACCCCGAGATGACGCGGATGGTATCCGAGAGTGTTTCTCCTTTCGCAATTGATGACGCTTCCACACTGCCGAGATTCAGAATCTTTCCGCCGAGCCGCATCATCGCCGACGAAAATGACATTCTGGTCCGGGTACTGGGTTCGAAAAAGAGCACCGCGAGAATTTTATCATCGAGTTCATGCCCCGTGAACTCATGCTGATCAAATTTTGCTGCAGCAGTGAGAAGAGCGTCTATCTCTTCACGGTCCATGTCCCGTACAGACAGGATATTTTTTTGATCATGTGTCATGTGAGATCGACCAACTCTGATGTATCTGTATATGTCCGGTGTGGGATAAATAATGGTCGTCTCCTTCGTGTCCGAAAGAAACCCTTACGTTTTCGCCCTGCATACAGAACTGATAATGATTCATATAATTCCCAAACCCACCGATACGCCGGGGGATAACTCAACCGGCATGGTGATGGACGAGCTGCGGCGGCTGGACGTCCCCTTCGCAGTCCTTGATCTCGCTGCTGTTGATCCGTTTCATCTCCCGGTCGAAGGGGAAACGATCTGGGCCTGCGGGATTCGTCAGGATGGGGTGCAGTTTGAGCTTCTCAAAGCTCTGGAACTCGCAAACCATGTGATCAATTCGCCGGAGGCGATCGCTACCTGTGCAAGTAAAGTTACTACCACGGCAAAACTGATCCATGCCGGAGCGCCGAGTCCGGATACCTGTTTTACGAACGATAAAAAAATCGTTGCAGATTTTCTCGCCTCTCACGGGGGGCGTGCTGTCTATAAGCCGGTCTATGGATTTGACGGAAACGGTATCTATCTGTTCGAGTCGGTCGATCAGATCACTGAAGCTGCGCCGTATTATGTGCAGGAGTACGTCAGAAACGATCGCGATTATCGTATCTTTGTGATTGGAAACAAGGCGGTCGGTGCAATCAAACGGGAGTCTGCCCATCTCACCCACAATATCCATCAGGGCGGCTGCGGCTGTGCTGTTGAGATTTCGCCCGAGATGCGGGCTGCCGCAGAATCTGCGGCAGCGGCGGTTGGGATCGACTACTGCGGTGTGGATCTTCTGCCGCTGGAGGATGGAGGTTATACGGTTCTTGAGGTCAACGGTACGCCGAACTGGCATTGTATGACAGTCCCTATCCCGCGGCTTCTGGCTGAATATCTGGTTGAGCAGGAAAAACTTGGAAGACAGTAAGCACATGCATGTTATCGGTATCAATGGGAGTGCCAGGAAAAACGGCAACACTGCACTCCTGATCCAAACCGTCTTCCATGAGCTGGAAGAGGCCGGGATTACCACTGAACTGATTCACCTTGCAGATGCAAATCTCTCCGGATGCGCAGGGTGTTTTGCCTGTGCCGGAAAGAAAACCTGCGTCCGCTGTGATGATGCCTTCGCAGAAATATTTTCCAGCATGTGTTCTGCTGATGGTATCATTCTTGGTTCTCCGGTGTATTCTGCGGACATTTCTGCAAAGATGAAGGCATATCTCGAACGTGCAGGTGTTGTGGCTGCATCCAATCCCGGCATTCTCCGGCACAAGGCCGCCGCATCTGTTGCTGCCGTCAGGCGGGGAGGTGGTCTGCACGCGGTTGATACCATGAATCATTTTTTCCTGAACAAGGAGGTCTATCTGGTCGGGTCTACGTACTGGAACATGGTGTACGGCAAAGATGCGGGAGATGTCCTTGACGATACCGAAGGTATGGCCAACATGAAAAATCTTGGAAAAAATATGGCGCAGCTTCTTTGGAAGCTTTGCTGACAATTTTTGTTTCGGAGTTTTCTGGAAAAAAAGTATATGATATTGTTAGTGTTCGCGTTCCGATTCCATTTCTTTGAGGGTTTTTTCCGCAAGTTCCTTCATGCGTGTCGGAATACCGCGGGAAGAGATGGTTTCAAATTCTTTCATGGATGCGGCGAGTTCGGAGCCGAGGATGAAGATTGCGTATTTGTGCTCAAGTTTACTCCGGTTAATCTGATCCGGCTGGATTTTCAGGGCCGTGTACTGCGGGAATTTCAGATCCGGGTTGATCGATTCAAAGTATTCCTTAATATCATAAAATATCTGGTGCAGTTCGATGAGTTCTTCCTTATGCATTGTGCCATTAAGGTAAGAGGTATAGCATCATAAGCATTTGCCCCTCCTGATTTTATTTTTCTTATGGGGGAGTTCTTTTCCTGCGTTCGCTCCCGTTTATCCCACTACCCTGTTATCATCTGCTGATTTCCGCAGCTCCGGAGGAGGCGGGGGTGCAGGAATTCCGGGGCACAATACCTATCTTCCTGTCGCACAAATACGTAATGAAATATTCAGGAGCAGCTGTGAAATCCATCTATGTTATCGGTCACCGTCATCCGGATACGGATAGTATCTGTAGTGTGATAGGGTACGCCGCTTACCTCAATAAACAGGGTTCCGGTCAGTACATCGCCGCCCGCTGCGGCGATCTGAATGCCGAGTCCCGCTATGCTCTGGAGAAGTTCGGTGTGGAAGCGCCAGAGCTTATCCTTAGTGTCGAGCCGTCTGTTGCGGATATTGCGTTTACGTATCCGCAGAGTGCGACTGCAAGTACGCCGACGATCGATGTGATCGAGGCGATGGACGCAAACGATCTGCGGAATCTGCCGATTACTGATGGTGCCGGTAAACTGATAGGGCTCGTGAGTGAGCACGGTCTTGCCCGCGCTTATGTGAGTACGATCAAGCGGGAGAATCTGACGATGTCGCCGATGCCGGTCGATACGCTGGCACGGATTCTTTCCGCAGATGTCCGCGTGAAGAAACACGAGGTGCTTGAGGGTTCGGTGTACATCTCGATTGATGCGCTGCATGTGATCCTTTCCCGCATCACGGCGAAGGATATTGCCATCGTGGGTGATGATGAGCCGACCCAGCTTGCGCTGGTGTCGGCGGGGATTGCGGCGCTGATTATTGCGGACTCCGCGCCGGTCGGTGAGCGGCTGCTGTCGGCTGCCGAGGCACGCGGGGTTACGGTTCTGTCCACGGATGTTGATGCGTTTGGTGTTGCGAAGATGATTCATCTTACGCTTCCCGCCGAGATGATTATGGCGACGGATGTTCCCACAGTGCACATGAACGATACGCTGGAGTACGTGAAACAGCTGGTCTCCAACTCCAAGTACCGGACGGCCTGTGTGGTGGATGATGCAGGAACACTGATCAGTACGATTTCCCGTAATTCCCTGATGGAGGATGTGGCCAAGTCGGTGATTCTGCTGGATCACAATGAGTACAGTCAGGCGGTCGAGGGTATTGAGACGGCAGATATTATTGAGATCATCGATCATCACCGGCTGGGGGCTATGGCGACGCTTCGGCCGATCCGGTTCGATATGGAACCGGTCGGTTCTACGTCGACGATTGTGACGCGCCGGTTTATGGAGTCGGGTATCCAGCCGGAGATGGGAGTTGCAGGTGCTCTTCTTTCGGGTATTCTTTCGGATACGCTCGGTCTGAAGATGTCAACGACGACGAGACTTGATGAGGAGGCGGTGATGTTCCTTGCGGAGATTGCGGGAGTGGATCCGGAGGTTTATGCGCAGGAGCTGATTGCAGAAGGGATGTCCCTTTCGGGAGTTTCGCAGAGGGAGCTGCTTGATCGTGATACGAAGGAGTATACGCTGTCCGGCAAGCGGGTGGTTGTTGCCCAGATTCTGACGCCGTCGTACGAGTATGCCCGCGCGGCGGCGGCTGATATTTATGCGGCGCTGCGGGAGAAGATGAACGAGGCGAATGCTCCGGATATGTATATTGCGCTGTATACGAGTGTTGCGGAGATGGGTTCGGATATGTTTGCGGTGTCGGATGAGGCGACGATGCTGAAGATGCACTGGGGGAAGGAGCCTTTGCATCTTGAGGGAGTGGTTTCGCGGAAAAAGGATTTCGTGCCGCACTTCGGACGGATTCTGGCAAATATTTTGTGAGGGAGAGGAGTTTCCCTCTACTCTTTTTTTCTGCGGAGGTGCTATATCCTCTTTAAGTAGGATTCAGGGGGAGATGCATTTTTCAGGTAGGGCGGGCGGGGATGCCGGGGGATTTTGAGGGTTAATGGAGGAAACCGATTGTTTTCCGGTTGTCCGATGGAATTCTTCGCGGGGTTTTGTTCCTGAGATGGGTTCGGGAGTTTTTTGTTTTGGTTGTGATATCACGAAATGATTTAGCAGGTATTTTCTGGAAGTTGTTGGTGGGTGAGTGGGATACCTGAGAAAGGAAAACGCAGATAACGCAGATGTGCCTGACGGCACTGCTTCGCTCATCGCATTTGCTTCTCGTCGCTCGCCTTCCCGTCCGAGCGGACGGGCGGCGTTGCTGTCGCAAACGCGACGGCAAATGCTCGCGAAGCT
>NZ_JAPTGB010000015.1 GCF_026891975.1 Methanocorpusculum petauri | reverse complement strand
CAGGTGTTTCCCGCTTCCTTATTCTTTCCGTGTTGTTCCGTAAGCGAAGCGGTATTCCGTGTTTTTTTTCCGTGGAATTCCGTTTGGTCTGTGTTTTCCGTGGTTACTCCAAGTAAAACCACCGCAAAAGACTCCCAAACACCGCTTCACCCGTGGTTACTCCAAGCAAGACCACCGCAAACGAAGACCGGAACTAATCCTCCCGAACACTTTTTTTCCGGAACCATCTCCGAAAAAACACCCGGCAACACAACAAAAATATTTCGCTCGTTTTTTTTCCGGAAAAAAACTCACACAACTCTCTTCAAAAAACACGAAAAAAAAGAAAACAACGGGCTGAACTCACAGCTCGTCATCATCAAACTCGTCTTCCTCCTCCTCATCCTGCTTGAGCTCAACATTATTGACATCAAACTGGCGGAACGCGAGTTTCTTTGCTTTGATAATATTTCTGCCCTCTTTACCGATTGCAAGGCCGCGGTCATCATCACGAACCTCAACATAGGCGATCTCACCGTCTTCGTCCTCCTCAAACGTCACGGTCATAACCTGCACCGGCAGGAAACAATTGCGAATGAACTGAACCTTGTCAGGATTGTACTCAACAACCTCAACCTTCCTGCCAAACGCATCGGATGCCTTCTTAATACTTGCACCCTTCTTTCCGATTGCAAGGCCCATCTCTCCCGGATTGATAACGAAAAGAATGCGGTCGAATTTATCATCAACCACACAATCGCGTGCACCTGCACCGGTCAGGTTCTCAAACTGCGCGATCATGCGCATTGCATCTTCGGAAATTGTTATTTCACTCATATTATGCTCTCTTCAGGCTCAGAATATCAGACTCGCCTGCATCAACGATAGCAAGGACACTGATCATGTGATCGCGACCGCACTCTTTGCCGAGCTGACGGGAACTGCCGTTAAATTCATAAAGCGGAAGATTCTCCGCTGCAGCAATCATTTCCCGGACTTTCATCGGTGCATTATCTGCAACGATAACGAGTTCCGCTTTGCTCTCCGCAATAACTTTCTCAACACTATTCTGTCCTAAAACGACCTTACCGGTCTTAATTGCCCTTCTCAGGGATAAATTGAAATCCATCGTAGATTCACCAGTTTTTTGTGGTAGTTCTGCACTCCGATCCGGCACCAGGGGAGGTGGCCCCCATAAAATCCGAATCTTCCCGCAGGAGCCGCACCCTGGCTACGGGTTGCGGCAGTCTCCGATCAGCCCCGCAGAGCCTCCCGAAGAAACTCTCTATATCTTGTACTCCGCAGATAATGAATATATCCTGTCACCCAGGACCGCACCGGCATCCCGCCACTTCACTGATACCGCAACACCGCAATCAGATCGCCCTTCTTAGCTCCCACATGCCGGGCAACCGGCTCGCACTTCACCGTCATCAGATACGCAACCGGCGGCAGCCCCTCATACTCCGTCAGACTCTCATAATTTGCAAGACCCTTCGCAATGATCAGCGTCGCATCCTGCATCGCAGAAACAACCTCCGGTGGATACAACTCCGGATGCAGACCAAGCTGCGCCCCTCCCCCCGCATGATACACCGCATCCGCAGCCTCCTCCAGCCCCAGACTCCTTGCCTCCACAATCGTCACATCATTAAGCATCGGCTGATCCTTCACCACAATCGTCACATGACTACCGCGCCTGCGCAGCTCCCCGCACAACATCTTATCAAACACAACCTCGCCGCAGTTATCAGTACAGTACACAACCCGCCTCGCGAGCGCAAGAATTCTCTCCGTATCATCCAGTGCCAGACCGCGGGCAAACATCTCACGAAAATACCCGGTAAAATCCTTCGCAATCTCGTGACCCGCCACCCCGTAATCCATCGCATTCCCGATAACCGCCGCAACAACATAATCGTGCACCGTCGAAAGCATCGGCCGCACCGCATCTGCAACCCTTTCCGCAACCGCATTATCCTGCACCTTCAGACCCGCATAAGGATCCGCCGATCCGATCATTGCATAACAGCACCGGTGCACCGCTCCGGCAATCACCGACGCACCGATCGGCTCGCTCGCCCGGCAGTCGTACAAATCCGTACAACATCTGAGTGTAGCAGCAACCGTCTCCGCATCCGCTCCGGCATATTCCGCCTCTGCAACAACCCTTGAGAGCAGACACGCTCTGCATTCCGGTGCAAGTCTCATAACATCATCTCCAAAATCGAAAAAATCGGATGGGGCCGCCGCGATTTGAACGCGAGTCAGAAGACCCCCAGTCTCCTAGGATTCCAGGCTACCCTACGGCCCCTCATACTCCCCTCCCTTCGGGATGAAGCATCATACATATAGGACGCACGTCCCTTATTAGTTTTTACTTTAACACCGGCACACAGAATCACTGATCCTCCGACCGCCTCATATCCTTCAGATGCTCCACCATCTCCAGCTCATCACGACCCACATACACCATCGCAACCGTTAACCCGAGAATCACGATTGTCGTCCCGATAATATCAATAAACGTCAGATCGCTCACCAGCAGACGCCGGACCATCGTCGTAATCCCGGCAATCAGAATCGGCCTGACCAGAACCCGTCCCGCACGGACATAAGACGCAACCATATCCACCAGGGTTGCAATCACAATAATCAAAAGAATCGCCTGCAAAACATTCGACAAAGCATGCTGTGTCGGATCCTGCAGCGCCGTCATCACCAGCGTTACCGTCTCAGCAACGCCCATCAGCGCCGCCACTACCAGAAGAATTGCAATCAGCACATAAATCGCAATCGTAACCGCACCACAGCCCTGGGCAAGAGCAGAACGGGTACGGGCAAACGGTTCGGGATCATCAATCATATCAATTGTCCGTCACGAGGGAACACCCGCATCGTGTACTCTAACTATGGCAGTCTTACCAATATAACTCTTAGGAGTTCACCCTGACCTCGGGGACCTCCGCCCCCTCGCAACAAACCCGACACTTTATTATTTGCGAACTGACAACCTACTTAACGCGAAGGCATAATTGGGGTCTGTGCGGGAAACAAACATCTCCTACAGAAACATGCGGAGTCTGCACCTTGCGGAACCAACCGGCATGTATATATATTTTTCAATCCCAATAATGATGCTACCTTCCAGAGGACAACAAGGGCCAGTAGATCAGTCAGGCAGATCGTCGGACTTTTAATCCGCAGGTCGGGGGTTCAACTCCCTCCTGGCCCGCTTGCACGTCGCCATGGGTTTTTAGGATATCATTGGAAACAACTGATCAGTCCTATTTACTTTTCGGCAGCGTGTATTGGCGCGTCCGTTGGACATCAAAACTAAGCGTCAACAAAAAACTCTGAGACTTTTATGTGGTGAGAACTCTGAACACAAGCACAGACATCCGTATCTATCAAGATCTTAAATTAGGAGCTCTATGACACGACTAAACGTATTACTCCATGAGATGGTTCCCGATCACCAGATCATGACCCCGGAAGAAGTTGCAAAACTCCTTGCCGACTATGACATTACCGAAGAGCACCTTCCCAAAATGTATCATGACGATCCTGCCGTCAAAACCTGCGGAGCAAAACCGGGAATGGTCATCCGCATCACGCGCAAAAGCCAGACAGCAGGTGAAGCTACCTCCTACCGCCTTGTGGTCAGACGGCCGAAAAAATAACCAGAGTGGATATACTTGATTGATAGAAGTGTACTTTCCGGAGCGTACTTTTCCCAGGAACACGTCGCCCGTCACCAGCTTGACTCGTTCAACAACTTTGTGGAATACAACCTCCAGAAAGTCGTCAACGAGCAGCGTATCGTTGAGACAGAGATCGTAAACCGGGGAAAGAACCAGGAACCCGTATGGGTTGAACTCGGAGAACTCCGAGTAGAAAAACCGATCGTCCGTGAAGCGGACGGATCACAGAGCAAATTATACCCGACCGAAGCACGTCTGCGTAACCTTACCTATGCAGCCCCGATGATTCTTACCATGACGCTCCATCAGGGCGACAAGAAATTCGAGCCGCAGGAAACAACAATTGGCCAGCTTCCGGTCATGATCGGATCCAAGGTCTGTAACCTCTGCGGACTCAGCGAAGCGGAGAGAACCGAACAGGGTGAAGACCCGAGCGATCCCGGAGGATATTTCATCGTAAACGGAACCGAACGGGTATTAATGACCCTTGAGGATCTTGCCTCCAACAAAATTATGACCGAGTACACCGAGCGGTACAATGAACAGATTCATGTATCCAAAGTATTCTCGCAGTTCCGCGGATACCGCGCCCTTGTTGTTGTCGAGAAAAACAAAAAGAATCTCCTTGACGTCAGCTTCCCGTCCGTTGCCGGTCACCTCCGCTTTGCGGACCTGATGCGTGCCTTAGGTCTTGAGACCGACGAAGAAATTGTCTCCGCCGTCTCCCTCTCCGAAGACGTCTTAACCTACATGATGCAGAACCTCGAAGAATCCGAGTGTGCAACCTCCGAAGAAGGTATCATGTATGTCGGTAAGAAACTCGCACCGAACCAGACCAAGGACTATCAGAGAAAACGCGCCGAGTTCGTCCTCGACAGCTACCTCCTGCCGCACTTAAATTACCTCATCCCGTCCCACTTAAAACCCGGAGATGAGAACTATGAACTGTATGCAAAAGATGTCCGCGTCGCAAAAGCCGAATTCCTCGGAAGAATGGCCGAAGCCTGTTTCGACCTCGCCTTAAACAAAAGGAGAATCGACGACAAGGATCACTACTCCAACAAACGCCTGAAACTTGCCGGCGACTTAATGGAAGATCTCTTCCGTATCTCCTTAAACAGACTCACCCGCGACGTCAAATACCAGCTGGAACGCGCAAGCATGCGCCACCGTGAACTTGCCATTGGAACCGTCGTCCGTGCAGATGTATTGACCGAACGGTTAATCCACCCGCTTGCAACCGGAAACTGGGTCGGCGGCAGAACCGGTGTATCCCAGCTGATGGACCGTGTGGACCACATGTCCGTTATCTCCCACCTGCGCCGTGTAATCTCACCACTGTCACGATCCCAGCCTCACTTCGAGGCCCGTGATCTGCACCCGACCCAGTGGGGCCGAATCTGTCCGTCCGAAACACCGGAAGGACCAAACTGCGGTCTGGTGAAAAATTTCGCCCAGCTCGTTGAGATCAGCAAAGGAATCGAAGACGAAGAAGCGATGCTGCACATTATCCGCAGCATGGACATTGAACCAATCCGGAGTGAATAAATGGAAAAGAAAATGGCAAGAGTGTTCGTTGACGGTGCACTATTCGGCAAAGTTGACGATGCAGACGGATTTACCAAAAACTTCCGCCAGATGCGCCGGAACGGTCAGATTCCAACCGAGGTCAACATCTCCTACAAAGACTACAGTAATGAGATCGTTATCAATACCGATCGCGGACGCGCCCGCCGCCCGTTAATCGTGGTGGAAAACGGTATTCCCGCTGTCACCCCTGAAGACATTGAAAAAGTCAGATCCGGTGAATATGAGTTCTTCTCGCTCGTTCATCAGGGCAAGATCGAGTTCATTGATGCAGAAGAAGAGGATGATCTCTACATCGCTGTCTATGAAGACGACTTAACCCCCGAACACACACATCTTGAAATCGACCCGTCGCTGATCCTTGGTATCGGAGCAGCACACGTTCCGTTCCCGGAACACAACGCATCCCCTCGTGTTACCATGGGTGCCGGTATGATTAAACAGGCACTCGGATTTGCCCAGGCCAACATGAAACTGCGGCCCGACACCCGCGGCCACATGCTGCACTATGCCCAGGTCCCGATGGTACACACCCAGGCAGCTGAGCTGATAGGTTCCGACAACCGTCCGCAGGGACAAAACTTCTGCGTCGCAATCATCTCCTACGAAGGATACAACATTGAAGATGCACTCATCTTCAACAAGGCCTCGGTCGAACGCGGTCTTGGACGATCCCACTTCTTCAGAACCTATGAAGGAGAAGAGCGCCGCTATCCGGGAGGACAGGTTGACAGAATCGAAGTTCCGGACGACGAAGTTCAGGGCTCCCACGGCTCCGGCTCCTACGCAAACCTCGACACCGATGGTATCATCAACCCCGAAACCACTGTGCTTGAAAAAGATGTTCTGATCGGCAAAACATCTCCGCCCAGATTCCTTGAAGAACCTACCGGAGAACTGATTGCTGTTGAAAAGCGTCGTGACACCTCAATTACCATGCGCAGCAACGAGACCGGTATCGTGGACACCGTGATTGTAACCGAATCCGAGAACTCCTCACGCCTTGTCAAGGTCCGCACCCGTGACCTCAGAGTACCGGAGATCGGCGACAAATTCGCATCCCGTCACGGTCAGAAAGGTGTCTGCGGTCTGATTACTCCGCAGGAAAACATGCCCTTTACCGAAGCCGGCATTGCCCCTGATCTCGTCATCAACCCGCACGCAGTCCCGTCCCGTATGACCATCGGACATATGCTGGAAATGATCGGCGGAAAAGCCGGTTCCCTGATGGGAACCCGTGTCAATGCGACCTCATTCCGCAAAAAACCGGTTCAGCAGATCTTTGACAGCCCGTTTGCACAGCAGCGGCTGCTTGATGACAAAGAAATCGGTAAAGACATTGAAAACAGTACGCTTACCCGTGAACAGGTGCTCCGCCACGAACTGGCCGAAGCAGGATTTGCCCACACCGGTCGTGAAGTCATGTATGACGGTATCACCGGTCGCAGATTCCAGGCTGACATTTACATCGGTGTCATCTACTACCAGAAACTGTACCACATGGTATCCACCAAAATGCACGCACGGTCCCGCGGACCGGTGCAGGTCCTGACCCGTCAGCCGACCGAAGGACGTGCCCGTGAAGGAGGTCTTCGTTTCGGAGAAATGGAACGTGATGTCATGATCGGACACGGTGCGGCAATGGCCTTAAAAGAACGTCTGCTCGACGAATCCGACGCAGTCAAGCAGTATGTCTGCGCCCGCTGCGGTATGGTTGCGATGTATGACGCAAAGCAGAAGACCACCCGCTGTCTTGCCTGCGGTGCCGAGACCGACATCTACGAAGTAGAGATGAGTTATGCGTTCAAGCTGCTGCTTGACGAAATGAAGAGTATGGGAATTGCACCCAGACTGAAACTGGAGGATATGGTGTAACATGACCAGCCCAAAGAGAATCGGAAAAATTGAGTTCGGTCTGCTCTCCCCAAAAGCGATCCGCGATATGAGTGTCTGCAAGGTCATCTGGCCGGACACCTACGATGATGACGGTTTCCCGTACCCGAAAGGTCTGATGGACCCGAGTCTTGGTGTTATCGACCCGGGTCTCCGCTGCAAAACCTGCGGTCAGAAACAGGGTGACTGTCCCGGTCACTTCGGCCACATCGATCTCGCAAAACCGGTGATTCACGTAGGATATACGAGACTCATCAGAAAACTTCTGCGTGTAACCTGCCGCGAATGCGGCAGACTCCTGCTCGACAAAGAAGAGATCGAACGGTTCAGCGCACTCGAAGATGATCCCTACTCGGCCGAAACCATCGGTGAAAAAGACATCAAAAAGGAACGCATCTGCCCCTACTGCGGCGATCAGCAGTTCAAGATCAACTTCGAAAAGCCGACAAGCTTCGTTGAAGTTGTCACCGAAACCGGCGAGGACGGCAAGGTACACAAGACCGAACACAAACTCACCTCCGCAGACATCCGCGAACGGCTGGAAAAGATCACTGACGACGACCTCCGTCTGCTCGGCATCGACCCGACCGTTGCACGGCCCGAATGGACGATTCTTACCGTCCTTCCGGTGCCGCCGGTAACCGTCCGCCCGTCGATTATTCTGGAGAATGGTCAGAGATCCGAGGATGATCTGACCCACAAGCTGGTGGATATCATCCGTATCAACCAGCGGTTCAAGGAAAATCAGGACGCAGGCGCACCGCAGCTCATTATTGAGGATCTGTGGGAACTCCTGCAGTACCATGTGACTACATATCTGGACAACGAAGTTGCCGGATGTCCGCCTGCCCGTCACCGGTCCGGACGTCCCTTAAAGACGCTGTCCCAGCGGCTGAAAGGCAAGGACGGCCGGTTCCGTGGTTCCCTTTCCGGAAAACGTGTGAACTTCTCGTCGCGTACGGTCATCTCACCGGACCCGAACCTCTCCATCGGTGAAGTCGGTGTCCCGCTCGCCATCGCAAACGAAATGTCGGTTCCGGTTCGCGTAACCAAACAGAACATCGAAGATATCCGTTCCATGATCCGGATCGGCCCGAACCGTCCCACACTCCGCGACCCGTGCGGTGCAAATTACGTCAACCGCCCGGACGGCCGCCGTATCCGCCTGATTGCAGGTCCCGAGGGCAACTGTGACACCGTCGCCGAAATGATTGAGCCGGGATGGAAGATCGACCGCCAGCTTCGCGACGGCGATATTGTACTGTTCAACCGTCAGCCGTCTCTGCACCGTATGTCCATCATGTCCCACCACATCAAAGTGATGAACGGCAGAACATTCCGCTTAAACCCGGCTGTCTGTCCTCCGTACAACGCAGACTTTGATGGGGATGAAATGAACCTGCACGTCCCGCAGACCGAAGAAGCGCGGGCCGAAGCAGAACTTCTCGTGGCTGTTCAGGAAAACATTCTCTCGCCGCGTTTCGGCGGCCCGATTATCGGCGGTCTGCACGACCACATCTCCGGTATCTTCCTCCTGACCAACCAGATCAAATGGTACACCAAATCCCAGTTCCTCTATCTGCTGAAGTACACAGATATGGAGCATCTGCCCGAACCCGGCAAAATCGAGGACGGCATTCCCTACTGGAGCAACAAACAGGCATTCTCGATGATTCTGCCAAACGACGTCAACATGTTCTACAAGGCAACCTGCTGCAGAAACTGCGATCCCTGTACAAAAGATACTCTCTGTCCGCATGACGCATACGTGAGAATTGTTGACGGCCAGCTTCTTTCCGGCACAATTGACAAAAAGTCTGTCGGAGCAATGGACGGTGCGATTCTGAACCGTATCATTCGTCTGCACGGCATGAAACGCGCCCGCGAGTACATCGATGATTTAACCAAGCTGTCGATTCGTGCAATCATGATCAACGGATTCTCCTACGGTATCAACGACACCGATCTCGGAAAAGAGGAGTACAAGCAGATCCGTGATGTTCTTGACAAAGCAGAAGCTGATGTGGCCCAGCGTATCAACATCTACGAACAGGGACACCTTGAACCCATGCCGGGAAGAACCCAGGAAGAGACACTTGAAATGCAGGTGATGAAAGAACTCGGTAAAGCTCGTGACCGTACCGGAGAAATTGCATCCCGTCACCTGGGATTCGAAAACTCCGCAGTGGTAATGGCTGTGTCCGGTGCCCGTGGTTCCATGCTGAACATGGCACAGATGGCCGGTTGTATCGGTCAGCAGGCAGTGCGTGGTGAGCGTATCGTTCGTGGATACGAGGACCGCACGCTGCCGCACTTCAAGCGTGGTGACAAGGGTTCGGATGCACACGGTTTCGTGCGCAACTCCTACAAATCCGGTTTAACCCCGACCGAGTTCTTCTTCCATGCTATCGGTGGTCGTGAAGGTCTTGTGGATACTGCAGTCCGTACGTCCCAGTCCGGTTACCTGCAGCGGCGTATGATCAACGCTCTGCAGGATCTGAAAGTCGCATATGACGGTACCGTCCGCAGTACCGGAGGCAAGATCATTCAGTTCAAGTATGGTGAGGATGGAACCGATCCGGCAAAATCCGCATCCGGTCTGCCGGTTGATGTGAAGGGTATTGCTGAGTCCGTATTAAAGGAGGCCGTGTAAGTATGGCGCCAAGAAAGAAAAAAGCTGAAGAGGAACCTGCACCGTTTGCAGAACCTTCCTTTATCGAAGAGGACATTCCCCTGGAACCGGTTGAGGAAGAAGACCGCTTCGGCGACTCTCTGGAAGATGCCGTGGTCGGCGAGTACGAGGCAGGTATCCCCGAATCAGTGGAAGAGATTGAGGAAGTCGAAGAAGTTATCGAGGAGATCACAGAATCGGATGACGATTCTGAGGTTGAGGAGATACCCAAATCCCGCAAAGGAAAAAAGGGTGCAAACGCTGATGAGGCAGAGCCGGAAAGCGAGATCGCAAAGCTGCTGCATACATGGGATCTTCCGAAAACACTGTTTGATCAGATTCGTATCTGGCTTGAGGCAAAGACTCCCGAGGAGATGGAAGCTGTTGATCTTGACCGGTTAAAGACCCGTATCCGCCGTCTGGTGGATGAGGATATGCCGGTCTCAACAACAACTGAACTGACGAAGATTCTCACTTCCAAGTATGACGAAGGGCATGATGTACCGGATGAACTGTTCGAGGAGATTGTGACCCGTATTAATGCGGAGTATGATCGCACGCGTGTTCAGCCCTGTGAAGCAGTGGGCATTAATGCCGCACACTCAATTGGTGAACCGGGTACACAGATGACGATGCGTACGTTCCACTACGCGGGTGTGGCCGAAATTAACGTTACCCTTGGTCTGCCGCGTCTCATTGAGATTATGGACGCCAGGAAAGAACCGTCCACACCGACGATGACGATCTTCCTGGAGAAGGGATACCGCGAGGACCGTGATAAGGCCCGTGAAGTTTCCTGGAAGATTGAGGCTGCCCCGCTGCACGAGTTCGGCGATATTGAGACGGATATTGCGGATATGTGCGTGATTGTGCAGATCAACCGCGAGGTGTGCAAGAAGAGAAAGATTGCAGTCTCCGAGATTCTGGAGCGTGCCCCGCAGAAGATTAAGGACAAGCGCCACTACCGTGATTTCGAGGTGGAAGTTGACGAGAAGGATGGTATCCTCCGTTTCCTCCCGAAGAATGAGGAGTCGTATCAGAACCTGTTCCAGCTGGCAGAACATGTCCGTCAGGTGATTGTGCAGGGTATTGATGATATCCGCCGTGTGGTGGTTCGTAAGGAGAATGATGAGTACATTCTCCATACAGAAGGTTCCAACCTGAAGGATGTCTTTGAGATTGAGGGTGTGGACTGTACGAGAACGCGGACGAATAATATTGCAGAGATTGCAAATACGCTCGGTATTGAAGCTGCACGTTCCGCAATTATCTATGAAGCATTCTCAACGCTGAAAGAGCAGGGTATTTCAGTGGATCTCCGCCACATTATGCTCGTTGCAGATATTATGTGCATGGACGGAGAGGTCAAACAGATCGGTCGTCACGGTATTGCAGGCGAAAAGGAATCGGTTCTCTCCCGTGCATCCTTCGAGGTTACGGTTAACCACCTGCTGGATGCAGCAGTTGCCCATGAGTTTGATGAACTGTCCGGTGTGACGGAGAACGTTATTGTCGGTCAGCCGATTCTGCTTGGCACGGGCGATGTGAAACTGATGGTTCGCCGGGTTAATCCGACGAAATCCGCATAATTTTTTTCTTTTTTTTGTTCTCTGTACTTGCGGTATTTCTTTTCACGAACCAATGCACTGTACCGCAGTGGTAATGGCATCCTCGAGACTTTGTTTCAGTATAATTCGGTTTGGACTTTTCGAGTAAAACCCGGTCTTTTCCGAAATTACTTAACTTCGCACGACCCACATGAGCGGTATGTCTGTTACAAACGGCAATACCATACGTGTTCACTATACCGGAACACTTACCGACGGCACCCAGTTCGACTCATCCGAAGGCCGCGACCCCCTTGAGTTCGTTGTCGGCAGCGGCATGGTGATCCCCGGGTTTGACAACGGTGTTATCGGCATGGAGATCGGCGAGACCCGCACCATTGAAATTCCGGCAAAGGATGCCTACGGCGAAAAGTCCGACGAGATGATCGTCGTCATTCCTCGCGGCGAGTTCGGCGAGGGCTTCACCGCAGAAATCGGCGAACAGCTGTTAATCCAGCTCGGCGACGGCAACCAGATTCCGGTGACCATCACGCAGATAGATGAGGAAACGGTTACCCTTGATGCAAACCACAAACTCGCCGGAAAAGATCTGATCTTCACCGTCACGCTTGTGGAGATAGCCGCTGAATAAATCCAGAAATATTTCTTTTTTTGGAGGGTGTCGTGTGATGCAGATATTTCATCGCATCACCGTCAGATTATCTCTTTTCTTTCACCCATCCGTGATTATCCAAACAAAACCAACACACGTCTCCCACCTCTGATACAAGACCCCCTGCAATGAGAAACTTATTGGTATGACACTCAAAACCTGATCCTCTGGAATTATGATGGACAATCCGTTTGCAAAAAAACTCGGCTTCGGCTTAATGCGCCTGCCGCTGAATAACCCCGATGATATGACTGACATTGACCTCAAAACCCTGCAGAACATGGTTGATGTCTTCATGGAACGCGGCTTCTCCTACTTTGACACCGCATATGTCTATGAAGGAAGTGAAGAAGCAATCCGCGAAACCCTCGTCAGACGCTACCCCCGCGACAGCTTCACACTCACGAGCAAACTCCCGATCTTTGCGATCTCCACTGAAGAAGAACAGGAAAAAATTTTCCGGGAACAGCTTGAACGTGCCGGTGTTGACTACTTCGACATCTACCTTCTGCACAACGTCAATGTGGAAAACTACCGGACCGCACAGAAGTTTCACACCTTCGATTTTCTGAAACAGCTGAAAACCGAAGGAAAAATCAAAACACTCGGTATCTCCTACCACGACAACGCAGAACTGCTGGAGGAAGTACTCAGTGCCCACCCGGAGATTGAGATCATTCTTCTCCAGATAAACTACCTGGACTGGGACAATCCCGATATTCAGTCCGGAAAATGCTATGAAGTTGCCCGGAACCACCAGATTCCGGTCATTGTCATGGAACCGCTGAAAGGCGGAACCCTTGCAGACGTCCCCAACGAAGCCGGAAAACTGTTCCGGCAGTACAACCCGGACGCATCTCCCGCATCCTGGGCGATCCGTTATGCAGCAGGACTTGACGGCGTCGTAATGGTTCTCTCCGGCATGTCCACGATTGCGCAGATGCTGGACAACACCGCATACATGAAAGACTTCGTTCCCCTGAATGAAGAGGAACACCGGATTGTCAAAGAGGCCGCCGCGATCATCACCGCAAACATCGCCGTCCCCTGTACCACCTGCGGATACTGCCTGGACACCTGCCCGGAAAATATTCCGATCCCGAAGTACTTCTCGCTCTACAACAACAAAATGCAGACCATCGATCTCTTCTACTATCCGCAGCAGCAGTACTACGAAAACTACACCAAAACCTCCGGCAAAGCATCCGACTGCATCGAATGCGGTGCGTGCGAGGAGCACTGCCCCCAGCACCTGAAAATTACCGACCTTCTCAAAGATGTGGCAAAGGCATTTGAGGTTGCCCCGCCGCACGAACGGACGGAATAATCCGTTACCCGCCTACTCTTTTTTCAGCTTTTTTCCCGCAGAAAATGCCTTTCCCAGAACCTGCCCCTGTCCCAGATACAGATACTTCGCATGATCATAGGAGAGCGGCCGCATCGCGGTCACATCGATCGTTCCTTTCTCATCAAGAATCTGTTCATCCGCATGTACCGCAACAATCTCCGCGATAAACACCGAATGCGACCCGATCTCCTGCCGCGACACAACCCGGCACTCAAGAGACAGCGGAAACTCTGCTATCATCGGTGCATGCACATGCTCTGCGGGTACGGGAGTGAGACCGAGATCTCTGAACTTGTCCGTTCTGCGGCCGCTCGTGATCCCGAAATAATCGGCCTCCTGCATCTGATCCTCAGACGGGATATTCATCGTAAACTCTCCCCGTCCGCACAGTGCCGCATGACTGTAGCGGCCGGGACGAACTGCAATCATCACATGCGGCGGCTCGGAAACCGCAATTCCCGTCCATGACACGGCAAGACCATTCGGCTTTTCATCGGCATCATACGTACAGACAACCGTCACCGGGCAGGGCGGCAGAACCGCATAGGCAGGCATCTCACGCTTCATACAACTATATTTTTGCCGCGGGACAATATGTTAGTATGGAAAAACCTCTCTACCGTTCTGCAAACAACCGCTGGGTTGCAGGAGTCTGCGGAGGCATTGCCGAATACACAAAAATTCCGTCAATACTTATCAGACTGCTCTTCATCGCCCTGTGCCTTATTGGGCTCCCCTTCTGGACTATCATCCTCGTCCTGCTCTACCTCGCTGCATCCTTCTACCTCCCCGCAGCTCCGGGACGAAAACCCATCAAAGACCCGGGTGTCATCGACGCCGAATTCGAAGTAAAGGAGTAACACCGGATGCAGGACCATGCACACGATCTCACCGAACCGCCTTTCTACCTCCCGCAGTTTGAACAGGCATACCGCTACATCATCGACGAATATCCGGTAGCACCCCGCAAGACAGCAATTTTTATTCCCTGTGCCGTCCGCAAACCCTACAGCCAGAGCCCGAGTCACAAACTGTTTCACAAAATGTTCGGCGAAGTTTTCCCGGACCCCGGTCAGTACCATGTTGTCATCTTCGGCACCTGCGGCACCGTTCCCGCAGAACTCGAACTGATGTATCCCTATGCCCACTACCACTACATGCTCGGCAACGTCAAAGACCAGCGCATCAAAGATGACTTTCTCCGCATCGAGACCCGGAGAATCATCGGCTACCTCGAAAAAACGAAGTTCACCTACGAACAACGCATCGCCTACTGCATCGGTATTTTCCGCGCTGCAATGGAAGCAGCGGTTGCGGAAACACAGATTCCGGTTGAAATTTATCCGACCCGTCCGGTGATCGACAAACTCTACGATGCCGACTGCCCGTTCCCGGAAGGAAGCCTTTCCATGCAGGAGTATCTTGACGAATTCCGCGCAGCACTCATCCGCGTGAGGGATATCTGAATGACTGCCCGCGAGGTCTCCGTTGTCCGGCTGGACGAAAAAAAATCCAAGTTCTACGCACATCTCTATGAGATCGACACCGTCGACGATGTTTTAGAGGTGCGTGCCATCCACGATAAACTCTACAAAAAAGCCGCCCATCACTGTTACGCGATGGTCTGCGGAAACGTCACCGACAGCCGTGCCGACGGCGAAGTTGGCTCGCCCGGTCGTGCGCTTGCCGAGGTGATGGAGAGAAACAATCTCGGCTCGCATGTTCTCATGGTTTCCCGCATCTTCGGCGGTATCAAGCTCGGGCCTGCCGGCGTTGCCCGTGCGTTCCGCGAGGCGGGTGCAGGCGCGGTGGCGGAGTACCAGAAGACGCGGAAGAAGTTATAGCTCCAGAAAGGAAACAATAGTAACATGGATAAACTACGCGGATGCCCGATGAGAAACGGCAGTACCTGTACTGCGGAGAACTGCCAGTGGTGGAACGATGAGTGGAAGGACTGCGCGGTGAACGTGATGGTCCGCTACCTGCGGGCACAGGATGTTCGTGCGACTTTTGACCACGCAGTTCCCGCCGAGTTCCTCGAAGGCAGCCGGAAATAAATGCGGCCGAACATTCTTCTCACCAATGACGATGGTGTGAACTCCGGCGGGTTGTGGGCAGCCTACGAAGCGATGTCTGCGTTTGCGGATGTGACGGTGGTAGCGCCGGCTGTCCAGCAGAGCGCGGTCGGCAGATCGATCTCAATCTTTGAACCGCTCCGGATGAATGAAGTGCGGATCGGCGATCGGACTGCTTACAGTGTGGAAGGACGGCCAACGGACGCGCTGCTGCTCGGCCTGTACGGTCTGAACCTCAAACCCGATCTGGTGGTGAGCGGGATCAATCTTGGCGAGAACATTTCGTATGAATCGATCACCACATCCGGTACGGTCGGTGCTGCGATGGAAGCTGCAAACCAGGGAGTTCCGGCACTTGCCTACTCGCTGCAGATGAGTGATCAGGGCAACAAATTCACTGATCCGCGATGCCACACTCAGGACTTTTCCCAGGCAAAAGAGGTAGTGGAGAACCTGACACGGATGTTTCTTGCGTCCGGCCTGCCGGAAAACTGTCATCTGGTAAATATCAATATTCCTGCCTGCCGCATGGAGGGTTACGAGGTAACAACACTTGGAACGCGGCTGTTTGATACATATGTGGAAAAACGGATTGACCCCCGCGGAAAGCCGTACTACTGGATCAATGGAGATGTGATCTATACGCCCGAGCCGCACTCGGATGTGACAGCTCTCCGGAATAACCGTGTGTCCGTAACGCCGCTGACGCTGGACAATACGGCCTTTGCCGCGTGCGGGGATCTCAAAAAACTGCTTGCGGATCAGGGATTCTGATCCTCAAACATCTCACCGCAGCAGGAACAGAACCGTGCATCGCCGGGATTTTCCGCGCTGCATCCCGGACAGGTTTTTGTTTTCTTTGTTTCGGCTGCATCGGCGGGAAGTTTTTCCTCTTCGGTTCTGATCTCTGCTAAAATAATCTGTAGTTTGTCACCAAGCTCACCGTATTTCTCCGGCCCGCTTTCCTCAACTGCCCGTTTGCCAATCTCGGCATAGACTGCATCGGCGTCTTTTTTGAGACTGCTGATCTTTGACTGAATCTCCAGTGTTTTTACGGATTTATTGAGGTCTTCAACGGATTTGTTGAGGCCTTTCTTTAAATCACCTAAAAAATCGCCCATGATTATTCTCTCTCAACATGGGAAATATGCGGATATATACTTTTATCTCTGCATGACACCGGCATTTTTACTCGGTGCTCTCCCTGCGAAAGACGCGCAACACGGAGAATACCCATTGCACTTTGTGATGTTTCCGGCATTCTCGTTGTTTCCCGCAAAATCATTAAAAATATCCTATTTTTTTGTAAATGCTCTGTGTTACAATTTGTAATGGGGACGATGTTTCCTCAATTCCCTGGAAAATACACTCAATTAGTTTATGTAGTATGTTAATCACATAATCTGTTGTATGAAGAAGCTGCTGCTCTTTGGCATCCTGCTGATACTGGCCGTATCAGCAGCTGCGGGTATCATATTCGTTGCCACCGATACTCCTGATGCGTCCGGCAAACCCGGGATGCCGGACCCGGTGGCGACAGCTGTTCCCTCCCCCGGAGAATGGAATCCCCCGGATGTCCCCCTGTATGACCCCGCTGACTTTACTATTGCCGCAAGCGGCCCTGATCTTTCACCCGACGATCTGTTCGCCGCAGCAATTACTCTGCTGAACAACTACACTGCACTCTTTGGAAATACGGTGGCGCCCGTTTCTCTCTCCGACTCCTGTCTTTCGGAAGAGTCCCGGAACCTGCGAGGTACTCTGTCGGACAGTGCATTATTTGCATCTTTGGTATCGGAAGGGAGTACTGGTATCTCGTCGTCTGTCCTTACGGAGAATGAAATACTCGCAGCTTACGGTTTCCGGGTCCTGCCCACCGGGCAGACCGTGACGTATGCCTACACGGTTACCGCGGGCGCAGGTGATGCAGCCTATGCAGCAGCCGGACAAAGTCTGCAAGAATGGCTGCACGCCGTGGATGAACTGACGAAGAATGCGGCTGACTCCATTGTATCCCGCGCAGCAGAGACAGAACCGGTTGCAGACTCCGGTTGGATCTCTTCCCGGGGAGATATCCGGGACTATGGGGAGTTTGGGAGAGTCGGACTCCACTCCGCGTGGTATTGGGATTCCGGAGAACAGGATCATGATTGGTTCTACACCACGTCTGAAATAACAATGACACCCGGGACAGTAACCCGGAACAATTTTTACAAAAATCACCGGTTTACCCTTACGATAGATCCGGGGTACTCCAATCCCGGCGGGAATGCACCGCATCTTCCCGGCGTATCGATATCCGGGTCTGCCCCAACCGGTGGCAGGGACAGACAACCGGCGGTCTGCGTACTACGTTCTCTCTCATGGATAACCGATATTCCTGACGCGTCATTTGCGTTTGACTGTCCCGCTGGTGGAATCTGCAAATGGGAGGGAACTATTCATCCTTTTGGAAACCAGGCAAAACAAACGTTTATCTTTAAAGCTGGTGTGCAAATCACGGGTTCGCAGTCGGAATCGCGCAATGGAAGTACCTATACCCTCTCCAAAAACACTGTTGACGTGTATCATGGATTTTCCGATGGTTTGTTCTCTTCCGGACCGGACACAAACTGTACCATCTCGCAGGAACTGCACATCCGGTGGCACGGTGGAAAATACTCTTCCGTGTAAACCGAAAACTTCGTGCCCCCGGCACAACATCTCCCCTATTTTTCCCTGCTGACGTCTCCGGGACAGGAGGGATCATTCGATGAGAGCGCCCGCAGTTCTGCAAAAATTAAAAATAAAAAAATTTAGTTCTGCGGACGGCAGTCGTCGCAGAAATATTCAACGGACGGTTCCGGCTCAAAGAGATCGCCCGATACGATCTTTCTGCCGCCTGCGGTAAATGTTTTGCCGCAGACTCTGCACCGTTTCTCCGCAGTTTTTTCCTCGGGGGTCATCCGTGCGGTAAAGGAGAATGCCGTTGTTTTACCGCTTTTTGCCGGAATATTTTCCTGATCGCAGATTCTTGACGCAATCCGGTACGCCGCAAGGGGGGCAGCACCCAGATCCATCAGCCAGGTGAGGAGCGTTCGCTGCAGATTCTGCGTGAGCATCCAGACGAGTTCTTCGTCACCGGTTTCGAGGATCTCCTCATCCATGTCCTCAGGTGCGAGACGATAACCGCAGAGAGGACATTTGTTTCCGATAAGCTCCTCTTTTGCCATCTCTTCGAAGCAGCCGGGACAGATGATCTGTTTGATTCTGCTGCTGGTTTCGGACGGAGATACTGTACTCCCCTCTTTTCCATTCGGGGAGTCCCCGCTACTGTCAAGCGTCATGTATATTGGACCTCCATTATTTTGTCCACGTACTCCGCACGTGGAATATTTCGCGAGATTTTCAACCCCGCGGACTTTTCGGTACCGTTTGATTTGGTACTGTTAGATTAGTAGTGTGGCATTTGACATAATACGTCTTCTCATTGAGGTTCTGTTTTTCGTCCGGTCTGCCTTCTTGGAAATGCCGGAGGATATGCTCTGCATATATCGTTATACAGTTTATGCTCCTGATGTTTTTTCAGGCAGGGTATTTCGAATGGAAGATTTTTTTCGGATTTTCTTTCTCACCCCTCCTTCCGTCACCAACAGATTAACTCCCTATCAGCGCCAAAACATTCTCATAATATCATGTCGCAACTCCGTTGTCCGAAGTGCGGTGCTCCGGCCATTGCTGAACACGGAAAGCAGTACACAACCTGTGAAAACTGCGGGACCGTTATCTACATTGATCGAAGCAGCGTCATCTTCAACTACATTATGCCTTTCATCCTCGATGAAGACAAGGCCCGTGCCGTCTTCCGCCGGTGGTGTGCAGGTCCGTCCCTTGCAAAAGATCTTGAACGGGAAGCACAGATAACCTCCGTTGAAAAAATTTATTTCCCTGTCTTCCTCTTCCGTCGTGTTGTCGGCGGTCAGGAAAAATCCATCATCAAACCTGCCAAAGGGACCACCCTGCCCGGCCTGCAAAGTCAGGTGATCCCGCCCGGGGATATTACGGTCTTTGACTCCACCGTTTCCACCCGGGGGGCTGAGGTTATTCAGCCGGAGATCAGTGTTGAAACCTACCTTGCAGACCTTCCCGGCACCGCGAAGGAGCAGGCGCTTCTTTACCTGCCCTTTTTCGTTTTCCGGTACCGGTATCAGGGGACTGACTACATCTCCGTTATGGGGGGAACATCGGGGCGTGTTCACACCTCCGGATTTCCCGGACGCTCCGCAGCCCCGTACGCACTTGTCGTCGGCGGAGGATTCCTCCTGGCATTCATCGGCGGCATTCTCGGATTCATCACGACCCCGATCTTCTATGTTCTTGTCTTTGCAGGCGCAGCCCTTGCCATGCTGACAGGACGTGCCGTCGTCCGCACCCCTGAAGGAGGTGACAACAAATGAGCAGCGTTCCCGATCTCCTTATTGGTCTCTCCTGTCCCGGTTGCGGCGGTACAATTGAGGTAACCGAGGGAAGCAGACTCGCATTCTGTCCCTACTGCGGCTCGGCTCTTGCCATCACTGCCGATGATGCAGGCGTTACCCGCCTCATGTACAAAATGGAGGTCACCGAAACCGGGGCGGAAAGTGCTGCCCGCAAATGGTTCGGGGCATTCCCTAAAGCCCGCGATCTCGCCGCAACTGCCGTGATCACCGAGATCTTTCCCATGTATCTCCCCTTCTGGCGCATGGTCGGTACCGGCAAAGGAGTCGCCTGCGGCTACTCCACCCACACCGACAAAGACGGACACACCCAGACAACCTATCACGAGGACAGCTCTGATGCAGAATATCTCTGGAGCGTCATCGCCTGCCAGACCGGTGATCTTGGTATCGTCACTCCGCCAAAACTGCAAGGCAGACTCCTGCCCTACACCGACGGCGATATCCCCGTCTTTGAAACTACCTCCTCGCGGGACGAAGCATACGATCAGGCCGATACTGACATCAGAATGGAAGCCCACCGTCGTGCTGCATCAGGCATTGAGACACTCACGTTCTCCAAAACATTCTGCATCCCCCGCGAGTTCTCGCTCCTCTATTACCCCTACTGGATTATCCGCTACCAGTACCGCGAACGTGACTACTTCGTCGTCTTAGACGGCGTCTCCGGCAGTCCCGTCTCAGGGAGAGCGCCGGGCGACCAGACCTATCAGGCGCTTGCCGCAGGTCTTGGTGCAGGGTTTGGCGGTCTTTTTGCCGGTCTCGGCATTGCGTATACGATGTTTTCCAACTCCGAGTACGCGCTTGCCGGCCTCTCCGGTCTTGTCATAGGTCTCATCCTCGTCCTTGCCGGATACTGGATGTTCCGGTTCGGATCCGAAGTCACCGAAGGAAAACTCACCGGCGGCATCTCATTTTCGATGAAAGGATTTGGACAGAAAACTGTCCGGGAGATCGAACGATAACATGGCAATGATGGTTAAAAGTCTGAAATGCAGCAGTTGCGGAGCACCGCTGAAAGCAAAGGAGGCAGACCTCGTACTCTTCTGTACTTCCTGCGGAAAAACAATGGAGTTTCTGGACAGCGATGTTGGTGAGGTATCCCCCCATATTCTTGCACCGAATCGCGAGGACAAAGACCTCATCTATCTTCCTTTCTGGGGAATCGATGCGGACGTTGATGTCACGCATGAAGATACCGTCGGCGGATTCCTGCGCATCACCAAAAAACCGATGCGGGGAACCTGCCGCTTCTATGTCTGTGCCGCAGACCTGCTCCCGAGAAAAACCGCCGGATGGAATCTTGAGTTTACCCGCAGCTTTCCGAAAGCTGCGGAAGTTCCAGACTTCCGCAGAATCCCTCACATGCCTGCGCTGAAAAGCTCCCGGACCGCGGAGAAGGATGCCGAGTTCCTGTTCCTCAAACACGAAATCGATCTCTCCGGCACCCTGCAGGAACTGGAGTACACCTTCTCCGTTCTCGGTCATGAACTGTATTATATTCCGTTCCTGCGCCGCGGCGATGATCTCAGCCCTGCGGTCTGAGACATCTCCCTTTTTTACATCATGTAGCCAAATAATAGTTTCAAGATGAGCCTTTCGCCCTACGTTACGATCATTCGTCCGGCAAACGCGGTTGTTTCCGGCATCACCGCAGTTATTGCCTATCTGATCGCATCGGGAACGAACCCGCTGTCCGCGTTTCTGCTGTTCTTCATCGTAACCGTGATCTGCGGCGCGGGAAATGTGCTCAACGACTACTTTGACCGGGAGATTGACAAAATCAACCGCCCGGGCCGGCCGATTCCGTCCGGTGCCGTCACCCCCGGGAGTGCCGCGGTGTGGGCAGGCATTCTGTTCATTCTCGGTATTCTTGCAAGCCTTGCCACCAACCTCTGGTGTCTTGCAATTGCCGTGTTCAACTCACTCCTGCTGATTGCCTATGCTGCAAAACTGAAGAAAATGCCGCTGTTCGGCAACCTTTCGGTTGCCTATCTCTCCGGCAGTGTATTCCTCTTCGGCGGTGTCCTTGTCGGTCCGGAGTCGTTTACGGTAACCCTTCCGCTGTTTGCCATCACATTCTTTGGAACACTCGCCCGCGAAATTCTCAAGGCCGCAGAGGACATCGAAGGTGATGCGGCAGGCGGGGCAACGACACTTCCGATGATTCTTGGCGTACAGAAAAGCGGATACCTTGCGGTCATCCTCATCCTCTGTGCGGTTGCGGCAAGCGTTTTACCGTACTCCCGCTGGGGTGCGGTGTATCTTGTCCTGATTGCGGTAATTGATCTTTTCATTTTGTATGCAGCAGCAAAATCTGTCCGCTGCAAAACACCGGCGGAACTGATCGCAGCAAGGTCCACGAGCCTGATTAAGTACGGCATGTTTGCGGCACTCTTCCTGTTCCTTGCAATGGAACTGTGGCACGGCATCATTGCGGCGTTCTTGTGAGAAAACGTGATGGACAACATATTAATACCGTGAGAAAGAAGGTTATTATACGTAACAGGGGTAATCAATGAAAGTTTTCGTAAAGGACACGACCTATTTGGCAGAAACGGGATCCTACTTCAAGGAATCGGTTAAAATTGACGGAGATTTCATTGTACCCCCAAAAACCCAGTTCTGGAAAGATCTTGTCGTGACCGGTCATCTTTCCCTGGGTGTCGGTTCAAGAGTCGGTGGCAATATCACCTGCAACGGTGCGGTGATCTCCCGCGGGTGTCTGGTGGAAGGGGAGCTGCATGCCGGAACTGATCAACTGACCGTGTGCGACGGGGCACGGGTCCGGGTTATCCGATCGGAAGGCAACGTCCTGCTTCGTCCGGGGATCGTCTCCGATGAGGTCCACGGAGAAAATATTCTGGTGATGGGAAAAATTCACTGCGGGAAACTGATGGGCAGAAACACCCGCGTCATCACCAATTAATTTTTTTTTCAAAAAAAATTTTGCTGAAAATTTTTCGTTCGTCTCACAAACTTTTGTGGAAGATCAACAGATCTTCAAACGTCCCGTCGGCTTTCCGGTAGCCTCCCGGAATTGTTCCGATGATGTTGAAGCCGAGTTTGAGGTACAGCATGATCGCCCCGAAGTTGGACTTGACCACCGCATTGTACTGCAGGCCCTTATAGCCGCACGTTTTTGCTTTTGCAAGTGAATCGGAAACAAGAATTTTTCCCACTCCATATCCGCGGAATTTTTTGGCAACACCGTATGAGGCATTCGCCGTGTGGGAGCAGCGGCCGACATTATTATCATGCAGAATATAAAATCCCGCAACTTCCCCGTCTGCACATGCAACAACCGTTGCCGTCTGGGAGAGAAAAAATGCATCTCCCTCTTCACTGGTGAAGGGAACCTCCTGGGGAAATGCGTTTGCATCGCGGACAATATCGTTCCAGATAACCGTGACCGCTGCTTTGTCATCTGAGGTATAGGGTTTGCAGATGATCTCCATGGTTTTCTATATGCTGCACCGGTATTTATCAGGGTTGAAAATTCTTTGATCCGCTCGGTTCATTCATTTCCATTAACCCTTTATAGCCGCCAATCAATGTATATAAGTATTTGTTATGGCTGAAGAGGGGCGCAGCGCACAGGAATGGACGAAGATTATTCTCCGCCGCATCCTTTTTCTCTGCGGTCCCATTGCCGTTTATGGTGTTTTTCTCTTTGCCATGTGGTTTGTGTACCCGCCGGCAACCGGTATCATCGGCCAGCCGAGTCAGGAGTATCTGACACTGTTCGCTCTCTTTATTGCCTATCTTATCCCGCCGTTCGGCAAAGAGTCTATTATTCCTATTGCCATCGGTCTTGGGTATCCGATCTGGATCATCTGCTTTGGCATTATCCTGATGGATATGATGAGTTCCATTCTCATCGCCCTGAACTTCGATCTTCTGGAGAAAATTCCGTTTGTCGGCGGCCTCATCCGCAGGTTCATGGACGGGGCAAACAGTGTGCGCAAGAAAAAACCCTGGATTGAACAGCTGTCGCATCTGGGTCTCCTGATCTTCATGTATATCCCTTTGCAGGGTTCCGGCGCAACCAATACCACCATTCTCGGCAGACTGTTTGGCATGCGGGCACGGACAGTGTTCTGGATCATAACCGTCGGCAGTATTTTTTCTACGCTGTCGGTTGCATTCGGTGCTGCTGCGGTCATTGAACTCTGGCGGATCAATCCCTGGCTTGCCGTGCTTGCGGTTCTGGTGATTGCCGCGGTGATCATCGCCGCGGTTCTGGTGTGGCGGAGATACACACAACGGTTCTCTCCTGAAAATCCTGCGTGTTCGTGTGATTCGAATGAGGAAGATATTCTTCCATGAACACCAATAGGTAAAAACCCACATGACGGAAGAAACGGTATCGCCCTATTATCAGCCGACCCTCCGCATACGGCTCATTGCAACGGGAGGCGTTCTTGCAGTTTTTGGTGCGATGCTTTCCTTCTTCTTTTTGACGATGCCGCTCAATATTTTTTATGAGTTCATCGGATTTTTAGGACTGTACATGATGCCCGGATTCGGGAAGGAAAGTATTGTTCCCCTTGCAATGGCGTTCGGCATTTCCTGGTGGCAGATTACCGTCGGCATTATTGTCGGAGATATGGTACTTGCGATTATCATTGCGTACAACTTTGATCTGCTGCTGCGTATTCCGCTGCTCGGACACCTTCTCCGCTACTTCACCACCAAAACAAACGAGGTACTCCAGAAGCATCTGTGGATTAAGGGTCTGTCACTTATCGGTCTGTTCCTGTTTATGTACATCCCGTTCATGGGTTCGAGTGCGATCAACACTACGATTGTGGGGCGACTGCTCTCCGTACCCCCGAGGACTCTTCTTACGATTGTGCTTGTCGGCAGTATTCTTGCGACCCTGACTATGGCGGTCGGAATGCACGCTGTCCTTGAACTCTGGGCTGCCAATCCTTTGTATGCGATTATCGCCGTGATTTTGGTGATTGCGGCTGCTGTTGTCTGCTGGAAACTCTGGCAGCGGTACACGGAAAAACGGTTTGGATCGGGCGAGTAGCCGAATTTTTGGGGATACTGCCCCTAACGTCCCGTCTTCCTCAGAAGATACGGTTTGCGGGCTGAAATACGGGTAAAAACGGAACAATGGCTGTCAGTAAACAATCTTTACGGGTGCACCCGTTTTTCAAAAAAGTTATTTGCAGGATTCAGTGAACCGCTTCATTTCTATCTGTGCGGATTTCGAGATGTCCACATACTCCACGAACTGTTTTATTTTCTGAATTGTTTCTGCGTTGAGTTCGTGTTCCATGAAACAGGCATCCTTGGTTGCAATATCTTCCGGGACGGAAATTAGCCGGAGAAATCCGACCAGCACGTCATGGCGGTACTTGATCTGCTCGGCTATGGTTCTGCCTGTATCCGTAAGTGTAACGCCCTCATACTTTCGGTACACAACCAGTTTTTTTCGATCGAGTTTTGCAAACATCTCCACAACCGAGGGCGGTGAGAGCCCCAGCTCGTCTGCAACATCCCGGGTTTTTGCATAACCTTTCTCCCTTGAGACGTTGAGGATTGCCTCAAGGTAATCCTCCTCTTTCATGGTGAGGCGTTTGCAGTGTGCTGTCTGTGGCATTGCATCCATGTGTCATATCATTTCTCATACAAGATTATGAGCGTTTGCTTTAGAAATTTTCGGATATTTTGAAAAAATCCGAAACATCTTCGGCAATACTGAGCAATCCAAAAGTTGTTAGGGGGTTGGATATACGCTCCTAACAGGATACATGTGTATATGCAAACGACATCTCAATCAATTGCATTGGACTGTATCCCTTGTGGTTCGCAGGCAACGGTAGTATCACTCCATCACGGTGCTGAGATTACCAGACGTTTGCTTGAACTGGGGGTTACCCGGGGAACTCATCTGACGGTTCTCGGGAAAGCGCCGCTTGGGGATCCAATGTTTGTACGTATTCGCGGTTGTCAGATCGCGATGAGAAAAGCAGAAGCCGGACAGATCTCTGTGGTAAAGGACGGAGTCTGGACACTTGATACAGTTCCTGTTGGCCACACTGTCCGGGTTACGGAAGTCCGGCCTGACACTGGCATTACATCCCGTCTTCTTGAACTGGGTGTGACGAAGGGATGCAGCATCCGCATTACCGGGTCTGCTCCTCTTGGAGATCCGATGATGATCTCAGTTCGCGGATGTCAGTTTGCTATCCGCCGCCATGAAGCAGAAAATATTCAGGTGGAGTTGATATCATGAGTGAAAAACGGATTGTGGTGGCCCTTGCCGGAAACCCGAACTGCGGCAAAACGACACTTTTCAATAATCTAACCGGTATGCGCCAGCATGTGGGCAACTGGCCGGGAAAAACTGTTGCAATTGAGCGAAAGGACGGTAAGGCAACATATGATGGTACAACGCTTGAGATTGTGGATCTTCCGGGCACCTATAGTCTGAGCAGCAGATCCCTTGAAGAGGAGATAGCCGTTGAGTACCTGCTTACGGAAAAACCGGATGTTGTTGTCAATATTGTAGACGCAGCCCATCTTGAACGGAATCTGTATCTGACTCTGCAGTTAATCGAGCTGGGCGTTCCGATGATTGTGGCTCTGAATCTGAACAGATATGCAGATTCCGAAGGTGTCATTATTGATACCAAGAAATTGTCCGATATGCTGGGTGTTCCGGTTGTCCGTATTGAGGCGATTGACAACACCGGTAAGGATCAGCTGATTAAGGAAATTCTTGGCGGTGCTGTGCCTTCAACACATCCTCCGCATTATGGAGATGAGGTGGAGAAACATCTGGCAGAACTTGAGGAAGCACTGCCGGATTACACGCGCTGGGACATTATCCAGAGTCTGATTCACGGTGCAGCAGAGGATATGCCTGTTGCGGCAAAGTCCCGGATTGAATCGACCAGAAAACACCTGACGGATATGTTCGGGACATCAACACAGGAAATCTTTGCTGATCAGCGGTATGGTTATATTGCAGGTATTCTTCACGATGCAGTTCATTATCACAAGGATTCCGGAGGTAAGAATCAGTCGGAACGTATTGATCGGTTCGTTACCAATAAGTGGCTGGGTTTCCCGATATTCCTTCTTGTGATGTATGCGGTGTTCCAGATCGTGTTTACGATTGCAACCCCGTTCATGGATCTGATTGAAACCGTTTTCGGGGATGCTGCTGCGTTTGTGAGTGAGTCGCTGGGTTCCGGCATGCCTGACTGGGCTGTTTCGTTTATTTGTGATGGTGTGATCGGAGGTGTCGGGTCAGTAGTGGTCTTCCTGCCAAACATTCTGCTGTTGTTCCTGCTCCTGGCAATCCTTGAGGATTCCGGATATCTGGCGCGTGTTGCAGTAATTATGGACAGGATTATGCACAAGATTGGTCTGCACGGAAAATCATTCATTCCGATGATTCTTGGGTTTGGATGCAGTGTTCCGGCAGTTATGGCTGCCCGTACGCTGGAGACGGAACGGGAACGCAAACTGACGGTTCTGATGACACCGTACATGTCCTGTTCTGCACGGCTTCCGGTGTTTATTCTGCTGGTCGGTGCGTTCTTTGCTCCGCAGATTCAGGGTCTTGTGATGTTTTCAATTTACCTGCTGGGGATTATTGTTGCACTGATCGTGGGTCTTATTCTGCAGAAGACGGTGATGAAAGGCGAGTCGTCATCCTTTGTAATTGAGATGCCGCCTTATCGCATTCCGACGGTGAAAGGTGTGATTATCCATGCTCTCGAACACGGCGGTCTGTTCCTGAGAAAGGCGGGACTTATCATTTTCCCGGCAGTTCTTTTGATCTGGCTGCTTGCAACTCTTCCCTACGGTGTTGAGTACGGGTCTTCGGAGTCTGTCATTGGCATGATTGGTTCGGCTATTGCGCCGATCTTTGCTCCGCTCGGCTGGGGTATTCCGGAGGCTGCGGTTGCCGTCCTTATGGGTCTCCTGGCGAAAGAGACGGTTGTGGCCTCTTTTGGAACACTCTTTGGTGTTGGCGAGGAGATGCTCGGCAGTACCCTGGCGGGTGTGTTTACCCCGTTGTCGGCGTACTCACTGATGGTGTTCGTACTTCTCTATATGCCCTGTCTTGCGGCAATGCTGACGGTCAAACAGGAGACTTCCTGGAAGTTTGCTGCAGGGGCTGCCGTACTGATGTGCGTTGTTGCATGGATTGTTTCCTTTATTGTTTATCAGGGGGGGATTCTTCTTGGATTCGGGTGATCCTGTCTGGACAGCACTGTTTGTTCTGGTTGCAATCGGGATCGTTCTCTTCTTTGCGATCATGATCAGACGAAATCTTTCCCATGGTTCATGCTGCTGCGGTTGTTCGAAATCCGGGAAAAAGAAGGGAGGATGCTGCCACTGTAAGGAGGTGGCCCGTCACTCTCCTTTGAAAAAGTAAGTTTATTTTTTTGTTGTTTTGCGTCTGACAACTTCGTTTGATTCGAATCTTTACATCTGCTGGAGGATGTTTTCCTGATTATACATTGTCGTCAGGATTTTCGTTCTCTTTTTGTTTGGTGAGACTGTGGTAGAGCCGGATGTATTTGGGGAGCACGTTGTAGGAGATGGTGTTTTTGATTGCTTCGTACTTTGCATGTTGTGTGAGATGCGACTGATGCGTTGTTGCCGGGAGCGTTCCTGATTGTCTGAACAATCTTTTGCGTAATAAAGATATTTTCTGTAGTGAAAGAAATTATGGAAAAAAAGTTAGTTATGTATCGCTGTTGTTGTTTGGTTCCTGTCTTTCGATCGTTTTCCTGTTCTGTTTTCCGTCTTCAAGAATATGATTGTAGAGGAGAATGTAGTCCGGAATTGCGCTGTAGTGAACGGTGTTTCCGTCACGCGTCCTTTTGATCGCTTCATATCTTGCGAGTTGTGTAAGATGCCACTGGAGTGTTGTCTTGGGAATTCCTGTTGTTTCATGGAGTTCCTTCTGGGATATTCCGGGTGTGCTGATGATGGCTTCAAAGATCTTCTGCGACTTTTCCCGTGAGGCAACTTTACGCAGAAACCCTTTGATCTCGTCCTCCGGTATGCTGGCTATGTAGTAGCGGGTCCTGCCGTCGCGTACGCTTTTCTGGATCTTTGCGGTCATGTCCAGACGATGAAGATTGGCGGTGACAGATCCGCGTGAGTGACCGGTGAGCTTCTGCAGTTCGGAAAGAGTTGCCCCCGGATGTTCTTTGATGGTGTTGTAGAGAATCGCTGGGCGGGATTCGGGGTCCTCGGGGACTTTCCAGCGGTTGACAAGGAAGGTGAGGGCACCTCCACCAAGAAGAATAAAGAAAATGGTAACACTTTCTGTGACGAGTACGGAAGGAAAATCAATTATACGGCTGTATAGAGAGATCATGGAGAGACGTAGTTGATCCATTAGTGGTATGATGCCCATAATTTCCGTAATCGGCGGACAGGTATTATCGCTGATAATAGTGTCTGATCCCGGAGATATGATCAGATTATCTCCCGGATAATACAGAGCGTCATTTGGAGTATCCGCCCCGCTTATTCCACTCAGACAGATCATGAAAAAAAGAGAATACAAGAAAATTTTTCCCATAGTTTCCATTTTAGTTATAGGTATTTACCACCAGAGTAAATGATTCCGATCCACTCACACTCTTTCCGCTGACACTGATCGTCCAGGTGCCGCTTGGCAGTGTTCCACTTGCCGCTTCCAGATGGACGGGAATCCGTGCGTTTGGTGTTGAGGATTCGTAGTTGTCATTATATTCTCCATAGGTTCTCCCGCTTGGACTGGTTAAGAGGAGCGCAAGACTATTCGAGGATGATTTCCATGATAACTGGACATCCATTTGTGTGTCCCCGGACGGAACAACATAGGTGTATGTTTTTGTCTGTCCGGATACAATAGCTCCGGTCAGAGAGGATTTTGTCTCATAAATCGGGAGTACCAGTGGGGAGACCATAATGTTATCACTGATTTTCTTTTCAGAGTCTCCCGCTGACGCGGCAGCCGGAGCCATACAGAATGCGATCACACAGAAGATCGCAAAAACCACAACACACTGTTTCTTCATACAATAAGTTTGTTCTCGCTCACCTGTTATAATACATTTGAGCCAAAATTAGGTTTAGGTATTCCGAAATGACGCCTCGCAATACCACGCATCAACTCGTATTTATTATCTGTTTCCCATTTATTCAATGTACCCGCATGTTTGCCCGTTATTTTCCGAATCCTCTGTATATGTCTGACAAAACCTAATTCGCGCTCAATATATTTATATACTATAAATAAAACATCAGACTCTGCAAAAATTTCAGGGAAAAGAAAAAAATGTGCCGGAACCCCGGCGGTTATATCAGTATTATTCTTCCTTCTTCTCTTCAGCCGGTTCATCGACCTTGAGATTCGGACGGGGGAAGGTCTCAACGAACTTGACCGATTCGATCTCCGGGAACAGGCCGAACGCCTCCTGTGTGATCATGTACTCGGTCATCATCCAGTTCTGGTTGTACATTGCCATCATCGGCGGAACCTCAACGGAGATAAAGTTCTTGTGCGCATTGCTGACCTTCATCTCGCGTCCGGTAAAGAGGCGGATCGTTCCTGCAAGCTTTGCGATCGGGTCTTCGACCATTTCCTCGATCTTGTACACATAGGTGACCTCCTGGCCTGCAAGCGGGTGGTTGAAATCCACGAGATAACGGTTGCCGACCTTGTTCACCACAACACCCTCACGTCCCTCAACCGTCACGCGGTCAAGCATGGAAACCTTCTGCGGCAGTGCCTTCTTGTCAACAGCCTTCAGCTCATCCTTCTTGTGCTCGCCGAATGCTTTCTCTGCCGGAACAACAACCGTGTACTCCTGGCCAATCTCCTTTCCGGCAAGATCCTCGTCCACACCCGGAAGAACGTGGCCTGCACCGACCTTAACCACAACCGGGCCGTACATTGCATTCTCGCGGAAAATTCCTGCCTTCTTTGCCTCCTCAGCATCCGTCGTATCGAACGGTGCACCGTTCACGGAACCGGTGTAGCTGAGTTTAATATAGTTGCCATTTTCAATAGCCATACGAATTCCCTATACTATGCGCATTCATACATTAAGAGAGTTTGTGATTTTCCGGCGTTGCCCCGATAGTCTGAATAATCTCGAATTGCAGGGTCAACAATATCTGAATAAAAATACTTTGGTTTTGGTTGTCCGCGTGCTATGCACGTAAAACATCCCACGAAGGTGAAGACCCCGTGGACTTTTGCGTGAAGTAACCAAAGATAACGAATCCCGAATAATTCAATCAGACATTATGAACACGGATTTTGGCGCAAAATCGGTTTTTCCCTGCTGCGATACTCTCTGAACAGAACATGTTACATCTGCACCTCACCGCACGGGACACCTCTCAAACCAACGTTCACGGACAATCCTCTACCCTTATATTCCCTCACGTTCGAGTAATTATACATCATGGCACTGGAGATCGAGATTAAAGTAAAAGTTCCCGCACTTGAACCCATCCGGGAAAATCTCAAAAAAAACGGCGCTGCACTCATCGCCGAACAGGATGAGCACGACATCTACTACAACGCTCCCCACAAAGACTTCGCCGTAACCGACGAAGCCCTCCGTGTCCGCTACACCAGAAACCAGACCTGCGGCAAAATCATGCCGCCAAACGTCACCTACAAAGGCCCCAAGGTCGGCCGTGAGGGATTCAAAGCCCGCGAAGAGATCATTGTTGACATCTCCTCGGGCGAACAGCTTGCTGTCATCCTTGAACGGCTGAACTTCAAAAAAACCGCCGAAGTCATCAAACACCGCGAGATCTATCAGTGCGAAAAAGCCATCGTCACACTTGACAACGTCGCAGAAGTTGGAACCTTCTCCGAGATCGAAGCTGACTTCTCCCTCACCGAAGATGAAGCAGTCACCGCTATTGAAAACGTTGCAGCCATGGCCGGCATCACCGGTGAGCGGCTCACGAAATCCTATCTTGAAATTCTGCTTGACGTCCGTGCAAAAAGCACGGCGCAATAATTCTTTTTGATTTGTAAAAAAAATTCAGGGAAAGTTTTACTCCACTTCTTCTCTCTCGTTTACATTCCGCAGTTCAATCGTTGGTTCATCCTCATCGGTAAACGTGATCACCGCATAATTTCCTTCTGAAGCCGGTCCGGGATTCACACAGATACGCCGCTCGAACTCTGCAATGCCCTTCTGCTCATGAATATGTCCGCAGCAGATAATATCAAACTCACGGACCACCGCCGCAACGGACGCAGAACCGACATGCATTGAACCATCCTCACCGATCCCGTCCAGGGCACCCTGCGGCGGTGCATGCGTTACCAGGAGATTCCACCGGTTTTTCTTCGTCTTTGCAAGAACCTCCGACAGAGCTGCCGCAATCTCCTCCTCAGACATCTCAAACAGCGTATCAAAGGGTGTTGTGTTCGACCCGCCGAGACCCGTTATCGTAATGCTGCCGAGATCAATACTCTTCTTATGCAGCGAGATCGCGTCCGAGGCCTCGATCACCTGAATAATCTCCTTTGGATCACAGTTACCGGGAACAACGAATGTCGGAGCAGGAATCTCCTCAAGTGCCGGGATCACTCCGTCAAGCGGTCCGAAATCCGTCAGGTCTCCGCCGATCAGAACATAGTCCGGCTCCTCCTCCTCGAATATTTTGGGGATTACCTCATACTTTCCGTGTACATCGGTAATAAAGACAATATCGGTCATAAATACTATATTTCACGGCTGAGGTTATGAAGTTTCAGAGAACCCGTCCCTTTCAGGAATATTTGCAGGGAACATAAGTGGTGAGGAAAAAAGAACTGTTGTGGGATTTCTGGATCGTTTTCCGTTTCCAAAAAAATTACCGGGCAACCTGTGTTGCTGCCCGCCGTTCCCGCATCCAGGCAACCGCATACACACATGCTACCAGCAATCCGAACACGCCGGTTACCAGGAACAGATTACTGTATGTTCCTACCATTACCAGAACCGGAATAACTACAATAGAAGAGGCAAACTGCCCGAAGTTCAGGGCCATTGAGAAAATTCCCGTTGCCTTCCCCATCGCATGAACCGGCGCCTCATTGGAGATCCAGTTTACAATCGTCGGAATCAGTGCTCCCTGTCCGAATCCGGTAAAAATCACCGCAAGAGCTACTGCACCGACCGAAGCTGCAAAGCCCAGCAGACAACATCCCAATCCAACTGCAAAGAAACAAAGGAACATCACCTGCATCCGCAGCATCCGTGCGGCAATCCGGCCGTAGAAAATTCCGGCCAGCGCCGAACAGCATCCCATCAGACCAAGCATCAGCCCTATCCCTGTCAGGGACACACTGCCGACCTGCGCAATCAGGTACGGAAGTTTCGTCGGCATCAGAAATGTAATCGCCATTCCGATAAAGATGGAAACATAGATCGGCAGAAGCACCTTCATATTCAGCTTCACCGAGTTGTCACGGTGTGACCTCCTCGGCTCGCTGACCGGCTCTTTTACTGCGAAGAGAACACCGATGATAATCACAAACGCAACCAGATAGATCAGGAACGGCTCGCGCCACGAGATCTCTGCAAGACTTCCGCCGCCCGTCTCCAGAATCAGGACACCGATACCCATTGCTGCTGACTGATACCCAAGTACCTTCACCCGTGAAGCACCTGTATAGTATTCAGTAATGAGTGCCGTTGTTGCCGTTGTCAGACCGGCAATACCAACACCAAGAATAACCCGGCTCACCAGAATTGCCCAGAGAGAATCCAGATAAAATCCTGCGGAACCGGCAACGGCAAAGACCACAAGAGAGAATAACAGAACCTGGCGTCTGCCGAATTTATCACAGGCGATACCGATCAGATATCCCGTGCAGGCAACCGCGAGCGACGGCAGGGTAATGATCATGGAGATTAAAAATTCCGGTGCGTCGGAAAACACCTCGCTTATCAGAGGCAGTGCCGGAGCAACCGCCGCTCCTCCCATCAGCGTAAGCATGGCTGCAAGAAGCAGGAATACCAGTGTCCATTTCGTGGGGACAAATGTATTTTTCATCTCTATTCATTCATGTCAGACTCCATAAATACGTGGTGCACCTGTGTGTAGGAGCACCATCTTCCGATATCATTTCTGATACCATAGTATGTCTCCAGAAAAGTGCAGTATCTGAAAAATGAACTTCCCTCTGATGTGAATGAACACTACGCTTATTACCTTCAAAGCACTACGTGTACAATCTTATGGCCGATAGGGAGAATATTGTCACTGAGGGAAATATCACAAAAGCCCTCCTCATCATCGCCCTCCCAATCATTATCAGCAACATCCTTCAAAGTGTCCTTGAAGTTGTGGACATGTACTTCATCGGCCACCTTGGTCAGGATGCGATTGCGGGCGGAACGATGAGCATCTCGATCATCATGGTCTTAACCACCGTGCTGTTCGGTATAGTCACCGCCACTGCCGCATTCATATCGCGGGCATATGGTTCGCAACGATATGAACGGATTCAGGTAATTCTTGCACATGCGCTGTATCTGGCATTAATCATCTCCGCAATAATTGCTGTTATTGGATTCTTCTGGTCTGAAGAACTCCTTCTCCTCCTTGGAGCAGATCCGGGAGCACTTGCCGAAGGAACGAAGTTCCTGCGTCCGATGCTCATGGGTCTCTTTGTCATGGTCATTCTGATGACCCTTGTTACGGCATTTCAGAGCAGCGGTGATTCCCGAACACCAATGTATGCAATGATTGCCGTAAACATCGTCAATATCATTCTGAATCCGACCCTGATTCAGGGTCTCGGAGGTTTTCCGGCGTTTGGCATTGCAGGATCGGCGTACGCATCCATCCTCTCGCGTGCCGCAGGTATTCTGCTGCTGCTTGGCGTTATCTATCTTCTTCCGTCATTCAAAAACAGCCCCGTCAGGCTGCCGAACAGATGGACGTTTGAACCGCAGCTCATCAAGGATATCGTGCTGATTGCAATTCCGAGTGCTGTCCAGAGTGGTGTGCGGAGTTTCGGATTCCTGATGATGACATCGATCATCACCATCTTTTACGGAACGGCAGCTGTTGCTGCATACGGTATCTCGATTCGTCTGGATATGCTGGGACTTATTATTGTGATGGGATTCTGTACGGCAATCGCGGTCATGGTCGGCCAGAATCTTGGTGCGGGAAAAGTTGAGCGTGCGGAACTGTCGGTCAAGTATGCGGTTGTTATCAATGCAATCTTTATGGCGATTGTTGCAGTCTTCTACTATCTGAACGCTGAGATGCTGCTGGCATTCTTCGGTGCGGAGGGAGAAGCCCTTGTTGACGGCGTGCTCTTTATGCATATCATTCCGTTCTCCTACTTCATCATCGCTGTTGCAATGACACTCGGATTTGCAATGAACGGTGCAGGCATGACGCGGCCCGGCATGTACTCGGCGATCGCCGGACAGATCTGTACGCAGGTTGCGCTTTCCGCACTGTTCGCCTATCTGGGCTATCCAATTCAGTACATCTGGTATGCAATCGTCTGTGGTTCGGTTATTATGTGCATCTGTGACTACTACTTCTACCGCAAAGGAGACTGGAAGAGAAAGAAGCTGGATCTCGGTGGAGAGTCTGCATAGATGGATGAAGATCTGGTTCTCCGCCTGAAAAAGTTCGGCATGAGCGAGTACGAGGCAAAGGTGTACTCGGCACTGTTCGGACTACAGGTGGCGAGTGCCCGGGAAATTCATGAGTTTACCCAGATCCCCCGGGGACGGGTGTATGAGACACTGAATGCTTTAGTGGAGAAGCATTTTGTTGTATCGACGGGCGGTTCTCCCGCCCGCTATCGTGTCTGCGATGTGTCGCGGACGTTTGATCAGATCAAAAAGGATACGATGGATTCCCTGAATGATCTGACCGAGTATCTGACAGGTTTGGAACGCGATCGCCCGGAGCGGCTTCTGCAGGCATATGAACTGAGGAGTCAGTGGGCGATTGATTCGCAGGTACATCTGATGTTCCGGCGTGTCCGGTCGGAGATGCTGGTCATCTGTGATGATGCGGATTTTCTGAAGAGGTATGCGTCCGATCTGGAAAAGCTTGACAAGCGGATTGCCCTCTATGTTATTGTCAGAACACCGGAGCTTGCAGAACATCTCGGGATACGATGCTACCTCGGAGGCCGGGATATTGAACACGGGATGTTCTGCCCGCCTGTCCACGACGGCAGGAGTCTTTTGCGAAAGATTGCTATTTATGCCGACCGGCAGGATTCTTTATCGGTGGTGGAGGAGAACGGGATGCTGGAGGGTGTGTTTCTCTCGAATGATCTGTTCTCCGGTTACCTCTATCACTGTATTTTAAATGAGATTCGGCCGATCCGATCCGGGAAATCATAAATTTTTTTTGAAAAAATGCGGGGAGGATTTTTTCACAGCGGGTAAGTCCTCAGGCTTACGATTCGCGGGAGGCAGACGTTAGTGTCCCTTCCTCACGTACGCCAAAACCTATTTCCCGTATCACCGGAAACCTAACCATAACACACCAGCCATGACACCTCCTGCCCATCTCCTCCACAGCCTTGTACTGTTCCGCAGCCTCCTTCATCTGCCGGTCTATCAGAAACTCCTTGCCCTCCTTGACGATGATCACACCGACACCACGCGGTTCCTTGACCGGTACGCCGCGTTCGTTGCTGAACTTTACCGCCATACCGACAACCTCAGCGAGTACATCCAAACAACCGTTTATGAAGATGACAACATCTACGTCCGGCTCGTTGCCGAAGAAAAAACCATTCCTGCCGTAATTGCAGACACTCTTCATGCTGAACTCCGCGCCTTGGAAACACTCAGCCGCCTCACCCCTGCCGACCTCAAAGGAACCTGCCGCGGCTGTCTCCCCTCCTGGCAGACGAAAGAGATCGACCTTACCCGCGGATACGCAGAGAGAATGGCCACCATTCATACAACCGGTTACGGAATATTTGCAGCCCATCATGTCTTTATCATCAGAAACGAGATCATCACTCCCCTCCAGCACCCCGACCCGCAGAAACTCTCCGACCTCTACGGATACACTGCAGAGCGCCGGAAAATCATCGCAAATACCGAGGCACTCCTTGCAGGAAAACCAAGCGTAAACGTTCTCCTCTACGGCGACGCAGGTACCGGCAAAAGTTCCACCATCAAAGCAATTGCGAACGAATATGCTGCCTGCGGTCTGCGGCTCATTGAAATCAAAAAATCCCAGCTCCACCTCATCCCCTCGATCATCGAACAGCTTGCGAAAAACCCCCTTAAATTCATCCTCTTCATCGACGACCTCACCTTCACCGAAACCGACAACGAGTTTGCTTCCCTGAAAGCAATCCTCGAAGGAAGCGCCGCCGCCCGTACCAAAAATATCGTTGTCTACGCAACCAGCAACCGCCGCCACCTCATGAAGGAAACATTCAGCAGCCGTGAAGGCGATGACATCCACCGAAACGATACCCTCGAAGAAACCATCAGTCTCTCCGCACGATTCGGCATCATCATTACCTTCCAGAAACCGGGAACCGATGCATACCTTGAGATTGTTGACTCACTCGCCCGCGAATATGAAATATCCATCCAGGAAGACCAGCTCCACGCCGGAGCAGAAATGTACGCTCTTCGCGCCGGAGGCAGAACCCCGCGTGCCGCAAAACAGTACATCGAACTTCTCGCCGCAAACACTCTCTGACCTCTGCCCCGTGACGGCAACGAAAACATCAGCAAAACACCCGCTTTTTCCCGAAAAATCAGAAAGGATATGAACCTATTGGTACTCCCTTCCAAAGCTATTTCTACAAAAAGACAAGTACCTATAAGAATTAACGCCGTGACAATCTCGCGTTAAAGAAGAAACACCGAAAGGACACTGCGTCCTCCTCGGAACAGTGGAAAAAACATGTTACTAACTGGTGCAGAGATCATCGCAGAAGTTCTTATCGAACAGGGAGCCACCACTATCTTCGGTTATCCCGGAGGAGCAGTTCTCAACATCTACGATGCACTCTACGAATATCGTGACAAAATCCGTCACATCATGACAGCCCACGAGGAAGGAGCCTCTCACGCGGCTGACGGATATGCACGCGCAACCGGCAAAACCGGCGTCGTACTTGCAACATCCGGGCCCGGAGCAACCAACCTCGTTACAGGAATTGCTACCGCATACATGGACAGTATCCCCCTCGTTGCACTAACCGGCAATGTTGGAACCAGTTTGATCGGGCGTGACAGTTTCCAGGAAGTGTATATTGCCGGAATCACCATGCCCATCACCAAACACAACTTCGTAGTGCGGGACGTCTCACAACTTGCAGACACCCTCCGGGACGCATTCAGAATCGCCCGTACCGGCCGGTGCGGGCCGGTACTCGTTGATATCCCCAAAGATGTCACCGCAGCAAAAACCGAGTTTGAACGACTCGGTCCGGTTGAAATTCCAGAACCTCCCCTGCCTGCAGAAGAGGACATCTGGCATGCTGCCGAGATCATCAACAACGCAAAACGTCCGATCATCTACTTCGGCGGCGGTGTCATCAGCAGCGGAGCATCCGACAAACTCACGGACCTCATCCGCACCGCAAACATCCCGGCCTGCCACACTATCATGGGAACCGGTGTCCTTGCAGATAATGACCCTCTCAACCTCGGTATGATCGGCATGCACGGCTGCTTCACCACCAACAAAGCCATTGACGAATCAGACGTCGTCATTGCAGTCGGCACCCGGTTCAGTGACCGGGTAGCCCTCAACACCAAAAAATTCGCCGGACACGCAACCATCATCCACATCGACATCGATCCAAGCGAAATCAGCAAAAACGTTCCCGCAGGCCACAGCCTCATAGGCGACGTGGCCCAAATCCTTACCAGACTGCTGCCCATGATTCCCGCAGCAGAACATACCGAATGGCGGAATCAGATTGCTGAATGGCAAAAAACCGACTACGTACCACAAGACAGCGAGACCACCCTCAAACCGCATCAGGTAATCCATACCATCTCCCGGCTTGCAGGTGATGACGCCATCTTCGTCACCGACGTCGGTCAGCATCAGATGTGGGCTGCCCAGTACTGCAGACGTTCCAAGCCCCGGTCATTTCTGACAAGCGGCGGACTTGGCACCATGGGCTTTGGCTACGGAGCAGCCATCGGCGCGAAAATTGCCCACCCGGACCGGCACGTAATCCACATCACCGGCGACGGCAGCTTCCACATGAACCTCAACGAAGCCTGCACCGTTGCCAGCTACAACCTGCCAATCATTACCGTCATCATGAACAACACCGTTCTTGGTATGGTGCGCCAGTGGCAGACCGTTTTCTACGGCGGCAGATACTCCAGCACTTCGCCGGACCGTAAAACCGACTTCGCCAAAGTCGCCGAAGGTTTCGGCCTCTCCGGCGTCCGTGTAACCACTCCGCAGGAATTTGAAAAAGCATTTGCCAACGCAATCGCCGAAAACAAACCGGTCTGGATCGAATGCATGATAGACAAAGACGAAAAAGTCCTGCCCATGATTCCCGCCGGCGGAACCATCGAGGACATGATCACAGAGTAAACCATGGAAAAAAAAGAAGTACTCTCCGTCCTCGTCGACAACCACTCCGGAGTTCTCGCCCGTGTCTCCAGCCTCTTTGGCAGACGCGGCTACAACATTGACTCGCTCACCGTCTCTGCAACAAACGACCCGCACATATCGCGCATCACCATTGTTGTTTCCGGAGACGAAACGGTCATCAGTCAGATCATCAGCCAGACCCGAAAACTCGTTGAAACCCGTGATATATTCGCCCTCAACGAGAACCGATCCCTCCTGCGTGAACTCCTGCTGGTCAAACTTGCCGCAAACGAGAGCAAACGCAGTGCAATCCGGGAAGTTGCCGAAATCTACGGCGCAGCCATTGTCGACCTTTCGGTCGACAGCATGATTGTAGAACTAACCGGGGCGCCGACAAAAATCGACGCATTTCTTGAAGTGATTAAAGAATACGACATCGTTGAGATGTGCCGCACGGGCATCACTGCTCTGGAACGCGGAATACAAAAATAAGGTGAATACAATGGTAACAATGTACTACGACACAGACTGCAACTTAAGCCTGCTTGACAACAAAACCGTAGCCGTGATCGGCTACGGCAGTCAGGGACACGCACATGCACAGAACCTCCACGACAGCGGAGTAAACGTTGTCGTAGGTCTCAGAAACACCTCCGCATCCTGGAAAAAAGCCGAGGACGCAGGGCTCAGCGTCATGGAAGTTGCAGACGCAGCAAAAGCAGCTGACCTTATCATGATGCTCGTCCCCGACGAACAGCAGGCGGACATCTATGCATCCCAAATCGCCCCGAACCTTTCTGAAGGCAACGTACTGATGTTTGCCCACGGATTCAACATCCATTTCAAACAGATAACCCCTCCTGCAGGCGTTGATGTGATCATGGTCGCCCCCAAAGGACCCGGACACACCGTCCGCAGCCAGTATCAGGAAGGCCGCGGTGTGCCAAGTTTAATCGCCGTTCATCAGGATGCATCCGGCAAAGCCCGCGAATATGCGCTTGCCTACGCCTGCGGTATCGGTGCAGGCAGGGCAGGAATCATCGAGACCACCTTCCGTGAAGAAACCGAAACCGATCTCTTCGGTGAACAGGCGGTACTCTGCGGCGGTGTGACCGAACTCATGAAGGCCGGATTTGATACGCTGGTAAAAGCAGGCTATGCACCCGAGATGGCATACTTCGAGTGCGTGCACGAGATGAAACTCATCGTTGATCTGATCAACTCCGGCGGATTTTCGTTTATGCGCTACTCGATCTCTGACACCGCCGAGTACGGCGACTACCGTACCGGCAGGAGAATCATCACCGAAGACACCAGAAAAGAAATGGAAAAAGTCCTCCGCGAAATTCAGGACGGAACATTCGCGAGTGAATGGATCACCGAAAACCGTGCAGGCCGCCGTGCGAAATTCCTGGCCACCCGTCAGCTTGAATCAGAGCATCAGGTGGAGAAGGTCGGAGCAAAACTCCGGAAGATGATGTGCTGGTTAAAGAAGTGAGGATACCATGGAACTCCGAAGCCACGCGGTGACACGCGGTGTTGAGCGGGCACCGAACCGCTCACTGTTCTATGCAATGGGCTACACCGAAGAAGAACTGTCGCGTCCCTTAATCGGCGTTGTCTCAGCACATAGCGAGATTGTGCCGGGCCACATCCATCTGGATAAGATTGCCGATGCCGTCAAAGCAGGTGTCCGCATGGCGGGAGGTACCCCGATCCTGATCCCGGCCATCGGTGTCTGTGACGGTATTGCCATGGGGCATATCGGCATGAAGTACTCGCTTGCGAGCCGTGAACTGATCGCCGACAGTGTGGAGACCATGGCAATGGCACACTGCCTTGACGGTCTTGTGCTCGTACCAAACTGCGATAAAATTGTGCCCGGCATGATCATGGCAGCAGCACGTCTTGACATCCCTGCCATCGTATGCAGCGGCGGCCCGATGCTTGCAGGCGTTGACAACGGCGAAGAGATCAGTCTCTCAAAACTTTTTGAAGCGGTCGGCGCACGAAAAGTAAATGCAATCACCGATGCAGACCTGAAACGAATCGAGATGGATGCATGTCCCGGCTGCGGTTCCTGTGCCGGCATGTACACCGCAAACAGTATGAACTGCCTGGCAGAAGCCCTCGGTATTGCTCTTCCGGGCAACGGCACAATTCCGGCGGTCATGGCTGCCCGCATTCAGCTGGCAAAACACGCCGGTATGCACATCATGGACCTTATCCAAAAAGGTATCACTGCCCGGCAGATCATAACGCCCGCCGCAATCAAAAACGCCCTTGCCTGCGACATGGCTCTCGGATGCAGCACCAACAGTGTCCTGCACCTCCTTGCTATCTCCCGCGAAGCAGGTGTTCCGCTGGACCTTGCAACGATTGCAGACGTCAGTGCAAAAACGCCCAACCTCTGCCACCTTGCACCGGCAGGCCCGGCACACATTCAGGACCTGCATGCGGCGGGCGGTATTCCGGCGGTTCTCGCCGAGCTTGCAAAGGGAGGATTTATTGACCCGTCCCTTATCACCGCAACCGGAAAGACCGTGCAGGAAAATCTTGCGGGGGCGTCCAACAAAAATCCTGCTGTCATCAGACCGATAGAAAACCCGTACAGCACCACCGGCGGCATTGCCGTTCTCTGGGGCAACATTGCAAAGGAAGGCTGTGTCGTCAAACGCAGCGCTGTTGCCGACGAGATGCTGGTTCACAGCGGCCCTGCCCGCGTGTTTGACTCTGAAGACGAGGCGATCACGGCAATTTATGCGGGACGAATTGTTTCCGGCGATGTGGTTGTGATCCGTTATGAAGGGCCGAAAGGCGGACCCGGTATGCGGGAGATGCTCAACCCGACATCGGCCCTTGCCGGTATGGGTCTTGACCGGTCTGTTGCGCTGATTACGGACGGACGGTTCAGTGGCGCAAGCCGCGGGGCGTCTATCGGTCACGTGTGCCCGGAGGCTGCGGCAGGAGGGGAGATCGGTCTTGTTGTCGAAGGTGACACTATTCTCATCGACATCCCGAACGGCAAAATCAATGCTCTCGTTAGTGATGAAGAATTCACCGCACGGAGAGGTCGGCAGATAATGCCTGCGCCTGCAATCACTTCGGGCTGGCTTGCCCGGTATGCACGGGGATGTGCCGGAGCAAATGCCGGTGCTGTAATGAAATAACCTTCTTTTTTGAAATATATGTGCAGGGACATCTGGTTTTGTACGGCAGGAATGGTAATCACCGTCCGGGAAAACTATGACTTAAGTAGTCAGACGTCTCCATTATTATAGTAAGGCATGATGGATCGTGATTATCAACCCATCAACCTCAAGGACGTCCTCATTGAAATGAAGGACATCTCGGAACTGATGGTTGATCTGGCTTATTCTGCGGTGTTGTTTGAAAGCAACGCCATCGCAGACGAAGTCATCGAACTTGAAGAACGAATGAACGACCTCGTATATCAGGCACGCATCACCAGTATGATGAGCGTACGCCGTCTGGAGGACACCGAACCGATGAGTGGTCTTCTGCAGCTTGCAGAAGCCTCGGAACGCATCTCCAATCAGGCCGCAGACATCGCAAAAAATATCATGCGGCACGTCTCTTTCCCGGCAAACCTCCGAAAAGCACTGCCGGAAGCTGAAGAGGCAACACACCGTACGGTTGTTTCGAGTAGCAGCGCCCTTGATGGTGCGCGTCTCGGCGACATCAAGCTCCAGTCCGCAACTGGTATCAGGATCATCATGATACGCCGCATGCGGCAGAGAATCTACGATCCTGACAAACACACCGTGCTTCGTGCAGGCGACGTACTGGTGGGACGGGGGCCCGAATACGGATTCCCTGCGCTGTGTGAACTTGCCGGTCAGCCTGTCCCGCGTGATGACGACGGCCCTGTTACTGCTATTAGTGACCTCGATCGGGCGGCGGCCCTCATGATCGAGATGAAAAACATCAGCGAACTCTCCGTCGGCCTCGCCTATACCGCTCTCCTTCATGAGAACATGGACCTCGCCAACGAAGTCGTTGCTCTTGAAGAGGAGCTTGACGAAATGCGGCTCAGACTTGATCTCTGGACGCTGGAAGCAGCAAAACGTACCGAGGATGTGGCAAGCCTTCGCGGCATGCTCTACATGTCCTCGTTTGCCGAATCCATCTCCGATGCCGCCAGTTCCATCGCAGACGTCATTCTCCGTGAGATTGATGTTCCGCCGATTCTCAAAAGAATTGTCCGGGAATCGGATGAAATCATCTCCTGGGTAACCGTCCGTCCCGGCTCCCCGCTGGACAAAAAATCCCTTACCGATTCGCAGGTGGGGACCGTCACCGGCATGGTAATCTTTGCCATCAAACATGATAACCGCTGGACCTACCGTCCCGCACGCAGCGTTGTTCTGCATGCGGGAGATCTTCTGGTAGCACGCGGCCGGCGCGACGGAGAGGAAAAACTGTATGGTCTCTGCGGTGCAGACACCGATGAAATAGAAGATTTTGAAGACTCGGAGTAAATTTACATGGGTACAATTGATATGGTATACCGGCTTGGCCCCGGTTGTGAAGTGGATGACATCGTAGAAGGCCAGGTATATCTGGGAAAAGTTCAGGGATTTGCAACATTCGGCACGTTTGTTCTCTTAAACGACCGCGTAAAAGGACTGCTGCATAAAAGCAACGTCAAAACAGATAAAAAAGAGCGTGACCAGATTCTCGTGCAGGTCAATCAGATTCGTCCGAACGGAAACATTGATCTCCGCGAAGTACAGCTTCCCGAAGGAAGTTACGAGACCCAACTTGTCACCAAAAAGATCACACTCTCCCGTCTTTCGGATCTGAAGAACAAGATCGGCAGAAATGTCACCATCGAAGCAGATGTTGTGCAGATCAAACAGACCTCAGGACCCACCATCTTCACTGTTTGTGACGACTCCGGTGTCGAAGACGCCGCAGCCTTCACCGAAGCAGGTGTCAGGTCCTATCCCGAGGTCAACCTTGGCGACATCGTCCGCATCTTTGGTGAAGCAACCCGCAGAAACAATCAGATGCAGATTGAAGTTTCCGACATGCATGTCCTCAAAGGAACCGAGGCCGATGCAGTCCGGACACGGATCAACAAAGCTCTTGAGTCCCGCGCCGAACCGCCCGAAGTCACCCCGCTCATTGAAAGCCCGGTACTTGACGCACTCTGGCCTGAGATGCGTAAACTTGCAAAGATTGTCCGCCGCGCAGTATTAACCCAGCAGCCGATCATTCTCCGCCACCATGCGGATGCGGACGGTATCTGTGCTGCTGTCTCCGTCGAAACAGCAGTTTTGCAGTTAATCCGTGACAACGGCGGCGACCCGGATCAGGACAACTTCCTCTTCCGCAGATCTCCTTCCAAAGCCCCGTTCTATGAGATCGAGGATGTGACCCGCGACCTTGATATGATGTTGAAGGACAATGTCCGGTTTGGTCAGAAACTTCCGCTGATTCTTCTGATGGACAACGGTTCAACCGAGGAGGATATGCCCTCCTACAAGATGACTGAGGTCTATCAGCTTGATGTTGTCGTTGCCGATCACCACCACCCGGACGAGACGATTGACAAGTATCTGCTTGCCCACGTTAACCCGTACCATGTCGGCGGCGACTTCGGTGTGACCGCGGGAATGCTTGGAACCGAGATCGCCCGTCTGATCAACCCGGTTGTTGAAGCACGGATTCTTCATTTCCCCTCGGTTGCAGGGGTTGCAGACCGCAGTGAGGCACCCGAACTTGACGCGTATCTTGCCCTCATCGAAGGTAAATACACCCGCGATGAGTGTAAGGACATGGCGCTTGCACTGGACTACGAGCAGTACTGGCTCCGGTTCAACGACGGCCGTGAGATCGTAAAGGACATCCTGAACCTCAACAACGCACCCGAACGTCACAACCGGCTGGTTACTCTCCTTGTGACTGAGGCAAACGCAGCAATTGAGGATCAGATGAACACCATGATGCCCCATGTCAAGGATCAGGTGCTTACGTCAGGAGCGAACCTTTTCCTCGCAGATGTTGAGATGTTTGCCCACCGCTTCACCTTCCCGCCGCCGGGCAAGTCGTCGGGTGAGGTTCATGATATTCTCTGCAAGCGCTACGAGAATCAGCCGGTTGTAACCCTTGGTCTCGGACCCGACTTTGCAGTGATCCGTTCCCGCGGTGTGAAGATGAACATCCCGCAGATGGTGCGTGCCATGCGCGACGAGATGCCGGGCGCAGGAATTTCAGGCGGCGGCCATCTTGTGGTTGGCAGCATCAAATTCGTTGAGGGTATGCGGGCTGAGGTCATCGCCAAAATGATCGAAAAGATCTCCGCGTTCCCGGTTGATGCACTCTAATCCGCGTCCGGTCTGTCTGCAACTGTCCACGAGGTCGCAAGACCTGTGGACATCCCGCATACCTTTGGTTACGTGGATTTTTTTCGCAACTGCTGATGTTCCCGCGGGATTCCCGAAAAATCCTGTGTATCAAGCACTACCTTTATAATGTAAAACATCCTATACTTACATGAGGTAAGTCATTATGACCGAACCTAAAACAATTCGTGAAAGATATAACGACACCCAGTCTCGGATCCTTGGGTATCTGAAGGCAGGAGTGGCAAAAGGAAGCCGGTTCTTCAAGGCAAAGTATATTGCCAAAGATCTTGGGCTCTCCTCCAAAGAGGTTGGAACGAACCTTGCCATCCTTTCCGAGATCTGTGATGAACTGGACATCCAGCGCTGGAGCTACTCTAACAGCACCACCTGGATGGTAACGAGCAAAACAATAGCATAAATACTTCACCCCTCTTTCTTTTTTGTTCCCTTACGTATTGTAATTCTTATCAGCAAAGAATATTCTGCGCGATTGTCCATCTTTGCAGTATTGCTCCCGTTACCTCAATCATCCGGTTTCAAATTGAATGATACATATTTATATATTGGAAAATCAAACACTTACTAATGGTAAGTGATATGGAGCTTCAGGTCCCGCAGTACAACTCCACCCAGCAGCGGATTCTCAATTATCTTAAAGCAGGTGTTGCATCCGGCACCCGTTTTTTCAAGGCAAAATACATTGCAAAAGAACTCGGCATCTCCTCCCGGGCCGTTGGAACAAATCTCGCTCTCCTTGCGGAAAAATGCATGGAGTTTGAAATTATCCAGTGGGGCTACTCCACCAGCACCACCTGGATGGTCAAACTGAGATCACTGGTCAGCAGCTGAACCGGCAGGAAACGAGCGTTACCTTAATAAATAATCCCTCCTCATTTTTATCTATGGGAAAAAAGATTGCCGAAATCGTTGAAACCATAGAATTTGTAGCAGATATCGAAGGGGCAAAGGACTGCCTCATGTCCCAGCAGGGTGATCTCTGGTTCAACATTGACGTCCCCAAAGGTCACGGCCTGAAAAACGGCGATAAAATCCGTGTAATCGTAGAGCGCGCTGATGAGTAATGATGAATAAGAAAGCAGGGCAGGCGGATACCATAAAACGGATGGTACTGATCCTGTTAGGAATCATTGCGGCTCTTGTCCTTGCAATTGTGCTGACGGTTGGAGCCGCCGCAATCGATGCAGAAGATCCCGTCTATATCAACGGAAAACTTGTTGCCGCATTCCAGTACAACGGCGACCCGCGTGAAGTCTGGGTGCAGTGCACCATATCCCGCGTGGATGACCTCTTCGCCGAAGAACAGGTAGGCGATCTTCTGACAAATGCGCCAACTTTCACCACAGGCAGAAACATCTGCGAATTCCCGATAGATCTTGAGCCAGGAACCTATAAAGTGCGCCTCTATGTCCGGGAGAGGAACGAAGGTGCCGTACGGCTTGCCGCGTTCATCAAAAATTTTGAGATAGTATGACCCATATCTTTGACAATGCCCTTCTCTTCAACCCATGTACCGGAGAATGGCTGCCTACTTCTTTTGCTGTGGAAAATGGTGTTGTTGCCGCAATTGGTGCGAACCACAGCCTCACCGGTGATCGGCTAACCGATCTTGGCGGTGCCCGGGTAATTCCGGGACTGATCGATACGCATCTGCATATTGAAAGCACATTTCTTGTACCGCATGAATTCGGCAGGGTTGCTCTTTCGCACGGTGTCACCACTGCAATCGCCGATCCCCATGAGATCGCCAATGTTGCCGGACTCGCCGGAATCGATTTCATGATTCAGGATGCGCAGCACGCACCAAATGATATTTTCTTTATGGTCCCGTCCTGTGTCCCTGCAACTCCGGATGACGTCGGCGGTGCAGTTCTCACTGCAGCTGATCTCACAAAATATGTTGACAATCCCCATGTCCTCGGACTCGGTGAAATGATGAACTTTCCGGGGGTTCTTGCCGATGACCCCGAAATTCTTGCAAAACTTTCCTTGTTTTCGCATGTGGATGGACATGCTCCGGGTCTGACCGGACTTAGTCTTTGCAGATATATTGCCCACGGTATCAAAACGGATCATGAATGTACTTCTGCGGAGGAGGCACGCGAAAAACTCCGGTGCGGCATGTATATTCTGCTGCGGGAAGGGGAGGCTGCAAGGGATGTTACTGTTCTTTCTCCCATTGTCGATGTAAACACGGTTTCGCGCTGTTGCTTCTGCACAGACGATAGGCATGTTGACACGCTGGTTCGCGAAGGTTCCATTGATCACTGCATCCGCGTTGCAATCAAAGCGGGCATGCCGGAAAATCTCGCACTCCGCATGGCAACCCTTTCTGCTGCGGAATGTTTTGGTCTCACCGATCGCGGCGTGATTGCACCGGGCCGCGTTGCCGACTTCTGCATCCTTGCAGATACCGACACCTTCACCATAGAACAGGTCTATAAAAACGGTGTCCCTGCAGAAGAGATCCCTGCATCTGGCGGTCAGACCCCGTATCAGGTACCGGCGTTCTCCTGCAGATTCCCGACCAAAACAGATCTTGTTCTGCCTGAAACGGGCATCGCCCGGGTCATCGGCGTCATCGCCGGCGAAATTGTGACCCAGAATATTCCTGCCAAACCTGATGCCGACGGGGTGCAGAAGATCATCTCCGTTGACCGTTACCGTGCCGGTGGTTTTACCGTCGGCCTTGTGAAGGGATTTGAGATGCAGACGGGGGCTGTCGCCTCTTCTATTGCCCACGATGCCCACAACATTATTGCAACCGGCAGAACCGACGAAGAAATTCTCACCGCTGTCCGTGCAGTTGCCGATGCAGGCGGCGGTCTTGCGGTCGTCACCGGAAACGATGTCACCCTGCTTTCACTTCCCATCGGCGGCCTCATGGCGCATGAACCTGCTGACGTACTCCTGAAGCAGCTGGACACACTATCCGTACATCTGAAGCGTACCGGCGCATATAAACAGACCTTCGGTCATCTTTCCTTCCTGTCGCTTACGGTAATTCCGCATCTGAAGATTACCCCGCGGGGCCTGTTTGATGTGGATACGTTTGAAACGGTCCCTCTGTTTCACTAATATTTCCGCCAACAGGAAAGGATATTGAGAAGAACAGCAATACTGATAATTACGATGAAACTACAGCGGGAGATTGCCATCATTCTTGCGGCGGCATTTGTTCTTCTGCCGGCACTGGCAGGCGCTGCGGCGGCAGCGGAGCCGACAGCAACGGAACCTGTGCAGCGGCTGGTTTTGTTTCAAAGTCCTGATATGTCAAACCACTACGGCTACATTACGGTAGATTCGGTGGACGTGAAACTGGAGGGAGTCAATGCGGTATATACGATCAACTACTCAATTGATCCATGGATTGCATTTCTGGTATTCCTTCTCGGCAAACAGGATCTGAAGAACCGGCTTCTGAAGATCATCAATCCTCCGGTCCCGAGCAGTGGTCAGACGCAGGAGATCGTGTTCCAGTATGTGGATAATGAAAAGGCGATCATTTCGGTTTCCAATGCTGCAATGAGTTACGGAGACAATACCTACTGGTATCCGGAGCAGGAGTTTGCAATCACGATTCCGCAGATTACGTTCACGGCGTCGTTTACCAAAACCTACAACAACACCCGTGTGATTGAGCGGGGATTCGGTTACTACTAATCCTTTTTTTTGAACGGGCAGTTACTGCCACGATGATCACCTCTAAACACTCTTCGATCCAATACAACATTTATGCAGATGTTTCTTGACGGTGCCGGTTGCGACAGTCTTTCAGGAAGTACCCTTCCTGTCTATAATCCGGCAACCGGGACAGTGATCGATACAGTTCCTGCCGGTACCACGGACGATGTCGCAGCTGCGGTTGCAGCAGCGGAAAACGCTCAGGCAACGTGGGCACGGGTGAGTCCGGCGGATAAATCCCGCATTCTGATTGCAGCAGGCGCGCTTATCAGAGGTGAAGCGGATGCTCTGGCAACACTTCTGACCACCGAACAGGGAAAACCGTTTCGCGAGGCAAAAGATGAAATTCTGGGAACCGCCCATATTTTTGAGTACTATGCATCGATGACCGGAAGCATCCGGGGCGATGCAGCGGTTTTGCCGAAGTATGGATACATGAATGTGGTCAGAAAGCCGCTCGGCGTCTGCGGGGCAATTGTGCCGTGGAACATGCCTGCAATTATTTTTGGATGGAAGGCTGGTGCAGCTCTTGCCTGCGGGAATGCAGTTGTTGCAAAACCGTCGGAGACAGCACCTCTGACGGTTCTTCGTCTGGCGGAACTTCTTGCGGCCGCCGGAGTTCCGGGCGGTGTGCTGAATGTTGTTACCGGCAGTGGTGCGAGTGCCGGCGATGCGATCGTGCGACATGCGGATATCCGTCATGTATCCTTCACCGGCTCGGTTGCAACGGGGCGGGCTGTGTCTCTTGCAGCAGCGCCGACGCTGAAAAAACTTACACTGGAACTCGGCGGAAATGATGCATTCATCGTGGCAGCAGATGCAGACATTGATGCGGCGGTTGCAGGCGCAGTGAGGAACCGGTTCTACAACTGCGGGCAGGTCTGCACCTCGGCAAAAAGAATTTTAGTGGATGCAAACTGTGTCGATGCGTTCGTGAGAAAGGCGAGGAATGCAATCGAAAAGCTTGTTGTCGGCAGCGGTCTGGATAAGGTCAACATGGGGCCGCTGAACAATCCCGGACAACGTGACGCGGTTGCAGCAGCTGTTGACCGGATTGTAAACGAAGAGTGCGGCAGACTTATCTTTGGAGGAAAAAAACAGGAGGGACCCGGCAACTTCTACGCGCCAACCCTGCTTTCCGATGTGTCGCCGGATGCGGTGTCTGAGGAGATCTTCGGGCCGGTCATGCCGGTGATACCGTTTGCTACGCTGGACGAGGCGGTCGAGATTGCAAACGGTACGCCGTACGGACTTGGTGCGTCTATCTGGACGAAAAATATGAAGACGGCCTACACGGCGGCCGAGCAGATCAGATCCGGTGTTGTGTGGGTGAACAGGCATCTGATTCTGCCGCCGGAAATTCCGTTTGGCGGTACCGCAAATTCGGGATACGGGCGGGAGAACGGACGTGAGTTCATCTATGAGTACACCGAGCCGAAGAGTATTCTCATCGGCCTCTGATTTTTTTGCAGAAAATTGAAACGGTGGATTTATATTGATATTGCTCTAATGTATTAGAGCACATAGGTGCGTTAGTCCCGGTAGGGTAGAGGATATCCTAGAAGCCTGCGGAGCTTTTGACCTGGGTTCAAGTCCCAGCCGGGACGTAGCTGTTTTTTTATGATTTCTATTCCTCAGACATGCATGTTTCTAAAAAAAATATTTTTCAGCTCTGGACAACCGTCCAGTTGCCAAGACCGGTTACGGTCACGTGATAATACTGGGTTGAACCGATGTCGATCGTTACGGTCTCATCAAATGCCCCCCGCCGGGAGAACACCTGTGCAACCTCGGCTCCGTGCAGGGTGATGTCGAGGGTAAAGGTGCGTGGACCGTCAAAGGTTGCATGGAAGGTAACCGGTCCTTTTTTCATCAGCACGCGGGGAAACTCCTGCGTCCCGTACCCTGCGGCGTTCAGTGTTCCCTCCTCTGTAATTCCGTCAGGAGAAAATGTCGGTGTCGGAACTACAGTTGCGGTCTCTGTCGGCGTTGGTTCAGCCGGACTGTCCGGCGAAACACAGCCGGCTGCTGCGGCAAAGAGTACCGCGATGAACAGCAGGAGAACAGTCTTCTTGTTGCATCTCATGAGAAAACAATTCTCTTTGGATGCGGATAATTATTTGGATGCTGTCACAGACGGGGCCCTGGACGAAAAGGACAGGGCAGCGGCAATCAGGCAGAACACCACACCGCAGGCGAACGACAGATGCATGGCTGAAAGAAATGCGTCCAGATTTCCTGCCATCTCGGTGGTGGTGCCAAGGAATATCGAGATGAAGCAGGTTGCAAGCCCCATCGAAAGCACCATGCCCATCTGCCGCATCGTACCGATGATGCTGTTTGCACTGCCGTACTCGCGGCGCTGGACCGAGCCGAGGATCAGATTGTTGTTCGGCGAGGCGAACAGCGCTACGGCAAAACCCATCAGAACAAGGGTCACAAGCAGCATCGGAAGATCCAGCGCCGCGCTGAGCTGCAGGAGGACGGCAAGTCCTCCTGCCATCAGCAGCATTCCTGCTGTGGTCAGGTAGCGCGGATCGATTTTATCCGAGACCCTCCCCGCAAGAGGTGAGAAGATCATCTGGGTAAACGGCATTGCAACCAGCACCATTCCGGCCTCCATCGGTGTAAGCATTCCGGCAATCTGCAGATACAGACTCAGAAAGAAACTGATCGCATACGTTGCTCCGAAGTTAATCACCGTTGCAAGGTTGCCCCGGGTAAACACGCGGTTACCGGAAAAGAGCCGGAGTGCAAACACCGGATAGTGCGTACGTTTCTCAACAAAAACAAACAACGGAAGAAACACCACAACTCCCGCTGCAAGCAGCCCTACAGCCCAGAACTCCGGCAGATTGATGAGGCCGAGCACCAGCGAAATAATGAGGAGCATATACACAAACGTTCCCGCATAATCGTACGGCTCTCCTGCATTCTCGCGGATGTCGTGCGCGATGGAAAACCATACCGCCGCAAACGTAAATGCAGACAGTACCACAACAAAGTAGAAGATACTTTCCCATCCAAGCATCTGTGTCAGAATACCGCCGAGGATCGGGCCTGCCGAAAGTCCGAGAAACACCGCCGACACGGCGTATCCGATGACCGCTCCCCGCTTTTCAGGCGGGTACACCGCTGAAAGAAGTGCAATCGAGTTGCTGGTAATTGCTGCAACACCAACTCCTTCCAGAATTCTGCAGAGAATCAATATCTCAATTGAGGGTGAATGGGGCGCAAGAATGGAAGAGACCGCAAGGAGGAAAATTCCTGCCAGAAATATTTTTTTCCGCCCCACAATATCTGCAATTCGTGCGGCAGGCACCATAAACATCACGGAGCTTATCAGATAGGCTGTCGAAAGCATCGCAAGTGACTCGGCGGTTGCAACGTAGGCGGTACCGATGGCAGGAATTGCCACATTTACCATTGAGCCGAGAAACGGACTGAGAAACGAAGCAAGGGCTGCGGCAACCAGCACCATCCGCATCTCGCGTGTGGTGTACTGATATGCCGCTGCCATATGTTCTTTGTCGGTTGGGAACGGCAATAATGTTATCCTTTTTTCGTGACAGCCGTCCAGCCGACAACCGCACCGGCAAAGGACAGTACAGCACCAAGAGCAAACGTCAGGTGCATTGCGGCAACAAGACCGTCGGGATTGCTGCCGAGTTCTGTTCCTGCGCCCGTGAAAAGGATAATGCAGCAGGTTGCAGCGGCCATGGAGATAACCATTCCCATCTGCCGCATTGTTGCAAGGATACTGTTCGCACTTCCGTTATCGCGACGATCCACCGAGCCGAGGACAAGATTGGTGTTCGGTGCACCAAACAGCGCAATGCCGAACCCGACCACGGCGAGATTGAGAATCACTGCAGTCTGGTTATATTCGGTTCCGATGAACCCGAAGAGCGCCATGCCGATACCGGTCACCGCAAGACCTGCGGTCATGAGAACCCTGCCGCCGATCGTGTCAGAGAGTTTTCCGGCAAGCGGAGAGAAGATCATCTGCACAACCGGCATGGCAATCATCACAATGCCTGCTTCCATCGGTGTCAGGGCGCCTATTATCTGCAGATACAGACTCATGAAAAAACTGACCGCAAACGTTGCCCCGTAGTTGATCATCGTTGTTATGTTGGCCCGGGCGAATACCCGGTTCTCGGTGAAGAGCCGGATGGGAAACACCGGATACTGAATCTTCGCCTCAAAGCTGATGAAGAACAGCAGAAGGATAACACCGAGAACAAGACCTGCGACGGCAGGAGGTTGTGGCAGGTTGATGAGGCCGAACATCAGGCAGAGTACCATCAGGCCGTAGAGTATCGAACCGCGAAGATCGAACGGCTGACCGGGGGTGGTGAACAGTTCGGTGCTGATCGAAAATCTGACCATCGCGGTGGTTGCAAGGCAGAGTATCAGTACGAAGATGTAGATGCTTGACCAGCCGAAGACCGATGTCAGTGCGCCGCCGATCAGCGGACCTGCGGTCAGACCCAGATACACGCCCGCAACTGCGATGCCGATGGCAGCCCCGCGCCGCGAAGGCGGATACACTATCGAAAGAAGAGCAATTGCATTGCTGATTACACAGGCAAATCCGATACCCGCAATCACCTGACAGGCGAGCAGCATCCCGATTGAGATCGAGAAGGGTGCGGCAAGCGAGGCAAGAGCCGCGATGCAGAGACCGGCCACGAACACTTTCCGCAGGCCGAAGATGTCGGCAAGCCGGGCGGCCGGTACAAGAAATACCACCGAACTTATCAGATACGCCGTTGACAGCATGGCAAGTGTTTCTGCGGGGACAGCGAAGTTTTCACCGATGGCAGGGATTGCAATGTTCACCATCGAGGTGTAAAAGGGTGTTAAAAATGATGCAAGCGTTACGGCAAGAAGAATCACCAAGAGCTTGCGTCCGGTATAAATGAGGTTGTTGTCCATCTGATCCCATTCCAACTGTTTCCAGCCGCAGCGAGCGGGGGCTTTCCGTTTCGGAAAGGTTCCCTGGACCCGGCATCCGGTCTTACGGCCAGTGATAGTGTATGTATCTCGCGGGATGCCCCGTCAGGGAATATGATCAGATGTTGATCCGCGATATCTGTATAATTGGTACCGTACGATAAAATACTGTCCGGTTTTGTCCAGAATTTTTTGCTGTTCCGGAATCGTTTACCCCACAGGAGTACTCAACCGCTGCGTTTGACAGCAACGGTACGTGCGGATGCTCGGTATCCGGAGATGGTTGGTTATCCCTTCTCCTGTGTTGACGGAAACGGTGTTGCAGCCGGCAAGTCTTCTCTACGATCGGGCACTTCAGAGGCGGATAGGTGACGTGCTTCTGTCCGGACCAGGGAGCAGTGATGATCAATTATGTGCTTCCTGCAGGGGATGGCTGGCTGATTTTTGCCAGTGTCCCTGCGGTGTAATTTTTTTCTTTTTATTCCTGTGTTTCCACCCCGCGGAGGTAATGGGCGGCGGTGATTCCGCCGGATGCAATTTCCTTGATCTGATTTTTGAGTTCTTTTGCGTTCTCCCCTTCCAGAGCTGCAGTGTAGAGTGAGATCATTCTGCGAACGTATTCCGGCGATCTGCCCCGTGCATCAATGGAGATAACGGAGACTCCTGCACGTGCGATGGCTCCGACATATTCAATCAGGCAGATTTCTGCGGCGTTCAGGATGTGGCTGCAGCAGTTTGTGTCGGTTCTGATCCGGAATATTCTGCCGGTTCCGTCTTTGAGTGCCCACGGCTGGTTGCAGCTCCGGCAGCCGAGTGCGGTTGCAGGGATACAGTTCCGGGTAATCATGACCTCAAGGCTGCCCTGCACGATGACCTCGGTCTTTGGCGGGCGGGTGTAGGCAGCAAGGTGCTCCATGAGGGATTTTATCTGTTTTCCGGAGAGTTCGGGCGAGAGACAGACCTGCCGGCAGGTTTTGCCGTACACTATCGCGGCACGGGCGTTCGTGATGTTGAGACCGGACCCTCCGTATTTGGGGATGCCTTTGATCTCTTCTGCGATGCCTGCACCGTCCACCATGATGCCTGCGGCGGATGCAGGAAGTTTTGCGAGGGTTTTGGCAAGCTCTTCTTCATGGAGGATTCGCGGGAGTTTGTAGATGATCGGGGTGTCATAAATTTCATCGGTGCCTTCATAGACAATCTGCCCGGCTCCGGCGGAGTGTGCGGCTTTTGCGGCGACGATGGAGTCGGTGTACACCTGAATCACCGGTTCGGTTTTTTCCGGAACGGTTGTTTCCTTGGGAATGAACGGGCGGTGGGTCCGAACGGGAGGGGCAGTTACGGCGTCGCTGCATGCGGCAAGGAATCTGCGGCGGAGGTCGTTGATTGCCCCCATGGGAAGGAATTTGGTACCGTCGTAGTTCATAGCAATGCTGCGGATGACAAATGGTGTGCCACCGGTTTTGCGGAGTTGTGCTTCGAGTGCTTCGGCGGTGACCGGACGGGTCTGGGCGTCCTGCATGGGGGTTTCGCTGACTGCGGCAGCCCCGTGGCCGATGATTACGAGATGACCGTTTTCGTTTACACCGACGGTGATGTCCAGCGGGATTTTTCCCTGTGCCGGACGGGAAAGGATGGCCGCGGCTTTTCGTTCGGTCTTCATCCTGCGGGTAATCCAGAGTTCGCTGCCGATGAGGACTTCCTGCGGTGCGGGAATTTTGTAGGCATCTCCTTCGGGGAAGAGGTAGGGTTCTTTGTTGAGGGCGAATCCTGTTTCACGGCCTGCAAGCCGGAAGACGAGGCCGTCACCGGTGTCAGGGATTGGACCGTCGATTTTTACGATGACTTTGCCGCGCCGGTCGTCAACACCGCTGACAATTCCTGCATAGACTCCGCGATTGTCGGGTTTTTTGGTGTTGATGAGGGTGGTTCCGCAATCGCCGAGGAGGTAGCCTTTGGTGAATCCGCGGTTGAAGGCAAAGGCGAGGTCTTCCATGGTTTCCTGTTCCGGTTCCCAGTCGCCGCCTGCGGCGATGTCGTCAAGCGCCCGGCGGTAGGCGTCGGTGACGATTGCGACGTATTCGGGTGTCTTCATGCGGCCTTCGATCTTGAGGGCGGCAATGGGAGTGTCACAGAGTTCTTTGAGGTACGGGTAGAGGCAGAGGTCGCGGGGGGAGAGCGGGTAGTTTCCCTGCGTGGGGACGATGTCGCCGTCGGCGAGAAGGGTGTAGGGTTTTCTGCACGGCTGGGCGCACATGCCCCGGTTGCCGCTTCTGCCGCCGATGACGGAGGAGAAGAGGCACTGACCGGAGTAGGCGTAGCAGATTGCACCGTGGCAGAAGACTTCGAGTTCGATGCCGTACTCTTTTGCGACTTCGCCGATTGCGGCAACATCTTCGAGCGGGAGTTCACGGGCAAGCACGACGCGGGAGATGCCGTGCTCGGCGGCGAACCGGATGCCTGCGGTGTTGTGGATGGTCATCTGGGTGGAAGCATGAAGCGGCAGGTCGGGGGCCACTTCACGGGCGATACTGAGAATTCCCTGATCCTGTATGAGGACGGCGTCAACACCAATTTCGGAGAGGAAGATGAGGTATTCGGCAATCTCCGGCAGTTCGTCGTCGGTGGCGAGGGTATTGACGGTGACATAGACTTTGACACCGTTTTTATGCGCATAAAGAACAGCCGTGCTGAGTTCCTCGCGATCGAAGTTTGCGGCGTACCGACGGGCGCCGAAGGTTTTTCCTCCGAGATATACGGCGTCAGCCCCGGCAGCGACGGCTGCTTTGAGGGCTTCGGGAGATCCGGCGGGTGCGAGAAGTTCAGGAACGGCAGGCATATGTGGGATACTGTTGGTCGTGTGAGGGGTTATAGGTTAAGGAGATAGTCGGGAGAAGGAAAGTTTTTCTCATCACAGTGAGACGTTACTCAGCAATGATCACATTAGGTGAAGATTTCAAACCGGCTCTGAAGTACAAGCCGTACCTCGCCATTTATACCATGGTGGTAGTTGCCATTATCTGGGCTGCCTGTTTCGGCTGGGCAGTCTTCATCGGCGAAATAGGCCTTCCCCAGTCGATCGTTCTTGCGATCGTCGCTGTCCTTGTCATCTGTCTGCTGTTCGTTCTCCTCTGGACCGTGCTCTACTACAAGTCCGTTGTGTATCATCTCAATGCAACCGAGATGACCTGGAAACGCGGCGTCTGGTTCCGCAAGACCGGTATTGTCCCCTACAACAGAATCACGAACGTTGATATTGTTCAGGGGCCCGTTATGCGGCTGTTCGGCATCTCCAACCTCAAAATCCAGACCGCCGGATACTCCGGCAGTAATGGTTCGGCGGAGATTGCCATTGAAGGCATCGAGGCACCGGAACCGCTCCGGGCCATGATCATGGATTTCGTTCGCGGCGGGGAGCCGAGTGCTGCGGCAACCGGCGTTGATGTGCCGGTGAAGGCGCCAGTTGTCTCCGGTGATGCAGATGTCAAAGCACTCCTTGCAGAGGTTGCGGCAATCCGCAGACTGCTTGAAGAGAGAAAATAATTTTTTTTTTGAATTTTTTTCTGGAAAAAATACCTACTCAATCATTTTGTGGTGTCACAGGGTATTAATTGAGTGGAGATACCCGCACCCTTACTCTTTCCGTGATATTTCGTGTGGAAAATGTTTTCGGGGGTTTTTGGATTTGGTTTCGCTTGGAGTAACCACGGAAAACACAGACTCCACGGAATTCCACGGAAAAAAAACACAGAATACCGCTTCGCTTACGGAACAACACGGAAAGAATAAGGAAG
>NZ_JAPTGB010000014.1 GCF_026891975.1 Methanocorpusculum petauri | reverse complement strand
CGGTTTCTGTTATCCGCCACGCCGACTTAAAGATCTGCGGTCGTCAACAGTACAATCCACGCAGATGCCGGGCATCAGTTGCATTTTTCGGGGCAGATGCTGATCCCCATAATCCGGTATATTGATCACGGGATGGATATAGTTGTTGGTCGTAAACTGATATTTTTTCAAATATCTGTTTGTAATAACAGTTTGAGTTCCTCAGATTAGGAAAATATCCAAATCCCGAGACCCGGAAGTCAGACGAAGGTCATCTCTCCACTCATATTGTTCCGCAGATTGATTGAACGCTTTTCCATAATGAAACTATGCCATCACTTTATTTACGTTTTGTAAATCCAAACACATTAAAAAATAATTTATGGTTTGTTCTCTGCCATTTGAAACGCTGATAATATGAGGTAGAAGAGAATAATCAGTCCTGCAAATGGAACGATGAGAAGAGAACATGCAAGAAGAATAGTTCCAAATGTAAATAACGAGTCCAATAAGAGAAGACACGAAAGTACAATCAGGCCGATAAGGAGAAGGGTGACTCCTAAATAAAGTAAATTTCTTTCTTTTTTTGAAGAATACGTAATCATGATAAACTCCAATCATTGTAAGTATCAGGTGTTTCTGTTATAAGTAGGTATTGCAGATTAATCTGTACTGATCCAATGAAAATAAAAAAATGATTAATTGGTAATATGACCATCCTTATCGCAATTAATCCTCAATTCAAAATACCGGTGGGCGAAATCGCCGATACCTGCAGAAATGTACGCATGGACATCTAATCCAAGCAGGCACATCTTCATGTTCTCATATTTTAAAACGAAGGATTCTTTTTCATAATGTGATAATAAATCAACAACGACATTTGTCTGCATTATATATCCATTTGGCGTATCAATACCATTGTACTGGAAATATCCCTCAAGCATGCAGTGCCCTACTTCTTGATTAAAGATATTGTATATATACGTCCATACTTGGGTGTTCCCAGTCATTTGCCAATCTGAAAGAGGGATAATCGTATCTTCTGGAAGCGGGGTATCTATAATGACAGATCGTGCGATACTACCATCATTATAGAAGATCACTTTCAGCCGATCTCCCATAGTTACTGCATGCGTTTCGGACGACACGTGTCCCAGTTTACCAGCATTGTAATATGCGGTCAGAATATCCGCATGGATAGAAGGATCAGCATTGAATAATGCCTGAACTAAATCCTGTTCAATGCCCACTCGATCCGTTTTTGTGGTAACAGTTCCATCATAAGTCTGAGATACGGTCACAGACTCTCCATACAGATGAGAGTCCTCAGTTGCAATTGTTTGTTCTACGAGGAGTTCAATAGGAGATGTAGTCGTCTCTATAGCAAACACCCCTGGTGTAATAACCGCCAGCATACACAAACATGCTAAAACTAACAATACTTTGTTTCCAATGTTCTTCATTTTTGAACACTCCATTCATTTATGACAGGTGGCAACACCGGAATATCTATCAGGAGAGATGACATATCCATTATTGCCAACGTGGCATCTGCCGGAACCGAACCTGTTCGGGGAATGTTCCGGCTTTCTGTTCTTCACAACTCCGATCTCGGATCAGAATCTGGCCAACAGCACAACCCCCGCGGATGTCCCGCATGAGTTGTGTTTTCGGGGCACATGCCAGGCCCACAAACTGGTATATCGTCATGCGTAAGTATGAATCTGTTGATCACAAACTTGAATTTCACAGAATTCAAGTTTGTGATCAACAACTATATCCATAGCGACTCCCATCATCTCTCATGAGAAAATTACTCATGTTTGGCATCTGTGCAGTGATACTTTTCAGTCTCTGCATTCCTGGCAGCACTGTTGCAATGGAAAACGAAATTTCAGACTACACTGTCACCCCATGGAACGACCCGTCTGAGATGACGCGGGCGGCACCAATATCCGGCACAGTTACTGATGGTGAGAAAAAAAGATTCACGTATATTCTGAACTCTGGGTCCTCAAAATTAGATGTGGAACTTTCCTGGAGTCTCTCACCGAATAACAATGAACTGGCTCTCCAGATTACCGCACCAAATGGAGCTACATTCGGCCCGTATCACGACATGTATGATAACGCGAAAAACGGAAGAATTCCGGTAAGTTTATCATCATCCACCAGTCTTCCAAGCGGCTCGTGGGTTATCACCGTCACCGGGGAATCTGTTATAGGTACACAACCATTTACATTAGTAATAAATGAATCATAGAATTGTGATGCATCAGAAGGTTTGGTATGTTATCATACTCTCTCTTCTGCTATTTGGATCTGGACCCGTAGCCTCCGCAGGAGAAGTTACCTCTATTGGTGGAATCCAAGCAGAACCAATTTATGAAAATGTTACACCCGTTTATGATGGGAAAAGTATCAATGCTGTTGAAGACGGGTGGGACTCGCTGCCAATCTGGCGCCAGATAATTATTACTGATGTATCCGCCTGTTTTGAAGGGACAATCCTTCATCGTCCGTACCTCTTTGCAGCACCCGTCCTCTTTGTACTGCTTGGACTATTCTGTATCCTGAGGTTTACCTCAACCAAAAAACGTGAAAGATCTCCAATCCCGAAAAAACTTCTTGCCTATATCAAAACCCATCCCGGCAGTACCCAGAAACAGCTCCTCGCCGCAATGAAAACCTCCCGCGGCTCGGTCTGCTACCATCTGGACAAACTCGGGAATGCAAAAAAACTGCAAAAAGTGTACTCCGGAAACGTACCCCGGTACTATCCGGCAACTGAGCAGACCTTCACGGAAGATCCCCTTGAGCACGCACTCCGACAACTTGTATCACGAAAAAAATCCGGAATATTCCTCCGGACACTCCACGAACACCCGGGCATCACCCGAAAAGAGCTGGCAGAACTTCTTGGTGTACTGCCGACAACGATTCACTGGTACCTTCACACGCATGCAAACGAATGCATTGTTTCTATGGAGCGGGACGGACACGAGTTCCACTATGCACTCACCGCCGAAGCAAAACAGATCTACGAACGCCTCACGCAGGGACACTTTGAAGACTCTGAATCACAGGCAAACATCTGAAGCATTTTTTTTCATAGAATATTTTCCATACGGCAAAAAATTTCACCGCGTACGAAAAATATTTTTTGGGGCGTGGAGAATTTTTTTTATTCCGGTCACGTTGTTGCGGTGATGTTCCGGAGAATTTCTGCCAGTCTTTCTTCCGTTACACTTGCGTTGTGCCAGAGTTCGTCCGCGAGCTTAACCTGATAGTCAAGTTCGGCTATGATGAACCGGACCGGGAGGAGAGGAATTTTTTTGGCGGCTGAAATTTTATCGATTTCAGCGAGGGTTTTTTCGGGTTCTTCCGGTGAGTAGTATGTTTCGAGGAAGATGGTGAGGTAACCGGTTTCGTTGACGCCATAATCGCAGATACTCCGGTTGTACTCTGTTACTTTGTTCCAGAGGTGATTTGCAATATCCGTATCACTGATGGAGTAACCGGAGCCATTGAGTGTTGCACTGTAGTTCACTCCGTCAGCTCCAGGTCGGACGAGGATGACGGTTCCCGGAGCGGCGGTTACTTTGGTGGTGTTTTCCGGCGGCTCGGGTGGCTGCAGAGGATCTGATGGTCCTGCAAGAAGGGTGACTGCCAGAATTACGGCGATTGCGATGATGATAACTGCTGCGAGAAGGAGATATGCAGTTTTGATGCGGGTGTACTCAGGCATGGCGAATGTCTCGGTAACTGGTGTATGGGGGAGGAAGAAGGATAAAGATTGTGGACAAACACTACCAAGAAGAAAAAAAAGGTGAAATTTTTGTCATGCAGGAATACGGAAGTCAGACGAAGATCATCTCTCCACTTATAGTGTTTCGCAGATTGATTGAACGCTTTTTCATAATGAAACTATACCCTCACTTTATTCACGTTTTATAAACCCAAACCCATTAAAAAATAATTTATGGTTTGTTCTCTGCCATTTGAAACGCTGATAATATGAGGTAGAAGAGAATAATCAGTCCTGCAAATGGAACGATGAGAAGAGAACATGCAAGAAGAATAGTTCCAAATGTAAATAACGAGTCCAATAAGAGAAGACACGAAAGTACAATCAGGCCGATAAGGAGAAGGGTGACTCCTAAATAAAGTAAATTTCTTTCTTTTTTTGAAGAATACGTAATCATGATAAACTCCAATCATTGTAAGTATCAGGTGTTTCTGTTATAAGTAGGTATTGCAGATTAATCTGTACTGATCCAATGAAAATAAAAAAATGATTAATTGGTAATATGACCATCCTTATCGCAATTAATCCTCAATTCAAAATACCGGTGGGCGAAATCGCCGATACCTGCAGAAATGTACGCATGGACATCTAATCCAAGCAGGCACATCTTCATGTTTTCATACGCAAAACAGATCTACGAACGCCTCACGCAGGGACACTTTGAAGACTCTGAATCACAGGCAAACATCTGAAGCATTTTTTTCACAGAATATTTTCCATACGGCAAAAAATTTCACCGCGTACGACAAAAAATATTTTTCGCGTCTGCGGCGTCGCCGATTTATACACAAACCACCTGTGCGACGCATCTATGTGGCGTTCGGAATACGCTGAAGATTTCCAATGAACCATTCTCTCAGGAATGCACTGATGGAAAAATACTTTCCTGCATTCCCGTGACGCGGGAAAGACCGAAGACATACCGGGATGCAAACAAAAACTTTCGAAAAAAAGAATCCCGGATCGGTCACACCCGGTCCGCAATCAGCTGTCCCATCTCCGAACAGCCGACTCTTTTCATCCCTTCGCGGAAAATATCTCCCGTCCGGTAACCTGCCGCAAGCACATCCGCAACCGCAGCCTCCACCGCATCCGCCTCTGCCGCAAGACCCAGCGAATACCGCAGAAGCATCGCAAGCGACAAAATCGTTGCAACCGGATTTGCCAGATTCTGTCCCGCAATATCCGGAGCAGAACCGTGAACCGGCTCATACAGCCCCGGAGTATCCGGTCCGCCCACCGACGCGGACGGCAGCATCCCGATCGAACCCGTAATCGCCGCCGCCTCATCCGACAAAATATCCCCGAACAGATTTCCCGTCACAATCACATCAAACGCCGCAGGATTGCGGACAAGCTGCATCGCCGCATTATCCACATACATATACGACAGCTCAACCTCCGGATACTCCTTCGACACCTCCGTCACCACCTCGCGCCACAACCGCGACACCGCAAGAACATTCGCCTTATCCACCGAACAAAGCTTTTTGTTCCGCTTCATCGCCGTCTCAAACGCAACCCTTGCCACGCGGCGGATCTCATGCTCCCGGTAAATCATATTCGAAAAACCCACCCGCTCCCCGTCCCGCACCTCAATCCCCGACGGCTCACCAAAGTACACATCCCCAATCAGCTCACGGACAACCATAATATCAATCCCGTTCGCCACAATATCAGGCCGCAGATAACACGCATCCGCAAGCTCCGGAAACAGCTTCGCAGGCCGGAGATTCGCAAACGCCCCGGCAGCCTTCCGCAGAGCAAGCAGCCCCTTCTCCGGACGGATCGCAGGATCCAAAGAATCCCACTTCGGACCCCCGACCGCACCGAACAGAACCGCATCTGCATTCATGCACGTTATCTCCGTCTCCGGCGGGAACGGCGACCCGGACGAATCAATCGCCGCCCCGCCGAAATCCGCATACCGCAGATCAAACGTGTGCCCGAACTTTTTCCCGACAACGCCCAGAACCTTCACCGCCTCTGCAACCACCTCCGGGCCGATACCATCTCCCGGCAGCACCGCAATCTTGTACCCGCCCATCTTACTCAGCCCCGATCTGCTTTCTCACGTACCCCACCAGACCGCCCGCATCTAAAATCTCCTGCATAAACGCAGGAACCGGAGGACAAGTGATCACAATACCGGCATCAGTTGTAATCGTCCCTTTCTCCGTATCGATCGTCAGCTTCTCCCCGTTCGCAATCTTCGTATAATCATTACCGACCTCCAGCAGGATCAAACCTGTATTGAACGCATTGCGATAGAAAATCCGCGCAAAACTGTGAGCGATCACCACCGGAATACCAGCACCCCTGATCGCAACCGGAGCATGTTCGCGGGACGACCCGCAGCCGAAGTTCTCGCCCGCCACCAGAACATCTCCTCTGGCAACACGGGAGATCCAGTTCTCCTCAAGACCCGACATACAGTTCCTCCCAAGCTCGGCCTCATCGGTCGTCACCAGAAACCGTGCCGGAATAATTGCATCCGTATCAATATTTGCCCCGACAACATGGGCTTTTCCTGTATACTCCATTTTCACAGACTCCTCGGGTCAGTAACCTGACCCGTCACCGCAGACGCTGCCGCAACCGCGGGATTCGACAGAATAACCTCAGACTCAAGCGCTCCCATCCGACCCCGGAAGTTCCGGTTCGTCGTGGAAATTGCCCGCTCGCCTTTTGCAAGAATACCCATATGGCCGCCCAGACACGGCCCGCAGGTCGGCGGCGAAATAATCGCACCGGCATCGATAAACACCTGCATCAGACCCTCACGGACACAGTCCCGCCAGACACGGGGCGTTGCCGGAATAATAATACAGCGGACATGCCGGTCCACCTTTCTGCCCCGCAGAATCTCCGCGGCTTCCCGCATATCCTCGATTCTTCCGTTCGTACAACTGCCGATAACCGCCTGATCGATTTTGATCTCGCCGACCTCATCCACGCCTTTCACATTCTCCGGCAGATGGGGAAGCGCAACCTGCGGTGCCATGCCCTTCAGCTCCATCTCCACCTCGGACTCATAGACCGCAAACTTATCGGGCCTGATCTCCTCATCTTCGCGTCCCGTTTTGCGGGTATACTTCAGCGTCTTTTTGTCCGCCGGGAACAGGCCTGCCTTGCCGCCCGCCTCGATTGCCATGTTGGCAATCGTTAACCGGCTTTCAACCGACATCTTCTCCACGCCGGAACCGCCGAACTCCAGTGCCTTGTACAGTGCTCCGGAAACACCGATTGTACCGATCAGTTTCAGAATAACATCCTTGCCCTGCACAAATGTTCCCATCTTGCCGTGCACATCGACGCGGATACTTGGCGGAACCTTAAACCAGTTCTCGCCAAGAACCATACCTGCAGCAATATCGGTCGAACCCATACCGGTCGAAAACGCCCCGAGTCCTCCGTAGGTACAGGTATGGCTGTCTGCGCCGATCACCAGATCGCCGGGGCCGACAAGTCCCTCCTCCGGGAGAAGAGCGTGTTCAATACCGCAGTTGCCGCCTTCATAATAGTGGGTGATACCCATCTCCTCGGCAAACCTGCGGGTAACCGCAACCTGTTCTGCGGAATCAATGTCCTTATTCGGAGTGAAATGGTCGCAGACAAAGACAACCCGGTCTTTGTCAAAGACCTTCGCTGCCCCCATCTCGCGGAAGGATTTGATCGCGAGTGGTGCGGTAATATCGTTTGCGAGCACGAGCGAGAGTTTGCATCTGACGATCTGGCCGGGACCGGTAATCTTCTGATCCGTATGTGCCTGCAGAATTTTTTCGGCGATGGTTCTATGCATGGTTTTCCTCCACTTTCTTGGCAAGACGGTTGAGTGCGTTCACGTAGGCTTTGCCCGAAGCAACCAGAATGTCAGGATCGGATCCTCTGCCGATGGCCGAGTAGCTGTTCCGCCGAAGTCTGACGGTTACTTCGCCCTGAGCATCCGTCCCGCCCGTAATCGCATTGACCGCGAACTGTTCGAGATCAGGTTTGCATCCGGCAATCGTTCCAATCGTGTTGAAAACTGCATCTATCGGGCCGACACCGAAGTTGTGCAGCTGTTTCTCCTCACCGTTCACATCCATGATGACGACGGCGTTCGGCGGAATCGGGCCGTTACCGGCATGGACCTGAAGATATTTGAGTTTAAACTTGTCCGGCATCCGGAAGATCTCTTCAAGGATGATTGCCTCAACATCCTCTGCGAAGATCTCCTTTTTGATGTCGGCGAGTTTTTTCACAGCGTCCGAGACGACCGTGATCTGCTCGTCCGATAATTTGTAGCCGAGTTCCTCGACCTTTGCTTTGATTGCATGGCGGCCTGAATGTTTGCCAAGCACCATATCATTTCCGGTTTTTCCGATCGCTGCCGCGTCCATGATCTCATAGGTCTCACGGCATTTGAGGACACCGTCCTGATGGATGCCGGACTCGTGGGCAAACGCGTTTGCCCCGACAATCGCCTTGTTTGCAGGAATAGGCATGCCGACAATGTGGGACAGCGTGCGGGCAGTCGGATAAATCTGTTCGGTGACAATCCCGCAGGTACACTTATAGTAGTCGCGGCGGACGTTAAGATTCATCACCACTTCGTCCATCGCCGTGTTGCCGGCACGTTCCCCGATACCGTTAATGGTACACTCGATCTGCCGGGCTCCCGCCTCAACTGCGGCAAGGGAGTTGGCAACCGCAAGACCGAGATCGTCATGGCAGTGAACGGAGATTACGGCTTTATCGATATTGCTGACATGGTCTCTGAGATAACGGATGAGGGATCCGTACTCGGCAGGCTGGCTGTAGCCCACGGTGTCGGGAATATTCACGGTCGTTGCACCGGCATCGATGACCGCCGCAACAACCTTTGCCAGAAACTCCGGATCGCTTCGCGAAGCATCCTCGGCGGAGAACTCAACGTTCTTCGTCAGAGATGCCGCGTGCCGGACACCGGCAACCGCCATCTCCAGAACCTGTTCCGGGGTTTTGCGGAGCTTGTGCTCCATATGAATCGGACTGGTTGCGAGAAACACATGAATTCTCGGGTTTGCGGCCTCCGTCAGGGCTTCCCATGCCCGGTCAATATCTGCAGTGACACAGCGGCAGAGCCCTGCAACCTGGCAGTTTCGTACAGTCTGCGCAACCACACGCACCGCTTCAAAATCGCCCGGACTTGCGGCAGGAAATCCTGCTTCGATGATATCTACGCCGAGTAGCTCAAGCTGGCGGGCGAGACGCACCTTCTCCTGTAGAGTCATAGTTGCGCCGGGAGATTGTTCGCCGTCACGGAGCGTTGTGTCAAAGATGTAGACACGATCCGACTGGTGCCCGAAGGACACGGTAGAGTCATCGTTTGTCATGGTTTTTTTCACCGGAGACGGGAGAAAAATCCCGTCTCAATTTGCAGGTACTATCTTTGAGTTGTGGGGATTTATAGGTGTGGAATAGGGGAAAAACCGCATATCAAGTTTCCTCTCCGGGATTTTACGGGAACAATTTGGATATTTTTCCCGACACAGAGCGGGCACCGCAATCCTCATCTCGTTCCCGCGTCAACGTGTCTACCAACCAGAGGTAACGTCCGTGACCACGCTTCCTATCCTGAATTTTCTTCTCCGGCACGCAGACAAACATACCGTATCCTTCCACATGCCGGGCCACAAAGGCCCGGCAATCTACCGGAGGTTCGGCTATGAACCATTCCTGAACAGTATCATGGACTGCGACATCACCGAAATTCCCGGAGCCGATAATCTGTTCCAGACCGAAGGAATCCTGAAAACTGCTCAGGAGGAGTACGCAAAACTCTACAGTGCCAGGCGATCGTACCTTCTCATCAACGGAACGAGCGGCGGCGTAATCGCGGCAATCATGGCAGCTGTTCCGAAAGGAAAAAAACTGATCATGGCGCGGAACTCCCACAAGGCAATCTTCAACGCCCTGGTGCTTGCCGGAATTGAACCGGTTTATGCATATCCCGAGATGATTCATGCGTACGGGATTTCGGGCGTCATCACGCCCGAAGAGATCGAACGCTGCCTTGCCGAAAACCCTGATGCCGAAGCGGTCATCCTTCCCTCGCCGAACTACTACGGCATCTGCTCCGACATCAGGACAATCGCTGATGTCGTCCATGCCCGCGGAAAAATTCTCATTGTCGATCAGGCGCACGGGGCGCATCTCAAATTCTTCTCGGATGCAGGCTGTGCCGGAATGCCGCAGTCCGCCGAAGAACAGGGAGCTGATATCACCGTCAACTCGATTCACAAAACCCTCGCCTCGTTCACCCAGAGTGCCCTGCTCAACCTGAACACCGACCGCGTTGACCCGTATATTCTGGAGGACAAACTCCAGATGATTCAGTCAACCAGCCCCTCGTATCTTCTGATGGCGTCGCTTGACATCAACGCAGATATTCTGAAACAGCACGGCCGCGAGGTCATGACCGAATGGTATGATGCTCTCCTCTTCTTCTACCGTGAAGCAAAAACGATTCCGGGACTTGTCGTTATCGGCAATCCGTTTGATGATGCAGGCAGCATCAGCCTTGACCTCACCAAGATCAATCTGGACATGAGTGCCGCAGGACTTGATGCAGCAGAGCTTGAACACCAGCTGATGGAACGCGGCATCTTCGCCGAGCTTACGACCGGCAACATTCTCATGTGTATGACCGGTATCGGCAACACGAAAGCCGATATGGAGCGGCTGCTTGCCGCACTGCGGGAAATCAGCGGGGGATGGACTGCGGTGCAGAGCAGGAAAAAACCGGTCAGCACCGTGTTTGAAACAAAACTGAAACTCTGTCCTGTCCCCCAGGACAAAGAACGCATTCCGCTCGCCGCAGGTGCCGGCAGAATCTGTGCCTCGGCGATTATTCCCTATCCGCCGGGAATTCCTTTCGTCTGTCCGGGAGAGATGCTGACGGAAGATGTTATCCAATACATCCGCAATCTCCGTACCGCAGGCGAGAAGGTTATCGGGGTTAACGACCAGGGTGAGATCACGGTCGGAAAACAGTAATACCTTTTTTTGGCAAACGTCCGTTTCACTTTGCCTGTTCTGTATTTCCGCACTTGTGCGCGTCCCGTTCCGGACGTTCCCGGACATGTTGATGAAACTATTTTCCATCCGAAAACCATTTAACCCCCCTCGTGTCAGGGATGGGGAATCGGGGGGGTGGCCGGCTTTTTTGAAGTCCAAGAATATGCGCCGAAAGTCCAGACGGCAGGCCATGATCCATTTTTTTCAAGGGACAACTTTAAGAACTGAGGGGGGCAACATGATCCTGTAATCTCGGCGCAGCGAAATCTGCAGAGTAAGATTGCCTGTAAATTCATACTATCCTAGTCAAGTGGGGGTGTGGTCTATGGGTTTAAGAAACACAAATGAAGTCTTAATGGAATCCACGGTATTCGAAACATTCGAAAGCAACGTAAGATCGTACTGCAGAAAATATCCGGTAGTCTTTTCGCAAGCGAAAGGATCAGTACTGATCGATCAGGATGGGAAAGAATACATCGATTTCCTCTGTGGAGCAGGAAGCTGCAACTATGGTCATAATAATGACTATATCAAGGGAAAAGTGGTTGAATATCTGATGGGCGACGGCCTTCTGCACGGGCTGGATATGTACTCAGTTGCAAAGGGCGAGTTCATCGAGTGTCTGGAGAACAAAGTTCTGATCCCGCGGGGATACGACTACAAAGTACTGTTTCCGGGACCGACCGGTACGAATGCGGTTGAGGTTGCCCTCAAGATCGCCCGGAAGGTGAAGGGCAGATCGAATGTGCTTGCCCTGATGGGTGCGTTCCACGGGATGTCGCTCGGGTCGCTCGCTCTGACGACCGAACGCAGTGCCCGTGACGCCTGCGGCGTGGCTCTCGGGAACGTGACCCATGTCCCGCATCCGTCCATGATGCCGGGTCTTGATACGATCGCCTATATCGATATGCTGCTGACGGACGATCACAGCGGTGTTGACAAGCCTGCGGCACTGATTGTTGAGGCGGTGCAGGGAGAAGGCGGTATTAATGTACTGTCAAACGAGTGGCTGCGGGACGCCCGGGCGTTGTGCGACAAGCATGATATGCTGCTGATCCTGGACGATATCCAGACGGGCTGCGGCAGAACGGGTTCGTTCTTCTCGTTCGAGCGTGCCGGTATTGTGCCGGATATTGTGGTGATGGCAAAGTCGATCGGCGGTATTGGTATGCCGTGTTCGATTGCACTGGTCAAACCTGAGTATGATGTTCTCCTGCCCGGCGAGCACAACGGAACGTTCCGCGGGTTCCAGCTGGCGTTTGTTGCCGGAAAGGCGGCGATTGAGTACATGCTTGCCCAGGATCTGGAGGCGGAGACGATGCGCAAGGGAAAGATCGTTGAGGAGTTCCTTGCATCACGTCTGCGGCTGATCGATCCGTCACTGACCTTCCGGGGTATCGGCCTGATGTGGGGTATTGATATGGGGTCGTACCCCTGCGGAACGACGCAGAGAATCCGGAAAGCCTGCTTTGAGCAGGGTCTGATCCTTGAGTTGTCGGGACGCGAGGATACCGTGGTGAAGATTATGCCGCCGCTGGTGATCGATGACGAGCAGCTGCTTGCAGGTCTTGGTATTCTGATGAAGGTGCTTGCGGAGACGATTCAGCCGATGGGCATGTCGCCGGTGAAGCAGCAGGATATGCTGAGACAGGCAGTGTAAAAATATCGTGTGCGGGTTTTTTCCCGCAGTTTTTTTCTTTTTCAGAACAGTTCTGCACCGTGGTTCTGGCCGCGGGTGGCAATTACGCGTCCGTTTTCTCCGAGGAGTTCCTTGGTTGCATCCACAATATCACGGTTCGCCCGGTCATAGACGGTAAAGAGTGTCGGCCCGAATGAGCTTAAACCGACGCCGTAGGCGCCTGCGTCCCGCATGTTGTGCATGAGGTCCGTCAATTCCGGCGGCTGGAGGGTCATCTCGATTTTGTTGAAACCGACGGCCTGAATCTGATCGAGGGCATGGCCGAATGCTTCGATGTCGTGTTCGATCAAAAACGGGATGAGGTTCATGAAGACGAGGTGGGAGACCTGTTCGACGTCGGTTTTGGGTACCGGGCAGTGCGTCTGGAAGATGTTTGTCTCGGCGGCCCCGTTGTACCGGTTGCCGAATGCGGGGACGGCGAGGAGGACGCCCCAGTCTTCGGGGAAGGGGTAGCGTCCGAGAAGGCAGGCGGGTTTTGCGGTGGAGACGGAGCTTGGCATGAAGCTGCTTTTTTCCTTTTTGCTGTGGCCGCCGTCGGCGATGAATCCGCCGAGGTCAAAGGCGTGCACACCGATTCCGGAGGTTCCGCCGCGTCCGACGAGTTCCGCAAGCTCGGTGCTTGCCGGGTGGTGACCGGACAGTTCGGCGATGAGTTTTGCGGCGGCCAAAGACATCTGGGTGCCGGAGCCGAGGCCGGAGTGGGCGGGATAGAGCTGGTGAACGGTGAAGTGGTATCCGGTTCCGGGTGCGTACCGGGCGGCCGCTTTTTCTGCGGCTGCGGTTACTTTGCTGCGGCAGGCGCTGCGTTCTGCGGGACTGCCTGCTGCGGTTTCGGTGAACTCAATGGTGATCTCTTTGTCGGCGGGGACCGCTTCGAGGATGAAGTGCGGGTCGGCGAGGGTTAAGCCGATGCCGCCGTCGATGCGGCCGTAGGATCCGTTGAGATCAATTAAGGTGATGTGGAGCCGTGAGGGGGTTTGTATTTTCATGGGTGGCTTCCTTTTGTCTGTGTTGTGTGGTTGGGGAGAGGTAATGAAGGTTGCGGGTTTTGGGCGATGTTGTCGGGTAACTTCATCAGAGTATTTTGCGAACGGCAAAGATACACCTCTGGATCACGAATGTATAGACCAGAGAGACAGAGATCAGAAAAATCGCAGTCCTCTGCCAGGCATGCCAGCCTTTTTGCCAGCTTCAAAAATATTTATTCTCAACATATGCGAGTGGTTTTCTAATTTAACGCATATTCAAAGATTCTGCCAGGTTGCCAGGTTATGATGTATTTTGCCGGGATCTCTTTGGGTAAAAACAGAGATGTCTCCAAGTAAGTGTGGATTCCACGTTCACCTGGCAACCTGGCACAACCAAATTTATCAACTTGGATTTCAAATTCAACACGAAAGAAGGTTAAAATGTTGGCACTCAGGTTAGCATAGGGTTGGCAGACGGGCAGGATTGTACTCCCAGAAAATCGTCGGCAATAGCGTTTAACTGAGCGGAGATTTCTGAAAACTCACTCCTCAAATCCAGAGTTTTCACGCAGATAGTGTTACCGCTCATGTGAAAGGAATGGTTCGGCTGTATTGCCTCATCAGTTCTTGCATAGAGTAAGAAACAAAAAAACAGATGTATGGACCGGGCGGGAATTGAACCCGCGGCCTCGTCCATGCCAAGGACGCGATCTACCACTGATCTACCGGCCCAAATGAATTGTGCTCTAATAAATTCGCACAGCACCAATAAATAGATATTGATTCAACCTTCACGGACAGACCCGCCTCTTTATATCCCCTCCCGAAAAACAGTACACCGGAAATGTTAGGAATAATCGGCGGAACCGCACTCCTCGCAGCAAAACTTCCGCCCCTCGAAAAGAAAACGGTAGCCACACCCTTCGGAAAAACCGACGTGTACACCGGGAAATTCATCTTCATCCCCCGCCACCAGAACAACACCCCGCCGCACAACGTCAACCACAAAGCGCACCTCGCCGCCTGTAAAATTCTCGGCGTTGACCGGCTCATCCTCATCGGCAGCACCGGCGGCATGAAAGAACCGTACCGGCCCGGAACAATCGTCATCCCGGACGACTACTCCTGCCCCTGGGACATCCCCACCCTGCATGACAACGACATCCGTCACGTCCCGCCGGCAGTGGATGCCCGTCTCCGGCAGACACTCCAGGAACTCGTCCCCGACGCCGTATCCGGAACCTACCTTCAGGCACACGGTCCCCGGTTTGAAACCCGTGCCGAGATCGCGTCCTTCGCAGAACACACCGACATCGTCGGCATGACCATTGCAAGCGAACTCACGCTTGCAAACGAACTCGGCATCCCTGTCGCCGCCCTCTGCACCGTAGACAACTACGCAAACGGCGTTGGCGGGGCCGACGCCCCTGACTACAACGAAATCATCGCCGTCGCCAAACAAAACGGCGACCGTATCAGCAGACTCGTAACAGAAATCGTGGAGAACCTCGCATGACAGAACCCGACATCTTTGGAAAAACCGTACCCATCCTCATCAGAAACGTAACCCTCAACAACAAACCCGCCGAAATTTACCTCGACGGCACCGGAAACATCAGCGCAGTTGCCGAAAAAATCACCGACCACGACGCAGAGTTCATCATCGACGGAAACGGCGCAACTGCTCTTCCCGGCATGGTCAACATGCACACCCACTCCCCCATGGGACTCCTCCGCGGTTACTCCGATGACATGCCGCTCTTTGAATGGCTCTCCACCAAAATCTGGCCGACCGAAGCCCACCTCACCGAAAACGACATCTACTGGGGTGCAAAACTCGCCTGCCTCGAAATGATCCGTACCGGCACCACCACCTTCAACGACATGTACTTCATGATGGACAACGTCGCCCGCGCCGTGGACGAGGCAGGCATTCGTGCCTGCCTCTCCTACTGCATGATCGACGGCGGTGACCACGCCAAATTCGAATCCGAATGTTCCGTCATGGAAAAAACCGTCGCCGCACTCAAAGCCCGGAATAATCCCCGCATCATGCCGGGCGTCTCCCCCCACGCCATCTACACCGTCTCCGAAGAAGGACTCCGCTGGTGTGCCGAGTTCTCCCGAACAGAAAACATTCCCCTGCATATTCACGTCGACGAAACCGACGAAAACCCGGACTGCATCAAAGCCCACGGCATGCGGGTCGTTCCCTGGCTGGATCACTGTGGCGTACTTTCCGAACGCTGCATTGCCGCCCACTGCTGCTGGCTCGATGCGGATGACATCGCTCTTTTCGCACAGCGAAACGTCACCGCAGTCCACAACCCCGTAAGCAACATGAAACTCACCGTCGGCCGGGCACTTCCCTACCCGGAGATGAAAGCCGCCGGCGTCAACGTTGCTCTCGGAACGGACGGTGCCTCCTCCAACAACGACCTCGACATGTTCGCCGAGATGAAAACCGCAGCAATCCTGCAAAAGTTCTTCTGGAACGACCCAACCGTCATGCCGGCAGACGAAGCCCTTGCTGTTGCCTCCCGGAACGGTGCCAAAGCCCTCGGTCTCAACGCCGGAATTATCGCACCCGGATACCTTGCCGACATCATCCTTGTCGGCAGAAACCCGGCAAACGTCCCGGCATTCAATACCACCTCCAACGCGGTTTATGCAACGAGCGGCCTTGCCGTTGACACCACCATCTGTAACGGCGCTGTCCTCATGCACGAAGGAATCATCCCGGGAGCAGAAGAAATTCTCAAAAAATCCGAAGAAGTTGCCTTCGACCTGGTCAGACGGGCAACCGCCTGACCTTTCTTTTTTCAAAAACGGTAATATAATTATCTATTACGGCAAATAAATGAGAAAATCCCTTTTCGGGGGGCAATAGGGGAGAGTATTCGCGTACATGAAACATCTGCTTTGGTATAGGACAGTCTATAAATTTGCAAGATTTTGTGTAACTCCCTTCGTCCGGTATGGTCTTTCGTACCGCTACGAGATATGCACCCCCAAAAGTCCGACCTATCTTATCTTCTGCAACCATACAACCCTCTGGGATCATCTGCTGATCGGTGTTCCCTGCCCGCGTCATATGTTCTTCGTCGCCGGAGAACATCTGTTCCGCAAACGCTGGCTGAGAATGATTGCAAACTTTTTCGTAAAACCCATCATCCGCCGGAAAGGTGTTCCGGCGATGGAAGTGGTCGGGGTCATCAAACAGATACTTGCCGAAGGCGCAAATGTCTGGATGTCTCCCGAAGGGGTACGATCCATCAACGGAGAGACCGCGTTCATCTCGCCTGCAACCGGTAAACTTGTGAAGGAAAGCGGGGCAGGTCTTGTCACCTACCGGATTCACGGCGGGTATCTCCGCAGTCCCCGCTGGGCGGTAGTGAAACGGAAAGGCCCCATGTACGGAGAGTTCGTCGCCGAGTACACCCGCGAGCAGCTGGCGGAGATGAGTGTTGATGAAGTCAACGAGGCAATACGCCGCGATCTTTATGTGAACGCGTTCAATGATCAGAAAGTCCGGCCCGCCAAGTATCCGGGAACCCGGCTTGCCGAGGATCTGGAGACGGTACTCTATGTCTGCCCGCATTGTCGCGGGATCGCAAAACTGCACAGCAAAGACGACCGTTTCTTCTGCGACTGCGGGTTTTCCGTCCGGTACAATGCGTACGGCCTCTTTGAAGGCGTCGGTGATCACCATGCCCCGTTCGACAACATTGCCGACTGGGATAAATGGCAGCGGGGATATCTCGCAGAACAGATTCCGAACCTTTTGCAAACTCCGGCGAATACCCCGATCGTCGCAGACGACGCTCAGCGGCTGTACCGGATCAAAGACGGGGCGGCGGAACATCTGGCAACCGGACGGTTTGCAATCTTCACCGACCGGTTTGAGTTCGGCGAAGGAGAAGAATCCCGGGTGTTCCCCTTCGCGGACATGGCGGGATTTGCCTTTTCCTTACAGATGAAGATTCTCTTCTCCTGCAAAAACGGAACGTACTATGAAGTCCAGTCCGATTACCCGCGTTCCGCAATAAAGTACATGGTGCTCTACCGGTATCTGACCGGAAAACCGTATTACTAAAAAAGAAGGAGACCGGATTCAGGGTCTGGTGCCATTGATTTTTTTCATTTCAGCATCTTTTTCAGGAACTGTCCTGTGTAACTTTTCTTCACCTTCGCCACCTCTTCCGGCGTTCCTTCCGCGATGATCTTTCCGCCCGCCTTGCCGCCTTCCGGTCCCAGATCAACGAGATAATCCGCACACTTGATCACATCCAGATTGTGCTCGATCACCACAACCGTGTTGCCCTTCGCAACAAGATTGTCCAGAACGCCTATCAGCTTCTTCACATCATGGAAGTGCAGACCGGTTGTCGGCTCATCCAGAAGATATACCGTCTTTCCCGTTGCCCGTTTCGCAAGTTCGCGGGTCAGTTTAATCCGCTGTGCTTCGCCTCCGGAAAGCGTCGTCGAACTCTGGCCGAGCTTGATGTAGCCGAGACCCACATCCGCCAGCGTCTGGAGTTTTGCACGGATGTTCGGTACATGTTCAAACAACTCAAGTGCCTCGTCCACACTCATGTTCAGTACATCTGCGATCGACTTGCCCTTGTACTTCACCTCCAGCGTCTCCGCGTTATACCGCGTTCCCTTACACTCCTCGCACTCAATGTACACGTCCGGCAGGAAGTTCATCTCAATCTTGATCACCCCGTCGCCCGAGCATGCTTCGCAGCGGCCGCCCTTCAGATTGAATGAGAACCGTCCCGGATCATAGCCGCGAAGTTTCGCCTCCTTTGTCTCGGCGAACAGTCTGCGGATGTCGTCGAAGACTTTTGTGTACGTGGCCGGGTTCGACCGCGGTGTTCTGCCGATCGGTGACTGATCGATCACGATCACTTTGTCGATCTCCGACTCAAAGATCAGTTCCTTGTATGCCCCCGGCGTTACGCGGGAGTTGTTGATCTCTTTCATCAGCGCCTGATAGAGCGTGTCGTAGATCAGCGTGGACTTGCCCGAACCGGAGACGCCGGTCACGACGGTCAAGGTCTGCATCGGAATTTTTGCGTTGATGTTCTTCAGATTGTTTTCACGGCATCCGTTGATTCTGATGAACTTATTCGCAGGCCGCCGTTCTGCCGGAACAGGGATCGTCTGAACTCCCGAGAGATACTGTCCTGTAATCGACTCAGGCGTTGCCGCGACTTCGTCAGGCGTTCCTTCGGCAACCACATGACCGCCGTGCACTCCTGCTCCGGGACCGATATCGACGACGTAATCGGCAGCACGGATTGTGTCCTCGTCATGCTCCACCACAATCAGCGTGTTGCCGATATCACGGAGATGCTTGAGCGTTGCGATCAGTTTCTGGTTGTCACGCTGATGCAGCCCGATTGACGGTTCATCGAGAATGTACAACACGCCCATCAGATTCGATCCGATCTGTGTTGCAAGCCGGATACGCTGCGCCTCGCCGCCGGAGAGACTGCCGGCGTTTCGGGAGAGCGTGAGGTAGCCGAGACCCACCTGCTGCAGGAAGGCAAGCCGTGAGTGAATTTCGCGGAGGATGAGTTTTGCAATCTCGGTTTCCTTTTCTGAGAGCGGCAGGGTGTTGAAGAACTCAATGAGGTCGTCGATGGAGAGATCCGCGACGTCTGCGATGGACTTCTCGTTGATCTTCACGGCGAGCACGTGATCCTTGAGCCGTTTCCCGTGGCATTCGGGACAGGGAAGTACCCGCATGAACTTTTCGAGTTCCTCTTTGCGGTACTCGGATTTGGTTTCACGGTAGAGCCGTTCGGTCTGCGGCAGCAGACCTTCCCACTGGCCGTGGTGTGACCATTCGGCATTCTTTGAGGCCATGGTGAACTTGAGTGTGTCGTCCGTTCCGTACATGAGGCCGTTGTACTGCTCTTCGGTGAGTTCCTCAATCGGCGTCATCATGGTAAAGCCGAGATGTTTGGCGACGGCGTCGAGATACTGGACGCGGTAGCCGTCGAGGAAGTTCCGGTAGATGGCAACCGCCCCGTCCGCGATGGACTTGGTTTTGTCGGGGATGATTAAGTCCGGGTCGAACTTCATCTGAATGCCAAGGCCGTTACAGGTCGGGCACGCACCGAACGGGCTGTTGAAGGAGAACATTCTCGGCTGAAGTTCTTCAAACGAGAGGCCGCAGACCGGACATGCCATCCGTGCGGAGTACACGGTGTCCGGACCTGCGGCTGCGGCATAGACGAGGCCGTCTTCAGCACGTTTGAGTGCTGCTTCGATTGCTTCGACGAGACGGGTGCGGTCGGCAGGGTCGAGACGGTCAATGACAATGTCGATGTTGTGCATGACGTAGCGGGCGAGTTTGATCTCGTCGTCGGTTCGGTGAATCTCGCCGTCCACCCGTACCCGGGTGAAACCGTCAGCGTTGAGGTCGCGGAACAGCTGTTCGTAGGTTCCCTTTTTCTTGCGGATGACGGGAGCGAAGATGGTAATCATCTCACCTGCGGGAAATTCCGTCTGGATTGCATCAGCTATCTGTTCCGGCGTCCGGGATTCGATTCTGACATGGTGTTTGGGGCAGTAGGGGACCCCGATACGGGCGTAGAGGAGACGCAGGTAGTCGTAGATCTCGGTGACGGTTCCGACCGTGGACCGGGGATTTTTGGAGGTGGTTTTCTGTTCAATGGATATTGCGGGGGAGAGTCCTTCGATGCTGTCAACATCCGGTTTGTTCATGATGCCAAGGAACTGGCGGGCGTATGAGGAGAGGGATTCCACATACCGCCGCTGGCCTTCGGCGTAGATGGTATCGAAGGCAAGGGTGGATTTGCCGGATCCGGAGACGCCGGTGACGACGATTAATTTGTCACGCGGGAGTTCCAGAGTGATATTTTGCAGGTTGTGCTGGCGGGCACCCTTAATGACCAGGTTTTTCATTGCGGGTACTTCTTTTACGGCTGGTGATAAAGAGTTGCGGGATACTGCAGCGTAGGGGTGATCTGTTTTATTTTCAAAGCACCAATAAGTGAGTGATGGTTCTTGTGCATCTTCCGGACGGGACAACGGCGTCGGCTCCTGCCGGGACGGTTGAGGAGATTCTGGCGGGTCTTTCGCTGAATCCGTATGAGATTCTGGTGACCTGCGGGGGTGAGCTGTTGCTTGCGGATGATGTTGTCACCGATGAGCAGGTTCTTGTGACAACATCTATTGTCCACGGCGGGTAAGCGGATGGCGGTTTGTGATCGGTGCGGGAAGCGTGCGGTCTGGCGTGATACAGAAAGCGGTGAGGCTCTGTGCGGTGAGCATTTTTCGGCGTGGTATGAGCATCTCGTCGCAGAAACGGTTTGCCGTTACGGGATGATCCCCGCAGGTTCGCGGGTTGCGGTCGGGCTTTCGGGCGGGAAGGATAGTACGGTTCTTCTGTCGGTTCTGGTGAAGTTGTATCCGGATACGGAGTTTGTGGCAGTTACGGTAGATGAGGGCATTGCCGATTATCGGGACGAGACGATTCGTGCGGCAGAGACGCTGGTGAAACGTCTTGGGGTGGAGCACCGTATTCTTTCGTTTGCGGATGTGTGCGGGAAGACGCTGGATGAGCTGCTTGCGGCTGCTCCGGAGCGGGCGTGTTCGGTGTGCGGGACGCTGCGGAGACGTGCGCTGAATCTGGCGGCACGGGAGGCGGAGGCAGATCGGATTGCGACCGGGCATTGTATGGATGATGAGGCGCAGTCTGTTCTGATGAATTATCTTCGGGGGGATATTACCCGGGTTGCAGAGAACTACAAAACAAATGCGGGCGATCTGTTCATTCCCCGGATTAAGCCGCTCTGCCGGTGTACGGAGCGGGCGACGGTTGCATACGGGATGGTGAATCATCTGCTGACGAGTCTGCCGGAGTGTCCGTATACGCGGTATGCGCTGCGGGCGGGCGTGCGGAGCGAGCTGGGGCTGCTGGAGTATACGTATCCGGGTACGATGCTCGCGATTGTGGAGGGGCAGGAGGAACTGCTGGCTAAACTTGGCCCCGCGGTCGGGGAGGTACGGAGGATGGGCGTGTGCGAGCGATGCGGCGAGCCGACAGAGAACCGGTTGTGTGCGGCGTGTACGCTTTTGGCAAAGCTGGAGGAGAGAGGTTAGTCAATCCATGCCATCATGCGGGTGATGTTTTCTGCGTGCATGTCAAAGGTGGTGTTGCAGTTTTTGCAGTGAAGGAGGGCTGGTTTTTTGCTGCGTTTTGGGTAGGGACGAAGCGGTGCGTTACAGGTTTCACAGCGATATTCCGGGATGAATAGTGTTCCGTCGGGGAGTTGCAGAGTTATGGTGAAGCGGCTTTGGAGTATGTGACAGTCCGGGCAGATGTAGCAGTTACGCCCATACCGGTTTTGCTGGGGGAGTCCATCGATATCGAACGGGGCTGCTCCTGCGTTGAGGAGATCCCGTGTCTGCTGATAGGCGGGGGGTTCCATGCGTTCTCTGAGATGCGGATATTCCCCGGTCCGGCAGGTGAACACGATTTCGGGACAGTCCGCGAAACCAAGTCCTTCAGAAATCCAGATTTCCCTGCCGCAGTGAGGACAGACGAATATTTCAGCTTTTCCCATGCAGGTTCCCTCTTTTGTGATAGGGTAGGTTGATTGTATTGATAAAATGTATGATGTACGCTTTTGGGCGGGCGAGGTGTTTCCGGGATGCTGGTATTTTTGCGGTATCAAGGCGGCAGATGCTCCGGCAGCTGTTTTTTTCTTTTGGTTCGAAGTCATGATTCTGATCGTGCTATCCCTGTGATGACGTTTGTATTATCCGGGATTGTTTTTGGCAGTCTATATCGGATATTTTTGTTTTCTATAAACAGATTGCCGCTATTCTTTGTGATGTTTTTTTTTCTTCTCTGTAACGATGGCACTGCAAGGAGAGAGAAACGATGATTTTATGTGGAGGAGTAGTCTATAATTGATTTATTGTTCGCAGAATTTGCGACGGAGTGAAAGGAATGGCCGAAAAAAATACTGCGGATATTGGTTTTGAGCAGAAGATATGGAATGCGGCGTGTATTCTTCGCGGGAATATGGATGCTGCGGAGTATAAGCATGTTATCCTGGGTTTGATTTTTCTGAAGTATATTTCTGATACGTTTTCGGTAAAGTATCAGGAGCTGGTTGCGGAGGGTGACGGGTTTGAAGAGGATCATGATGAGTATCTGTCCGAGGGAATTTTTTATGTTCCTGCGGAGGCACGATGGGAGGTGATTGCGGCAGCTGCGCATACTGAGGAGATTGGTGTGGTGATTGATGCGGCGATGCGGGCAATTGAGCGGGAAAACAAGCGGCTGAAGGATGTGCTGCCGAAAAATTTTGCGAGACCGGAGCTGGATAAGCGGCGGCTTGGCGAGGTGGTGGATCTGTTTACGAATATTTCGATGGCTGAGCACGGGGCAAGTAAGGATATTCTGGGGCGGACGTATGAGTACTGCCTGAAGAATTTCGCGGAGCAGGAGGGGAAGCTTGCCGGGGAGTTTTATACGCCTGCGTCGGTGGTGCGGACGCTTGTGGCAGTTCTCGAGCCGTTCAGGGGACGGGTATATGATCCCTGCTGCGGGAGCGGAGGAATGTTTGTGCAGTCAGCGAGGTTTGTGGAGGAGCATCAGGGACGGATTAATGATATTTCGGTGTACGGGCAGGATGCGAATCCGACGACGTGGAAGATGGCGCAGATGAATCTGGCTATCCGGGGGATTGAGGCGGATCTCGGAGGGTTTGCGGCGGATACGTTTTTCAATGATCTGCATCCGTCACTCCGGGCGGATTTTATTCTGGCGAATCCGCCGTTTAATCTGTCGAACTGGGGTGCGGATAAGCTGAAGGATGATGTGCGGTGGAAGTTTGGTCTGCCTCCGGCGGGGAATGCGAACTTTGCGTGGATGCAGCATATGATTCATCATCTTGCGCCGAAGGGAAGGATGGGGCTGGTTCTTGCGAACGGGTCGCTTTCTTCGCAGTCGGGAGGGGAAGGTGAGATCCGGAGAAGGATTGTTGAGGCGGATCTGGTGGCGGCGGTTGTTGCGATGCCGCCGCAGTTGTTTTATACGACACCGATTCAGGTTTCTCTGTGGTTTATTGAGCGGGACAAGCGGCAGAAGGGGAAGACGCTGTTTGTGGATGCCCGGGGTCTTGGGACGATGGTGTCCCGGAAGCTCCGCGAGCTGACGGATGAGGATGTCAGGAGAATTGCGGGTGCGTTTTCGGCGTTCGAGGACGGGACGCTTGCGGATGAGAAGGGGTTCTGTGCGGTGGTATCCACTGAGGATATTGCGAAGCAGGATTTTGTTCTGACGCCCGGGAGGTATGTGGGGGTTGCGGATGCAGAGGAGGATGGGGAGCCGTTTGAGGAGAAGATGGCACGGCTGACGGGGGAGTTGTCAGAGTTGTTTGCGGAGAGCCGGAAAGCTGAGGAGGAGATTAAGAAACAGCTGGCGAGTATCGGGTTTGAGGTGCGGTGAATGGAGGAGTTTTCGTTTGATTCGCTGATTGGATCTATTCGGGATGTTGATTCGCAGTTTGTGTCGTCTGCGGCAAAGGCGGTGAACGTGAGTCTGACGATGCGGAACTGGTGTGTTGGTGCGTATATTGCGGAGTTTGAGCTGTGTGGTGCGGATCGTGCGGTGTATGGGGAGAGATTGTTTGAGCGGATTGCGGCGGCACTCCGGGAGGCGGGGCTGCGGCGGTGTGATGTCCGGGAGTTGAAGCGGTATGTGTTGTTCTATAAAGTGTATCCCCAGATTGGTGATCTTCTTTCCGGCAGTGTTCGCGAACAGTATCTTCTGATCTGCCCCGAAGGAGAAAAACAGCGACATGCTTTAATAGAAGGAATTTGGGAGACACCGTCTCCCAAATTCAAAACACCTGCTGAAAAACTTGTTTCATCATTGTCATACTCACATATTTGTGAAATTATGCAGTTAGAACCTCCGGTAAAACGATTATTCTATGAAACAGAATGTATCAGAGGATGCTGGTCGGTCCGGGAGCTGAAACGGCAGATCGATTCGATGTATTTTGAGCGGTCGGGGGTGTCAAAGGATAAGGCGGCTCTGTCGGTGCTGGCAAATTCCGGTGCGGAGATGGTGCGTCCTTCTCTTGCGATCCGGGATCCGTATGTGTTTGAGTTTCTGGGGCTCAAGCCGTGTGAGGTTATGGAGGAGTCGGCGTTTGAGTCAGCGCTTCTGGATAAGCTGGAGGCGTTTTTGCTGGAGCTGGGACACGGGTTTTGTTTTGAGGCACGGCAGAAGCGGATCCTGATCGGGGATGAGTATTTCTTTGTGGATCTGGTGTTTTATCACCGCGTGCTGAAGTGTCATGTGCTGGTGGATCTGAAGCGGGAGCGGCTGAGTTATGCCCATGCTGGGCAGATGAATATGTATCTGAACTGGTTTGCGGCGAATGTGAAGACGGAGGGAGATAATCCTCCGGTTGGGCTGGTGTTGTGTCCGGGAAAGGACGACGGTATCGCGGAGTATGCGACGGCAGGGCTTTCTCATGAGGTGTTTGTGTCGAAGTACGAGGTGGTGCTGCCGAAGGTGGAGGATGTGGAGGAGTTTCTTGCGGGAGAGATGCAGGTGCTACGGGAGATGGAGCCGGAGTACTGGAGGGGGAGAAGATGAGGTTGATGCGTGAGCTTTCGGATGTGTTTGCGGAAAGCCGGAAGGCTGAGGAAGAGATCAAGAGGCAACTGGGGAGTATCGGGTTTGAGGTGCGGTAATGGAGGGTTTATTTCAATCAGATGTCATGTCTTGGGCTGCTATCGGAATATCAATTATATTACCAAGTTTAATTGGGATTTATGTACACCATTCAAACTCCAAATTTCAACATAGTTTGGATGCGAGATTAGAAACGTACAAAAGTAGTCTCGAAAGAACAAACTATATTACTAAAACTGAGTTCAATTACGAATTTGGACTATATGTAGAACTTCAATCCACACTCGTTGATTGTTTTTCTGCAATTGAGTGGTTATTTCCGGATGGTCTTATTTACACTCAGCCCGAACCCCAGATTCTTCTAAAAGATGCAGAGGATAATCTCAAAAAACTCACTGAGTTAATCCACAAATCTCGGCCATTCCTAAATGAGAATGTTGTGAATTCATATTTTGAATATCTTGCGATGTGCAAAAAACAACTCAGCTCATACAGGCATATTTACATCATGAAAATGGATCTTCCGGTTAAAGAAATGGAGTGCTATAATACTACCAGTACAATTCGATCAAAATACAACTCACTTTCAGAGGAGCTGGGAATATACCTCAGTGAATTAAAGAGGAGGGAAATCATTGAGTAATAATTATCCATTAAAGCGCCTTTGTGATGTTGGTGTTTCTCTCTTAGATTGCGAACATAAAACCCCTAAACCTAATGTATCTGGTTACCCCTATATTGCAATACCAGATATTCAGAACGGTAGATTAGATCTGACGAATGTGCGACGAATTTCAAAAGAAGATTATCTAAAATGGACTAAAAAAATAAAACCTCAAGCAGGTGATATCATATTAACTCGTCGTGCTAGAGTTGGTGATACTGCTGTTGTCCCAGAAGGACTTGAATGCGCGATTGGCCAGAACTTAGTTCTTCTGCGTTCAGATGGAAAACAATTGTCACAAAAATATCTTCGATGGGTACTTCGCAGTCCGCAGTATTGGGTTCAGGTTGAAAAATATCTGAATAGAGGTGCAGTATTTGATAGTTTAAACTGTCGTGAAATTCCTCTATTTGAGATTCCGATTCCTCCAATGAAAATTCAACAGAAGATCGCCGCCATTCTTTCCTCGCTTGATGACAAGATCGAGATCAACACCCGCATGAACAAGGTGCTGGAGGAGATCGCCCGGGCGTTGTTCCATCGGTGGTTCGTGGAGTTCGAGTTCCCGAATGACGAAGGAAAGCCCTACAAAAGCTCCGGGGGGCGGATGATCGCAAGCGAGATGGGGGAGATACCGGAGGGGTGGAGAGTTGGGAATCTACGTGACCTTGTCACCTTCTCTTATGGAAAACCATTGAAAGAGAACGATCGACTTGGTGGTCCCTATCCTGTCTTTGGTTCTAATGGGATTGTTGGATGGCATAACGAATGGCTCGTGGAAGGACCGGGGATAATCGTAGGTAGAAAAGGAAATCCTGGCATCATTACATGGTCTCCATATAATTTCTATCCAATTGACACAACGTTCTATGTCGTTCCTCTTAGCAAAGATTATGGATTACATTATCTTTATTCTATGCTGGAAAAACTTCAGCTGTCGCATTTAAGTGCAGACTCTGCGGTTCCGGGGTTAAATCGTGAGGCGGCTATGAGTGAACAGATTATCATTCCGCAAAAAAATGTGGTGAAGATATTCGAGATGATAGCAGATATTCTTTATTCGCTGGTAAAAACACAAGACGAGGAAAAGAGAGATTTAAGAACGATCAGAGATAGATTATTGCAAGAACTGCTTGATGGAGAGATAATAGCATGAGTGAGTTTACCTATGCGTTACCAAACGAAGTAGACTTTTTAAATATGATAATTCGTTGCCTTCAACTTGAAAGGGAGCCATTGGACGCCAACATCGCCAAAGTATTGAGAGGTTCAAAGTGTAGTTTTCATTCAGATGGATATTATAATCGAAGGGTCTGGAATCAGATAGATTGTATACTAAGGATCTCAGTTCCTTTTGACGGTTATGTTTATTTTACAGACGATAAGACATATTCGGATCGGATCGAAAAAATTGCAAATAAACTATTGCCCTACGAGACTGGGTATTTCCTAGTTGTCGAGATAGCACCCTCAATGGACAGAGTGTCACTTTCAGATGAAGTTTCAGAGATCATTACTGCCTTCCCTTTCCTAAATGAAATACATGCAGATCTCAAAATAATGGGGGCAGATATGGCAGAGATATACTTGGCAATATACTATATTGAGAACACATTTCGCCATTTTATTAACCAAATATTTCTCAAAAATTATGGTGACGGATATCATCTATCAGATTATGTGTCATCACAAATCATGAATGAAATTACAAAAAGAAAAGCGAAGGATGAACAGAATAGATGGCTAAATTCACGTGGAGATTCGGAAATTTATTATCTTGATTTTAAGGACATATCCACGGTAATTACATTAAATTGGAATATTTTTAGTAGTTACTTCCCGGATCAAAATTGGATTAAAGTAAAAATTGAGGAAATAGCTCTCGTTAGGAATCTTATGGCCCATAATAGTCATGTTAGCCAATCTGGAAAGAGAGTTGTATTAACTAACTGTGAAAATATTATGAATCAAATCTCAGGAGTAATAAACAATAAGTAACTAACTCCAGTAAATTATTTTAAGGAGGAGTTATTCATCCCCTGATTTTGTTTTACGCCATTCTCAAGTGCCTCGTTCATTTTTGTTTGAAATACAGGGTTTTCAATAGCTTTATCCGTTAATTGCAGGAATAAATTTTGAACAGCCATCCCTTGCATTTCCTTTTCTTTTCGTTCAAATGTCTTCTATCTCTATGGATTATCTGGAAAAATAACAGAGGAAGATAGTCTAATATTTTTCAAGTAGATGTCTGAGACTGCAATAAAAACCTCTCTAACTCTCCCACCCACTTAACCTCTTCCTCCAAAAACTCCTCAAGCACTTTCCTTTGCGAATCACCATCATGAAAATTATTCAGATTTTTCCCGGTTACCGCAAGAACAGATTCTGTAAGTGTCGTTGGATACAAAAAAAATCCCGACTTCTCCTCTGTCTTCAGAGAAAAACTGCAATCCGAACACTGATTCAGCAAATCTTTCTGAGTCGCACGCAACATCTCAGCTTTCAACCCTCGCAGCGTAAGCCCATTATCTGAATCCAGAACCATCTTTAACGAATACTTTTCATCCGCATACCCATAAATTATCCAGAAATGAGTAATGCAGGTATTCCGGTTATTGTCCTGCTTAATCAAAAAAGAACTCCGTTCCTGATGCCGCAGAAAATCCTGAATCACTCGTCGCTCTCCGGACACCTCCGACTGCCTGCAGATATTATCCCAATCCATTGGCAGAAACTTCCGTCTCGCACGTTTCAGAAGAAGAGATAAAAAGATCAGATCATGCCTTCCCTCACAAAGAACAACCGTCTTCCCTGCCATCATGTCCCCCGAAGATCCATCTTCAACTCCACCATTTCCTCAAAGGCTCGCTGAGGAGAATAGTTATACAGCTCATGCGTCCCTTTCCGGTTCACGATCCTTGATATCTGAATCATCTCCTGATCCTCCTCACTCTCAGGATACCCTGCCAGTTCCTCAATCAGATCATAACTGTGGGTTGTCATAAATACTTGCACATTCAGTTTCTTTGCAAGCACCATCATCTGCTCAACAAACACACTCAGATATCCAGGATGCAGATTATTTTCCGGCTCCTCAATCAGAAGGACACCACCAGCTGCGTCTTTCATGTTATCGATCAATTTTAATAATGAAAAAAATCCTGCACCATGCATCATGTATGGAAGACTGGTTAACTCTCCATTTCCAGATTTATAAACAACTCCTTTTCCAGTTAAGCGTTCTAAGTTTGGAATTATATTATAATCTTTTATTATAGTTTCCAGTTCTAAGATTCTAACATCATTCTCGAAATATTTGCGGCTTGCCACCCTACTAAGATCATCTACACGAACAACTATTTCATGACCAGTATCATAATTCTGATTAATTATATCTGCAAGAAAGAATGGAAGTTCATATGTTGTTCTTCTATATCTATAGTGGGATTCATCAAATAGTATTGTTTGTTTAGTCGGATTTTGCCGATTATCTGATTTTTCCACATCCATCCCTTGGTGAAAATCATCACTAGAGAGGGTTATTTGTGCAGTTTTTCTTTTATTTACGGATGAATCAGCTGAGTCAAATATGTTTTGGAGGAGATCAGTGTATGTCGCGTTATCCACTTTACTATATCTTAGTTCTCGTGGATCAAAAAAAATATACATTTCACCATCGTGAAGTGATACTGAGATATTGAGTTTGTCCAATAGGAAGGAATATACCTCTTCAAATGTGTTATTTGGGAGTTTCATCTGCATATATAATACTTGAAGTGCAGAATATAATCTCGAATCTACTTCTTTCTGGATCTCATATGGGAGTGTTTTATCCATTTTATAGAGTATGTCTTCATGGATATCAGATGATATTTTGGCAAAATCAGCTCCTATTTTTATATCATATGCTCGATAAGATTTTTCGTGTTCTTTCCTAGGATCATACTTACCAGTAAGATTTGTGTAAATTGCATCAAGAACACTTGTTTTTCCAGAATTATTCCTTCCAATTAAAAGATTGATCTGCTTCGGTCCATATTTCAGATGAGAGATCCCCCGAAAATTTTCAATCTCGATCCATTCTAATTTGGTCATATTGTAATGATATAATCTTTACCCGTTCATCATAAATAACTCTACCCTTACGGACAAGAGAGATCCAGAGAAGAAGCTTCCTTCACCACAGGAGAAACTCTAATACCATCCCAGCACAAATACCTCACATATATACTATTCAGAGGAATCCCCATGCCCGAACCCTACGCCACCATCCGATCCGCAGTCCTCGCCACGCTGGAGCAGGAACTCCTCTGCCTCCGCGAAGCCTACGGCATCGCCGAGATTGGCATCTTCGGATCCGTCAGCCGGGGTGAAGACACACCTGAATCGGACATCGACATCCTCTACACCTTTCAGCCCGGAAAAGCAACCCTTGCCAACCTTACCGGCCTGCATGATCACCTCGAACAGATATTCGGCAGAAAAATTGATCTCGTCAGCAGAAAATGGATCAGTCCTATTCTCCGCCCCATCATCGAACAGGACGCCATCATATGTGAAAATCCAGCACTCGGCACATAAAATCGAATCACACAACCAAAGAAACACTTATTATCACTCAGAACATAATTAAACAGACTTGGGTTCCGGAGGAAAATAGGTACAATGCAGCATGAGGATACTCTCTATCAGATTGACTCCGGGCAGACACTCTGTGTAAGTGAACCTGAACCACCATATGAACAGCTGGTATCACAAAGCAACGCAGACACCCTCCTTTACCTGCCCAAACAACGTGTTAATGATCACCTCCACACATACCCGGATGCCGGATGTCGTCTCGAAGTCCCCATAATCGCCATTGACAGATCAGAACTGTTTTATCTCACTGTCACCCCCGGTAAATACGACTTCTACAAAGTATCCGATCAACTGCGGGTCAAAAGTACCAACATCCTCCTTGCACGTATTGATATAGGGTCCAGCCTTGTCCACATAAATCCGGATGGAGAACGCATCGTTGGACCGCATCTTCATACCTATCGCGAAGGATACAGTCTAAGGTTTGCACAAACTCTCGAAAACACCCCATTCACTTCTCCTGAAGACCCCTGGAAAACGCTGGACGAATTCATGAACTTCTGTACGATCATGAAAAAACCGGAAATCCAACGCGGAGCAGACCAATGGCAGCAGACATAGATACATTGTTGCAATCCTACACCACTTGGTTTGGTGAGCAGATTACAATCAGGGATGTCGGAGACTATCAGGAAATTACTACACCTTTCCTTGACCGGAACAACGACTGCATCCAGATTTATCTCAAAAAACTCAGTGAACAGGGATACATTCTCAGTGATGGGGGATATACCATCAACGACCTTGAATCATGTGGATGCAGACTGGACACAGACAAACGTCAGGAACTCCTTGAAGAAATACTCTCAGGACTTGGTGTCGACCTCAGTGAAGAAAATGAACTACAGGTAATCACCTCCAAACAAACATTTCCCCAGAAAAAACACAACCTCATACAGGCAATCCTTGCCGTAAACGATCTTTCCTATACCTCCAAACAAAATGTCGGGCAGATGTTCACCGAGGATGTCAAGCTCTGGCTCACCAGACACAAAATCAGATTCAACACAAAAGTCTCCCTCACAGGTAAATCAGGGATGACACACTCCTTTGAAATGGTGATCCCACCTTCACCTGATGAAACAACCCCAGAAAGACTCATACAGACATACAACAACCTCACGTTGCAACAGATAGAAGCACTGGCATTCAGATGGAATGACATCCGGGAGGTAAGAAACTCCAGACTCTATGTAATCATCAGCTCAAGCAAACCACTCAGCAGAAGCGTCGAGGATGTATGTAACACCTGTGATATCCTGCCCATATCATATGAGAACCTCGAAACAATCGTACCGCAACTTGCCGCATAAAATCTGGAACAAAAAATAAAAGCAATCCATGTCCTTCACCGAAGCAAACTTCGAAAACGCCGTCCTCGAACTCATCCAGAGCCTCGGCTACACCCGCCGCTACGGCCCGGACATCCCCCGCGACTATCACAACCCTCTCTACGAAGACGACCTCCTCCCCGCCCTCCAGAAAATCAACCCCCACAAACCCGCCGCCGCAATCACCGAAGCCATCAGCAAACTCAAAACCATCGACGCCCCAACCCTCACCCGCAAAAACATCATCGCAACCGACTACCTCCAGAACGGCATCCCTGTAAAATACTTCGACGGTCGAGAAGAGCGAGCCGACCTCATCCGGCTCATCGACTACCACAACCCGGAAAACAACACCTTCACCGTCATAAACCAGTGGACAGTCATCGACAACGCAGAAAAACGCCCTGACATCGTCATCTTCGTAAACGGCATCCCCGTAATCGTCATCGAACTCAAATCCCCGTCCCGCGAAAACACCGACGTCTCCGAAGCCTACCGCCAGCTCCGCAACTACCTCCATGACATCCCCTCCCTCTTCATCTACAACGCTTTCTGCATCATGAGCGATCAGGCAACCTCCAAAGCCGGAACCATCACCGCCAAAGAAGACCGGTACATGGAATGGAAAACCACCGACGGCAACTACGAAAACACCTCATTCGCCGCATTCGACATACTCTTCGAAGGAATCCTGGAAAAAACCCGGCTCATCGACATCCTCAAAAACTTCATCTGCTACTCCCGGACCGAAGACAGCGACACCAAAATACTCGCAGCCTACCACCAGTACTTCGCCGTCAGAAAAGCCGTTGAATCCACCAAAACCGCCACAGAAACCGACGGAAAAGGCGGCGTCTTCTGGCACACACAGGGCAGCGGCAAATCCCTCTCCATGGTCTTCTACGCAAAACTTCTCCAGATCGCCCTCGAAAATCCCACCATCGTTGTCATCACCGACCGAAACGACCTCGACAACCAACTCTTCGGCCAGTTCGCCAACTGCAAAGACTTCCTCTGGCAGACTCCCGTCCAGGCCGAAAGCCGCACCGACCTCAGACAACTCCTTGCCGGAAGATGCGCAAACGGCATCATCTTCACCACCATGCAGAAGTTTGAGGAGTCTGACGACCCGCTCTCCCTGCGGCGGAACATCATCGTCATCGCCGACGAAGCCCACCGCAGCCAGTACGGACTCGAAGAAAAAATCAACGCAACAACCGGAAAAATCTCAGTCGGTACCGCACGAAAGATCCGCGACAGCCTCCCCAATGCAACCTATATCGGCTTTACCGGAACCCCCATCTCCTCCAAAGACAAAGATACCCGGGAAATCTTCGGTGACTACATCGACATCTACGACATGACCCAGTCAGTCGAAGACGGCGCAACCCGCCCCGTCTACTACGAAAGCCGTGTCATCAACCTCCATCTCAACGAAAGTATCCTTCATCAGATTGATCAGGAGTATGATATCGTCGCAGAAGAAGCCCCCGAATACGTCATTGAGAAAAGCAAACGCGAACTCAGCAGACTTGAAAGCATCCTCGCCGCCCCCCAGACCATCGAAGCCCTCTGTTTGGACATTGTATCCCACTACGAAACAAACCGGCAGTACGAACTCACCGGCAAAGCAATGATCGTCGCCTACTCCCGCGACATCGCCATGAAAATCTACCGCAAGATCCTTGACCTCCGTCCCGCCTGGCAGGAAAAGATCGGCGTTGTCATGACCTCCGCAAACAACGACCCCGAAGAGTGGCGGCAGATTATCGGCACCAAAGCCCATCGTGACGAGATGGCAAAAAAGTTCAAGGACGACACCGACCCCCTGAAGATCGCAATCGTTGTCGACATGTGGCTCACCGGCTTTGACGTCCCTTCACTTGCCACCATGTACGTCTACAAACCCATGAGCGGCCACAACCTCATGCAGGCAATCGCCCGGGTAAACCGCGTCTTCGGCGACAAAGAAGGAGGACTCGTAGTCGACTATGTAGGAATCGCACGCGACCTCCGTCAGGCGATGCACGACTACACCCGCCGCGACCGGCACAACTACGGCGACACCGACATCAGTAAAGTCGCCAAACCCAGGTTCGATGAAAAACTCGAAGTTTGCCGTGACCTCCTGCATGGATACGACTACTCCTGTTTTTCTGAAGGAACCGATCTCGATCGGGCACGGGCTATCAGCGGAGGTGTGGACTTTCTCTCCGCACCGAACCGGGAGGAAACAAAAAAGATCTTCATCAAAGAATCCCTCGCTCTCCGTCAGGCGCTTTCACTCTGCCGGAGCCTGCTGAATCAGGATGAACGGCTCCTTGCCGCCTACTTCGAAGCAGTCAGAACACTGCTAACCCGCGTTGAAAGCAAAGGACAGCTTTCACTTCGGGAACTCAATGACCGTATCAATGAACTTCTGAAGCAGAGCATCCAGAGCGAAGGAGTCATCAACCTCTTCTCGGATATCAAGCAGGAGTTCTCCCTCTTCGATCCAAAATTTCTCGCAGACATTGCGAAGATGAAGGAGAAGAACCTCGCGGTAGAACTGCTGAAGAGACTGCTGGCGGATCAGATCTCCGTATATCAGCGGACAAATCTTGTGCAGTCAGAACGATTCTCCGACCTTCTCTCCCGTTCGATGAGTTCGTATCTGAAAGGAATGCTTACCAACGAACAGGTCATCGAAGAACTTCTCGGCATGGCAAAGGATATGGCCTCAGCCCATGCCGCAGGAGAAAAACTCGGCCTGACGGTTGAGGAGACCGCGTTTTATGATGCCCTGACAAAACCTGCGGCAGTCAAAGACTTTTACGAAAATGAGGAACTGATTGCAATTACCCGTGAACTAACCGATCTCCTGAGGAAAAACAAAACCATTGACTGGCAGAAAAAGGAAACGGCACGGGCAGGCATGCGGCGGTTGGTAAAACGTCTGCTCAAAGAACATCGTTACCCGCCGGAAGGAATGGAGGATGCAGTAAATACGGTTATCCGGCAGTGTGAACTCTGGACGGACGCAGCTCTCTGACCTCCCCTTCCCGGCGTTGCACCTAAATTCGTTGATTGCCTATACAGGATCGTCATCGATCGAATTCCAGCCCACGATTCGCACGGCAGAGCCGTGCTCGCCGCTCCGCGGAAAGACACGACGTACACGGAAGAAAAAAACATCACGAAGCAGTTGGTGGACATCATGGAATCCTAAATTAATCTGTTTCCATGGTTTTCTTGTTTATTCCGTGATGTTGTGAGCCACGAAGTGGCGAACGAAGCAGGACGCGAAGCGGCATGCGGGTGAACATTTCTGTGTACTCTGTGTTTTCCATAGGATGTTCAGGAATAAAGGTGCAACTCCGTACGGGGGAGATTGCTTTATTCCAAAAACGCCAATACATCTATAATGGTTCTGGTGCATCTTCCTGACGGGACGCAGATCACTGTTCCTTGCGGTATGCGCTGCGGGCGGGCGTGCGGAGCGAGCTGGGGCTGCTGGAGTATACGTATCCGGGTACGATGCTCGCGATTGTGGAGGGGCAGGAGGAACTGCTGGCTAAACTTGGCCCCGCGGTCGGGGAGGTACGGAGGATGGGCGTGTGCGAGCGATGCGGTGAGCCGACAGAGAACCGGTTGTGTGCGGCGTGTACGCTTTTGGCAAAGCTGGAACGATTATGAGAAAAAAGGGGTATTACCAAAAATGATGATAAAGTCGTTTAGGTGATGAAGCCGGATGGATGTCCTGTAACCGCTTTGTGTTCCGGTTCAAGGACGCTGTCGTAATAGTTCTCCGGAATTGGCTGATGATGATGTCCGTAGATTCTGCTCGTGAACGTGAGGGGGACATACCGCAGAATTTCCTCATCCGTCAGATTGTATGCCCGCCCTATGGAGATGTGGAATTCCCCCCAGTTGAGGGCATAATAGCCGGGCGGTATCGACCGCTCAGACGGATTAGGAGCATCAGCGTACTTTGCCGCAACTTTCACGGCACGGACCGTCATCTCCTCTTCCGTGAGGTTGACACCAAGTCTTTTTCCCTGAATAACAACGTAGTCCATGACGGTTGTTATGTTATTGATATAAATCAAATCGTCACTCGAAAAATTTGCAAGCAGTGGATCAACCGGTTCGGATTCGTTTTCTATCAGATCAGTTGACGGCTGGATACAGCCTGCGGTGAGTATTGATGAGGTCAAAAGGATGGAAAGGACGAACAAACAGAAGAAATAGTTTTTTGCCATAATTATCACCTGAAGCGAACGGGAATTTCTGATGATCTTGCTGTATCGCAATGAAAGTATAAAGAGAGAGTGGCCGAAGTTTCGTTTTGAAAAAAGTGGGGATGTTCCGGCAGTATGCCGCTCTCAAGGTTTCTTTTCAATTGGGTTCAGCCCAGCGAGCTTCAGCAGTTCGTTTGCCTGTTCGCGAGGCATCTGAAGAGTCACCATACCGAGTCGTTTTTCAGGTTTATCCACGATGATGTAGTAGGACATTTTCCTGCCGGAGTCAGGTTGATCCGGGATGGTTACGGTAATTCGTTCTGCGAATATCTGAATTTTTGATCCATCCTGTTCGGTCCAGTTCAACAGGTGCGGTGTGGTGTACCGCATGGTGATAACGACTCCTTCGCGTTTGCAGTCTGCCACGTTGGCTCCGTCACTTCCGACAAAATTCCGAAAGCCATCCTCTTCGGCGTACTGTTCCATCTTTTCAATGAGTGCGGTTTCGTTGGGCGGAATGACATGGATGCCGTGGGAGATGATGGAAAGGCCGTCCACCTCGGTGAACACGCAGGCATAACTGAGGCCAAATATTGCGACAGCGAAGCAGAACGTGGTAACAACGATTGCGGTAAGGGTACTGCGGGACATGGTAGTTACTAACTTAGAGCCTCATTATATTATAGTTGCCACCCGGTATATCCATAGAGCAGAATGTATGTACCACTACCAGGATAGTTTTCAGCATCAGTATCTCCAGGATCGAACTTTGCTTGCGAAATTGCAGTTTGTATGTTATAACCATTAACAAGAAGATCTGCGATCTTTTTTATCATGGCATGATCATACCAGCTATTTACCTCTCCGTTATAGCCAGTTACTGTGCTTGCCCCTCTCTGATTGAACGCATAGGCAAATGCATAATCATCATTTCCATTCTCACCGAAGCCCTTGCAAATACCCAGCTGAAATAGCATCAGACGGCAGGTTTTTTGGTAGATAATCCCTATCGAACAGTGTCGACAGTTCACTTATCTGTTCACTGCCACAGTTTTAGGGAGAAAATATGCACATTGGCTATATCTGGTAATGCGTAAAAAGCGGGAACGAGCTTTGTTTCGGTGGAAAGGTTAAAGAAAATCATTTCAGGAAAATAGGGATAAAGGATAAACAATTCGGACTATTACTATTTCTACATCCGAACCGCTCTTCCCATTCATCGATGAGCACTGCATCAGGGAACTCCACAATCTCTGTTTCCGATTGCCCAAGTAATCTGGCAACTTCCGCACAGAATCTTGGCATATGATCGATCACGTACTCATATTCATCCCACTCTGGTTTTCCTAACCGGATAAAAGGTATAGTTTCACTGGAGACATTTGCCTTAATAGCTGCACCTTTCAGAGTCTGGACAGCAGAGAGAATTTCTGCATCAGATGCACCCCAATTTCGTAATTCATTCCATTTTACAATGAAAGCGATCATGTCCTGTTCAGTCACAGTTCTTATACCTACTTTCTCCATAGTGAGATCCTGCCAATGACAGAATAGGGAACTGGAGTTATTTCCGGAAGATGAAACATTCACTGGAACTACAGATGATACATTTTGACCATATGGAAATGTTACCCCAAATATAAAAAAGACGCATACCCCAATCATAATGGCAGCAATAAGGATAATCACTAAAAATGAGTGTGTTTTTCCACAACCAATACATTTTTTTAGCATATTGCATCACCTCAATTATTTTGATCAAAAGGATCAAACAGATCGATTGCACCGTTTCCATCGTGATCTCCCCAACCAATAAATTTTCTTGTTGAGTTGCTGATAGCACCGGAGTGTCTGTGATTACACATTACACTGTTGTGATCATGCTGTTCATTGATCGTATGAAAATTCGTGTTTTTATACCATCGATTCATTGGACTCACAGCACGATAGCTGTAATCAAGGTATGCAGAATTGGATCCCTGATATTCATCAAGAGCCCCGAATAAATGGAGTACTTCATGTTGATACGTAGTATCCTTAGCCTGGATACTACCACCAGAAGATGGTGCTTCTTCCCAATAAGCGACGACTGCTGTCTTGCCAATACGCCAGATTTTTCGCGTTTTTTTCATAGTTAATCTCCTCATGCCGGACAGATCTATGGAGTAAATACTCTCTCAACCTGACCGGCATGAGCATTTTTGATACAGTATCTGAGTAAACCTCGGTTGAAAGATACTATGTTCCTCGTACATGATAAAGAAATTGACCAAAGTGTAATAGGCTGCGTGTACCTCCATCCCTCCCGTGCTCTTTATCCTCCCTCCCGCCCAATACATTCCCCACACATGACCGGCGGCGAAGACGTCTTCAAATACAAACAATGCCTCATCCTGCGAACCGACCTCAAACTCAGCTGCGGCAAAATGTGCGCCCAGGCAGCCCATGCCTCTATTGGCGCCTTTGAAAAAGCCTCACTCCTCGACAAAAAAGCCTGGATGCGGGAAGGCCAGAAAAAGGTTGCCCTCAAAGCCCAGGGCGAACGTGCACTCTACGAACTCAAAGCGACCGCAGAAATCCAGGGACTCCCCGTCTCCTTAATCATCGACGCCGGCTACACCGAAATCCCGCCCGGAACCGTCACCGCCCTTGGTATCGGTCCTGCCAAAGCCGAACTCATCGACAAAGTCACCGGAAACCTCCCGCTCCTCTGAACCATGAAACCCTCCACCCATCCCCTCGAACAATCCCTCGGAATGAACTACTACGCAACCGACACACAGGGAATCGGCGGCGTTCTCCGCAGTACACCGCAGGACTTCATCGTCGAAGAACTGCCGGTCACCTTTACCGGAACCGGCCCGTACCTCATCGCAAAGCTCACCAAAACCTCCTGGGAACACCAGCACGCCATGCGGGAGATCGCAAAACGGCTCGCCATCAGCCCAAAACGGCTCGGATGGGGAGGAACCAAGGACCGCAATGCCGTAACAACCCAGTACATCTCCCTCTACGACATCACCGAAGACGACCTGGCAAAAGTCTCCCTCAAAGACATCGTCCTCGAACCGGTCACGCACCACCAGTTCAATCTCGGCCTCGGCAGCCTCGAAGGAAACCGGTTTGCAATCACCCTGCGCAACTGCGAATCCGAAGGACTCGCCGAACGGACAGCTGCAATCACCGCCGACATTCTCTCCTCCGGCATCCCCAACTATTACGGAATCCAGCGGTTCGGCGCATTAAAACCGGTCACCCACCGCGTCGGCCTCCACATTCTTCGCGGCGAGTATGAGGACGCCGTGAAGATCTATGTCGGCGACGCCTTCCCCCACGAATCCGACGAGGTCAAAGCCGCCCGGACGGCGTTCGCCGAGACCGGCGACGCCAAAGCCGCTCTGCACGACCTGCCGGCAAAACTCTCCTACGAACGCATCATGCTCGACTCCCTTGCAAAACATCCCGGAGAGTACGGGGCGGCACTTCAGGCAATGCCGCCGAAACTTCTCTCAATGTTCGTCTCGGCATACCAGTCCTGGCTCTTTAACATGGCGCTTTCCGCCCGCTGTGCCGCGGGAGTTCCGCTTGCGGACGCAGCAGAAGGGGAGCATCTCATCTTCACCAACGACCGTATCGATACCGTCACCGAAAAGAACCTTCCCACCGCCCGCCAGCACATGAAACGCGGGCGGTGTGCGGTCGCCGCATGGATGCCGGGTGCAACGCTTCCCGTAACGCCGGGGCCTATGGAAAAGGAAATGTTTGCCCTGATGGAGAAGGATAGTGTTTCGATGCAGAGTTTTGCGGATGCGTCCGCGTTTACCGGCACGAACTTTGATGGAGCTCACCGGAAGATTGTGCTCCGGACGGAGGTTGCCTCTGAAATCTCGGGAACGGACGTCACACTCCGGTTCGTCCTCCCGCCCGGCCATTACGCGACAACCGTCTGCCGCGAGTACATGCAGGGCTCGCCTGAACAGATGGTCTGACCGGCGGGGCTTTCCCGCTCTTTTTTTAAAACAGTTCCTCAGGAGTGCTGTGGGACATGGTTATCTTTATGCTATTTTTTCCACGAAGGATGATAAAGAGATTGACCAAAGTGTGAGAGATGCGTTTCCACCAACTGCTGACACGTTTTACAAAAAAAATGGATACCGGATGTCCCGAAGAACTGGTCACGATGACTCTGGAATCGGATTCACTCCGATCATGTCCAGCAGTTCATTTGCCTGCTCGCGAGGGATTTCCAGTGGATACTGAAAAGGAGTTTTCTGATCCGGATAGACGAGGAGCCAGTTTGCGGAGTAAGATTCGCGATCATGGGAGAGTGCAGCGGTGATCTGCTTGACATTGATATGATGAATCTCCGGGCTCAGTCCCTCTATAGTAATAACCCAAGTAATGTTCACGGGTGTCTGGTACTTCATGGTTATGACGGTTCCGGTATCCCAGTACTTTTGGTAACCAACTGATGTGGCGACGTAGCACATGGGATCCTCTTCGGTGAACTGCTCCAGCTTTTCGATAAGTGCGGTTTCGCTCTGGACATGAGCGGAATTATTCATGAGTAGACAGGATAAACCCGATAGTACGCATCGTCCCATTTGAGATAGCGTGATTTTGATACAATGGATCCGTTTTCTCGATACATTTCTCCAAATTCATTTTCAATACGTATTGCCTCCGATTTATTTACACATCGCTTACCATATTTCATACGAGTAAATGGATTTTCAGTGACAATGATTGACTCAGATGTTTCCAGAGAATTCTGCAATGCTGGATAGCGGGCAAGATCATCATCGGTAACAGATACAATGATGGAATTACTCCCTGGAATGTGGCTGAGAGACTGAACTCTAATCCCCGCATCCGCATATGCAAGAGTGAAACCTCCGATAACAGTAGCGAATACAACAAAGATAAGAATACCAATACAGATAAGAATTTTCTTTTTCATGATAGTTCAGAGTCACTATTTTTAATTCTATGATGGTTGATTAGTAAATGGTTTGTAAGATATGTATGTATCTTACAAAAATTGTTTTTCATGCCAGAGCGGCAACCTCATGTTTGTAAACGCGGATTACAAACGCGTTATCATGTGTTGCATCTCCATTGTATTCAGGGACAGATGACGAGAAATCCCACTGAATTGAATCACCGATATACATACCACACATGACAGTTATATGCCTAAATGGGGGTACAAGATCCCACCACTCATACGCCAATTCGTGATACGCATGTAATGTATGCCCGATTTCATGAATAAAATTATAAACTCGGGAATGACGATTACCATCATACATACCTGGAGAATTATCTTCAACCATTTGTGACCAGGTGTGTCTGTTAGCACCCATTCCTTGAGCATACTCATATCCAGGTGATGTCGGACTCGCATCTTTTCCGCCTAAATAGACACAAACATCTTTTTGTGCCATGATAAGATATTCTTTCGGAAACTTATCCATAACCAATTGGTAAGGATCAGTAACCGACCGAGGATCATTACTCATCTCTATCATGGACTGGACAGATACTAAATATGATCCCCTGAGAACAACCTTGATATCTGGTCTCTGAAATTGGTAATTTGCTTCACTAAGATAATCCTTGGCACATGCTATCCAATCTGCCTCTAAATCATAAAAATTTTTGTCGGTAACGATAAGTAGATCAACATATGCCCAATCGTATTCTCCTCCTCTAGTTGCGCTCAATTCGGAATTGGCAGTAATAAGTGGGGGCGATGTCATATTATCAGTATTACCACAAAATGGAACAGGCTCAGAGGGTTGCAAAAGATCTTTTTCAGAATAAACAACATGCAATGGCATTACTGTTCGGGCAGTGTATTCTCTGTTTTGAACAGGATAAATTACGATACTCTGATTTCCAAACCTCACCGTACCATACAAGAGGTTTTGGTCTGTCACGGTAAACAGAACGACAGAGTCAGACATTCCTGAAATTGTACCTTGGTAAGAATCACGACCATCAGCTCCAAGATCATCATAGTTGGACTTTTTCAGATTGATGGTATATGTTTGACCGTACAAAGTGATCGGCATAGTCACAGTATCTGAACGAACAGGTATCAGACTGTTAAAAGTAACCAGATCATAAATTTCTGTATTTGCTGCTCTTGTTCCTGAGGCTTTCATAGCGTCAGATGATGCAATAACAATTTTAGGAATGTGCAGCGGCCCATAGTCAATGACAGAGCCAGAATTTCGCATTGTAGCTGTTTGTGGATCAACCACGTTCGTTTTTCCAGAAACACTGAAAATCAGTGAGTCAGATGTTCCAGACGATTCAGCACTTACAGGCAGGATGAACACCACCGAAAGCAACAGGATTACTGTCATGGGCAGAATCCAAAATTTATTTTTTAGTCTATGTTTCATTTTCAAAGCATCTCACTGCAAACCTGCTCTAATCTGTCACATCAAAGTGAGTGATGAAATCAGACACAGGATTACAATCTAAACTTGAGTGAACATCTCTTATGAATACATTGACCAAAGTGTCATACCCCCTGACTATCTGGTGTCGGACAATGAACAAAATAGAATAGAGGATGGTTTTCAGCAGGGACGACAAAGAAATTGGTCAAACTCTCGTTTTGAAAAAATATTGTTGGATTTTTTCAGGTTGCTGCTGTGTGTTCAGGATCGAGGACATCTTTGTAGATGCCGTTCGGGAGCGGGAGATTATGCATACCGTAGGTTTTTTTTGGAGGTGGCGGCACTTATATACCGACTGATTTCGTCGTCAGTCAGATCGTATGCCCGCCCAATGGAGAGATGGAGTGCATTCCAGTTGATCTCATACCATCCGCTCTGTTTCCGGGAAGTTGACGCCAAGTCGATGTGCTTCGGATACTGCATAGGAGGTGATGTTCTCCACCTGAATGTTTCCCTGATCCGAGAACTCCATGAGAAGGAAAGCATCGCTCGGTTCATCCAGTTGAACACAGCCAGTGGTTGATAAGACAAGAACAATTCCTATCGCAAGGAAGATATACGGGATTTTTTGATGCATATAATCATCTCATAGAATATTCTTTTTTGTCAATACTATATAATTTCACTGACCAGAGTGTCATCACCCCCAATTTTCGCAGCAAGCATGGAACAAAAACGATCATCAAAAAAATAGGGGTATGACACTTTGGTCAATGATCTTATAACAAATCACGTGAAAACTATTGTTCATGAAGCATCTGATAAAGATACTGATTGCGGCAATAATTCTGCTTGCCTTTGTCGGCTCAGCAAATGCCGCTGTTGCTGACCAGCAGGTATCCTTTGAGATTTTAACGGCTGAACAGATTACAGGTCCGTCACGTGCCCCTCCGATAACCGATACTATTTCTCAGGGAGAAACAAATCGCCATACCTACACGCCGGTAAGCGGCCAGAAACTTGAAGTCTCACTTACCTGGGATCGGACATCATCCGGAAGTGATCTGGATTTGTACATTTACCCTCCGAACAGTGACCCTATCAAAATGCAGGATGAAATTGATGGAAGAACGGATGGAAAGATATCTCTCAGAACGTCTTTAGCCGCTGCGGATCTCAATCGACTTTGGATATTTGATGTGACTGGTGCGCGAGTTTCAGGAACACAATCATATACCTTGATCATTAATAGTTACTAAGTATGGAAAGAGAACTGCTGCATGAGATCGGTATTGTCTTACTCGTGATACTTGTTTTGTTCAGTGCAGCAGTTGTACTCTTTTTTGCAGAAGGGGGAGAAATTTACGGTTTCAATCATGATCCGGATAATCCCACCGTTAGTCTGGAACACAACAAATATGAATTTGAGATAGTTGATGAAGAGATTGTTCCCATTTATGACGGCACTGAGATCAAAACCGTCGAACTATGGGAGCTGCCGCCAAAGGAAATTCTCCGGCAACTTATAACTGAACCCATGGCCTACATTCCGCCCATCACCGCACACCTCACCACGCTCTTCATCTCCGCGCTCGGCCTTACCTTCATCGTACTCTACCGCCGCAAAGACAGCTGGGAGAGTTGGCAGGAAGGCAACAGACCGGAACAGATTCTCACCTTCATCAAAGAATATCCCGGTTACTCCCTGCAAATGATTGCCGACAATCTCGGCATACACCGCAGTACGCTCCGCTACTATCTCAGGAATATGAAAAAGAAAGACATGATCTCTGCGACCGATTATCAGGGACATTTACATTACTTTGCTGGGGGAAAACTCTACACTGACACTGAGAAGTTGATGTACTCCGTTTTTTCGCGGGAGAAAGAAAAATTAGCAGTTGTTGCCCTTTGGAACCATTCCGGCTGCACCAAACAGGAACTCGCAGAACTCCTCCATCTTACGCCAAATGATATCGACTGGTATCTCCGGCGATTCCTTGAAGACGGCCTGATCATGATCGTATCTGACGGCTCCCGCAACTCCTACCGTCTCACAGATGAAGCAGCAGACGCATGCAGGAAAATAGTTGCCGAACAAAAAAAGACCGCAGATTCCGGGCAGTAGACCCATGGACGCGAAAAAATTTCGCGTATTTTTCGGAAAAATCTGTACAGTCCAACACTTCATATGTTTCGTACGAACAACAAGAAAGACGACTCGCATTTCAGCCAGGTACCTCCCCGCAATCTATTTAGAAAAACATCTAAATAGATCGGACAACAGAATATATGGGTGAGGAATGGGATTTCCGGAAACCTTCAAAGCCCTCGCCGATCCCGTGCGGCGGGAGATTCTCGTTATGCTCAAAGGCGGCAGACTCTCCGCAGGAGAAATTGCCGGCCACTTTGCGATGACGAACGCCACCATCTCCTACCATCTTGCACAGCTAAAGAAAGCCGACCTCGTACGGGAACACAAAGAAAAAAATTTCATCTACTACGAACTCAACATATCCGTCTTCGAAGAGGTGATGTGCTGGTTCGCTCAGTTCCGGGAGGAACAACCCAAATGAAACCAAACAATGCTACTGCCCTCGCCACCTCAATCGTCTGCCTGCTGCCGATCATTCCCGGCATTCTACTCTGGGATCAACTGCCCGACCAGCTGATAATTCACTGGAATGGCGCGGGCGAACCGGACGGCTACGCCCCGAAAGCCCTCGGTGTTTTCGGCATCCCGCTTCTGATGTGCGGCTTAAACCTGTTTCTGCAGTTTGGTCTCCGGACTGACCCGAAGATTGAAAACGCTTCGAAAACCCTGGTACTTCTTGCCAAATGGTTTATCCCGGTACTGACCCTGATCCTTGTGCCGGTCACGCTGTTTGCCAGCATGGGCGCAGAAATTCCGATTCAGGTCATCGTTCCCCTACTGATTGGGGTGATGCTGATTGCAATTGGAAACTATCTGCCGAAGTCAAAACAGAGTTACACAGTGGGCATCCGCCTTCCCTGGACGCTCAACAGCGAGGAAAACTGGAACAGAACCCATCATCTGGCAGGATATCTCTGGATAGGTGGAGGCGTACTGCTGCTTCTCTGTGCATTTCTTCCCGCGATCTGGTTCCTGCCGGTACTGGTGATCATCATGATCCTTGTCGCGGGAATCCCGTTCGCCTACTCTTACCATCTGTATCGGAAAGGGGTGTGATCTCCTTTTTTCGATCCTCGGAGCCGGGTTGTTCGGTCTCTGTCTTCTGCTGCTGAAACTGCTGCGCATCCTGATCTTCTGGATGCTGCTGTAAAAGAGTAAAGAGAATTTTATCCTCTTTTTACAAAGAATTTTTTCGATGCGCCGCACATAGGACAGACCCAGGTGTCAGGAATTTTGTCAAACGGTGTTCCTGCCAAAATTTCGGGGGCTGCACCCTTTTCTTCGTCATACATATACCCGCAGGTCATGCACTGATACTTTGCCATAGAAAAATAGTTGTTGCTGGAAAATGGTAAGGGTTTGGATTGCGGCACTGCCAAAAAAACCCAGGTCACAGAGTTTTTTTCGCGTCCATCTTATGGAGATCCACTGCAAGATAGGAAAAGTCCCCTTCCGGTTCCTGCTTCTGCCACGTCAGTACCGGAAGCCGGTAGGACGAAAATGCCGGATCGATCTTCCATATCGCCGGATCCCATCCCTTCCAGGGTCCCACTTTCTTTTCAAACCCGTTCCACAACAGGTAATAGGAAATGTCCCCGCCATTATTCGTAACGTACTGTGCAAACCTCCCTTCCGGATTTTTCATCCCCATCCACGCCAGACAGCCCAGTGTCGTTACTCGGCGAATCATCCCGGCAATTCTGCCGCACATCGGATACGGACAGCTCACTGACTGCATCAGGGACAGGATGCCTTTCCAGCGTCCCTGTTCCGTAAACCCGGCAATCCCGCCAACATAATTATCTCCGGAAACAGTTCCTGCTGCATAGCAGTACTCAAGCGTCATACCGGTCAGGTTTCCGCCAATGCCTCCGGCATACGTTTGCGGGGTTGCCACATTCCCCAGAAAATAACTGTTGGATATCGTACTGTACTTTCCCTGTCCCCCGATACCGCCGGCATATCTTCCTGAAATATCCCCCTGCACCCGGCATCTGCTCACTATCCCGCCAATCACAGCCCCGACTATCCCTCCGACAACTGTGTCTCCCGTAACCGTACCCGAAAAGGCACAACCGAATACATCTGCCCCCCGCAGAAATCCGACAATCCCGCCAACCACTTTTTTCCCGCGGATGGTACCGGACACGGTAAGATTGGCAACTTCAGCCCGCTCGGTACGGGAAACACCAGTCACCTGGCCGAAGAATCCGCAGTCCGTTTTCTCGGTGGATACGGATACTCCGCGAATTGTATGTCCTCCGCCGTCAAACCTGCCGGAGAACGAAAACTCCCGGTCATGATCCCCGATCGGCTGCCAGGCAGTCCCGTCAAGATCCAAATCCGCGGTCAGGAGAAAATGAGTTCCCGCATACGAGATGCCGGAGTTTACCGCTTCTGCAAATTTCAGCAGATCTTCCGCCGACTGAATCAAATAAGGTGTTTCAACAGTACCTGTTCCATCCCAACAATTTTCCATGATACACATATTACGACAAAAGAACAGATAATTGTTTGTGCTGAAAATATACCTGTCCCGTTCTTCATGAAGCATCTGATGTGAAGAGGACCGGGGTTTGCTTTTCAGGGAGTTCGTTTGACGGATCACGAAAATCGGATCAGATTCCGTTCCTGCCAAAAAAGAAAAAAATTAGTTCAGCTTCGGTTTCGTGCCGACAGCTTTTGCAAGCAGGGAGATTCCTGCCTGCAAATCTTTCAGATCGATAACCTCGACCGGCGAGTGAATATACCGTGCCGGAACCGAGACCGGGACGCTGGGAATACCGCCGCGTTCAAAGTTGATCGCAGACGCATCCGTATTCCCGCCGTCGCCGATCTCCACCTGTACCGGAATATCGAACTTCTTCGCCGTCTTCGTCAGCCAGGAAACGATACGCGGATCCGCAATATGACCGCGGCCTGAAGCGGACACCGCCACCACCACAGGACCCTTGCCCATAAAAACCGGCGCCTTGCGGCGTTCAATCCCCGGAGAATCTCCGGGGATCGTCACGTCAGTTGCAATCGCCACATCCGGGTTCAGCGCAAACGAACTCGTCTTTGCACCCTTCAGCCCGACCTCCTCCTGCACCGTGAATACCGCATACACCGTATGTTTCGTCTGCATCTCGCGGAGAGCACCGATCAGCATCGCACAGCCCGCACGGTTGTCAAACGCCTTGCCGGTAACACAGGTTCCCGCAAGCGGCACAAACTCCCGATCGATCGTAATCGGAGTTCCGATCGTAATACCGAGCGCTTCCACCTCTTCGGGACTCGTCGCCCCGACATCGATGAACATATCCGCAAGACTTACCGGTTTCTTGCGATCCTCGTCGCTCATCACGTGCGGGGGTTTCATACCGAGAACTCCCGGAACAATGCCCATTTCGCCGTGCAGAAGAACCCGCTGGGAAACCAGAACAGGATTGAACCAGCCGCCGACCGCAATAAACCGGATAAATCCGTGCTCATCCACGTACTGGACCATCAGGCCGATCTCATCCATGTGGGCTGCAAGCATGATCGAAAAATCATCGCCCTTCTTTACCGCAACAAGATTTCCCATCTTATCGGTCTTTATCTCATCCACATAGGGAGCGACCTCTTCTCTGATGATCTTTGCGACCGGCGACTCAAAGCCGGAAATGCCGTGGGCATTGGAAAGCTTCTGTAATAATGCACTGATTTCTGTTAGTTCCATACTAATTCACCTGACAACTTTTGCCATCCGGGCAAGAGCTTCCTTGATATTTTCCTGTGAGGTTGCGTAACTCATACGGGCGTAACCCGCGCCCGCACTGCCGAAGGCAGTGCCGGGCGTGATGATAACGCCCGCATCCACGATTTTCTGAACCGTATCCGCAGGGATCTGCGGGAACGCATAAAACGCACCGTCCGGGCGGTTCACCGGGATTCCCATCGCCGAAAGTCCGGCGATCAGCAGATCGCGGCGTTCCTCGTACTCCGCCTTCATCGCCGCAACCGAGTCCTGCGGCCCTGTGTACGCCGCAAGCGCTGCATACTGGGCAATCGAGGTCGGGCAGGCGAGCGTGTACTGCTGGACTTTGACCACTTCGTGAATGATCTCCTCACTCGCCGCAAGGAATCCAATCCGCCATCCGGTCATCGCATACGTTTTGCTCGTTGCATTAATCGTAATCACGTTGTCGCCGAAGACAGCCGCACTCACGAACTTCGCGTCACCGTAGCAGAACTTCTCGTACACCTCATCACTGATAACGGTCACCCCTGAATCCGCGGCGGACTCAACAACTGCTCGGACCGTCTCCGGCGACTCAACCATACCGGTCGGGTTTGCCGGATTGTTCAGGACGAAGACTTTCGTCTTCGGATCCGAGAACTGCTCTTTGAGTGCCTCAACATCCAGATGCAGATCAGACCCGAGCCGGACCGGGCAGGGCATTCCTCCCGCAAGCGTTGTCAGTGCTCCGTAGGAGACGAATCCCGGATCATTGAAGACAACCTTTTCTCCGTCCTCAATCAGGGACTGAATCGCAATGTTCAGCGCTCCGGACCCTCCGGCGGTGATGATCACATTCTTCGCTTCGCAGGGAACGTTGTTTTCGCGGGAAAGTTTCGCCGCGACCGCTTCCCGCAGTTCATCGATTCCGGCGTTGTTGGTGTAGCCCGTTTTTCCTGCGGCGAGGGCTGCAACGGCTGCGGCCTTGATGTTCTCCGGCGTGTCAAAGTCCGGCTGGCCGAGGCCCATATTGATCGCGTCCGGTCCGGCTCCCTCAAACATCTTTCGGATGCCTGAGATGTCAATGGCCTGAACACGTTTTGCAAACTGTGTCATGTTACTCAATGTTAGTGTGGCGGCGCTTCAGGTCGCTCTCTTCGGTCTTGGTCATATCCATTAAGGTGGAGATGACCGCATCACCGAAGATAAGGGACGTCGTCTCAAAGATGGTGCCGAGCGGTGCAAACGAACGGTGCTCGCCCAGCATCTGGCGGATTTCATACTCGTGGGCATCACAGCTGACAGGGTCACGCTGCGTCTCAATCCGGATGATGTAGTCGGCAATCTTTCCGATGCGGGAGTCAGGGTTTGACGAGATCAGCGCAACTTTGACGCCGAGGCCTTTTGCCGTCTCGGCAATATCCCCGATGGTCTTTGTGTTACCCGAACCGGAGAAGGCAACGATCAGATCGCCTTCACCGATTGCGGGCGTGATCGTCTCCCCGACCACATAGGAGGTCATGCCCATATGCATCAGCCGCATGGCAAAGGACTTGGCAACAAGACCGGAACGTCCCGCACCCATCACGTAGATGCGTTTTGCATCCAGGATTGCTGCGAGGAATGCATCAATCTCGCCGCTTGCGATCATCTGGGCGATGGCATCAATGCGGGATGCCATTAAACTCATCATATTTTTGACGGAGGCTCCGTGCGTCATACTGCTACTATATGGGTTGCGCAGATACATGAGGGTTGGCGTTTGTCCGGCTTTCTCCAAAAGTTCAAACATCGTCTGATGTCTGACCGGATGCGACCCGGGGACGAAACCCTTATCGATCTGCATAGCCGATACTCTCCCGAGAAAAATGCCTCCCGCACCCTCCCTCATCTACCTCAACAACGCCGCCACCAGCTGGCCCAAACCCCCCGAAGTCACCGAAGCGGTCGCCGCCGCTCTTGCCCTCCCGCCGTTCGGCTCCGGTCGGACGACCGGAACCCAGGGAGAAGACTACATCCTGCTCGCCCGCGAACGCCTCGCCCGTCTCCTCGGCGTCCCGGAACCCGACCACCTCAGCTTCACCCACAACGCAACCGACTCGTTAAACATACTCATATCGGGATTTCTTGCCGACCGCACCGACACCCCCCACGTCCTCACCACCGCCCTTGACCACAACTCCGTCCTTCGTCCCCTCCACGAATACCAGCGAACCGGCCGCATCCGGCTCGGCATCCTCCCCTTCACCAACGCCTACGTCACGCCCGAAACCGTCGAGGCCGCCATACAGCCCGACACAAAACTCATGGTAATGACTCACGCAAGTAACGTACTTGGTTCCGTACAAAACATCCGGGCAATCGGTGAAATTCTGCACGATCACGGCATCTACTTCATCGTGGACGGCGCCCAGACCGCAGGCCACATACCCATAACACTGCCAGATCTGCCGGTCGACGCCTTCGTCTTTACCGGCCACAAAGGCCTCCTCGGCATCCCCGGCACCGGAGGATTCTACCTGCGGGACCCCGAAACAATCGAACCCGTACGATTCGGCGGAACCGGAACCAACTCCATCTCCCTCTTCCAGCCCCGGGAAATGCCGGACCGGTTTGAAACAGGAACACACAATTACCCCGGCCTTGCCGCACTCGCCGCAGGCATTGCATATCTGGACCAGCAGGGAATCTCCACCCTCGCCGAACAAACCGGACGCCGGACAGCTGCCATCATCTCCGGCCTCGCCGACGAAGAAACCATCACCATCTACAACAAAACCCCCGACCTCCCCGTAATCGCCCTCAACATCCAGGGACTGGACAATGACTCAGCAGGATTCATCCTCGCCCGGGCCTATAATATATTAGTGCGAACCGGCCTCCACTGCGCCCCGCTCGTACACAAAACAATCGACGGCGGCGAAGGATGCATCCGCCTGAGTCTCTCCAGTTTCACCACCGACGAAGAATGTCAGACCACCATCCACGCACTCCGGGAGATAGCGGAAAATGCGAATACTGCGATCCATTCAGCATAAATACTGTGCGGACGGCTCGTTCATGAAGGAGTATCAGCTCAGCGAACCGGTAACCGCGGAATTTTTCCGGTATTTGGGCAACTTCGGCAGTGTTGAAGCGATGCCGAATCTCGGCGAAGGATTTTATTCGTTCACCAAACCCGACTGGTTCTCGATTAAGGGGTTTGCCGGAGACACCACCGTTGAAGTCCGGTTCAAAGCCCAGTCTATGGATCTGACGAGCGACTTTCTGTTCTTTCTCTTCTCCTCGTATCATGAAGGCGAAGTGGATCTGACGGTTCTCAAACGGCGGGAAAAGTCGCTTGCGGAACGGGTGCGGGTACATTTGTACGGGAAGTAACTCAAACAAACTCCCGCATCCTCTTCTCCATCCTCCGCAGCGCCGCCGTCATCCCGCTGCCGTACTGCATCGCTTTTTTCGGCTTCCACGCCAGATCCTCCGGAAGATACTTCGCTGCAACTTTCCGAAGCGCAATTTTGCGCAGATCACTGGCGACAAGTTCCGCATCCGCAAGATTCCGCGACGCCCGAACCACCCGTTCATCCATATAGGGCATCGAGTACCACACACCGGAAAGCCCGGCAGCGGTGGCATCGCGGACCCGCTGTACCGCCAGCCCCGCAAAATCCGCATCCAGATCTGCCCGGAGATGCACACTCCTGCCGTACCGGGCGTAGCCGCCGAACAGCTCATCCGCCGCCTGGCCGGTCAGAACCTTCTCCGCCCCGCAGGCCGCAGCTGTTTTCCCAATGAAATAACCGGTCAGCGCAAGCTCCAGATCCATCCGGGACGCAGCGGGCAGTGCCGCACGCACCCGGGGCAGCGCCTCTTCCAGATCCTCATCCGTGATCTCACCGACCGTAAGCGAAAGACCAAGCCGGTCAGCTGCATCCGTAGCAGCGCAGAGATCCTGCGAACCGGCAAACCCCACCGCAATACAGGGAAGATCCGCAAGAACTGCAATGAGCGTTGAATCCACCCCGCCGGAAAGAGTGACGACCGAAGCTGTGCTTCGGTCGTCGCACCGGAGACGAACCGCCTCCCGGATTGCGTCTTCAAGAGAAAGGTCCGGCACATCCGGCACAATCCGCCACTCCCTTCCGGAAGAACGGATTACCCCCGGCGGGATTGGTCCCGGCATGATACCGTACCGATCGCGGGCAGTAAACCGATCGGTTGCAAGAACAAACTCACCCCCGCAGCAGCAGAGCCGTTCGGGAGTGAGTTCCGCAACCTCGGACGGTGCAAGAACCCGTCCCCCTTCCTCAATCCAGCCGCGAAACTGCATCAGTACCCCCGAGACAGTACTTCCAGCTCGTCACGGATACAACTGCGGATCATCATCTCAAGAGCTTTCGGATCAAACGGCTTCTCCGTATTCTGCTGTGCGGTAATCCGGGCATCCATCGCACGGATACCTTCGCTCACCGTTTTTCCGTATTTCAGACAGAGGGCGATCGCGTCCTCATCCAGGCGGATGACTTTGGAGGGCATGATTGTACTTTCTTTCGGCGGTCGGAAGGGATATATGTTACAGATTGTAACAGGAAAGACAGCACCTGTTACAAATTGTAACAGAGGCAAAAGTTGCTGTTACAGATTGTAACATCCCCGGATGTCACTCTGTGTTCAACATCTTCATTCATTGTCCAACAATAGTACTTAGGCTGATCTGTAACGCAACCCGCAGCGTTACAGGCATAGAGCTGAACACATGAACCGACATCTCCCGCTATCACTCTTGCTCCTCTCCGGACTGATTGCCGCCGGCATACTCCTGTTCCACCCGGGACTCCGGGAAGACCCCTTCCTGAAACACACTCTTCTCGCGATCGTCTGCGGTCTGTCCCTGTTGGTACTCATCCTCCTGCTGAACAAACACTCCCCGGCATCTCCCCGGCACACCATTCCCGCCGACCCTGTCGAACTTCGCCGAACTATCCTCCAAACCCTGAACACCGGAAAAACCGCCATAATACCGGAAGAAAAACTGGATATCGCCGTCAAAGCAGTACTGCAAACCTGGAATACCCTGATCGGAGAAGAACATCCCCTCACCTGCCAAATCAGCAGACATCTGCGGCAGCCGCAGATCACCTTCGCCATATCCGGCAGAAAAACCAATCCCCTCATCACAGTAGAATCAGAGGAAACCTCAGGCAAAACCCTCTTCAGAAACGCCTCCCTCACCGCATCCTACCAGTATCACAACGGAGAAAACCGCCTGACACTCCGGCAGGCACGAAAAAAACACGCATCCTACGTACCGCTCCTCTGCGCTGCCATTGCCGGCATATCTGTCGGACTGATCTGCCGGTACGGGCTCCCCGTCGAAACCGCCCTCGAACTCCGGAGTGTCATCCTCACACCACTGTTTGACACATTTCTCGAAATTCTGATCGCGATCGCCCTGCCGATGATCTTCCTCTCCCTTGTTGCAAGTCTTGCCGGATTTGGCAACATCGAAACATTTCGCGCCATCGGCACCACCGTACTTACCCGGTATCTCCGGCGAATATTCCTTGCGCTCGGAATCGCGCTGGTTGTCTGCCTGCCGTTTATCCCTCTCTCCCTCGGGAGCGGAATTCAGGGAGGAGGAGAGTTTCAGTCCATTTTTGATCTGCTTCTCTCGATCATCCCCTCAAGCCTGTTTACCCCCTTCACGGAACGGCATCCGCTCCAGATCATCTTTCTCGCAGTACTGTTCGGGTTTGTGATTCTGCTGATCCACAAATCAATTCCTGCAGTCATCACCCTTCTGGAACAGACGGATTATCTGATACAACAGGTAATGGAAAAAATCATCCTGTTCCTGCCGGTATTTATCTTCCTGAGTATGTTCCGGCTCATGCTGACCGATCAGGATTTCGGACAACTTGGCATCCTGTTTGCCGTTATTCTGGTATGTCATCTGATTCATCTGCTAATCATGGGAGCCGAAGTTTCAATCGCCAGAAAACTCTCCCCTCTGACACTGATCCGAAAACTTTTGCCGTCATTTCTGATTTCCGTAACAACCGCATCTTCCGCCGCCACATTTCCAACAAATATGAGTGTGTGCCGCGACCAGTGCGGGATTTCAAAAAAACTGGCAGAGTTTGGCGTACCACTTGGCACGGCATTTTCTCGAGCCGGTATTGCTACAGAATATTTCTGCGTGAGTCTGTTTATGGCAGCACATTTCGGCGTGCCTATCTCCTTGTCCTGGTTGATTATTGCGGTAATTGTCGTGTTTCTCGTTTCGGTGGCGGGTGTCCCGGTTCCGTGCGGAAATCTGATCAATTATCCGATTGTGTTCGCCCAGCTGGGAATTTCCCTGGATGCCATGGCTTTTGCGATTGTGATTGCCGTGGTACTGGATTATATGAATACGGCGGTAAACATGGTTGCTGTACCGATCGATATGATCCAGTCGGCAGCGAAACTGGATATGCTGGACGAGGAGAAACTGAAGTCCGATACATAAGGTTGCAGAGCATCTGTCTGCTGGTCAACACCTTTCACAACGTATGAACGCAACGGCACAGGAACAAAGCCTTTCCCTGTTGCATTGATCTACCAGTACGAGAAATCCGATCAATAAATCCGGAGAGTTCCTGCCGGTAGAGGTTTTACCCGAACTCCCCGCAGGAGAAGAGAAGTGTATACGTGAACAAATAGCAGTACGCCGGAGTTCCGGATACGAAATCATCTTATCTTCAGCTCCCCTATTAAAAGAGAGAGGATCATGCCTGCCGTGCCGTATGTACCGCCATTTACTCTCACCAGTCTGATGGTCAACCGTATCGCCGCCATTAGTGAACTCGTGGGAAAACTGAACGCAACCGGCAGTTTCACAAAAAATCCTCATCTGCGGCGCAACAATCGTATCCGCACTATTCACTCCTCGCTTGCGATTGAAAATAATACGCTGACCCTTGCACAGGTAACGAATATCATTGCGGGAAAACGTGTTCTCGGTCCCCCGGATGAAATCCGCGAAGTTCAGAACGCCTACGAAGCATACAAGCAGCTCCTGCTGCTTGATCCCTACTCCGTGGAAGATCTTCTCCGTGCCCATCGTATTCTCATGGCCGGCCTCGTGGCCGAGGCCGGCATGTTCCGCAGCGGCGGTGTCGGGGTTTTTGCCGGAACAACTCTGGTACACATGGCGCCTCCAGCCCCACTCGTACCCACCCAGATCGCCGACCTCCTTACCTGGTGCAAAACAGCAGACGTTCACCCACTGATCATCAGCTGTGTGTTTCATGCGGAGTTTGAGTTCATTCACCCGTTTGTGGACGGCAACGGACGCATGGGCAGAATGTGGCAGACCCTTCTCCTCAGCCGCTGGAAGTCCCTTTTCGCCTGGCTTCCCATCGAATCCCTCATCGAACAACACCAGGAACAGTACTACGCCGCACTCGGCGACGCAGGAAAACACGGAAACGATACCGCATTTGTGGAGTTTATGCTCGAAACGATTGAATCTGCGTTGAAAAATGCGGTTTCGGGTGTGCGATATGATACTGTAAATGACACTGTAAATGATACTGTAAATGAGCCAGGGTTTGCGGACGATCTGCTTTCGGGGAAGGAACGTGCGGTTTTGGATGTTGTACAACGCAACCCGCGAAGCACCATCATGGACATTACCGTACAAACCGGCTTCTCCCGGGCAACCGTCACCCGTGCCCTCTCCTCCCTGAAAAAACACCGAGTTCTCCGCAGGGTCGGATCGGACAAAACCGGACACTGGGAACTGCTCGACTGAAAAAAGAGGAAGTGGTTACATCCTCAGTATCTGTTTCACCTTTTCAGTGGAAAATTTCCAATAGATTCGTTCGTGTCTGTTCCGGTTTTTTGCGTTGAACTTCATTAAGTTTCGTTACATGTTATCGCATAATATAGCACAATACTAAATATCATCCCAATAAGGATTTCAATTATTAGCTCATTCATTACCAACCAGTCAATATTCAGAAGAAGTAAAATAACATACCCCACAATCGAACCAATAATCGTGGGCTTGGTGATAGAAAACTTAATTTTTGACTCATGATTATCTGCCATCAGAGAATACTACTCATCCCGCCGAACACAGACTGACGCCCTTGAAAAAACCGGTGAAGGCATGCAGACTGCATGCGATTCACGGTTATTCACTTCAGTTTTGAGAACTCTTCTAGAATGATTTTTCCATGACAGAGTGTGATGGCGCATAGTCCGGCATCCAATCATATTCGTCAAAGGACGTATACTGCTCAACATCTGAGCGGATAACCTTCCAGTACCAACAGAAGATGACGATAAGATGTTTTGTACCTCCACTAATTGTATGACGCCCATATTTCGGCGTGTGTTGACCAGCAAGATAGAGACTGTTCTGCTGATTTTTCTGCCTCTACTGCCAGACTTGGGTAAGCCATCGAGGAAAGAAGCAGGAAAACCATACATAATACAAATACTTGTTTAAATTTCATGATTTCTCCAATGTTCAATAATCAGGTCTATTCCCCATTCTACGGTGAGATATGTCATTATGTAAGCTGGAAATATCAGCAGTGGAGTTAGAGGCAACAGTTCGTTTGGATACACGAGGAGGAACAGTATCAGCGCGGTAAATGCGCAGACTCCATTGAAAATTACCACTCTCGACCCCAGCCACCAATTGGGAAGCGGGGTTTTTGATTCGTGAGGTTTTTTTCTCCCCGAAAGAATGCGCCAGCTCAATACGCAGAATGCTAGTATTATTAGGGAAAATAGGAGGAGTTTCAGCAATACAATCATAATATAATCACTTATAGTACTTTCTTAACACACTCCGATGCGGTTTTTCGATCTTCGTTAACTAACAATGAAACACGTTTTTCAAATTACTTCATATCCTTATCATTGGATATGGAAAATATCATTGTTACCCTGAGATTTCCATTTATTTTTTAGGAACTTTCCAATCATAATCGTGTTGAACACAGACTAACATGCGAAAGGAAAAAAACAGGGGATGCGTTACATCCTCAGTTTCTTTTTCATTTCGTCGGGTACGCGGACCCGTCTGCGGGAGAGGCCATGCTGCCGGAGGGCACAGGCAACTGCGGATTTGGAACAGCCGGTCCGTTTTGCAATTTTGCGGATGGAGAGTCCTGCATCCACATACGCCGCAAGAACCGCCCGGTCGGCGAGTTCGGGGTTCATGCATCCTCCGTGATGCGGACGATTCTGGCCGGGAGAGGTTTTGGGGTGACGAGCACAAACCGGCTGAATTCATCTGCGGGGAGTACTTTGGCGAGGTCGCCGAGGTTGACGTGTTCGAGCGGGCGGACGCGGTCGATGCCCGCGACAGCCACCGCAGACTCGTAGAGTCTGCGGCGGCTGAGAAGCCGTTCGGCGTCGGTTGCTTTGAGGTAGACGATAGCATCGAATACGGCGGGGAGGTCCTGCCGAAGCCGGGGGAGGTCGACGTGCCGGATGGGGATGACGGGAGTTTCGAGCCGGTACTCCGCGGACCGGAGGTTTTCTGTTCGGATGAGGTCGAGGAGTTCGCGGTGCCGGTTGGTGAGATGGGCGGCTGCTTCGGTGAGGAGATACTGCATCTCCTGATGCCAGTATGCGGCTGCGTAGGCGTCCGCATCTGCGGAGGGGCAGGGGTGGGTTTCGCTGAGTTCGGCGATGAGGGTTTCCGGGGTGAGGTTCATGGTCCGGCCTCCTGTTCGGTGTTCCGGCGGGCGATGATGTCCCGGGTCTGGTCGCGGTAGCGGCAGTAGGTCTGGAGGGTGTACTGTTCGTCTGTGCTGGTGCGGTAGGCGGGCAAGCGGCAGCGGGGGCAGCAGAGAACGGGGACGACTGCGGGGAGGTCGTCGCCGATTTCGGGAATGGTGAAGGCGGTTCCGCAGTCGGGGCAGGTGTAGGTTGTTTCGCGGTAGTTATTCATCGGGGATGCTCCGGTAGGTTTTGTGGTGGATGATGCGGGAGATGGTTTTGCGGCAGAGGCCGAATTCGCGGGCGAGTTCGGCCATGCTGATGATTTCTTCGCGGTATCGTCTGCGGATGGTTCTGACGGTGTCGTCGCTGAGCAGGCCCGGGCGGTTGCGGCGGTTTACTTCAGGCCGGACGAGCCGGAGGTTTTCCAGACGGCAGTCCGTCCGGTTGTGGTTGATGTGGTCGATTTCCAGGGCGTAGTCGATGGGGAGGGCGAGGATGCCGTGGGCGGCGATCCAGATGGCACGGTGTTTGCGGATATGGATGCGGATGCCTTTGATGATGACGCTTGCTTCGAGGTAGCCGTCGGGGGTTACGCGGAAGGGGACGAGGCGTCCGGTGCGGCGGCTGGTGATCTGACCGCCGGCGAAGTCGTAGATCCAGTCGCCGGTTGCGTGTTTGTACCATGCGGCGTAGTCGCCAGCGTGGAGGATGGGGGAGGGACGGGGG
>NZ_JAPTGB010000013.1 GCF_026891975.1 Methanocorpusculum petauri | reverse complement strand
CGGTTGTCAAAGCCTGCTGCTTTGAGGATGGTGTCAAGAAGCCTGGCTTCTTCGGAGGTGATGTTGGCGGTGAGGGTAAGGCGCATAGCAGAAGGTTGTGGATATCCGGGTGACGCCATCAGACAGCACGGTTACCGTTACTTTCACCGGCCGCTTCACGGACGGGAGCAGCTCAGTGCTGTACCAGAATATGGTGACGGTGTGAGGCGGGGGCTTTGTTCCCAACGCCTGAAGCGTCTCTTCCTGTATGATCAAAAATTATCGGAAGAAAAAAAGTTTTGACTTTGGTTTTGCCCAGAGAAACCACGGAAAAAAGAGTGAGAGGATTAACATATCCCCGCTCATCAATTCTGGAACGTATTGATGGTTTTTGTGACATTTACGTTGGAATAAATTGAATGGTGCTTCAGGTAAAGGTAATTACTACTGTCTGACGTGCGACCATTTTCGTCCTTTCTTTGTCCTTCCAAATCTCGATCGTCACATAACAAACATATCCTTTTTTCAGATCATTATGAGGAATAGTAATCGTATCCATCTCTTTTTTCTCTACTAATTTCTGATCTGTATATACCGTCCCTCCTGTTTCGTTGTTGTACACAGTCACCGTAATCTTAGTCCACTCATAATTTGCCCAGTGTGCCATAAATTCTACAGGGGTGCCTCCTTCTGGCAAGGGATAGTCCTGATATAAGTTCTGTTTTCTAATTTTCTCTACTAAATTTATCATGGCGTCACCACTGCCAAATGTGAATTCAGCGTGGTTGGGATGGAAGATATTCTCGATATTCTCGCCTATTACAGTCGGCGGTGGCGTTGGTACTACTGTTGGTACTGCCGATGGTTTTGGTGGTGTTACTATCCACTCATCCGGCACCATATCCCCGACCGGCAGCACCATCGCCTTTGCGCCCATGTACAGCAGGGACGGACGGTTTCTGCTGTCCAGTCCGACAATTGACAGAACGTTCAGTATCCCCGCATCAAACTGGATTTTATCTCCCGTTGCCCACACATCCGTCTCAGCAGGAGATGAACCCGTACTGCTCCCGCTCTTTATCAGCCTCACCTCCACATTCTCTTTTTTCGCTGTATCGTAAAACACCAGATTTTTCAGCGGCAGCACATCCCCGCCCGCATGATACAGACTTTGTCCGTCCGCCGACACCTGAAATCGCACATCCGGCGGCGTTCCCGCCGCACTCTCCAGCGCCGCAAACATCGAAAGGCCGATGAGCGCTCCCGCTATCGCCACCAGACCAATCAGCAGCGCAATCGCCACAACCGGAGCAACACCCTCATCAGCTTTCATAGCGGTTCACCAGTGATACATCATATGTCGCCTCGCGGATAGAGACCTTCACCCGCATCTCATCGCTTCCCGTGATCTTCAGTGTGGTCCAGTCCGAGTTAATCTCTGCCGTTACCATATTCTCAAGTGAATTATTATACTTCCCATAGCGGATCTTCGCCTCATAGAACAATGCATACCACAAACGTATCTGGTCCGCATCCTTGCCGGAGAAAGAAATTGTCAGTGTCCTGTTCTCCGGCCCGACCTGAGTATCTTTACGCTCAACAAACACGCAGTCCAGCGGCACACCCCAGTTACTGCTGACAGCAGCATCCCCGGTCAGATTCACCACTACCAAATCCACACGGGTGGTTGCATTGTCCAACTCATCCGGATAGACCTCAAGAAGTCCGGGCGTCAGCCACACCGCATTCCCGTTATCGCTCCGGAACACACCGCCGCCCTCGTACCCAATGCTCGTAGTCCCACGTGTCCCGCCAACCTGCGCAAAAATCCGATCAACACTCTTTCCATTGTCTCCCAGAGGGGGACTCAGAGGAAAACCACTGTTCCCACCCGACCACTCCATCCGCAGCACCCCGACCTCTTTCTCAAACCCGATCGTCGTCCCCGCCATTCCCGAACTTCCCGGCATCAGCATCGAAAACCGTGCGCCGGAAAGATTCACCTTCTCACTCACCCGCACCTTATCCATCGACAACTTCATATCCAGAAACGCATTCGACAACGCAATCGCATGCGAACTCTCCGCCTCCTTCAGCTCACCCGGCAGACTGATCAGCGCCCAGATACCGATCGCAAGCGCAATCAGCATCAGAAGAACCACAAACCCGATCACAACCGACGAAGCCGTATCACAATCGCGCCGCATCACCGCACCCCCATATCAAACACACAATAAGACACATTATCCCCACCCGGAATCACATCCACCAGCCGGTACTCAATCACCGCACGGCCATTCCCCGACACCTCCGACTTCGTACCCTCCGGCACCACAACCCGGAACTGATCCGAACCCGGCAGCGTGTACAGCACATTCCCCGCAGGCCCGAACGCACGCAGCGAATTATTTTTGCCAGAATAGTGCAGATACACATTGTCCGTGTACGCATTCGTACCGCGGTACGTCACCTCCGCATAGCAGTACGTTCCATCGTTCTCCATCGCGCTATCTCCGGCGCTCACGCTCAGCGTCCCCGCAGCCCGCGTAATCGGAAACGACAAAAGCTCCATCCCGCTGTCCGCCGCATCCGGCCCCAGCAGAAACACACTCTCCCGCACCACGCCTGTCGAATTTGCAATCCATACATTCTCCACCCCCGACTTAAACTCCGAAAACTCCATCTGAATCTTCGCCGTATGAATCTCCTCCATTTGCTCTCCCCCCGCCGGAATCGCATACAACGCCCAGATACTGAACGCAAGAATCAGCATCGCAAGAATCACCACAAAACTGATCACCTCCGACACTCCCGCATCACGCCCGCTCATCATGGAACAGCCCCCCGCATCACAACCGAATAATTCGCCGTCATCACCCTCACCGTACCGGAATACGATATCGTCCCATCATCGGAAACCATGACTGGAATAAGATCCACCAGACTCTTCGCAGCCGCCAGACTCTCTTCCGCACCGTTGATCATAATCTGAGGATTGGAATAGGAGGTAACATTCGTATCAATCAGCCGGTACTCAACCACCCCGAAACTGTTTCCCGAAACTGACGACTCCCCGCCATCAGCCAGACACGGCAGAACCATCAGCAGCGACCCGTCGGACGCATTCCCCACACTCGGTACAAGCACCAGCGAACGGGAATCGCGCGTCCCCGCAAGCACTGCCCCCGCCTCATACACCACCATCGAATCCGGCGCATAATTATTTGACGTCGCATAGCTCAGCCTCAGCAGATTATCATACCGCGTATCACCAACCGTCACCGTAACCCCTGACACCCCCGCCGACATCGTCGCAGACCCGATCCTCGGCGTAAACACCGGCAGCATCGACACAATCCCCCGCCTCGGCGTCGACAACTGAATCAGCACACTCCGGTTCACATTCTTCATCACCGGACTCTCCCACAACAGATCCATATCATACTTCAGATTCGAAACACCCTGCACCGCACCAAGCGCCAGCTCCCCCTCAATCGCCGCCCCGTTCAGCGGCGGAACAATCAGAGCCATACCAAACAGTACCACCACCACCAGCCCCATAATCAGCACAAAACCGATGATTTCCGTAACTCCCTCATCACACGCCGAACGGATCATATTACCATAGTAATACCTGCTTTGATCAGATATAGATTTGTGATCGCACAACATGACTTTGCGGATCATTCTAAAGCATTTTTTTGGAAAAATGCAGACTGGCAGGTGATGACTGTGAGTATCCGCATACCACACATGCACCTGCGGCGCATAACAGGGACACGCAGGAACCCGATATGCCAAAACAGCAGAGGAGACACATACCACCCGGAACCACACAGGAAAAAAATCCGCACACTCCCTAACACCCCCGGCTCCGCAACCGTGGAAAACTCAGAAACCAACCCCTCTCAGGAAAAAAACCATCGAACAAATCGCACGCAAAAACAACCCCATCCACGGAACCGTCAGACCCGGATACAAAAAAAGAAGATCAGGACCGGAACACAGCCGAATCCATCACCGCAAACAATTTCTGCATCAGAGGATCCTCCGCCATCTCCGTCCGGCACACCAGCCGCACCGCAGACCCGTCCGGCCCGCCAAACGAACGGACAAACACCCCCGTATCGCCGAGCACCGCAAGATCAGCCTCGTCCCGAATGCAGACCGCATGACAACAGTTCTTCAACAGCAGCAGCAGACCCGACAAACCACTAAAGTTCCCGCACCGAACACGGATACCGGCCTTCATCGCCGCCTCCGCAAGAACATCAAGAACCGGATCATACACCCCCGCAATCAGCACCGTCCGGTCAAGCTCCTCCCGCGGCACCGTAAGAAGCGCCGGAACCTCATCCCCCGCCTCAAAACCCTCAACCCCGTACGGAACACGGATCACCACATTCGACCGGACACCCGTCATCTGCACACTCGCACCCCGGGACTGCGGAATCACCACATACCGATCATTCACCCTGGCCGCCGCATGCAGACTGAACTCATCAATACCCCCCTCGGAAGAAATCGAATCGCCCAGCTCCACCTGCACAAACTCCTCAACAGGCCCCGTCCACCCCCAGCCCTCCAGAAGCTCACGGACAAACACGCGCAGAACCGTCTGCGCCGAAAGCGGATAACCCGGCAGACCAAACACCGGCTTCCCCGCAATAACACCAAACATCGCAGGCTTTGCCGGCTTCATCGCAACCCCGTGGAACAACAGCTCCCCCATCTCCGTAATCACCGACGCCGTAAAATCCTTCGTCCCCGCAGACGACCCCGCAGACACAATAGCAACATCATTCTCCGCAAGAACACGCTCCAACGCCCCGCGGATCAGCACAGGATTATCCACCACCGGCGGGTACCGCACAACATCAACACCAAACTCACGGAGATACGCCTCCGCCATCGGCGTATTACTCTCCACCACCTGCCCCGGAAGCGGCCGGTTCCCTGGCAGAATCAACTCCGTACCCGTCGGCAGAATACCCACCGAAATCCGGAAAACACTCACATGCGTAATCCCGTAAGAAGCAACAGCACCCACATCAAACGGTCGGATCACTGTTCCCGCAGGAAGAATCAGCTGCCCCTCCTTAATATCCTCGCCCGCCGCACGGACATTCGTCCCCGGATTCACCGACTTGCGAACCGTAATCTCATCCGGATCATCCCCGTCAAACCAGGCATCCTCAACACGGACAACCGCATCGAACCCCTTCGGAATCACATTACCCGTATTCACCCGCACAAACTCACGAAGAAGAACCGGCGCCTGATCTCCCGCCCCAATCGTCTCCGCCGACCGGACCGCAAAACCATCCATCGCCGAAACCGGAACCTCCGGAACCGAATACTGCGCATACAGCGATTCAGCAAGCCGGTGACCCACCGCATCAACAACCCGCATACGCCGGGAAGATACATGCGGCGGAACACTCGTAATAATTGTAACAGCCTCATCGGCTGTAATCTGATGCAGATAACGTTTCATTACCATAGATATACCTCCGCGACCTCTCCCGCCTCACAGCCGTCAAGACCGGCCGGAACCCGGATATAGCCGTCACTTCGTACAAGCGTATTCAAAAGACCCGACTTGCCGAAAATCGGCTCAGCCCGGCCATCCGGAAGAATCCGGACACGCACCAGATCCTCCCGCCCCTTCTCCGACGGAAAACTCATCGAAAGCGGGGCAGAAACACGCTTCGGCGAAAAAATCTCACCCGACATCTTCCGGAGCAGCGGTCCTGCAAACACAGAAGTGATCATATACGCAGCCGCCGGATGGCCCGGAAGACAGAGCACAGGGGTTGTCCCGATCGAACCGATAATCGTCGGCTTGCCCGGCGCAATAGAAACCCCGTGCACATCAACAGTACCAAGTTCAGCAAGAACACCCGCCGTGACATCCCGCTCATCCTTGGAACTCCCCCCCGAAACAACCACCAGATCACACGCCGCAGCCGCAGCCGCAAGCACCGGCAAAAGAGCCGGCGCCTCATCCGGCACAATACCATAAAAAACCGGCACAGCACCTGACTCACGCATAAACGAAATCAAAAGCGCACTGTTTGCATCCCGGACCTGACCCGGTTCCCGTACCATAGACGGAACAACCAGTTCATTCCCGGTCGAAATAATACCGACACGCGCCTGCCGCACCACCGGAACCGGATCAACACCAAACGCCGCAAGTACACCGGTTGCCTGGGCAGTTAGTTTCGTTCCTGCACGCAGCACCACCTCGCCCTCGGCAAAATCCTCATCCGCACGCAGCACATCCGCACCCGGATTAACCGGTCCTTTGATCAGAACCATATCCCCGGCAAGCTCCGTACTCTCCTGCATCACCACCGCATCCGCACCTTCCGGCATCACGCCGCCGGTTGGAATGTACTTCGTCGTCCCTGCCGCAAGACTGCCTGATGCATTCTGTCCCATCAGAATCCTGCCCGTCAGTCTCAAAAGTTTCGGCTTCTGCTCCGCAGCACCCAGCGTATCCACCGACCGGACAGCATATCCGTCCTTGACCGACCGGTGAAACCCCGGAATATTTTCAGGAGACAAAATCCTGCGCGACAGTATGCGGCCAACCGACTCTGCAAGCGGCACCAGCTCTTCCGGCAGAGGATGTGCCAGAGCCAGCAGAGTCTTTTCAGCCTCGGCAGAGGACACCAGCTTTAAAAACCTCATACAGCCTTCCCGCACGTGATCCCGGAGACGAGATGCTCCGTCCGTCTCCCTGTCGCTTCACATATCATATCTAACAACATGGTTGACAAAATAAATAATGATTAGTATTCCGGGGTATTGAACATAGTTAATTTAATCAGATTAACATTTTCAAAAAGATTAGATACTGTTATTATGATGAATCCGCATATGGTAAATTCATGAAACGTGTATCCGGACTGATACTCCTGACTCTGGCAGTACTCGCAGCTGTTATCTGTGCTGCAGGCTGTATCGGCACTCCCGCAGGAGACGAAAACAAAACACTCCTCATCTATGCAGGAGCAGGACTCAAAGGCCCCATGGCCGAAATCGGCACCGTCTTCGGCGAAAAGAATAGTGTTACCGTTGATCTGACCTACGGCGGCTCCGGAGTCCTTATCTCCCAGATGGAAACCTCACACCTCGGCGACGCCTTCATCCCCGGCGGTCAGCCTGACTACCAGAACGCCGTAAAAAAAGGCCTCGTATCGAACAACTCCCAGCTTGTTGCCTATCACGTCCCAATCATCGCCGTACAGAAAGGCAATCCCCTTGGCATTCAGACCGTTGCAAACCTCGCAAAACCGGGAGTACGGCTTGCCTTGGGTGATATCAACGCGACTGCGATTGGAAAAGCCGGAGTCAAAATCTTTGACAACTACGGCGTCACCGCAGAAATCGAGAAAAACGTCGTACTCCGCGGTGCAACCATCAACGAAGTAGTAACCGCAATGTCCACCGGAAACGCGGACGCCGCACTTCTCACCATGGACAACGCAAAAGGCGACCGGTTTGACCTAATCGAAATTCCGGTTACCGACAACTCGATTCTGATTGCGCCAATCGGCATTACCACCTTCACCACACAGCCCGAACTCGCCCAGAAGTTCGCAGACTTTGTTGTTTCCGCCGAGGGTAAAGCAATCTTTGAAAAGTACGGTTTCCCCGCATACCCGAACGAAAAGTACACGAGCTGAAAAGCGATGGAAGACACCTTCACGATCAACGCAATCGGCCGGCTCAGAACACCCTACACAGACATGATGCAGACACCGGTACAGAGCCTCTGCTCCACCGGGCGCGGTACCATTGAAGTAAAACCCGAGTACGCCTGCGGTCTCGATCAGATCGAGACCTTCACGCACCTGATGCTCCTCGTCCGGCTTGACCGTGCTCCCGCAGAACTGCTCGCAGAAAAACCAATGGTGGACGGCGGGGCATCTCACGGCATCTTTGCAACCCGCCACATGTCGCGCCCGAATAAAATCGGATTCTCCGTGGTGCGGCTTCTGGCACGCAAAGAAAACCTGCTGCTGATCGAAGGCATTGACCTTCTGGATGGAACACCGGTACTCGACATCAAACCCTACATCCCGGCGTTTGACGCAGTCCCGGATGCCTCATCCGGCTGGCTTACCCGTGAACATCTGGCAAACATTGCGGCAAAAAGCAAAAACCTCTCGTAAACCATGCAAAAAACTCCCTCCTTTTTTCAGGCGCTTTGCCTTGCCCTCACAGCCGCCGCAGTCATACTGCTCATCGTTGTCTTCGGCGGTCTGGTGATATTTCCCACACCCGAAGCCCTGATTGCAGCACTGACCTCGGAAGAGATCTGGTTTGCAGTACAGCTCTCGCTCATAACCGCAGTCACCTCCACATTCTGCTGCGTGGCCGCCGCCGTTCCGGTCGCATACATAATGACCCGAAAACCCTTTGCCGGAAAACGCTGGGTCAACATTCTTCTGAATCTCCCCCTGTCGCTCCCGCCGCTGGTGGCGGGCGTAGCTCTGCTGATCTTTCTCTCACCGGTCACCTCACCCGTCGGGCAGTTTCTCTCCGGATTCGGCATCTTCATCGTGTACACCCCGATTGCCATTGTAATCGCCCAGTTCTTTGTAAACCTCCCCTACATGATCCGGATCGCCCGCTCAACATTTGCCATGATCAGTCCGCGGTATGAACATGTAGCACGGACACTCGGATGTTCAGAGTGGCGGGCGTTTTCACAAGTGACACTGCCGATGGCAAAGAGCGGTCTTGCAGCAGGAATTGTCATTACCTGGTCAAAGGCAATGGGAGAATTTGGTGCAGTACTGATGCTTGCAGGAGCAATTGCGATGAAGACCGAAACACTACCCATTGCCCTGTTCCTGAATATGTCCACGGGAGACCTGGATATGGCGATTGCAGCAGCGCTGATCCTTCTGATAATCTCGGGTGCAACACTCCTCATCGTTGAGTACGCAGGCGACGGACGGAGTACAATCTATGCTTGAAATATCAGATCTGACACTTTCGCTTGGTGAGTTCCGGTTCACCGATCTCAGTGTATCGGTTGCAGACGGTGAGTACTGCATCATCCTCGGGCCGACCGGTGCGGGAAAGACCATTCTTCTGGAAACGATTGCAGGAATTCATCGCCCCGATAAAGGACGGATCCTTCTGGACGGAACAGATATTACCGATGCCCCGCCGGAACGGCGGGGCATCGGCATGGTCTATCAGGACTACATGCTCTTCCCTCACATGACAGTTCGGGAGAACATCGGATTCGGCCTCCGGCAGCGCGGCATATCTGGAGAAAACCGGGATGCCGCAGCCGAATCAATTGCAGAAACGCTCGGCATCGCCCATCTGCTGGATCGCTATCCCGCAACGCTTTCCGGCGGAGAACAGCAGCGCACGGCAATCGCCCGGGCACTGGTGCTTCGTCCCCGTGTGCTTCTGCTGGACGAACCGCTCTCGGCACTGGACACCGTAACACGTGAACGACTGCGACGGGAGATCAAAGAAATTCACACAAGAACCGGCGTGATGATTCTGCACATCACCCACCACTTCGAGGACATCTATGCACTTGCCGACCGCGTGGTGGTAATGAAAGACGGTGCGGTTGCGCAGGAGGGAACACCGGAGACAATTCTCCGCAGGCCCGCATCAGACTTTATTGCACACTTTACCGGAATGGAAAATCTCTTTTCCGGAACAGCATCCCCCGACGGGACCGGAACTGCAGAGATTGCAGTCGGACCGGTAAAACTGTTCGCCGCAACAGATCTCTCCGGTCCGGTACGGGTCGGCATCCGGCCCGAGGATCTTATCCTCTCAACCAGTCCGCTGGACTCCTCGGCCCGGAACTCGCTGCCCGGCATTGTTGCCGGGGTTGCGGAGAACGGCATCTACGCAAAGATCCCGGTGGACTGCGGAAACGGGATCATAGTAACTGCTGCACTGACGCGGCAGAGTGTGGAACGGCTGAAACTCTGTTCCGGTACAGAGGTCTGGGTAACATTCAAAGCAACCGCAGTACATGTATTCCGGTAACGGGACACAGAAAATGAAAGAAAAATGGGGGGAACTGATTTATTCGGTACCGATCATGACTTCGCTTGCCTTGATGATTGCGTAGGCTTCTTTGCCGACTGCAAGACCAAGGTTCTGTGCGGAAGTCTTGGTAACAACAGAGGTGATCTGCTGTCCGCCTGCGATCTCAATGACAACTTCGGTGTTGACCGCGCCTTCCGTGAGCTTCACAATCTTTCCTTTCAGCTGGTTTCTTGCGCTAACTTTCATGTTAATCTCTTATCATATAGGATGGCGGAAATGATAAATACACCTGTTTAATACAACTTGATTACAGTTCACCACAACCAATTAACCTTCATTTATAGGATCCGCAATAAGTTACTCGGATGTGTTTGATTTGCCACAAATAAACCGATCATCCGATCGTGCAGCTTCGATGTCATCCAGCTTCCCTTCAAACCAGCCGTAACGCTCCTGCGGGTACGCATCAAACGGCGGCACATACGGTTTGATGTCAAGCACCGGGGTTCCGTCGAGGATATCCACTTCCCCGATCTCCAGCCCATTGCCCTTTCGTCCCAGCAGTTTTACGATGGAGAGTCCGATCTGGTTCGGGCGGCGGGGCACACGGGTTGCAAAGACTCCGTGCGTCGTGGTATCCAGGAACGGTGTTGCTGTCAGGGAGAAACCTTCGCTTTTGTGCAGCTGATAAATCAGAATCAGACGGGTAAATCCCTCAATACCGGTCAGACCGTCGGCAAGCTCCGGCAGGACCTCAAGCGTTCCGGCAAAGGACTTTGCCGCGGGCGGCTGAATGGGCATCCCCGCAAGGCTCGTGTGCGGAGAGTGAATAACGCCGACCGGCCGATAGGTTACAGGTTCCATGAGGAAGTATATTGGTTTACTTTTAAGAAGAGTTACGCGGTTTTATTCCTTACCGGTACTCGGCAGGAACAGCTTCTTCCCGGGAAAACATCTTCCCGTCCCAGACATAGACGGTCGCGTGAGCAACCCCTTTCAAAAATTCGCGGGTACGCCGGTCATGATCGCGCCGCACGAACCGGATGTTCTCCTGGGAAAACTTTGCCGTCAGTGCCTCATGAAACGCGATCTCCTGTTCGAGGTAGGCAGTCTCGTAGGCAATGACAGCCGCCGCAGTCTGTGCCGTCTCTTCAGGAGGGATGACAGCATCATACTCTCCGTGCTCATCTAAACCGCTGATCTGCCGCCAGTCCACATGGCCGCGACTGTCCGGCTCGCGGTGGAGCATGTAGGGATAAATCCGGCAAATGGCAAAACGGTCTTCATAGATCGTACACTTTTTTTCCTCCGAGAGGAACACGCAGTCACCGTTTTGTTTCGTCCGGAGTGCATACCCGGACACATAGAAGTTCCCCGAAGCATCAGAGTAGGGAAAATCCGGTGCGGGCATCAGCATCTCCGGCGCAGACCTTCGTAATCGTTCTGCATCCGCGGACAGCAGAAACACATGGCCGTTGAACGCACGGGTACAGCAGCGGCCACAGCAGGTACAGGAAAATCCCACCTCTGCAATGATCTCCTCCAGTTTTTCTTTGGGATACGCCTGAAGAGCAGCAAGTTCGGTGCGGAGGGCGGCAAGTTCGGCATCGGGACTAACGGACATGACTGGGAATATACTTGGACGCAAAGGGATATGAGCATGATTGCTGCACTGTCCCGGCTGGTGAGCGGACAGAATGAAAGACCGCCGCCACGTACCAGATCTGGAGCCTCCGGAAAAATCAGTGAATCCATTTCGTACTAGTCCCCTCAGAGGTGTTGTCCATAAAGTCCCAAGACCCACAGAAAACACTGAAAGAAAAAAACATCACGGAACATACATGAACAACAAGGAAATAAATGAATTGAGGGGTAACGTCCCCGATCCCCGCACACAAAAAAAGATTATGCCTGCATTGCCGCAACATCGGCAAGGAAACACTCGATCACATCGCGCGTCACATGCGGCATTATCACAAACCGCAGATGACCCGCACGCGTATGTGACACCGTCCATCCGGCAGGTGCATCCCCACCGGAAAACGCCGCCACATTCATAATCGGATCCACCACCCGGTGGTAGCCGCATGCCTCCATCCCGTCAACCAGCCTGCGGGTATTCTCCATACATCCCGCAACAATCGCACGGAACCCCTCACGGCCCAGATGCTTCATCACCGCATACGCTCCCGCAACATCCGCACCCGGCCGCGTTCCGGCCAGCGTGCACTGCTTCTTCACCGTCAGATACGGCGTATCCACATTCAGGCAGCCGAACACCCCCGGATCACGAAGCAGCAGAGACCCGCACGGAATCGTTGCAAGTCCCATCTTATGCGGGTCCAGCGAAATCGAATCAACACCCGGCACCGCAAAATCAAACAGCGGAGGATTCTCCAGAAACGGAATTACAAACCCGCCGAACGCCGCATCCACATGACAGAAACAGTCATGCTCCCCGGCAATCCGGGCAACAGCAGGAACATCATCGATCATCCCGTACTCCGTCGTTCCCGCAACCGCCGCAACCGCAATGGTGTTTTTGTCCACCATCTCCGCCATCTTCTCCGTATCCACCGTGTAGTTCTTCCCGTACGGCACAATCCGCATCTCAAGCCCCAGCATATCACACGTCTTGTCAAACGAAAAGTGTGCGGATGCAGGAACCACAATATTCGGGTTCTTTACCTCCGGTTTCAGCTTCTTTGCAATCCGGATAGCCTGAAGATTTGACTCCGTCCCGCCTGAAGTCGAGTAACCCCCTGCATCAGGCAGATGCATCAGCTCCCCGAGGGAATGAATCAGCAGATCCTCAACCTTCGTCGTCCCCGGATACAGACCCGGATCTCCCAGATTCGTCGCACTAAACATCTCGTGCACCGCAACCGCAATCGGATGCGGAATCGTACACATGGAACTGAGGATATGATCATGATGCAAATCCTCAGCCCGTAAACCGGCGAGGAAGGAGAGAACCTCCTCCCTGCTGCACCCTTTATCCTCCATAAGGCAAGCCCTGAAAAAAATTGAATGATTTTCTCTTAATTTTTCTTAAACGCCATATTCAGCAGAATCTGACGCTCGGTCTTTGCAACCGTCTCGCGAATCTTCGGAATTGCATCAATGTTTGAGGAAACACTGGAAATGCCCTGATTCACCAGCCACTTCACAAACTTCGGATCCGAACCCGCTTGACCGCAGATGGAACACTCAACGCCTGCCTCGCGGCACTGCTCAATACAGTACTTGATGAGACGCATAACCGCCGGGTGTTCCGGCTCATACATATCGCCGATCATACCATTGTTGCGGTCAACCGCAAGCGTGTACTGGATCAGATCATTCGTTCCAAAGGAACAGAACTTGATGCCCGCCCTGATGAACTCATCAATAATGATAGCGGATGCCGGGATCTCGACCATAATACCAAGCACACGATTCTCCACATCAATGCCCCAGGAGCGGAACGCCTCCTTTGCCGCGAGGAACTCACGGGGGTGCTGCACCAGCGGGAACATAATGCCGAGATTATCGTATCCCGCTTCCCACAGACGCTTGAAACACTCTGCCTGCATCCTGAACTGCGCCATCTGACGAAGATCACGACGGAGACCGCGGAAACCAAGCATCGGATTGTGCTCATGCGGCTCATCCTCGCCGCCGGCCATGTTCAGGAACTCATCGGTCGGTGAATCGATCGTGCGCACCCAGACCGGCTTGCCGCGGAATGCGTCAAGCACCGTCTTAATACCATTATACAGCTCGGCAATGAACTCCTCTTCCTTACCGTTCTTAATGTACCAGCTCGGCGTCTTGTTCATACCAAGAATCAGGTGCTCAATTCTGAGCAGACCAACACCATCCGCGCCCGTCGCCGCAGCGCGTGCCGCTGCCTCGGGCATTGAAACATTCACTTTCACCGAGGTTGCAGTGATGACAGGTGCTGCAGCCGCGACCGGCACAGCCGCCGCAGCTGCCGCAGGAACGGCAGTCTCAAGTTTTCCGTCGTAGATCAGACCCTTCTCACCATCGATGGTAACGATCTGCCCCTCCTTGAGGAGGGAGGTTGCCTTCTTCGTTCCGACAACCGCAGGCGTTCCAAGCTCACGCGACACAATTGCCGCATGGCAGGTCATACCGCCCTCATCAGTGATGATGCCGACAACTTTGCGCATGGCAGGGACCATATCAGGGTTGGTCATCGGCGAGACCATAATGTCCCCCTCCTTCACACGGGAGGTATCCTTTGCATCAGTAACGATAACAACCGGACCGGATGCGATGCCGGGAGATGCACCATATCCCTGAAGAATAATCTCGCTGTCTGCCACCGAGCAGGCAGCCTTCCCGGAATCCGAAACAAGGGAACTCTTCTGAATCGTCGTGATCGGGCGGGACTGAAGAATATAAATGGTGTCACCCACCATTCCCCACTCCATATCCTGCGGAACCTTGTAGTGTTCCTCGGATACTACCGCAAACTCAGCAAGTTTTGCAACCTCGACGTCTGAGAGAACCTGTATATTCTGACGGTTTTCCGGAACAGCAACGGTCTTTGTTCCTTTACTGCCGTCCGGAATGATCTCAACAGACTTGTTGGCAACGGTCTTTGTGGTGATCCGCTTGTTCTTGCGGTCATAGACATAGTTGTCCGGAGACACGGTACCAGACACAATTGCCTCCCCCAGACCCCATGAACCCTCAATGATGACGGTTGCAGCTCCGGAGATCGGATGGGAAGAAAACATCACGCCGGCTTTTTCCGAGAACACCAGCTGCTGGACAACCACTGCAATATTGACGGTACGGTCATCGAAACCCTGCTTTGCACGGTAGTAGATGGCACGGCCGCCGTAGAGAGAGGCCCAGCAGTCCTGCACGGACTGCAGGAGATCGGCCTCGCCGAGGATATTCAGATAGGTGTCCTGCTGACCGGCAAAAGATGCATCCGGCAGATCCTCTGCAGTAGCACTGGACCGGACAGCAACAACGGTATCGGATCCCATCTTCTGGTAGGACGCAACAATCTCCTTTTTGATTGCCTCGGGCATTGCCGCCGAACTGACCATTGCCTTTACCTTATCTGCGGTGGCGTTGAGGGCATCGTTGTCATCAACGTCAAGTTTCTCCAGAATATCGAAGATGGAGTCTTCCAGTTTTGTCAGCTGTAAAAATCTACGGAAAGCCTGGGCGGTCACGACAAAACCCTGTGGAACAGGGAGACCAATAGAGGTCATTTCACCAAGAGAGGCGCCTTTCCCTCCTACGGAGGGAATATCATCTTTGCGGATTTCGTTGAGCCATAGGATATTGGGTGATTTGTCCATAGACACTCGGTATAACATTGGTCCCCGTCCACAATAATATATTGTGTTGGAAGACAGGAAACCACCATAACCTCTCCCGGGTTGGGCAATACTATTACCGAGTAAGAACAAATAGATACGGGATTATCCGTGAGCTTCAAAGTACTTGTGAGCGACCCCCTTGCAAAAGAAGGAGTCGATATTTTAAAGGGATTTTGTGATGTTGATGAAAAGGCAGACCTGTCCGAGGATGAACTCGTCAAGATCATCGGCGGATACGATGCACTGATCGTCCGGTCCGGAACGCAGGTCACCGCACGCATCATTGAAGCGGCCGATCGGATGAAGTACATCGGTCGTGCCGGTGTCGGTGTGGACAACATTGACTGTGATGCGGCAACGAAGAAAGGCATCATTGTCTCCAACGCTCCCGAAGGCAACACGCTCGCGGCAACGGAACACACCATCGCCATGATGATGGCGCTTGCGAGAAACATCCCGCAGGCAACCGCATCACTGAAGAAAGGTGAATGGAAACGCTCAAAGTTTATGGGCAATGAAATGAACGGCAAGGTGCTTGGTGTGGTCGGATTCGGAAGAATCGGCCGCGAAGTTTCCAAACGTGCCCAGGCACTGCAGATGACGGTCATCGCCTACGATCCATTCATCCCGGCAGAGGTCGGGGCTGCAATGGGCGTTGAGATGATGAGCGTGGCCGAACTCTTCACCAAAGCCGATGTGATTACAGTACACACGCCGCTGATTCCGTCCACGACACATCTTGTCAACAAGGAGTCAATTGCAACCATGAAGGACGGTGTCCGATTAATCAACTGTGCCCGCGGTGGTATCATTGATGAAGCAGCCCTGTATGAAGCAATCACCTCCGGCAAGGTTGCAGGAGCCGCACTCGACGTATTTGAACAGGAACCGCCGACCGACTCACCGCTTCTTTCCCTTGACAAGGTTATCGTGACCCCGCACCTTGGCGCAAGCACGGTTGAGGCCCAGAAGAATGTGGCAATCTCAGTTGCCCAGCAGTGCATCGAAGTGCTGAAGGGCGGATCCGCCAAGAATGCAGTGAACGCGCCACTGGTTGCGCCGGAGCTTCGCCCGAAACTTGAACCGTTCGCACAGCTGACCGAGAAGATGGGAAGCCTTGCAGCACAGCTTGCAGACGGTGCTATCACCGAGATTGAGTTCGCGTACCTCGGCGAGGTTGCCGAGATGAAACAGAACCTGAAATACCCGACCCGCATGGGCCTGAAGGGTCTTCTGGACAAAGCGCTTCACGAACCGGCAAATCTCGTGAACGCAGAGTTTATTGTACAGCAGCGCGGTATGACCATCGTGGAAAAGACCTCGGCGGATGCAGGCGACTACAAGTCACTGGTGACCCTGACATTCAAAACCGGAAAAGGTACTCAGACGATCTCCGGTATTATTACCCGTGTTGGTCCCCGCATTACCTCCATCAACGGCTACTCCATGGACCTTGTGCCGAAGGGCAATGTGATTGTTGCCGACCACATTAACCGCCCGGGCGTTGTCGGCCCGGTGTGCGTACTGCTCGGTAAACACAACATCAACATCTCAAACATGCAGGTCGGAAAAGTGGATGTAGGTTCCGAATCGCTGATGATTCTTGCCGTGGACGACGTTGTTCCTGCAAACGTGATGCAGGAGGTCGCAGAAAGCGACGGCATCATCTCGGCAAAGTTCATGCAGCTGTAAACATCCCCAACTTTTTTTTGCATCCGATATCTATGCTAACACGTAGGCTGGAAAAAAGTCCCGACGAGTTCGGGCTTGCCGACCTGATGGGTGATGCGGCGAAGACTTAACCATGCAGGTGTGAACATTTGCGGACGCGTGATCTGGCAGGCTGTGACACCACCCTGACAGAGCAAATACCCGGGACATCTTCTGTATCCCTATCTTTTTTGGTGCTCACCCATGCTGTCCGAAATGTGACAGACAGCATGAATAAAACCAGGCATTCCCAGATTTTTTTCATTTGGCAGTTTTGCAGCACGAAATAAAAACAGGGAGAATCCGATTCACTGCCGCGTGCCGAGGATGATATATCCGAAAACCGCCAGAGCTGTAAGGAGACACAGAACGAAACTGGCAGTGTATCCGGCAACTGTTACCGCAACTCCGGCAATGAGCGGCCCTGCGGAATGACCGATGTCCATAATCGATGAAAGTGCACCCATGGACGCACCAAGACGGTTCTGTTCGGCAACAGTTGCCGCATACACATTTGCCGCAACCGTGGACAGCGACATGCCGATACCAAAGACACAGCTGATCCCAAGCAGTAGCCAAAAGCTGCCGGTAAGTGAAAATGCACCGAGTGATCCTCCGGTCAGCAGCAGGCCAAAAAGAATCTGGCGGATGGGATCGCACCGGTCCGCAAGTCTGCCGAAAAATGGTTTGGTGGCTGCGATAATGATCACCTGTACAAAAAAGATGATACCGGTCTGCCACGCGGATATACCGGCGGTAAGAAGATAAAGCGGGAGAAAGGTCTCAAAGGTACCAAAACAGAAGTACGTCGCCATCTCTGCTGCAGATGCACAGCGAAGACCGCGATTGCGGAAAAAAACCAGCAAATTCTCCCGGAAGGATGAAACCGTAACCGATGAAAGGTTCCGGACAGTCCCCGGATCATGATAGCGGAGCATCAGAAGAAAAACCGGGATACCGGCGGCAAACGCGATGAGATAGACGATGTGATAGGCTGATACTGCCGGAGCTGCGGCAAAAAGCGAGAGGACTGCACCTCCGATCAGCGGAGCCGCAGACCTGCCGGCGAGGGTTGCCGAACTGTAGGTCCCCATCATCTCTCCTTTGTGCTCGCCAAACTCTTCCGCAATAACCGCACCGACAACAGGTCCAAGAATAGCAGTTGCCATCCCATGGAAGAAGCGGATCGGGATAAGCAGCAGGGGATCAACGGCTGCAAGATACATCAGCGGGGCGAGGAGAAACACAACGCCGGAAAGGAGAAGAAGTCTGCGTCTGCCGAGATGATCGGAAAGTACACCCACCGGAAAGCTGAGAAGAATTCCTGCAAACGGCGATACTGCAGATATAAGTCCTATTGTTGCGTTTCCTGCCCCAAGCGATTCGGCATAGAGAGGAAGTACCGGATTTTTGGCAATGGTGGTGGAGAATATGGAAAACAAACCGATAATGCAGAGATACTGCAGCAGTCGCTTTTTTCGTTGAATCTCACCTGCATATTCCATGGATGATTATTCTGTTCGCAGTGATACAGGATAAAGCTGTACTGACAATTTCACTTGAAAATATTTATATTTGGGAATGTCGTATGTATTAGAGCACATAGGTGCAAAACATTCGTGGACTCGTGGTCTAGTAGGCTATGACGTCGCCTTGACATGGCGGAGATCAAGGGTTCGACTCCCTTCGGGTCCACTTCTTTTCTGAAAACATTCAAGAAGTTTTATCCCTGCTGCGGCATATTATTTCATACTGTGCAGTTTTTCCGCCGTGCTTTTGCGATCGTTCTGTTGCTCCTTGCTCTCTCAAACCTCAGCGCCGGCTGCATTACCTACGTACCTGCCCAGCAACCCGTTCCAACGCAGGTACCCGACATAACCGCAACGGTTCCGCCAGTACCGGAGAGTTTCGCAACCCCGACACCCCTTCCCACCCCCGCGTGGGGAATGCTGCGTTCCGAATTTTCCTGGACATATCAGAAGACAAATCATACCTACTTCATCGATGTTCCCAAAACCGCATACCAGTACTTCCGGATGCAGGACCATACGAAGAACAGCAACTATGTGCGCTATGCGCTCTCGGATTACGACCGTGAATACGTCAGAGAGATCGCCGATGCATTTACCGTGATGGGAAAAAATGCAGGATACAACGAACGGGAAACCATTGAGAACTTCATCGCATTCGCACAGTCGCTTTCCTACACCTCAGACCAGGAAACCACCGGCATGGAAGAGTATCCGCGCTACCCGCTGGAAACACTCGTGGATAACAGCGGCGACTGCGAGGATGTCGCAATACTTATCGCCTCGGTACTTCACGAGATGGGGCACGGGGCGGTGCTTCTCAAACTCCCGCAGCACATGGCGGTTGGCATTGCAGGCGACGATATGTTTGACGGGACCTATTACCTCTACAACGACACGCGTTATTACTATCAGGAGACCACTGCCAGAGGCTGGTACATCGGGGATCTGCCGGATGAGTTTGCCGGTGTTGACGTTGAGATACTCCCGCTTGAACAGCAGCCGGCAATGGACCTTGAGTTCATCGCGGAATCCGACACTTCCACCTGGGAGACGGCAATATACCGGATGGTCGCAACCGTAGAAAATCTTGGTCCCGGTACCTCACACGACGTCCAGCTGGAGGTAACGGTACGGACCGGCGGGGAAGTGTACGACTCCACGACAATTCTTCTTGAGGACTGCCGCGAGCACGATACCGTTCGGGCTGATGGAAAGATCACCATTCCCCGACGCGAACCAGTGGAGATAACTGCGGTTCTCACCGGTGGAAATCTCTACCGTGACGTCATCGCAGAGACCGGCGTATTCCACGCACCGTAAAACAGGACCGGCAAGGGGACTGCCGGCAAAATGTCAGTATCATGAAGTACTGTGAAAGAAAATACGCTCTGCTGACCTGCCGGATGCTGGGAATTATGATGTGTGTGTTGCGTGGGTAAAGCATCCGGCAGTCTGGCATGGTGTGTAAACTGTTTTTTTCGACTGAATCGATCACCTCCCTATGCAGGCAATAGCATCGTATGATACTAATATTATTTAGTATCACACAATAGTATAAATACATTTTTTTGTAGAAATCAGACTGAGAGATCAGCCGCATATCCGGCAAACTCCCCTGCATTCATCACACGAAATGTTTTCTCTCCCAGAACTCCGATACGATCGCACATTGCTAGCATTACCTGCGGATCATGCGAGATAAACACACAGGCAGTGTTGTTCTTTTTCTGAAGATTTTTCATCAGACCAAGAATCTGTGCCTGCACTGACATATCAAGCATCGACGTCGGCTCATCGGCAATGATCAGCTTCGGTGACAGCGAGTAAATCTTCACCATCATCGCCCGCTGAATTTCCCCGCCGGACAACTGGTTCGGATAGCAGGAGAACTGATCCGGTCGGAGACCAACCGCTGCAATCAACGGCAGAAGATCGGAAAACACATCGGATCGTTCCCGTCCTTCGTGATATGCGAGAGGTTCAGCCACACTATCGCACAGCCGCATCCGGGGATCCATCGACATCTCAGGATGCTGAAAAAGCATCTGCATTGCAGGCCGCAGTTCCCGCAGTCTCCGTTCAGAAAGTTTGGAAACCTCTGCACCCTCAAACAGTACACGGCCATCGGACAGTCGTTCAAGTCCTATCAGACACCGGCCGAGCGTTGACTTGCCCGACCCGCTCATCCCAAACAGACCGATCGTCTCACCGGCATCCACAGTAAAACTCACGTCGCGGAAAATATCTCCGTGACCGTAGTTTTTGGAAAGACACTCGGCACTCAGCAGCGGCTGCATCGCACCTGCCTCCCGCAGACTTCGTGCATCAGTGGATGCACATGGTTTTCCTCACACGGAGTCGGACACCGGTCATGGAAGTAACAGCCGTCCGGCAGCTGTGCGAGCCCGGGACACATCCCCGGCATTGGTGTCATTCCGTTTTTCGGCAGAGCCGCCATCAGTCCTTTAGTATAGGGATGAAGAGGCGAGGAAAACACATCCGCAGCCGGACCGAACTCCACCAGTTCTCCCGAGTACAGTACTCCTGCCTGATCTGCAATCATCTCAGCAAGCTCCAGATCGTGCGTAATCATCAAAACAGAATCAGTTCCCCTCCGCTTCAGATTCAGAAACATCTCTATTGTCCGTTTCCGCGCCGCATAGTCCAGACCCTTTGTCGGTTCATCGGCGACCAGAAGTCGCGGAGAAGCTGCAAGGGCAATTCCGGTCGTCAGTCTCTGACGCATACCGCCGGACAGTTCGTGCGGGTATGATGCAGCAACCAGTTCCGGGTCCGAAAAGGACAGAGCCGAAAGAATGGATGTGGTCCGGGAGGAATGCTCCTCTTTTGGTACGCCGCAGACATCCAGAACCTCGGCAACCTGCTGCCCGCATCGCATCAGAGGATCCAGCGAACCGGTGGGGTTCTGCGGAATCAGAGAGATCTCATGACCCCGCAGACGGGAAAATTTCTGTTCCGAAATCAAAAGAATCTCCTCGCCTGCATACCGGACACTGCCGGAAACTCTGGCGTTTTGCGGCAGAAGATGCAGAACAGCCTGCCCGATCACCGACTTTCCCGAACCCGTTTCTCCGATCAGTACACAGATCTCACCCTCCTTCACCGAAAAGTTCACGTTCTGTGATGCCCGGACAAGACCGCGGCGGGTGGGAAACGCCACATTTAACTCTGAAACTTCCAGAATGTTCACAGGCTTCCCTCCGCATCCGTTCCGGGGTCCGTAATATCACGGACACCTTCACCCGCCAGATTGAACAGCAGAGTCACCGTTGTGATAGCAAGACCCGGCACAATCACATTCAGAGGTGCGGTACGCATACTGTCCAGACCCGCATTGATCATCGAGCCCCATTCAGGAATCGAAGGCGGCAGACCGAGACCTAAGAATGACAACGTGGAGATGGTCAGAATCGTGTGTCCCAGATCCATTGTTGCCAGTACCACTACCGGCATAATACAGTTCGGCATCAGATGTTTCAGAAGAATCCACCAGCCGGGAAGACCCGCTGCACGTGCGGACAGGACATACTCTGCATTTTTTTCCGCGAGCACCTGACCCCGCATCAGCCGGGCAAACGACGCCCACTGCACAATCGAAAGCATGAAAATCATGTTCAGAATGCCGGAACCAAGAAGCGTCACCAGCGCAAGGGCAAGAATGATCGACGGAAACGCAAGGAACACATCAATGACACGGGCGATCACATTATCCACCCAGCCACCTTTGTATCCTGCATAGCTGCCGATAGCCGTTCCGATCACAAACGTGATCACAATCGTTGTCACTGCAATCGCCATGGAAGTTTGCAGACCGCAGACAACTCTGCTGAACAGATCGCGACCGAGATAGTCTGTACCAAACCAGTGATCCGCGGACATCCACTGATTTTTGCCGTAGAGATCTTGTGCTGCCGGATCCTGTGGGGAAATTACCGGAGCAAAGACCGCCGCAATCAGAACAACGGCAAGGAGAACAAATACAATCTGAAGGCCCGGACGCTGTCTGAGACGATAATACCAGTCCGCCCCGCGGACGTTCGACTGCCAGATTTTTATTCGTGCTACAGTGCCCGTTTCACTCATAGGTGATCCTCGGATCAATTACGTGATAGAGCAGATCAATCACGAAGTTCACGATCAGGAACATGAATACGATTACCATGATCGTACTTTCAATCAGGACAAGGTCGCGTGCCGAGATTGCCTTCATCAGCATGGCCCCGATCCCCGGCCAGGAAAAAATGGTCTCGATGACCACGGAACCTGCAAGCAGTGCGCCAAACGACATGCCGATCACAGTCAGCACCGGCAGAAACGCATTCTTGCATGCATGGGAACAAATCACCCGCCGCATCGGCAGACCCTTCGCCTTTGCAAACGTGACAAACGGTTTGTCCATCGTCTCAAGCATGCTGGTTCGCATGATACGGATAATGGAGGCCATTGTGTGCAGTCCGAGTGCAATCGCCGGGAGAATGATGTACTGCGGGCCGCTATATCCGGAAACCGGCGTCAGTCCGAGCCAAATAGAAAAAACCAGAATCAGCATAACGGCCACCCAGAACCCGGGCATGGACACGGAGAAGATCGTACCGACGCGGATAATGTGGTCCGAAATTTTGTTCTGATGCAGTGCCGAGTAGATGCCAAGGACAAGACCTGCAATCGTGGCAAATGACATCGCCACCGCGGTCAACAGGATAGTCGGCGGCAGATGCAGCATCAAAAGCCGATCCACCGGTTTGTTGAAAAGGATGGAGTGGCCTAAATCTCCGTGCAGAATTCCACCGACCCATTCCAGATATTGTTGCAAAAGCGGCTTGTTAAGATCATAGCGTTCGGAAACCTCAGCAATCAGCTCTGGAGGTGCGACCTCTTCAAGACCGATGTAGAGATGTCGTGCCAGAACTTCGGCAGGCTCGCCAGGGGTTGCATTGACCACCACAAACGTGAACATCGACGCAATCACAAGTGTGAGAATGAGATAGGCAGTTCGTTTGATGAGATAATGGTGCATACAGGTTACACCTCTTTGGTTCCGGAGATGAGGTAGTAGCACCAGTGATGACTGATCTTCTGATACCAGTTCAGCTGTTTTCGTTGGAGATCGCGGATATGCATGAGATTTTCAAGGGTGACATCCGCAAGACCTGCATCGGCAAAGTATCTGCGGGCAGCATATTCTGGAACTCCGCCAAGGTTAGGCAGAGCAGATGATACCTCTGCAGTGTACGGGGCGGGAGCGGGCAGCGGATCAAAGATTTTTCCAAGAGAGTTACTTACCTCGCGGCGGATCTTTGTGGTGGTTTTTCCGTCGTCCCACACACCGTCGATGACAATAATCCGACCCCCCGGATGAATAATCCGTTTCCATGAGGCAAGGGCTGTGTCCGGATGCGGAAGCGTCCAGAGCAGATGGCGGTTGACCACTACATCAAAGCTGTCATCAGCAAACGGAGGATGTTCCGCATCTCCTTTCTGAAAGATCATCGAAAGACCACATTTTTCGTTTTTCTTTCTGCCAACATCCATCATCCCTTCCGAAAGATCGATGCCGAGGACCTCGTGCCCCATCTCCGCGAGGATGAGGCCCATGGCACCGGTCCCGCAGCCGACGTCAAGAATGCGAAGCGTTCCCTGTGGCAGAGCCGTACGAAACGCATCCATCCATAACTGTTTTTCCTCCTCTGTTTTCACACCGTGGGATACGTGCAGATCATACTGATCTGCACTTGTGTCCCATTTGCGGATAATACCCTGTTTAATCTCACTGTCTTCCATCATTCTCTCCTCATTAGGCAACGGTCATAAACGGACTGAGTCGGTAATCATGGGCGGTCGGATCATACGTGAATCCCTGCACATTATCCCACATGATAATCGCAACACCATAGTAGGCTACATTGATGGTTGCAACCTCGTCATACACAATACCCTCAGCGGTGCGGAAGTGGGCATACCGCTCTTTGGGGGTGATAAGGTTGTGACCTTCCGCAACAATCCGATCAACTTCAGTGTTACTGTAATGGCCGCGGTTCGTTGTACCATCGGTGGTGTACCAGGTTTTTAACACATATTCAGGGTCAGGGACCATTGCAAGGTTTGCGGCAATCAGATACATATCCCAGTCGCCTTCAGCAAGCATGGGCGAGATTGCACCAGTTTCCATGGCAATCTCCTCAACTTCGATGCCGATGTCTTTCAGATTGGAAGAAATTGCTTCAAGCATCGGGACAAGTCCCGGACGCTCGGTGTAGGTGAGCAGTTTGAAACTCAGTTTTTTGCCGTCCTTATCCACATATCCGTCGCCGTTGGTATCCGTCCATCCGGCATCGGCGAGATACTGTTTCGCAAGAGTCTGGTTGTAGGTATAGGGGACTAGACTCGTGTTTGCCCATGCCATCGTCGGCAGGAACGGCCCGGTCGCTACACTGCCGACGCCGTAGAGCACATTGTCCACAATTCCCTGTCGATCAATTGCATAGGCAAGGGCTTTTCTCACATTCAGGTCATCCAGCGGGGCATGGTCGAAGTTCAGATCAAGCTTGTAGGTGCGCGGCGTGTTGAACTTCAGTACATCAATTCCTTCAATCGCATCCAGTCGTGCAACCTCGCTGTACGGCGGGTCAAAGGTCATATCCACATCATGGTTCTCGATAATCATAGCACGGGTATTGGGATTCGGATACCCGCGATTGATGATTTTTTCAATCGTCGGGGTTCCGCCCCACCACTGATCATGGCGGACTACCACAATCTCACCGGTTTGCTCATTGAAGGACGCAAGTTTCATCGGACCTGTTCCAATTGTGGTGACATACTCCCCGTTTGCATCGTAGGATTTCGGACTGATGATCGCGGTATCCGGAGAGTGCAGTGCTGCAGGCAGCAGAGGATTCATGGTATTGGTCCGGATGCGGATGGTGTACTTATCCACAATTTCAGAGTCCCTGTAATCGATCAGCGTCGTTCTTCCCGGCTGTTTGGTGTTGATGTTTTCAATCGAAAACTTCACATCCGCAGCTGTCATCTCATCGCCGTTGTGAAATTTCACATCTTCCCGGAGTTTAAATTCCCAGGTGGTGTCGTTGATCATCTTCCAGCTTTCCGCAAGGTTTGGTTTGAGTGAGAAGTCCTCCCCGGTTGCGACAAGCGTCTCGGTGATGATGATCTTTTCGGTGATCAGTGTTCCGGTGCCGGTACCCTGATCCAGTTCGCGGGCATCCGACATCAGATGGTTTCCGACGATCAGAACATTTTTTTCACTGCCGGAATCAATACAGCCTGCTGCAGCAGCGATGAGGGACAGGGTCGCTATAAGACACAGAACGAGCCCGAACCTCATGGACATATCTCCTTTCTGCCTGCCATCAGATAGTAGGGACTGATCGGATTGATCTTCTGATACCATTTCAGCCGCTGCCGCTGGTTTACCCGGATGTGGTCCAGATTCAGTATGGAGATCCCAACAAATCCAGTGTTTTCCATATATCTGCGTGCTTCAGCTTCCGGAACACCCCCACGGTTCGGCAGAGCGTCACAGACCTTGGTGCTGTAGCCTTTTTCTCCGTGCGGGTGTGGTTCAAGAATACGGGCAAACACAGAACTTGTTCTTCTCCGCACGGCAGAGATGACAGACCCGTCATCCCATACACCATCGATCACCACCACCACGCCCTCCGGTTTCAGCACCTGATACCAGTTTGCAAGGGCGGTGTCCGGATGTGGAAGCGTCCACAGCAGATGGCGGTTGATAACCACGTCAAAGGTGTTCTCCGCAAACGGAGGATCTTCCGCATCTCCGGACTGAAAGGTCATCGGAAGATGAGCGGTTTCTGCCTTTTTGCGGCCGATACCCATCATCCCTTCCGAGAGATCTATGCCGGTAACGGCATGTCCCATCTCCGCAAGGATCAGTCCCATGGCACCGGTCCCGCAGCCAACATCCAGAATAGAGAGGCTATCGCCCGGCGGAAGGACGGTTTGAAACGCATTCATCCAGAGCAGCCGTTCCTCCTCAGTCTGTATACCGTGGGAGACATGTGTGTCATAGTACGCGGCCTCTTCGTTCCAGCTTTCCGCAATTTCGGATTTCACTGCTTTATCATCCATGTGACACATCCAAAAAAAGGGAGTTCATGCCGTAATGGTCATGAACGGATCAATTCTGTAGTCATGGGCGGTTGGATCAAACTTGTAGCCGGTAACCGTGTCCTTCATCACAATAGCAACACCGTAGTAGGCAATGTTGATGGTCGGCAGTTCGTCGTACACAATCCCCTCAATCTCGCGGAAGTGATCATACCGCTCATCCAAATCACTGATGTAGTGGCCTTCGACGATAAGACGGTCAACATCCGCGTTACTGTATCCCGGTTTGTTTCCCGTACCGGTGGTGGTGTACCAGGACTTTAACACATACTCGGGATCGGGAACCATGGCAAGATTCATCGCTGACAGATAGAGATCCCAGCTTCCGTCAGCCATTGCGGCATTCATGGCACTGTTCTCCATTGAGACTTCCTCAACCTCAATACCAACAGCCCGGAGGTTAGCAGCGATTGCCTCCTGCATGGGTGGAAGACCAGGGCGCTCGGTGTAGGTGTAGATTTTGATATGCAGGTTTTTGCCGTTCTTGTCCACATATCCATCGCCGTTGGTATCCATCCAGCCTGCGTTTGCGAGGTACTGTTTTGCCAGTGCCGGATCATAGGAGTACGGGACAAGGCTCTTGTTCGACCAGGTCATGCTCGGCAGGAACACACCACCAGCCGGAGCACCGACACCATAGAGCACATTGTCCACAATACCGGTTCGATCAATCGCATGTGAAATTGCTTTGCGGATATTCAGATCCGCCATTGTCTCATGGGCAAGATTTACATCGAGCTTGTAAATTCTCGGCGTGTTGTACTTCTCGACATGGATGTCCGGAAGTGCATCAAGTCGTTCAATATCACTGTACGGCGGATCGGTGGTGAAATCAACATCGCCGTTTTCGATCATCATGGCACGGGTGGATGGGTTTTCATATCCCCGCATGATCATCTTGTCAAAACCGGGATCGCCACCCCACCAGTCGGTGTTCTTGACAACAACCAGTTCACCGGTCTGTTCGTTGAAGGACTCAACCTTCATCGGGCCGGTACCGATCGGGTTGACAAAGTTACCGTTTGCATCATAGGACCTGCTGCTCACAATTGCGGTATCCGGGTAGTGAAGAACACCCGGAACCAGCGGATTCAGATCGGTTGTATAGATGCGAATCGTAGACTTATCCACAACGTCAGCATGATCATACGACATCAGTTTTGCTGTGCTCGGCGAGAGCCTGACGGTGTTGTCCAGCGACATCTTGACGTCTGATGCGGTCATCTCATCGCCGTTATGGAATTTCACACCTTCGCGGAGCTTGAACTCCCAGCAGGTATCGTTGATCTGTTTCCAGTTTTCCGCAAGATTCGGCGTCAGCTCAAACTGGGCGTTTGCCCCGACGAGTGTTTCGGTCACAATTGCTTTTTCAGTGACAAAGGTTCCGCCATCATGCCCGTCGCCCGGGTTGATGGAGGAGACACGCCACATTTCACCGACAACCAGCACCTTTTCCCCACTGGTACTGCCGCCGGTCCCCACGCAGCCTGCTGCAAGAATGCAGACGGCAAGCGTGAGGATCACAAAAATTCCATAGATCTTTTTCATACAATTCCTCGAAACATTTCCGACTCTGACACTACATCGTATTTACAAACGAATTTTTCATAACCAGAGTTGATACTATGTACTTGTTTGTATCGATATAAATTTTACTAAATTTAAAATTAGTATGAATTTATGAGTTTGCATGAAAGAACATTTGGAACAAACTCCGAACAAAACGTCAGAAATGATTTTAAAAGGCAAAAAAAAGTTATGGCCGAAGCCCGCTGCCGCCCTGCACTGTGAAGGTCTCGCCGCTGATGTAGGCGGCATCCTCGGATGCAAGGAACACGCAGATTCTTCCGATGTCTTTTTCCGGGTCGCCGAATCTGCCGAGCGGGATACCTTTGATGGTCTGCTCATAGACCTCGGGATACTCACGCCGCCACTGATCCAGTGACTCGGTGTAGACCAGTGGGCAGACGACGTTCACGTTGATACCAAACGGTCCCCACTCAGTTGCCGCAACCCGCGACATCCCGCGGATGCCTTCCTTCGCCGCGGCATACGAGGACTGCCCCGGTTTGCCGAAAAGACCGGCACCCGATGCAAAGTTAATGACGCTTCCTTTTGTTTCCTTCAGATACGGGAAGCACTCCCGCATGTAGAAGAACGCGGCATACAGGCCCGAGTTGATCGCCAGATCGAACTGCTCTTTGGTATGATCAGCAAGCATCACTCCGGAGGCAGAGACCTGGGCATTGTTGATCAGCACATCGATCTTCCCGAACCGGTCAACTGCCTGTCTGACCGCGGCCTTTACCTCGTCTTCATGCCCGCCATCGGCGGCGACCGGCAGAACCGATACGCCGAAGGCCTCAAGTGTTTTCTGTGCGTTCTCCAGCCGCGACACGGTTCTGCCGGTGATGACCAGATTTGCGCCTTCCTTCGCGAACGCTGTTGCAATACCGAATCCGATTCCTTTTCCGCCGCCGGTGATTAAGACGACTTTGCCATTCATCTTTCCCATGATTGTGTACCTCTCAGATGATCTTTCAGTATCGTCTCAGGGAATATATACTCTCCGGGAAAAATGGACTGTGGGTATATCGTGTGGTACGGTGGAGATATTTCACGATGATTTTTTCCAAAAAAAAGAACGCGAACTGGTGGCATTACAACCAAAAAAGTTAGAGAGCGGAGTTTTTGACCATCTCCACCATTGCAAGCGGATGCTGGGTCTTTGCCGCGGTCTCTTCCATGCTCATGCCGCTTGCAAGACAGCGGCGGATCACAACCGTCATACTCTCACCGATCTCAATCATATGCAGATTCGGATCATAGATGCGGACAACCCGCTGCCCCCACGGATGCTCAACCACATCGTGGACATACCGGATGCCCGAAATTGTTTTCAGGCGGGAGACGAAGGCATCGAACTCCCCCTCCTCAAAATATAACTCCATGTTGTGGGGACGGCAGAAGATCGTCTCCTCGGAAACACCGGTCATCTGCGCAAACGAACGCAGGGACTGCAGTGCCGGACCTCCGGCAAACGAGACGTTCTCACCGAAGTCATACTCCACTGTAAGATCAAACAGTTCCTGATAAAACCGGACCGAGGTCCCAATATCTTTCACCACAATAAGCGGGCCCATAAACTTCATCTTACTGCTCCACGATCTTTTTTACGAGCGTCATCACACCCGGTTTTGTCTTGCGCCGGACACGCGACATGCGTGCCGCAGGAACGGCGGCAGCCGCTCCTGCGGCCATCTCGGCCTCCATCCGGGACGTTATCTCATCGAAAATGCGTTTGTATGCGGTGCAGTGGGGATCAACACCATTTACACGTTCCGACGTTCCGGCAAGAGCATTGTACGGACAGCCGCCGCGACAGTAGGCAATGTGGGCACAGGCCCGGCAGGCCGTATCCACATGGTCCCTGAAGGCAAGCATCCGCTGCCCGGCAGGAGAGGACATCAGCGTATCAATGGACGGCGCATCAACGACCGTTCCCATCACCCACTCGGGCATTCCCACAAACCGGTAGCAGGGGTAGATTGCACCGTCAGGCCCTACAGCAAACGTTGTTCCCATGCAGTCCGCATACGTGCAGACACTCCCGCTCCGCGTAAACACGCACCGACAGAGGTCATTAATGTTCATGATCTCAAAATCGTCTGCATGCAGAAGTGCTTCATCCAGCAGATATACCAGAAGCTTCCCGTACTCTTCGGGGGACAGTGTCCACGCGTTCGGGTTGTCGCCTTTCAGGGACGGCAGTGCGGGATGCAGCTTCATGACCCATCCCTGCTCGCGGAAGAATCTGACAATCTCCTCCTTCTGTGCAACCGAGGAGTTGGTGAAGGTACAGATGAACCGGACGAGAAGTCCGTGGGCGGTCGCAATGCGGTAGCCGGCCATGGTTCGCGCAAAATACTCGTCACCGCGCTGATAGTTGGTCAGTGCCTCCGGCCCGTCAATGGAAGAGCCGAGCGGCACCTGATACGCGGCGAGAATTTCCGCAAGTTCATCGGTCATCAGCCAGAGGTTGGTCTGCATGGCAAACTCCGGCGACAGGTGCGCGAGGCGGGATGTGATCAGCGGCAGGACGGTCCGGTAGAACCCGGGACCCGCAAGCAGCGGCTCACCGCCGTGAAAAGTGAAGGTCACCCGCTGATCCCGCAGCGGCTCCAGCCACCGGACGATCTCCTCAGCGGTTTCTGCGGTCATCTTCGGCGAGTTCACATCCGAACTCCAGCAGTATTTACACTGCCCGGGACAGCCGAGTGTCGGGATGATCATCACATGGAAGGGATTTTTCATCAGTGACATACTGATTCCCGGCAAAAGATAAGTTTCTATCGGTACAGATTTTCAAAAAAAGTTCATGCAGATAACCGGGCGCGAAGTGCATCCGGAACCGGCATCATCTCCTCGTGCAGATAGTCAAAGTACACCAGCACATCCTCTGCTGTTGCGGCAGTATGTCCCGCATCATCAAGGATCGTGTGCCGGATCAGAAAACTCGTGTGTTTGACTTCGGTAACCATCGACTCCACCCGCACGACCCCCGGGTAGTAGAGCGGACGCAGATACCGGCAGCCGGTTGCAGCAAGAATCGGGCCATGATCGGGGCGGGTGCTTCCCTTCATCAGCCCTGCCTCCTCGCAGACACGGATGCGGGAGGTCTGCACATATCGGAGAATCGCGAGGTTGTTTACATGCCCGAAGGCATCAAGATCGTCCCAGTCGATTTGAATTTCTGTTGCAAGGCGCATGAGTGATTTTCCTGAATATGATCCGGCGGCAGGAGAGGTAAATGCTCTGGAAGGGACCGGGAGTACCTGAGAAGATGACTCCGGCGTCATCACGTTGCTGGTGTCAGATCACCATGCGCATCTCCACCGGGAACCCACAGTCCTTGAAAAACCGGATACGGCGGCTGCGTCCCACCAGGGAGGGGTAATGGTACATCACCCCGTACCAGGAAGAATGGAAACGGCGCGGACGAAGCATACCGCGGCGGTACAACCGATGCCGGCGCATGAGGTCCGATTCCCGTTGCAGCATATCCGGAAGGAGAGGGCTGAAATCCTCTACGTCGAGAATTCTTCCCGTTTCACGGGCATGATTTTCCGTAATGTAGAGGAGAATGTCAGCATGATGATCCTGCAGCAGGATCGGAACGGCAATATCCCCGGTACGGAACAGTTCACAGCCAAAAGGAGAATACGGCTCATCCTCATCATACTCCCCGTAGCCGCAGCCGGAACTCAGTGTATCTCTCATGAGTTTCCCGTGATGCTGAATCCGAAGACGATCATAATCATATGCAACGGTATAGATCAGCTGTATATCATAGGTCTGCTGTCCGCTCTTCCAGCAGGTTACACGGATTCTGACCATCTCGGGGGTCGCGATGCGGGTAGCATACAGCCGACCGTTGTCCCCGAGATCACAGCTCTGAAAGATCATATGTACCAGATATGGGCATGAGGCAGTTTAGTGTTTCTCGTCAGTGAAAAAAGGGAGGAAGTTCCAAATGGAGGAGAAAGACTCAGATCACCATGCCTATTTTCACCGGGAACTCACCGTCCTTAAAAACCGGATATGGTAACTATGCCCTTACACTATCCCCTCCATCTGATAACACGAATTCTTCCCTTCCTAAGGATGACAATGTGGACAGTATACCATAGAAATCACATCCTAGAAGAGTCATATGTACCAGATATGGGCATGAGTCTGTTTGCCGTGTTTCATCGGGTGATAATGGGGATAATACCCGCACTCCGAATGAGTTATATTCGAATGAAAACGTGGAATAGAGTATTTAGAATCTGATGCAGCACTCGCTACATCCTTTGCAAGAACATTCTGTACGGTAAACACATTCTGCCCCTTCATGAACCTGTCCACAGCCTCTGAACGGGTAATCGGGAACAAAGGATTGACGAGGATTACCATCTTTTTGCTTACTGGATCCCTGACAAGATAGGCTTTGTAGTAATATCGGATCTTCTCTTTGTCTGCAGCCGAGTAGTGATTGTAGTTTGTACCAAAATCCTGCTTTGCTGCGGTAAGGATGCGAGTCACATTCTTTGAGGTGGATATCTCGTAATTTTTGGAGTTCCACACAAGATCCAGATCAGGAGACTGATGAACTGTCAGTTTTTCCAGACATTGGACAAATTTTGAGTATTCGTTGAACGGATCAAAGGGGACATTCAATGCCTGGCACATCTCGGCAAGGACCTGAAAACCCACATAGTATGCAACCCCGTCAATCACATATTTGGCAAGCGGTACAACAAACGCATACTGCTGAGGCTGGAGTTCCCCTGTTGATACGTTGGAACAAAACACCATATCACCATTCGGGGCGGGGGATTCATGACCTCCAGAACCGAAGGTACTTTCACAGACCGCAGCCATCACGGGAGTCAGGATCAATGACAGACAGATCGTTGTAATGATCAATGTGCGAAGTAATTTTGATAACGTTATACAATATCGAATTTACCATTAAAAATAATATAATTTATGTTAAAATTGCCTATTAAAGAAAATAAACTCATTTATTGGGATCAGATTTGTGCGGAGAACAGATGAAAGGAAGGAGAACTCTGATCAGCCGGGAAAGGATGCTCATATTTATTGCCGTTCCGGTACACCTTGTACTCATGACAAGAGTAAAACTGGAGACAACGCTTGGTGACATCGTTATTGAACTGCGCGACGACATGCCGGTAACTGCAGGCAACTTTGCCGACCTCGTCGGCAAAGGATTCTATGACGGTGTCATCTTCCACCGGGTAATTGACGGATTTATGATCCAGGGCGGCGACCCTACCGGCACCGGTCGCGGCGGACCGGGCTACACCATCAAGGATGAGTTTATGCCCGACAATAAAAACAACCGCGGCAGTATCTCCATGGCAAACGCCGGCCCGAACACGGGAGGCAGCCAGTTCTTCATCAACCTCGTCAACAACAATTACCTTGACAAGGCACACCCCGCATTCGGTACGGTTGTCGAAGGCATGGACGTTGTTGATGCCATTGGTAAGGTGAAGACGGACTTTGGTGATAAGCCGCTGGAGAAGGTTGCCATCAAGAAGGCAACCCTTCTCTGACACTTTTCCCAACGATGAACTTTCCCAGAAGTACACAATACGACGAACTGTTTGTACGCGAAACGATGATGGGGCCAAACCCCCTGAAGCTGGTAGAGGAGCTGACCTGCGGTATCGATCTGAAACCCGGCATGAAAGTGCTGGACCTCGGCTGCGGCAAAGGTCTCACTTCCATCTTTCTGGCAAAGGAGTTTGGTGCGACCGTGTATGCAGTTGATCTCTGGATCACAGCAACAGAGAACTATGAACGCTTCAAAGCAGCAGGTTTGGAAGGCCGAATCATCCCTATTCATGCGAATGCGGAGGATCTTCCCTTTGCGCACGACTACTTTGATGCCGTAATCTCTGTGGACTCCTACCACTACTTCGGTAGAGAGGCAGGATTCATGGATGCAAAACTCGCGCCGTTCGTAAAGAAAGGCGGCAGAATTGCGCTGGCATTTCCCGGATTCAAAGAGGAGATTCATGAAAATCTGCCGGACGAGATTCTTCTGTCATGGACCGCTGAGGATATGGAGACGCTCCACAGCTGCGGGTGGTGGCAGAACATTCTTGCGCAGTCAGAGATGATCCGCATTGATGCACTCCGCGAAATGGAAGGCTTTGACGAGTGCTGGAGTGACTGGCTGAACTGCGGCAACGAGTATGCCATCAATGACCGGCCCGCCATGGAAGCAGGCGCAGGAAAGTACATGAACCTGATCGCCGTTCTTGCCACAAGAACCGCAGATTAAAAGAGGATGCGGGGGACTTCCGCAGTTCTCTTCTACTTTTTCGCACTTTCACACCGCGCGGCCATTTCAAGGTGAAATGAATAATGGGATAGTGGAAGTAATTCAGGTAGGAAACGGGAAGATAAAATGGATGGATCTTACACAGAGAAAAAGAAAGTGTTGTTGGTAATATCTACTCACTTATTTCTATACGCGGAATTATGGTCACAAATTTACCCCCCCATTCTCGAATGTATGCATTTTGATTCATGATTTCCTGCTTAATATTCCAAGGAATAATTATCAGATAATCAGGTTTAATATTCTTTATTGCCTCTGGAGATATAATCGGGATATGTGAACCTGGAAGATAACGTCCCTGTTTGTGTGGAGAAGCATCAGCTACTGCATAGATCATCTGATTTCCTTTGATACCACAATAATTGAAAAGTGTGTTTCCTTTTGCAGCTGCACCATATCCCACAACGCATTTTTTCTCTTTTTTAAGACGGATTAAAAATTCAAGGAAGTCATTCCGAATGTTTTCGACCTGTTTTCGAAATGTTACATAGACATCCAGAGTATTTAATCCATAATCAATCTCAGACTGAAGTACGGATGGCACAGATGAAGAAATAGGTTTGTCATCAGATTTGTGACATGCATAAATTCTTAATGAACCTCCATGTGTCGGTAATTCCTCAACGTCATAAATCTTCAAACCGTGTGCTGAGAATATCTGTTGTACCGATAATAACGATAGATAGGAGTAATGTTCATGATAAATCGTATCAAATTGAACATATTTCAAGAGATTCAGAAGATGTGGGAACTCCATAGTAATTGTCCCATCACGAGCCAGAGAAATCTGGAGTCCTTCAACAAAATCATTTATGTCAGGAACATGTGCCAGGACATTGTTACCGATTATGAGATTTTGCTTTCCACGAGTGTCAACAATCCATTTGGCAAGTTGTGTCCCAAAAAATTCTGGAATTGATTCAACTCCTTTTTCCGCAGCTTCCTGAATAGTGCTTGTTGAGGGTTCAACACCAACGCAGGGAATCTGAGATTTTACAAAAAATTGTAAAAGATATCCATCATTGGAGGCAATTTCCATTACTTTTGAGTTACTTGATAATGATAAACGAGGTATGATCATCTCTACATACTTTCGTGCATGCTCAACCCAGGATGATGAATAAGAACTAAAATATAAGTAATCGTCATCGAAAATATCTGCTGAGGAGGCATACTCATCCACTTGTACAAGCCAGCAGTGTTCACATACCATTATCTTTAATGGATAATAAATTTCTGAGTCGTTAAGTTGTTCTTCTCGAAGATAGGCATTTGATGGAGGAGCATTGACTAAATCAATTACTGTCTCTTTAATCTCTCTTCCACAAAACCTACACTTCATATGTCACCACACAAAATCTTGAATCCATACTCAGTAGGGTATCAACATGATCCTAATTAAATCTATTTATGAGTTAAAAATTCAGGATGTACTCCAGAATTTTGTCAGAATTTTTGCATCTATTTTGAATAAATATTGGATTAACTCCTGTTCCTACAGGGGTTTTGCAGGAAAAACTTCAGAGTAACTGCATAATTCAGCCCTACTTTCAAATTTAGAACTATTTTGTGAATTTTTTGTGATGAGACTGGCTCTGATATCCTACTGAGTTAGGATACAATATTTATACATCAGCTCAACCAAGAATGCACTTTCACACCGCGCGGACGCTCCTTCATATGGATATACCGCAAAGAATGAGCTGATGACAGGTAAACACGAGTGGCGCAAAGAGGATAAAGCCCTCTACCTCCCAAAGACGAAGCCGGAACTCATAACAATCCCCGTACAGAAATTTTTCCAGATATCCGGCACCGGAAACCCGAATGCCAGTCCTGCGTTCGCAGAAAACATCGGTATTCTCTACGCACTGTCCTATGCAATCCGCATGATGCCAAAGCAGTGCTATACGCCCGAAGGATTTGAACCCTACACCGTGTATCCGCTGGAGGGTGTATGGGGTCTTGCTGATCCTGCGTTGGGCAGCGAAGACAAGGACAACTTTTCCTACACGCTGATGATACGCCAGCCCGAGTTTGTGACCGAAGAGATTGTCCTACGGGCGACTGAAACGGTCAGAAAAAAGAAACCACAGCTTGCGGTGGACAAGGCAGTGTTTGGCACAATGGAAGACGGTCTGTCGGTTCAGATGATGCATCTCGGCCCCTATGATTACGAATCGGCAAGTTTTGCGCAGATGACGCAGTTTCTTCGCGAAAATAATCTCGAACGAACGTCTCTTCTGCACCGCGAGATATATATCTCGGATGCACGACGCTGCGAACCCATAAAACAAAAGACAGTGCTCCGCTGGACAGTCCGGCGGATACAGAAATGAACTTTCGAAAAAAAGGGGGAGACGGACTGCCTCAGACACAGGACAGTTTTACCAGATCCTCGGCAACCGTCGAACTCGACTGAAGGCCGAACGTCGTTACCAGAACGTTCAGGACGTCCGGTGAGACAAACTCCGGCAGTGAGGGGCCGAGCATGATATTCTTCACGCCGAGGTGCAGCAGGGCAAGCAGGACGAGGACTGCCTTCTGTTCATACCAGGCGATGTTGTAGGAGATGGGGAGATCATTGATACCGCAACCGAAGGCATCCGCAAGAGCGAGGGCGATGACCACAAGACTGTAGGAGTCATTGCACTGACCGGCGTCCAGCACGCGGGGGATACCGTCGATGTCGCCAAGCGCAAGAGCGTTGTAGCGATACTTGACGCAGCCCGCAGTGAGGATGATGGTGTCATGGGGAAGGGCCTTGGCAAACTCGGTGTAGTAACTGCGGCGCTTGTCCCGGCCGTCACATCCCGCCATAACAACAAATCTCCGGATTTTTCCGCCTTTGATCAGTTCAATGACTTTGGGGGCAAGGGCAAGGACGGCATCATGGGCGCAGCCGGTCAGAAGATCGGGACGGCCCAGTTCCTCGGGCGGTCGGCAGGTCCTGGCAAGGGCGATGAGTGCGGAAAAGTCTTTACTTCCGTCCGGTTTTGCATCGATGTGGGGACAGTTCGGAAAGCTGACTGCACCGGTGGTGAAGACTTTGTCTGCATAGGCCGGTGCGGGCGGCACAAGACAGTTGGTAGTGAAGAGAACCGGACCGTGAAACTTTGCAAGGTCCATTCTCTGTTCCGCCCACGAGCCGCCAAAGTTTCCGCGCAGCTGCGGATACTTTTTGAAGGCAGGATAGGCATGGGCAGGCAGCATCTCACCGTGCGTGTAGATGTCAATTCCTTCGTCCTTCGTTGCCTCAAGCAGCATGGCAAGGTCTTTGAGATCATGGCCGGTCACGAGAATGCCGGGACGGAGACCTGCACTCGTGGAGACGCTGGTGATCTCCGGAACACCATAGGTCTGGTTCGCTGCATCGAGAAGCGCGAGTACTGCGACACCGTGTTTGCCGCATTCAAGAACAAGTGCGGTGCGCTGATCGATGGTGAGATCCTCAAACCGCGATGCAAGTGCATCGCGGATAAAGGAAAGAATGGCATCATCGGTTTTTCCGAGAACAATTGCGTGGGAGTAGTAGGCGGCAAGGCCCTTCACCCCGAACAGCAGCAGTGAGAACAGCGAACGGGTGTTGGGATCACTGATGGCGTCAAGACCTGCGGGTGCGTCGAAGACAGGCTCACCCGCCGCCGGAGGCAGGGCGTTGTAGTGGCTGGTGATGCAGGAGAGATATTCGTTGAACCGTGTCTCATCGAAACTGACATTGGTCAGCGTTGCAAACAGTGCTTCCAGTACACACGGATCAAGACCGGTGTTCGCGGTTTTTGCCCGAAAGGAAAGGGCCGAGAGGGAGTACAGCACGCGGTCCTGTACCTCGGCAACGATTTTGTTTTTTCCGCAGGCTCCGCCAAGGGTACAGGCGGGTGTTTTTGATTCCTGACATTGTTGACAGTACATGGATTTCACCTTTTATTACTTTTAGATAGTAAGTATATTATTCACACTTAGTGATATAGGAAAAAGTTTCCAAAACCATACCATGGAAGAAAGATATTTATTTGTTAGCTCCCTAACAAAGGTGAAGTATGGAGCAACAGGTCATTATTCAGATAAAAATACTCACCAATACCATCAAACGAACGCTGCAGAACTCCGACTGCTTCTGCGACTGCCGCGGCATGACCGGCATGCACGGCTGGATCATCAGTTACCTCTGCCGCAATCCCAATCATGACATTTTCCAGAAGGATATAGAAGCACAACTCTCCATCCGCCGCTCAACGGCAACCGGCATGCTTCAGCTCATGGAAAAAAACGGCCTCATCATCCGCGAACCGGTACCATATGACGCCCGGCTGAAAAAACTCGTCCCCACCCGGAAAGCACTGGACATTAACCGCCGCATCGAAGAAAAATTTGAACAGATCAATACACAACTGATACACGGTCTCACCAGAGAGGAGGTGGATCTCTTCTGCTCGGTTGCCGAGAAGATGCGGAACAATCTCAGTGGATGTGAAACGTGAACCGAGTCATTGAACGACTGTCCGGTTCCATCCGCGAGTACCGGCGTGACAGCATTCTTACCCCGGGGTTTGTGACGCTTGAGGTCATTATGGAAATACTGATTCCGTTGGTTCTTGCAGGCCTCATCGACGACGGAATTACCGCAGGCAACATGAACATCATCGTAAAACTCGGACTTGTTCTGCTGTTGTTTGCAGTGATGTCTCTTGTTTTCGGCGTGCTTGCGGGAAAGTACGCGGCAGCAGCGTCCGCCGGATTTGCAAAAAATCTCCGGCATGATCTCTTCCACACCATTCAGAATTTTTCGTTTGCAAACATCGACAAATACTCAACGGCAAGTCTCATCACCCGCATGACAACCGATGTCACCAACGTGCAGAACGCGTACCAGATGATTATCAGAATTGCCATCCGTTGTCCGCTGATGCTGGTCTTCGCATTTCTGATGGTGGTCGGCATTCATGCAGAGCTGTCGCTGATCTTTCTCGTACTGCTTCCGCTTCTCGGCATCGGGATGTATCTGATCATTACCCGTGCCCAGCCGTTGTTTGAGCTGGTGTTCAAGACATACGACTCTCTCAACAAAGTGGTACGGGAAAATCTTCGCGGTATTCGTGTGGTGAAGTCCTATGTCCGGGAAGACTATGAGATTAAAAAGTTCCGCAATGTCTCAGCCTCCATCTACGGCTACTTCTCACATGCGGAAAAGATCCTCGCATTCACGAGTCCTTTGATGCAGGCAGTCGTCTATGCAAGTATTCTTCTCATCTCATGGTTCGGGGCGCAGTTCATCGTTCTTGGAAGTCTGACGACCGGAGAGCTGGTGAGTCTGATCTCGTACTCCATGCAGATTCTGATGAGTCTCATGATGCTTGCCATGGTCTTTGTGATGATCACGATGGCGCAGGCATCATCCCGGAGAATTGTGGAGGTTCTGGATGAAGAGGTGGACTTAACCAACCCTGCGGATCCGATCTTCACCGTTGCAAACGGCGACGTTGAGTTCCGCGATGTCGGATTCCGGTACACAAAGGATACCGATCGGGAAGTTCTCAAGGACATCAGTCTGAAAATACATGCAGGTGAAACGGTCGGTATTCTCGGCGGTACCGGAAGTGCAAAGTCAACGCTGGTTCAGCTGATACCCCGACTGTATGACACTACGAAAGGAACGGTCCTTGTCGGCGGAGTGGATGTGCGGGAGTATGACCTCAATACCCTGCGGGATGCGGTTGCGATGGTTCTGCAGAAAAATGTGCTGTTTTCAGGAACCGTTCGCGACAATCTCCGGTGGGGAAATCCCGATGCGACCGAGGAGGAGATTGTCCGCGCATGCAGGATGGCAAAAGCGGACGAGTTCATCGGGACACTGCCGGACAGGTACGACACACGGGTGGAGCAGGGAGGTTCAAACTTCTCCGGCGGCCAGAAGCAGCGGCTCTGTATTGCACGGGCACTGCTGAGAAAACCGAAAATTCTCATTTTGGACGATTCAACGAGCGCGGTTGATACCAGAACGGATGCACAGATCCGGCAGGCCTTCAAAACCGAGATTCCTGAGACAACGAAACTCATTATCGCCCAGAGAATTGCGTCGGTACAGGATGCGGACATGATCCTGGTCATGGATGCGGGCCGCATCTGTGCTTTGGGGACCCATGAGGAACTGCTGCAGAACAATGCGATATACCGGGAGATGTACCGTTCCCAGATGAAGGGGGATGATGTGTAATGCCGCCGATGGGAGGGAGACACGTGCGTCCGGGACAGTTTGCCGGAGGAGGTCCGCAGGATGCAGGAAGGACGGTTAAGCGGCTGTTCAGCTACCTGACGGGTATGGACCGGGTACGATTTGCCGTTGTTCTGGTGTGCATTGTTCTCAGTGCTCTTGCAGGTGTTGTCAGTTCACTGTTTATGGAGGTACTTATAGACGAGTACATCACACCGCTTCTCGGGATGGAATATCCGGTGTTTACCGGACTCCTCACGGCAATTTTTTTCATGGCCGTGATCTATGCTGCGGGTGTTGCAGCAACATTTGTCTATACGAGGTTGATGGTAGTCATTGCCCAGGGGATGCTGAAGAAAATCCGGGATCGGATGTTTTCGCATATGCAGAAGCTGCCGGTCAGCTACTTTGATACGCACACCTTCGGTGATGTGATGAGCCGTTACACCAATGATACAGATACCCTGCGGCAGATGATCTCGCAGAGTATTCCGCAGGTGTTCTCGTCTGTAGTGACGATCGTCGTAGTGTTTGCGGCGATGGTGTACACGAGCGGGCATCTGACAATTCTGGTGCTCTTTATGGTGGGTGTGCTGTTCTTTGTAACCAAGTACATCGGCACAAAGAGTGCGACGTACTTTATCCGGCAGCAGGAGTCGCTTGGTGTAGTGAACGGCTACATTGAGGAGATCATGGGAGGCCAGAAGGTGGTGAAGGTGTTCTGCCATGAGGGCACGGCAAAGGCAGAGTTTGATGCGATGAATACAGAGCTGTGCGGTCATGCGACGTCGGCGAACACGTTTGCCAATATTTTCATGCCGGTGGTGGCAAACATCGGCAACATCCAGTATGTGCTGGTGGCAATCCTTGGCGGAGCACTTGCACTTCTTGGGGTCGGCGGTCTGACACTTGGGGCGATTGCGGCATTCCTGCTGTTAAGCAGGAGTTTTATGATGCCGGTCAGTCAGGTGTCCCAGCAGATCAGTGCGGTGGTGATGGCGCTTGCCGGGGCAGAGCGTATCTTCCAGTTGATGGATGAGCCGGTTGAAGACGATGCGGGAACTGTCCGGCTGGTGAATGTGAGGCGGGAGGAGGGGGGTCTGGTGGAGACACTGGACGAGACGACGCTCTGGGCATGGAAGGAGGAGACCGAATCAGGCACGGTCTATACAGAACTGAAAGGAGACGTGCGGTTTTCGCAGGTGAGTTTTGGCTACACGCCGGAAAAGGAGGTTCTGCACGATGTCTCCCTGTATGCAAAGCCGGGGCAGAAGGTGGCGTTCGTCGGTGCGACGGGTGCGGGCAAGACGACGATCACGAATCTCATTAACCGGTTCTATGATATTTATGCCGGGAAGATTCTCTATGACGGCATTGATGTGACCAGAATAAAAAAGAGTGATCTGCGGTGGTCACTGGGGATGGTTCTGCAGGATACGAATCTCTTTACCGGAACTGTGATGGAAAATATCCGGTACGGGAAGCTGAATGCGACCGATGAGGATGTGTATGCGGCAGCGAAGCTTGCGAACGCGGATGAGTTTATCCGCATGCTGCCGGACGGGTATGCGACGATGCTGGAAGGGGATGGCGGCAGTTTGTCGCAGGGACAGCGGCAGCTGCTCTCAATTGCACGGGCGGCGGTGGCGAACCCGCCGGTGATGATTCTGGATGAGGCGACTTCCAGTATTGATACCCGGACGGAGGCGATTGTGCAGGCGGGTATGGACTCGCTGATGAGAGGAAGAACGGTATTTGTGATTGCCCACCGGCTTTCGACGATTCACAATGCGGACGTGATTCTGGTTTTGGAAAATGGCAGAGTCATTGAACGCGGCAATCATGAGACACTGATTGCACAGAAAGGGAAGTACTATCAGCTGTACACGGGTGCGTTTGAGCTTGAATGATTTTTACATCTGGTATCAAAAAGATACGAAGGTAGATAGGGGTATACGCCCCATCTTTTTGTATGGATGAGTTCTGTACCGTGAACCTGACCGTCCGGTATCTGACGAAGAAATGGACGTTGTTAATTATTCTTGAGCTGTTTAAGGGGGATAACTATACCCGAAGGTTTTCAGAGCTGAAGGATCGGCTGCCGGAGATTACGGCGAAGGTTCTTTCCGAGCGGTTACAGGAGCTGGAGGCGGAAGGGATTGTGTCAAAAACGATTGATGCAACTGTTGTTCCGATACGTTCCGAGTACACGCTGACGGAGAGCGGGATTGAACTGATGAAGGTGGTGCGGGGAATTAAATACTGGGCCCTGAAATGGAAGATTGATAATATTCCCTGCGGAAGTCAGGAGTGTAAACTCTGTAAACTCTGATGAGGGGTCCACGATTCAGTTCAGGTTACATATATCCAGTTTCGGCGGGTATGTCCGGAGTGTGTATTGCTACGGGATGAATTTTAGTGAATGAGGCTTTGGAGTCCATCCAAATGTTTGTGTGGTATGAATTCTGTAGTGATGTGTCCAGTTGTTCCGTTTGCAATTTAGGCATACCCTGTGCCTCTGGCTGTGCTGCCTCCCCGAAAAATGAATCCGGAAAAAATTGGATTAGGATCTCCTCTGTACAAGTATTCCTGCTGCAAGAAGACCGACCAGAACTCCGGCAAGAGGAACAGGGATCTGTTTGAGCGGGGAACGTGTTGATTGTGTTTCCATCGGTGTCGCGGTTGCAACAGTGGTCTGGGTGACGGTGAGAGTTCCGGTGAGTTTGGCTGCGGATGTTGCTGTTGTAGTTGCGGTGGAGATCTTAATCCATTTGGCGTACAATGTCAGGTCACCGGGGAGGAAAGCCGCAAAATTCCATCGTTTGGTACAGTCCTGATCCTGATACCATCCTGCAAAGATGTATCCGTTCTTTTCGGGAGAGGGGGGACGAGTAACAACATCCCCATACGAGAGAGAGGTCTGCGGGGGAATGAAAGTACCTCCCTGGGTGTCAAAGAGGACACGGAAAGCATTGTTCATGTTGCCTGACCCGGATCCTCCGGCAGTTGTACGTGTGGCAGAGGGGGTGGCAGCACCAGTTGCGATCGGGAGAACATTGCTGGTACTGGTAGGTGTTGGCGACACAGTCACGGTAGGTGTTGGCGACACAGTCACGGTAGGAGTCGGAGACTCGGTCGAGGTAGGAGTCGGAGACTCGGTCGAGGTAGGTGTTGGAGACTCGGTCGAGGTAGGTGTTGGAGACTCGGTCGAGGTAGGTGTTGGAGACTCGGTCGCAGTTGGAGTCGGAGACTCGGTCGAGGTAGGTGTTGGAGATTCGGTCTCGGTAGGGGTTGGAGATTCGGTCGCGGTAGGAGTCGGAGACTCGGTCGCAGTTGGAGTCGGAGATTCGGTCGCGGTAGGAGTCGGAGACTCGGTCGCAGTGGGGGTCGGAGACTCAGTCTCAGTGGGGGTCGGAGACTCGGTCGCAGTAGGGGTCGGAGATTCGGTCGCGGTAGGAGTCGGAGACTCGGTCTCGGTAGGTGTTGGAGACTCGGTCGCGGTAGGGGTCGGAGATTCGGTCGCGGTAGGGGTGCTCGGATCAACGACCATGGAATCTATGTACGTTGCATCAAGTGTTACATCATTTTCCGGCATCGTGAAGATTATCTGAGACGAGTTCCGTTCCTCTGTCCCCAGCGTGAGACCGGTAACGATCCATTCAAAGAATGATTTCCCGACGGTGGTATTCGCCGTGACAGTAATGTTTTCTCCAGCATAGAACATGCCGGAGGTCCCACCATCCACAAGCGTGCCGTTGGTGACCTGTACGGAAAACTTCGGAGATTCCACGTACGTTGCACTTATCACCACAGAACCACGCGGCATCGTGAACGTCAGGGAAGAGTTTGCAAGTACGGCAGAACTGAGTTTGAAAGAACCGGGGTTGCTGAGTACCTTCCAGTGCGAGAATTTTTTACCAACGGAGGGAGGATCTGCAATGAGAGTGACCTCTTCACCCGCATAGAACATGCCGTGATTCACATTTCCGTCGGGCATGGAAATGGTGCCGCCACTTAAGACTGTAACAGCGTACTGATCATCAGCGGCATACGTTGCTTCAAGAGTCACATCGTTGGCAGGCATGGTAAACGTGAGTGGGGAATGGGTACGTTGAGAACTATCCAGTACAACACCGGTCACATTCCACCCGGTAAAGGTTTTGCCAACCGCCGGAGCGGCAGCGGTAACGGTGACCGTTTCACCCGCATAAAATGCGCCTGAGACAGAGTCGTCCTCAAGAGTCCCGTTGATAACCATAATAGAGAACTGTGCAGCACCACGATACGTCGCTGCAAGCGTCACGTTCTGTTCGGGCATGGTAAACGTGATCGGTGACTGCATACACTGGGAGGTTTCCAGTACAACACCGGTCGCATTCCAGCAGGAAAATGCAGTACCAACTGACGGGGCATCAGCGGTAACCGTGATCTCTTCACCTGCATAGAACATGCCGGAGGTCCCACCACCCACAAGCGTGCCGTTCGTGACCTGTACGGAAAACTTCGGAGCTTCCACGTACGTTGCACTTATCACCACAGAACCACGCGGCATCGTGAATGTCAGGGTGGAGTATTCAAGCAGATTAGGACGCAGAGTGAGTCCCTGAACTGTCCAGTGAGAGAATATTTTATTGATACTATCGGGCGGGTTTGCAGTGACCGTGACTGTTTCGCCCGGGTAATAATTCCCAAATGTACTCCCGTTGGTGTCGGAAATGATTCCGTCTAAAACCACAACAGTGTATGTCATTTTGGGGACATATTGCGCTTCAAGTGTCACATTGTGGGCAGGCATCGTGAACGTGAACGGTGACTGAGCCTGGGATGCGAGATCCACTTGAAGTCCGTGTCCGAACCATCTGAGGAATACGGTTCCGGGAGGGGTATTCGCCGTGACGGTAATGTTTTCTCCGGCATAGAACATACCGGAGGTGGAACCGTCCGCAAGCGTGCCGTTCGTGACCTGTACGGAAAACTTCGGAGATTCCACGTATGCTGCTGCAAGCGTCACATTCTGCGCAGGCATGGTAAACGTGAACGGCGACTGCGTAAGATCGAAGGTGTCCGATATGAGACCCGTTACGATCCATCTGGAGAACAGAGTACCGAATACAGGAACATCCGCTGTGACAGTGATGGTATCTCCGGCAGAGAACAGACCGGAGGTGGAGCCGTCTGCAAACGTGCCGTTGGTGATCGTAACTGTGAACTTCGGGGTATCCGTATATGTTGCTTCAAGGACTACATCCGTCTGGGGCATCCTGAACGAGAATGTGGATTGCATCCGCTGATCCGTATCCAGTGTAAGGCCGGTTACGTTCCATCCGGAGAATGTTTTGCCCGGTATGGATTTTGCGGTTACCGTTATCATCTCATAGGGATAATGCGAGGCGACATCCCCGGTATGTCCGCTAATAGTGGCATTCACGACCGTAACCGTGTGTTTACTCAGCTCTCCCTTATAGATCGCCTCAACCGTGACATTATTCTCCGGCATTGTGAAAAGATACACCGGGCGTTTCTCCTCGTCCAGCAGATTCTTCAGACCCGTTACATTCCATCTGTAGAAGTCACCTTTGGAGAGATCCGCAATGGCGATGATCTGGTCACCGGCATAGAACAGACCAGAGGTATTACCACCCACAAGCGTGCCGTTGGTGACCTGTACGGAAAACTTCGGGGCGTCGGTGTAGGTTGCGGTAAGGGTTACCGTCTGATTGGGCATTACAAAGGTGAAGTTCTTAGCAGAGAGATTTTCCGCGCTCAGCGTGATTCCCTCAGCTGTCCAGTGGGAAAATACCTTCCTGGGAATGGTGTTCGCGGTGACAGTGATGTTCGCTCCGGCATAGAATTTACCTGATGAAGTTTCCGCCGTGCCGTTTATGACCATTAGGGGATAGGTTGGTGCTTCAGCAAAGGTGACACTGAGCCGGTGATTACTTTGGATGTCCTGAATTCTATACGTTTGGTTCGCACGTACCTGCGATGTGACATCCGCGTTGTTATCCACAAGTTTGGAAAATTTGCTTCCGATGTCCGGATGGATTTGTATCGTGACATTCCGTCCATCCATAACACCAAGGGGATCATCCGGGGTCCGTGTCATATGGCCGGTAAATCCATTGCTCACGGTGTCCAGGGTAACGTTGTAATACGGTATCAGCGCGGTTCCGGGTATCGCTGGTTGAGGACGATTTTTGAGTACCGGATACGGATAGGTGGGATCAGCGGTAGACAGCATCCAGTACTTCTCATAATCCGACCGATACTGACCAGTATTGATTACAGAACGGAAAAATACTTCATTGCGATACAGCTTCGGGTTCAGGGCGACAGATTCTCCGTTTGCACCCGATTTGGTCTTCGCTGCAGTGCTTAGATAGCCCGGCGCACCATTTACATTAACTACCATCCATCGTCCCGCAAACAGGTTGCTCAGGGTTGAATCTGAATGGGCCAGGGGTACTATTCTCCCTTTCATCACACCCCCTGTACCGGGATTACCCGTCACTCCTGCAATTGCTTGATTCAGCGCAAAACAATTGTCTATCCTGTTATTGGCCACCCAGTTTCCTACCAGCCCGCCAACGCGTACGTCCTTATTCAGACGAGAGGAAAATATCACCACATTTCCGGCGGCGTAACTGTTTCGGACCTGAATCACACTGGTCTGATCAATGGATCCTATCAACCCGCCGGCATAGACATTTGGGGACGCTGTGGATGGTAGGCCGGTCACGTTACCAATGGCATAACAGTTCCAAACGTCGACTCCGCTCTTGCCAATCAACCCCCCGCAACACATCTCGGTCCCCCTCTCAGTTATTCCCATTACCGCTACTGCAGCATAGGAACCTACAACTGCTCTGTCCACGCCTCCACCTCCTATTATCCCAACCAGTCCTCCGACGAAGCAGTTCCCGGTGGTCGATACTCCTTTTATGTACCCGTCGTTGACTGAACATGAAGATATCTTACTACGGTAGGCATATCCAACCAATCCTCCGACATGGCAGACTTGGTTTGCTTGTACAGAGATATTAACCCGGTTCAGATCCAGATTTTGGATGGTACCGCGATCTACACAGCCAAACAGACCGGCAAACGCGTGACCATACAGATTATCGTGTTTCACATACAGGTTGGTTATGATATGATTGGTACCGTCAAAGGAACCGCGAAACTGCGTTTCTGACTTCGAACCAATAGGTTCCCACTTTTCGTTTCCCAGATCTATATCTGCACACAGGATGATCTTCTCGTCCTTAAAATCCGTTCCTGTGTTCACTTTCCGTGCAAACGCGGCAAAACTATCGGCGTCATAGATGCAGAACGGGTTTGTCGCGGAGCCGTGCCCCGCTGCCCGTTCGTCCTCGTACCATGTCAGGTTTACCGATGATCCATCCCAGGGTTCTGCTGCGGATACCACAGATACCAGACCGCAGAACATCAGAGCAAACAACAGAAGGACCACAAGCCCGCTCCATGAGTATTCATAACTCTGATCAGAATGTGATCTGCATTGAAAATTACATCGCATAACAGTAAAAGATCGTGCTACCATACTATATATAATGATCATCAAATCGTGTGAAATAATGTTAATAATATAAAGTACATATTTTTAACACAACTACCCCTCAGTAAAACAGACACATTCACACGATCAGATAATTTCCATGAACGAGAAAATTCTATTTTAGAAAAATAACGATCTGGTTTCACAAAATAGATCCATTAACCCAACATTCAAATGAGCAGGACAGAACCACACGCGAAGATCATTCGCGCATGAAACCCTCACACCACCAGATCGAATCCTGAAAACGTAACACATACGTAATAAAAAATGAAGATGTTAGACATATGAATTGCATAAAATAAATCATAACCAAATAATCGACATCTGATCATAAATAATATGTAAGTATATTGTAAAATACTGACATATACTGGCATTACCCCATATGTAAGATCAGAAGCCAAAAGAGGCAGCCGGTATCGCGGACAGCAGGAGAGAAAGCAAACCACTGAACTGCTTGTCCGGAAAAATTCACAGAAGCAACAGGACGGAACATTATGATATCAGAAAAATTTCAAAAAGGAAAAAATACCAAAGGGCCAAGGCCGGGACTCGAACCCGGGTCAAAGGATCCACAGTCCTATAGGATGTCCAGCTACCCTACCTTAGCCTGAAAACCAGCATATCTGGAACAAGTTGAGTTGGTTTCATACCGCCGTATGAAACACTCTACTACATAGGGCGTCCCCAAATATTAACATATCTTTTAGATGACGGCCACATCGCCATTTACGTTTATTACTGACCACTGCCAATACTTACGTAGTTTTTATCTCTGTTTTTCACAATCAGAGAGGAGGGAAAAGAGAAATGGCAGCAGAACATATCCGCACCCCCATTGTCTGCGTGTTGGGGCACGTGGATCACGGGAAGACATCACTTCTGGATCGTATCCGGGGATCGCGTGTTGTCGCAGGCGAAGCCGGGGCAATTACCCAGCATATCGGTGCAACGATGATCCCGATCGGCTCGATTCAGAAGATGAGCGGTGATCTTGGAAAGATGAAGACGAATGTCCCCGGTCTTCTCTTTATCGACACACCGGGGCATCACGCATTCACCACGCTCCGCGCCCGCGGCGGCGCACTTGCCGACATTGCAATTTTAGTGGTGGATGTCAATGAAGGATTCAAGCAGCAGACGGTTGAGGCACTCCAGATTCTCCGGAACTGCAAGACCCCGTTTGTGATTGCAGCAACGAAGATCGATCGTATCCCCGGCTGGCGGCCGATGGAGAACGCATCGTTTATGAAGTCCTACAAAAACCAGAACGAGCGCGTACAGACCGAATGCGAGAACCGTGTCTATGAACTGGTCGGAAAACTTTCCGAGATGGGGTTCAACTCCGAACGGTTCGACCGCGTGAGTGATTTCCAGCGCAATCTGGTGATCGTGCCGGTAAGCAGTATGACCGGCGAAGGTATCGGCGATCTGCTGATGGTGATGATCGGTCTTGCCCAACGGTTCTTAACCGAGGGTCTCAAGACCACCGTCGAAGGTCCCGGCATCGGTACAGTGCTTGAGGTCAAAGAGGAGAAGGGTCTTGGTACAACGCTTGATGTGATCCTCTACGATGGTATCATCAGTGTCGGCGATGAGATTGCGATCGCCGGTGCCGAGGGGGCAATTGCCACAAAAGTCCGGGCGCTTCTTCAGCCGCGACCGATGAAGGAGATTCTGATTGAAGACCGGTTCCAGCGCGTGAAGTCAGTAACGGCAGCGGCCGGGGTAAAGATCACCGCGCCAAATCTGGAGAACATTATTGCAGGTTCACCGGTCCGCGTGATTCGCGGAGACCGCGATGAGATGCTCGCCAGGATAGAAGAGGAGATGCAGGAGATCAATGTGAAGCTTTCTGAGATCGGTATCACAGTTCGCGCTGATACCATCGGCGCGCTTGAAGCACTCTCCAAAGAACTTGAGGAGAAGAACATCCCGATTATGCGTGCAGAGGTGGGTCCGGTCAGCCGCCATGATTTAATCGAGATCAGCGTGATGAAGGATGAGCTCTACAAGACGGTGCTCTGTTTCAACGTCCCCCTGCTGCCCGATGCGGATGCGATGATCCGCGATGAGGAGGTTGATGTGAAGATCTTCTCCAACCGCGTCATTTACAAACTCATTGATGACTACATTGACTGGCGTGATGAACTGACTCGCGCACGAGAGGCGAAACAGTTTGAAACGGTTGTCCTTCCGGCGAAGTTTTCCATTCTGCCCGATTGTGTGTTCCGTCAGAGCGGGCCTGCAGTTGTGGGTGTGCGGGTCCTGGGCGGCATTCTCCGACCGCATGTACATGTGGCGACGCGCGAGGGCAAAGTAGTGGGCGAGATCAAACAGATTAAGCTCAACAAGGAAAACATCCAGGAAGCCAAGGAGGGAGTTGAGGTTGCGGTTTCAATTGATGGTGTTACGATCGGGCGGCAAATCGATGTTGGCGAGACGCTTTACGTTGCTGTGCCCGAGCGGCATGTGAAGGTCCTGGAGACGGAAATGTTGTCCCATTTAAATGCAGGTACGCAGGAGGCGCTGGAGGAGTACACCAATATCTTCCGCAAGACCCAGCCCTTCTGGGGGAAGTAGTATAAATGGGAAGAGACTAACTATATGGGTACTTCGGCATCCTATTGATATCGAGGAGATGTGCTAATACAATGGTAGACTTTAAGGTCGTACTGTCAGACCCGAAAACGGGTCTTTCGTACAAAATAGATGCCACGGGCGCAGCTGCGGGTGCACTTCTGGGAAAGAAGATTGGCACCGAGGTTGACGGCGCTCCGTTTGGTCTGAATGGTTATAAGATTACAATCACCGGCGGCTCGGACAAAACCGGAACCCCGGCACGTCCGGACCTCCCGGGAAACGGCAGAAGAAACCTTCTCCTTTCCGATGGATTTGGTTTCCATGCAACCCACAATGGTGAGCGGAGAAGAAAGGGCCAGCGCGGTAATGAGATCGCAGCTGACTTTGTTCAGGTAAACGCGAAAATCTCCACCTACGGCGAAAAGCCGGTCGCAGAGATCTTTGCCCCTGCTGAAGAAGCAGCGGCAGAGTAATTCTCTCTCAATACTTTTTCTCTTCTTCTCTTGCTGATTTTGCCGGAATCCGGGAGTTTTTCACGAAAGATGTTCTGTGGTACAATACAGACGGATACCGTTGGGAGAAGTTTTTCGAAGAGAGGTGTGCTGCAGGTTTTTTTCAAGAAAAAAAATCAAAAAAAGTTACGGCCCCTCGTGCATTGCCGCGCGAAGGGCAGGCAGGTAGGCAGCAGTACTGACATCGTATTTTTTTGCAAGAAGGATGACGGAGGCTTCCGGGACAAGGAGGTTGTCGAAGTGTCCTGCTATTTCCTGCATCTCTGCGGCAAGGTCTTTTCTCGTTTTACCGGTTGCTGCGGCAATGTCATCGATCAGAGCCTCGATCGGGTCCTGTTCTTCGGTTTCGGCGAAGATTTCGTCACCGGGACGGAATCCCAGGGGTATAGCAACATCCGCAAGAGAGGAGGCACAGCGGTAGATGTTTTCCTCCCCGTCTTTGATGAGAAGACCGCGTTTTGCGGCGAGATCGATCAGTTTTTTTGCCTGATCCTGGCTCATCCACCGTTTGTCCTGCACATAGTAAAATACCAGTTCCATCTTGCTGAGACGGTCTTTTCTTCCGTGCCGGAAGGGTGCAGCAACCGTTGTTTCCAGTTCGGTCACGCAAGTGCCCCGAGAATCATTTTTTTCATGTCCATGGCATCGAATCCTTCGATGGAGGGGGATTTGGTGATGAAGATTTCGGTACGCGCTCCTTTTTCCATGGAACGGATCATGAACCGGTGATCGTTTAAGGGAACGTTTCCGGAGGCTTTCAGCAGGGTGTCGGTAAGGGTTATGAGGATGTCTGCGGCATCTGTGGTGGTTTTGCTGATGTTTGCGCCGGGTTCAATCTTTTCAAAACCAAGCCGGTCATGGGCAAGGAAGACGGAGATTTCACGTTTGATGGGTCCGGCACCGGTTCTGAAGTTGTCCTGCCGTCCGGCAAGGGATTCAACGGCGTTCAGAAATACTGCGAAGGGAACGTCTGTTTCAAACTCAAGATCGCAGCGGTTGGGAAACTGATAGGACACTCTTCTCATATATCAGATATTGGGCACCGCTATGGATAAGTATATTTTGCTGTGAATGGGCAGGAAAAGAAAAAAAAGTATTTTGTTTATTCGAGCAGGACTGCGTTGATAACGCCGTCCTGACCCGGGCGGCTGACGATACGGGCTTTACCGAGGTCGGTTGCAATGATTGCGCCCTTGGTCATCAGGTTCCGGCGAACATAGTTCGGGTTTGCGGCATTTTCTGCAACAGAGTTGATCTTGACTTTCTGGACCTTTCCGGTCTTTTTGTCACTGACGTTTGCGTACTCACAGCGGAGTGCACGGACTTTCGTGTTGCCGCCGGTTACTCTGATGGTTTTTACCCGGGTTTCTCCGATAATGGTGTCTGCCGGGGATCTGCCAATTTCAAACCGCTTTTTGCCGCGGTTGGCGTGGTAACGGCCACCGGTGGACTTTCTTACTGATCTTCCTTGCCAAAGCATGAATTAATATCTCCAATAATTTGTTTCTCTGATTGAACGCCCGAAAGCAGTAATTACTACTTGAGGACGGGTGATCCGGTTCGGAACGGTCCGGTCCGGATCATCTCAGTCTTTTCCAGAGTCCTATATGTATAGGCTTTCCGGATATTTAAATTCCGTTAGGCAAGGATGGCATCGGCAACTTCGGCTACACCGTCTCCTTTGCGGAGGTTGGTCTTGATGATGATCATTTCGGGGTTGTAGCGTTTGATATCGGTGATCATCCGTTCTACGTTGCAGCCGACGGCTTCGGCGAGGTCGACTTTGTTGATGACGGTAATCTGGCAGTCCCGAAACATCATCGGATGTTTGTTGACGACGTCGTCGCCTTCGGTGGTGGAGATGACAACGATGCGCTTCTCTGCGCCGAGCTTGAAATCGGTCGGGCATACCATGTTGCCGACGTTTTCGATGAAGATGATGTCGATGCCGTCGAGGTTCATGTGGTCAAGGGCATGGTGGACGAGGTGCGCGTCCAGGTGGCACTCTTTTCCGGTGTTTGCGTTGAAGGCAGGGATGCCGGTTTTGACGATTCGCTGGAAGTCGTCGTCACCGTAGACGTCTCCTGCGATTGCGGCGGTATTGAGGTTGCGCTTTTTGAGTTCGGGGACGATCTGTTCAATAAGCGAGGTTTTGCCCGAGCCGATTGCTCCGAGGAGATCGAATGCGCGAACATTGTGTGCTTTGAAGTGTTCTGCGTTGTGTTCTGCGAGACGGTTGTTGGCGCCGTAAATCTCGGCCTCCATGTGAACATCCACGTGGTGCATGGGAGTACTATTGGTGTGCGTCTGGTTTATAGATACACTGTTCCTGATGTGTATGAGTGCGTCATACCAACGAGGTTAAAAATATGTTTTTGGTTAGCATCACCCAACATAAGGTAATCAAAATTCAACAAAATGTAAAACTATATTAACATAGACGATCTACTACTTAGTGTCAGAAACATTCTGGCACCCAAATACATACCATACACCCTTACACAATCATACAGGAGATGCGCTAAATCATGAATATGTTCTCAAAACTTGCGGTTTTTCTGCTTGCGCTGTCCATTCTGGCGATTCCGGCGATGGCAGCGGAGGATGAGGACCATCTGATAATTGTCAGGGTTGATCCGGACAATCCCAATGTTGTCTCTATGACGCAGGTTCCGGTTCCCGGGCATGAGGAGATCCCCGAACATGCGGAGCTTCGTCCCTTTTTCCGGGACAGTGATCCTGAATTTGCAGTAATTGATGTTGATATGATCAGTTATCCGGTAGAGAATGCAATTATGTCCTGTGAGACAGGGTCAATGATGCCGGCTGCGATCGTTACGACCGGGGAGGAGGGAGGAGTGTACGAGTATGCGGCTATTCCGTAACCGGAGAGGGATTGTATCCAATTAATATTTTTTCGACGGACCGGCAAGTACCGGTTTTGTTCCAAAAGTCTGAATTGTCTCGAATTGCAGGATCAAAAATCTCTGAATAAAAATATTTTGATTTTGGTTTTTTGGAGTAACCATGTGCCGAAGATTTTCGAACATATCTCTGCATGTGGTTATTCCAAGTAAAATCACCGTGAGAGAGTCCCGAGTTATCCAATCAAAAGCCTTTCAGACATTCTGAACAAGTTTGGACTTTTGGAGCAAAGCCCCAATTACCTTATAGATTTTCACGCCCAATAGTGTAGTATTCATGGCAATTCGATTTCTTTATCCCTGCTATTTTAATGCGGAACTGACCCGATCCGAGGGACGACGTGTGGCAAAGACGCTTGCGGTTGTGTCACCGAATCTTGCGCAGGTTGCGCGGGCAGCGAAGCAGTGCGATGTTGCGGTGCTTGATGAGGAGCGGGATGTGCGGCATCCGGCACACTGGTTTTCCGGTGACGGCAGGCTGCGGGTTGAGTATGAGGGGAGTAAAGAGGAGCTGCTCCAAAAAGTTGCCCACAGGCTGAGCGGGAGGTGATCGATGTACGATTTTCACTGTCATACGACGATGAGTGACGGGGAGCTGCTGCCGACGGAGTTAATCCGGCGGATGGCGGTTCTGGGATATACGGAGATGGCAATTTCGGATCATGCGGATTTTTCCAATGTGGAGGAGTTAATCCGCGCTGAGGAGGCGGTGAAGCGGTCTGCGGAGTTGTACGGGATTCGGTTGTATTCGGGGATTGAGATTACGCATGTGCCGCCGGATCAGATTGATGAGTTGGCGGAGTATGCGAAAGGTCTTGGTGCGGAGGTTGTGGTTGTGCACGGGGAGACAATTGCAGAGCCTGTTGCGCCGGGAACGAATGCAGCGGCAATTTCAAGTGCTTATGTGGATGTTCTGGCACATCCCGGCCTGATTACGGATGAGGATGCCCGCCTTGCAGCGAGGAATGGTGTGTTTCTTGAGGTTACGTCACGCGGGGGACACAACCGTACGAACGGGCATGTGTTGTCAGCAGCGCGCCGCGCGGGTGCGGAGGTTGTGGTGGAGTCGGATGCGCACGGACCGGGGGATCTGCTGAGTGAACGCATGCGGTATCTGGTTGCACGCGGGGCAGGGATGAGTGAGGAGGAGGCAAAGAGAGTTCTTTCCCAATCCTATGATTCTTTGTTTTCTTCATAACCATTATTTTACAATTCTGGAGAACATTTTTATACAAGTTTGTCAGTATAATATATTGCATATATACCCTGTGGTTTGATTCCATGCGGGTCTGCAATATATGCGGTATGATATTTGAGGCTGATTTGTGAAGTTTGCAGGAGAAGTTACGGCAGTTCTTGGGAGAAGGCTGCTTGTTCTCAGGAGTGATGCCGGACAGCTTCCGCCTTTGTATTCAGAGGTTGCAGATGCAGAGAGCCGCACTGTAGGGAAGATTGTTGATCTCTACGGGAGTGTTGCACGGCCCTATCTTACCGTTTTGTGCAATGACGGTGTTCTGGCAGGGGTCGGGGACAGTTTGTATGTTGTTCCCGGTTCAAAGCCGGATCTGCCGAAAAAACGCCGTCAGGTATCCGGATACAGGGGGGAGGGAGATTCCCGCTACCCGAAGACCGGAGGTTCAATATGGAAAAAGAAATCGAGAAACTGAGACAGTTAAAAGAGGAGCGCGAAAAGATGAAGCAGCGGCAGAGTACCGCTGTGGAGAAGGTGAAGGAGAAGCAGGGCGGTAGTGATGCGACTGCAACGGTGTGTCCGGAGTGCGGCAGCCGGCAGCTTGTTCATGATTATGAGCGGGCGGAGCTGGTGTGTCAGCACTGTGGTCTGGTGCTGGATGATGATTTCATCGACCGTGGACCGGAGTGGCGCGCGTTTGATCATGATCAGCGGATGAAGCGGTCCCGTGTGGGCGCACCGATGACATTTACGATTCACGATAAGGGTCTGTCCACGATGATCGACTGGAGAAACCGCGATAGTTATGGTCGTGCGATTTCGTCGAAGAATCGTGCCCAGCTGTACCGGCTGCGGAAGTGGCAGCGCCGTATCAGGGTGTCGAATGCGACGGAGCGGAATCTTGCGTTTGCGCTGTCGGAGCTGGATCGTATGGCGTCGGCTCTGGGTCTTCCCAGAAATGTGCGTGAGACGGCGGCGGTTGTGTATCGTGATGCGGTGGATAAGAATCTGATCCGCGGGCGAAGTATTGAGGGTGTTGCGGCGGCGGCTTTGTATGCGGCATGCCGTCAGTGTAATGTGCCAAGAACGCTGGATGAGATTGCTGAGGTGTCGCGTGTTTCGCGGAAGGAGATTGGCAGGACGTACCGGTTCATTTCCCGGGAGCTGGGTCTGAAGCTGCTGCCGACGTCACCGGGCGATTATGTTCCGCGGTTCTGTTCGGGTCTTGGTCTGAAGGGCGAGGTTCAGTCGCGTGCGATGGAGATTCTGAAGCAGGCGGGCGAGCGGGAGCTGACGAGCGGGCGCGGTCCGACGGGTGTTGCGGCGGCGGCGATCTATATTTCGTCGATTTTGTCCGGAGAGCGGAGAACGCAGCGCGAGGTTGCGGATGTTGCGGGTGTGACGGAGGTCACGATTCGGAACAGATATAAGGAATTGGCAGAACAATTAGATATTGAGATTATTCTCTGATGGGATTTTTTCCCTCGATATTTTTTGTCGGGCTCGTATATCAGGGGTAGATAGCTACGTTCGCAACGTAGATGCCGCGGGTTCAAATCCCGCCGGGTCCATTTTTGTGTTTTTCAGAGGGGTGCGGGAAAAAAAGGGGGTTAGAGCCTGAGTTTTTTCCGTGTCTGTTCTCCGATGGTGAGGAAGGGGCGTGTGAGGTTGTGGTGGCGCATTGCTGCTGTTACTGCTGCCCGTGAGCATCCGAGTTCTCGTGCGATGGTGAGTACTTTTTTTCCGCTGAGGAGTTCGCGGCGGAGTTGTTCTCTGTTTTGGAGGAGGGGGTAGTCGTACCAGGTCATGGGGTGTTCCTGAGGGTGATGATTTCGGGGGTGAGGGGGCGTTCGGTTGTGGTGAGGTAGTGCGGGAGTTCTGCGGGGGTGAGGTGTTTTCTGAGGTCGTCGATGTTTATCTGTTCGTAGCGGGTGATGCGGTCTCCGGCGTGGTCGCGTGCTGCGGTGTAGAGGTAGCGGCGTCCGAGGAATTTTTCGGCGTCGGTTGCGCGGAGGTAGACGAGTTGCTGATGGAGGTCGGGGTGGTCGGTTCGGAGTTTGGGGATGTTTACTTTGCAGGTGGTTCTGGTTCTTCGGATGAGCTGGTATTCGTCGCTTTCGCAGTTTTCTCCGGTGATGAGTTCGAGGTCTTTGTGGTACTGTTCGATGAAGTTGAGGTGGAATTCTTCGAAGATGTAGGCGAGGTCGCGGCTGTGGAGGGCGGCTTCGTAGGGGTCACTGGGGCGCGGGTGGATGCGGGGGAGGGTGATGGTGAGGAAGGGTTCCGGGTCGAATGGTGTGTAGGTCATGGTCTGGTTCCTGATGGGTGTCTGGTGGTCTGATTGAGGGTGCGGGTGCGGATGAGGTCGCGTGCTTTGCTTCGGAGTTTGATGTAGCTGGTGATGAGGGCGAGTTCTTCGTCGCTGACGCGGATTGCGGTGTCTGCGGTGCAGACGGGGCAGCGGAGTGTGTTGTGCTGGGTGCCGGTGCCGCAGCCGGTGATCTCTTTTCTGATGAGGGTGAAGGCGGTGCCGCAGGCGGGGCAGCAGTAGGTGTCGCCGTAGTAGCGAAGGGGTTCTTCATTCATAGACGGTTTCCGGGGCGGGTGTGGTGTGTCATGATCGGGTGTCTTTGGTTTGTGGCGGGATGCGGGTATTTCCGTTGTTCGGGTTTCTTCATAGGGGCAGGAAGAGGAAAGAATAACGCAGATAACGCAGATGCGTCGCTTCGCGCCGCGTGCTTCGCTCATCGCATTTGCTATTCGTCGCTCGCCTTCCCGTCCGAGCGGACGGGCGGCGTTGCTGTCGCAAACGCGACGGCAAATGCTCGCGAAGCTTCCACTCATTTACTATCCTGCGTCGGCTTCGCAAGCATTTTTAGCCGCGTTTGCGATAGCGACCCACGAAGGGGGGAGCGGAGCACGGCTCTGCCGTGCGATAGCGACCCCAAAGGGGGAGGAGAGCACGGTTCTGCTGTGCGATAGCGACCGAGGGTGAAGGCGGTGCCGCAGTAGGTGTGGCCGTAGTAGCGGAGGGGTTCTTCATTCATAGGCGGTTTCCGGGGCGGGTGTGGTGTGTCATGGTCGGGTGTCTTTGGTTTGTGGCGGGATGCGAGTATTTCCGTTGTTCGGGTTTCTTCATAGGGGCAGGATGAGGAAAGAATAACGCAGATAACGCAGATGCGCCTGACGGCGCGGCTTCGCTCATCGCATTTTTTACGCCGCTCTCGCCCGCCCGGAGCCGGGCGGTTGCTCGTTGCTGTCGCAACCACGGCTAAAAATGCTCGCGAAGCCGGGCAGGATACGGAATGAGTGGGAGCTTCGCGAGTATTGCCGTTGCATGTGCGATAGTGACCCACGAAGGGGGGAGCGGAGCACGGTTCTGCCGTGCGATAGTGACCCCGAAGGGGGAGGAGAGCAAAACGTCCGGGCTTGCGATAGCGACCCCGAAGGGGGAGCGGAGCACGGTTCTGCTGTGCGATAGCGACCCCGAAGGGGGAGCGGAGCACGGTTCTGCTGTGCGATAGCGACCCCCGAAGGGGGGAGTGGAGCACGGCTCTGCCGTGCGATAGTGACCTCAAAGGGGGAGGAGAGCACGGCTCTGCCGTGCGATAGCGACCCACGAAGGGGGGAGCGGAGCACGGCTCTGCTGTGCGACAGTGACCCCGAAGAGGGGAACGGAGCACGGCTCTGCCGTGCGACAGTAACGCCACCCGTCCGCCCGGACGGGAAGGAGAGCGAGGATACGCAAATGCGGTTTGTGGGGCGAGCGCGATTCGCGTTTCTTTTTCTGTGTTCTGGCCACATTGAAGATACACCAACTTCCTTAGATCATTTCGTGTTCGGTTTCCTGTGCTGTGTCGCGGGCGAGGTCGGCGCGGTGTCTGCCGAGTTGTTCTGCGTGGATGGTTTCGTACACCTGCGTCCAGGTTTTGAGCTGGTCGTAGGATGGCAGCATGCCGGCCTGTTCTGCCATGGCTGTCTCGATTTCGTTCTGTAATAAATGAAAGGCGAGTTGCGCGCCGCGGGAGGCGATGACGGGGAAGGCGAGGTCGGTGAGGATGTCGAAGTATGTTTGCCGGAGGCGGTCTTCTTTGGTCATGTGGTTTTTGTGCCAGGCGATCCAGTCTGCGGTTTCGGGGTCAAGTTCGCCGGACGGTACGTGATACTTTGTCTGCCAGCCGTAGAGGGTGGTGCGGCAGACTGCGGTGATGTAGGCGCTGAGTGTCGGGAATTCCATGCGGCCGATGAGGGTGGTGAGGGTGTGATACTCTTCGTCGTTGAGGAAGGCGTAGAGGTGTTTCCGGGTGGGGAGTTGCGGGGTGTTCATGACAGGTGGTGTGTGGTGATGCGGGTCTGACGTCAGACTTCAGAAGTCAGAGGTCAGCTGCGCGGAGGGGAGGGTATGATGGGTCTCCTTCTGTGGCATCTGTTTTTTTTCGTTTTTTTTCGCGGTTCTTTTACTGACACTGATGAACATATTTATTCAATGAAGAACAAATATAGTACACAAGAGCGTTGTCACGGAGCACATTCATGGGTGTTGAAGAGTGTGCGGACTTTTTTCCTGTGTGGTGTCCGGGTGGTGTGTGCAGCTGAAGTCTGACTTCTGAAGTCTGACTTCAGCGGCAGGGTGATCCGATAGGTTGATGTGGTTTCACATCATAAAGAAGAGGTGTCTGTTCCTTTTTCCCTTTCGAGTGGCGGAAATCGGGCAGACATCTGTTTCTGTTCCGGGGTTGTGCGGTTCGGGGTTTTTTGTGTTCACCTCGGTGATGTTTTTGCCGCCCGGAATTAATAGGGTCCGGGGACAATTTTGATGTTTTACTTCTGAGGTATTTATAATTTTGGGGAAAAAGGGGGATTTTCGGTGAAATTTTGGCGGGAAAACATTTAAATACGATGAAGAACATAATCGCAGGTAAAAACAAATTATATATCTGCGATTATACGGTCGTGATCTTTGCTGTTTTTGGGGGTTTGTTCGCGCACGACTTTCACGAGGCTTCCGCAAATATTGAATCCTGTTGTAGTAGTATTTAGTACCAACTATGATATAATAGTATTCCCGATTCATCTGAATATGCCGCTGCTTGTGCATTGACGTTATTCCCTCCATTTTTTGAAAATCGTTTCGTGAAATGAAACGTCCCGGACATTTCTCACACTGATTTTTTTGAGCCGCAAATATTGTCTTATTTTTCGTGCGCACGGCGCAAATATGATAAAAATCCAATCAGAGAATTTTCCGCGTTATATCCTTCTACAATAGGATTCAATCTCCGTGAACTGAATTGTTCCTGCTCTGCGGGTACCGGTCCGGCGTAATCCTATGGAGTATTTTATGATGCAACGAATGAATGGGATGAAATGTCCCCGTGATACAGGAGGACTGATGCGGCGCGGTGTGGTGCTGCTCGCAGCGCTCCTGCTGGTGTGTACGCTGATGGCAGGAGCTGTCAGTGCGGAGAGTAATGACGGGAGCTCGGTAACAGTCACTAACTTTGAGGATTTAATCGCAAATCTCTCGAATAGTACCGGTCCTACGACAATCAATCTGGGAGAAGACATCAAGGCACCCTCCCAGATCACCGTAAACCGCTCGGTCACGATCAGTGGTGGTAATAATTATCACACAATTACAGCAGTTCTGTCCAATGAGAACAAATGGTCTGGTACAAATGGTCAAAAGAATCTGCTCCTGATTGATAATTCTACCTGGAAGGGGGACAGAGGTACTGTCACGCTGAAAAACATCCGATTTGAAAGTAATGCCACTTCAGCTGCGACAAGTACTGATGGTGAGAAGAACACAAACCTGGGAGCTCACGGTATTCAGGCATACAATACCAATGATTCCATCGCGATCACACTGGAAAATCTCATTCTGAACGACAGTGCCGGCAGTGGTCTGAACGTCAATGGTGCAAATGTCAGCATCACGAACGTCACGATCCAGAACAGTAACTGGACTCAGAGTATTGATGTCAGTTCCGGAAAGGACGTTCAGTACGCATCGAACCTGACGATCGATGAGATGTCCGAACTGAAGGATGCATTGCCCATCGTGAATGATAATCAGCAGATCGGGCTCAAGGCAACGGTACACTCCTCCTCCAATTCCTACACGCCGTATGACCTGTATATTGGTGATGAGAATTACGCATTACAGAAACGCGTCTGGGGGAAAAGCAACTTTAACACTGCCGATGCTGAAGCAAAGGTAGTGAATAGTAGTAGTAGTAGTACCATCCCTGCCCTGCATGCAAATCTGACTAAAGCGCTGAACAGCTACGTTGACGATGGCGCCACCGTTACCCAGCTGAAAGAAGTTACACTGAGCAGCGATCCGATCGTCATCTCCAAGAACATCACCTTCGACGGTGACAAGAAATCGATCACCGCATCCAGCATCCCTGCCAACGGTGCAATCAACATCACCGCAACCGGTGATGTCACGCTCAAAAAACTCAACGTCACAGCGACGGGCGGTGATCAGAATGCGTTGATCAAAGCATTCGTAGCAAACTGGCCGGCTAACCCGACCAACGTACCAAACAACCTTGTCATTACCGAAAGTACCCTTACGGTTACCGGTGCAACCGCACCGGAGTTTGACGTCATTCTCGCACGGCCAAAGGTGTCACTTGTCGTAAACAAATCCACCATTACCGCAACCGGCAGTAATTACGTCTATGCGGTCAAGTTCATACCGCAGACCGACAACGCAAAGACCCTTACCGTTCAGGGAAACACACTGAAGGTGAACTCGACCGGAAACAAAAATGCAGCATTTGGTGTGTACATCGCAGGAAACACCTCCAGCCTTACCACTGAAATCAGTGATAACACAGTCACCGCTGAATCCAGCTACCGTACCGGACTGCTGTACTACACGCCGCCGAAGAGCAATACAAAGACCGCCATCAACAACAACACGCTCACCATGACGGCGGCTGAGGCGTACATCCAGAACATCCAAGCAGCCATGAGTGCAACGGTGAACATCACCGTCAACATGACGCTGGAGAAGAACACGGTTCAAAACACAAACACAACCGGAAAACTGTATGCAGTCGGATTCGCACAGCGTGCAAACGCAGTAGGAACTGAGCTTACGGACTTCCTGAAAGGAACCATCAAGGAAGACAATACCTTCACTTCCCTGACCGGGTATGTCAACCACATCACGACCAACACAAATACCCCAATCACGCTCGACACCTCCGGATTAACGATCGAAGGCAAGACCATTGATCTCAAGATCGTCGCGCCCTACGGCACCGGCATTGACCTGGGCAACACGACCCAGACAACCGGAACCGCAAAGAAGTTCACCGTAACTCCTGCGGGCACATCCGTATTATGGTCTTCCAGCAACACCAGTGTTCTGACCATTGGGGCGGACGGTAACTACACCGCAAAGGCAGTTGGTACGACAACCATCACCGCAACCGGCCCGAACGAGGCAAAAGCAACGATGCTCATCACCGTCTATCAGGCGGCTGAGCCTAAATTACCTGTGTCTAACGTAGAGAAACAAGATGATGGTAGCACAATCATTTCCAATTCGAGTGCGATAGAAATTCAAAGCAACATCGCGACCATCGAAGACGAAGATGCCGGTGTTGTGATGGTTGTAACCTTTGAGGCCGCACCTACGACTGAAAGCGGCAGTATCAAAGGAAATGTCACCATGGCAAATGTAACCTTCAAAGAAGCACCTGCGGCGTCTCCAAAAATGGAAACAAGCTACAGCATTGTCATCAACCTTGCAAACGTCACCAACTACCTGCCAACGATCGATCCGGTTTTCAACGAGACCATTGTGGAAAAAATTCAGGAGACGTTCTCTGAATCCAACAAGTACACCTTCCTCTCCATGATCACCGCAACCGGAGACAATGTTACCAAGATTAACAACAACGTCTCCAAGAGCGAGGGCATCAAAGTAACCTTCAAGATTCCGAAGAGTGAGATACAGAAGCTTGTCGGAACCAAAGAGAGCGACGTGCAAAAGATCAAAGCCTTCCACTATAAATCGGACGGAACAGTCAGCACACCGCTCAACGGTCGCGGACAATGGATTGACAACGATAACTACTACGAATTCACCGTAACGGGTGATAGTTTCTCCAGCTATGTTCTTGCCGCATACACCGCACCGCCCGCACCGATCCATACCCCGGTCTCCGGCGGCTCCGGCTCCGGCGGCTCCGGCTCCGGCAACATGGACGGCGCACTTCGTGTCCTCTTCAACGACGGAAGTGCCACTCTCTCCGTCGTAACCGGCCTCTCCTACGGTGACAAACTCACCGCACCGGCCAACCCCGTCAAAGACGGCTACACCTTTGCCGGCTGGTACAAAGACGAGGCATGCACCCAGGCCTGGAGCTTCAGCGACGGCATCCCAAGCGACATGACCCTGTATGCCAAGTGGACCGGCGGCAGCAGCTCATCCCAGAGCAGCAGCCAGCAGAGTGGAA
>NZ_JAPTGB010000012.1 GCF_026891975.1 Methanocorpusculum petauri | reverse complement strand
CGGAAAAAAAGTACTCACCATCGCACGAGAACTCGGATGCTCACGGGCAGCAGTAGCAGCAGCAATGCGCCACCACAACCTCACACGCCCCTTCCTCACCATCGAAGAACAGACACGGAAAAAACTCAGGTTCTAACCTCCTTTTTTTCCCGCTCACCCTCCGCACCATCCTTGTACCACACGTCGGAAACATACAAACCAGAAAAAACAGTCTCTTTGCTCATGTTTGTGTTCCCGGAATAACTCCGGGGAACACTCCCATGGCTGCCTGTGGCAGGCTCGATATCCTCATCGGATATCCGGGGTGTCACACATCTGTTCACAAACTCATCAGTTCATCGAATCTGTACGCAACAGAAAATTAATTCTTCTTTGCGTGCTTACCGGTTGCCTTCGGTGCTTCGACTTTTGCGTCTGCAACCGGAGCTGCTACCTTTTTTGCCTCTTTGTGTGACATAAATCTACATGTGCTTTTGTCGTGTATAAAGTTGTTTGTCGGGACATGGGAAAATGCGCATATCGCTGCCGGTTCTCAAAATAACGGATATTTGGGTCGCAAACAAACCACGCAGAACTCCCGGATTCACTCCCGCGCACCATTCGTCAACAACCAGGAAAAATCTCAGGGTTTTTCTCTACGGGATGCAGCCTGTCCGCAAAAAAATAGAAGGGATTCAAACGAAATAAATTGACTCAAGACTCCCGTAGGCAATGGTTTTCCCATCGCGGAGTGCCTCGATCACCTCATCCATTTTTGCCTCAGCAGAGATTGAAATCGGCTCCGCACGACCGAAAACCTGAAACAGCATCCGTTCCTGACTACCAAGTTTTGGTTCCGGACCATGCCAGCCGTGTTCCCCGAAATCATTCACACCCTGAACTGCTGGAAAGGGGAATCCTGGTACAGGACCCTGCTCGTAGCCCGGCGGAATGTATCCGACTGAAGGAATATTCCAGATCGACCAGATGCACTGCATCTTCCCTTCTCCGGATTTATTCTGTACAATTGCTGCGACGTATTTTACCTCTGCGGGCACACCGGTAAGATCAATCTTCGGTGAAATATTCCCGCCGGAGAATGTACTTGAGGGAGTGATGCCGCTCGACCCGAGATGAATAGTCATCTGTTGCATACAGTATACTCTCCTGAAAACCTAATAGATGTATAGATTGGGGAAAAATTTACCCTGTCCCAAATCCCCAGCAATAAATAGCAGGAAAAGCAACACAACCCGTATGGACGAACTGACCATCTACACCGATGGTGCAAGCCGCGGAAACCCGGGAGAATCCGCAGCTGCATGGCTGATTCTTAGAGGATGCGACGTACTGGAATCTGAGGTGCGGATTCTCGGAGTGCAGACCAACAATACCGCCGAGTACATGGCACTTCTGGGTGCTCTCGCCGCTGCAAAAAAATACAGCGAACCGGCATCCACAAGTCTTACCATCCTTTCGGACAGCGAACTGATGATCTCACAGATGATCGGAAAGTATGCAGTACGCTCAAAAACCCTCAAACCCCTCTATGATGAAGCGATACAGACTGCATCCAACTATGCAGAGGTACTGTATGTACATGTTCCACGCGAAAATGCATATATCGGATCCTGTGACTGGCTGTGCAACAACGCACTTGACACACTTGCCGCAGCGAAAAATACAGCACAACAGCAGAAACGCAATGACCCGATCGAGTGCAGACCCATCGGCATTGTTCACTCCCCCTTTCACGAACGAAAAGACGCCCCCAATCAGGGAAAAAACACCGATGAACTCAGTACACTTGAAATATATCCTGAATATTCCGACGGACTTCTGGGGTTGTCCGAAGGTGATCCGGTATTCATTCTCTGCTGGTTTGATCGATCCGAACGCGACATTCTGCAAGTCGTTCCCCACGGAGGCCGCCGGGAACTGACCGGCGTATTTGCAACCCGTGCACCCGTCAGACCCAACCCGATCTCCCTGACACTGGTAACGATCATTTCAATCAGCGGAACCCGCATCACGGTCAGGGGGCTTGAAGCTCTCAATGAAACGCCCGTACTGGACATAAAACCCTATTACCAGGGAATTGATGTCCCGGAAAAACATGTCTGAGGAGCGTTTTTCCTCCACGCCAAATACGCAAAGGATATACTCTCCGCCGTATAACAGGGTATGCAATAAGTTATATAGACTTACATTACAGGTGAAACTAAAATGTCAGACCAACCCGAAGGATGTGACGGCCACTGCGACGGATGCACGCAGAAGACCGATACCTGTCAGCAGCCGAAGAAAGCAGAGATCAGCGTACGCCACGTAATACTTGTTCTTTCCGGAAAAGGCGGTGTCGGCAAGAGTACGGTATCCGTCAATCTTGCATACGCACTCTCAAACCATGGATACCAGACCGGTCTCCTTGATCTGGATATTCACGGCCCGAGCATTGCAAAAATGCTCGGCATTGAAGATCTGAAACTACAGGCAATTGGCAATAAAATCATGCCGGTAAAGATCACCGGCTCCCTGAAAGTTGTATCAATGGCTCTCCTGCTGAACACGACCGACAGCCCGATTGTCTGGCGCGGACCAATGAAAGCTGCGGCAATCCAGCAGTTCCTGGGAGATGTTGACTGGGGAGACCTTGACTATCTCGTCGTTGATCTGCCGCCGGGAACCGGTGACGAAGCCCTGAACATTGTACAGTTTGCGCCGAATGTTGAGGGTGCAGTTATTGTCACCACTCCGCAGGATGTCGCCGTACTTGACTCAACAAAAGCAATCAAGTTCGTAGAAATGATGGATCTGCCGGTGCTCGGTATTATTGAGAACATGTCCGGTATGGTCTGTCCTCACTGCGGCGAAGTCGTGGATCTCTTCGGCAAAGGCGGAGGAGAAAAAGCAGCAAAAGAGTACAATGTGCCCTATCTTGGATCCATCCCAATCGACATTGAGATGCGCAAGGCAGGCGACGAGGGAAGACCATTCATCGTGAGAAAACCCGGACAGGCAAATCCGACATGGGACGCAGTCGATAAGGTCATGGAAAACCTGATTGTCGAAGTCGAAAAGAGAGACGAATAACATTTTCATCTTTTTTTGAATGCTCGTGACTCGCTTATCTGGTTGTTTCAGATAAAACTGTGTTCACATTTTCCAATGATAGTATCATTTGTAAAACAGACAAGCGGCATCAGACCCCTGCGTCATCATAACCATGTGGCTCAGCGGGGGTAACTTTCATCATTTGCCGCCTGTATGTAGAATACCTATTCTATTGAAAAGCCAAACTATCAGTCTTTCGCTTTGCAGCATTAGGATACACATTATTAATTCCGCAAAGCGCCAACACTATTACTATTATGTCAGAGAGGAGGACACTGACAATCGGAGTTGCGATAAATATCGGCAACTATGAAAGTCTCCGCCTTGAGGTGAGCGATTGCGTGCAGACCGAAGGAGATGCAGCGGAGCTTGCCGCATACCTGAACCACGTTCTGGACGGATATGCTCAGAATGATGCAGCAACCCGTGCATCAATTGACAAGTATCGGACCCGCGTACTGGAAAAACATGCACCGGACATGCCGGCATCTTCATCACCCGACCCGCTGGATGAACTCTTCGGCCCGGTTCCCGCGTTTGACGGAGTAGTGATAAAGGAGGAGCAGAAAACTCCCGAACCGGTAAAAACCGGGGAAGCCCCGACTGTTCCCGAACCGGTTATTAGAGAACCCGAGCCGGTAAAAACCGGGGAAACCCCGAAAGTCCCCGAACCGGTTATTAAAGAACCCGAGCCGGTAAAAACCGGGGAAGCCCCGCAAGTCCCCGAGCCGGTTATTAAAGAATCCGAACCGGTAAAAACCGGGGAAACCCCGCAAGTCCCCGAGCCGGTTATTAAAGAACCCGAACCGGAAAAAATCGGGGAAGCCCCGCAAGTCCCCGAGCCGGTTATTAGAGAACCCGAGCCGGTAAAAACCGGGGAAGCCCCGCAAGTCCCCGAACCGGTAATAGCTGAAAAAAACACCGCATCAAATAAACCGACAGAGGAACCGGTCACCTATACCTGCGAAAAATGTGGCGCAGCTGTTTCCAAGGTACAGCGCGATGTATCCAACCTATTCATGGGTAAAACACTCTGCAAAACCTGCATGAAATAAGGAGAAAAACCATGAAAAAGAATCTGCTTATGTGGGATCAGACCCTCTTCAGAGACATCGAAGTATTTGACATCGATTATGTCCCCGAACAGTTTGAATACCGCGACGAGCAGATTCAGGAGCTGGCCTATGCCGTCCGTCCGGCCCTCGCCGGAGGCCGCATCCTCAACACCGTCTGCCGCGGTGTTCCCGGAACCGGAAAAACAACCTCCGTCAAAAAACTCTTTGAAGAAATTGCAGGGACCACCAAAAAGATTGTACCCATCCATATCAACTGTCAGATTGACGGATCGGAGTACGCAATCTTCTCGCGAATTTACACAAAACTCACCAAAAACCGCCAGCCGCCGAGCGGCACCTCCTTTAAGATGCTCTTTGACATGATTGCAAAGTACATCGAAAACGAAGAAATAACCCCGATCATCTGTCTGGACGACGCCAACTACCTCGTATATGAAAAAGAACTGAACAAAGTCCTCTACGCTCTCCTTCGTTCCCATGAAACCTATGAACATGTCAGAATCGGCGTGATCATCATCATCAGCGACCCTGACGTTGATCTGGAACGATCTCTTGACGCCCGTGTTGCCTCCGTATTCCGGCCTCAGACCATTCACTTTGCCCCCTACACCGCGTCTGAAGTTGCAGGCATTCTCTCCCAGCGGGTAATGCAGGGCCTCTACTCCAATGTACTGAGCAGTGATCTCCTCGATCGCATCGTCGACCGCACCATGAAATGCGGCGACATCAGAATCGGCCTTGACCTCATCAAACGTTCCGTCATGAACGCCGAGAAAGCAGCCAGAATGAATGTCACTGACGACGACGTAACAAAAGCATTCTCCATCTCCCGTGACCTCCGGCTCGCCGAACTCGTCCGTGTCCTCTCCGTTGATGAAGCAAACGTCCTGTTTCAGGTTGCTGAAATGACAAACAATACAGATATTATCACCACTAAATCCGTGCACAGCTCCCTTGGTGAGAAAGCAACAGGCTACACGCGGTATGTGCAGATCATTGAAAAACTCGATCATCTGCGGCTGGTGACTCTTACCTATCAGAATGCCGGAAACGGCAGAACGAGAATAATCAGCCTCAGATATGACCCAAAACGTGTTCTTGCCCTGCAAAAAAACCAAACAGGCTGCAACGTAAACTCATAACCTTAATCTATTTTCCTGATCCATAACTGAATCATATTCCTAAAGGGGGATAATCTTGGTTAGCGTAAATGAACTCGGACTCGATCTCTTCGAAGAACTCGTCGAGAATGCAGATTTATTCAATGTAGCATATCATGAACTTGACAACGGCGCCCGTATCGTGGACTGTGGTGTGGCTGTTCCGGGAGGCTTCGGCGCCGGCGACTACTTCACCCGTATCTGCATGGGCGGCCTTGGCGACATTGCATTCCGTCAGGGAATGGTCGGCAAGTTCCCGATGACCTTCATTGATGTGAACACCGACTTCCCGGCAATCTCCTGCCTTGGTGCACAGAAAGCAGGCTGGACCGTGAAACACGAAAACTTCTTTGCCATGGGATCCGGCCCTGCACGCGCCCTGTCCCTGCAGCCGAAACACACCTATGAGGTTATCGGTTACGAGGATGAATGCGATGCAGCCGTCATCTGTCTGGAAGCAGACCACCTGCCGAACGGTGCAGTCATGGAAAAAATTGCAGAAAAATGCAAAGTTGATGTTGCCAACGTCTGTGCCCTTGTTGCACCGACCTCTTCCATCGTCGGCTCCATCCAGGTTGCCGGACGCTGTGTGGAGACCGCTGTCTACAAACTGAACGAACTCGGCTTTGACACCCGCAAAATTCTCGCAGCTGCCGGTACCGCACCAATCCCGCCGGTTCGCGGCCCCAAACTTGCCATGGGTGTTACCAACGATGCAACAATCTACCACGGGCAGATCAACTTAACGATGAACGCTCCGGAGATCGTTGACTATCTTGAAAAGATCCCAAGCTGTGCATCCAACGGATACGGCAAGCCGTTTAATGAGATCTTCAAAGAAGCAGGTTACGACTTCTACAAGATCGACACCAGCCTCTTCTCCCCGGCAGAAGTCGTCATCAACGAAGTTTCCACCGGCAAAGTGTATCAGGTCGGCAAAATCGATGTTGATGTAACACTGAAGTCCTTTGGACTTGCATAAGAAAATCATGGGGAACCCCGCTTCCCTATCTTTTTCTGATGATTCCGCAGAGTTAATTACAGTGCAGAGAGTATAGAATAAGGCATAGCTGGACTCGTGGTCTAGGTGGTTATGACGTCGCCCTTACATGGCGGAGGTCAGGGGTTCGAATCCCTTCGGGTCCACTCAATTCTCCGTCCTTTTTTGAAATTAGGACTAAATCAGCCGTATCTGCATCAAAACTCATTCCGAGTCCTGAAATAAGTCTTCTAATCGCTTTTTCTACGAATTGGAGTAGATTTATGCCGTTTTTCTCTATGAACTCTATGCACTCCTCCGGCAGAGTAATGTTCTTCGGTTTTCTTAATCGGTTGGGTTTGGCTTGTTTTTTCGTTTTCTCTGTTTTCATTTTCTCTTTTCCCGTGTGCGCACATGTGCGCATGTGTATGTGCATATGTGCGCACACTTTTATCCTGCTTGTTTGTTGTGCGGTATGCCCTATTAATACCGAGTTCCGTAACAGTTACCAAACGGCAGATGTGGTTAACAGGCACTTTCACACCACGCGGTTCTTGGTTTATCATCTCCCGGGATGATATGATACACGGTGCCTATGAACCAATCGTCAGACAATTGTGCTGATGTGATCCCGGAACCCGATCATAGGCGCGGCAGGGGTTTGGAGAAGGGGAACCCCGTAAAGCAGCAGCAGCGAAGACGATCAAGAGCCGGAGCCACCGGAAGAGAACCCGGCAGGCACACCTCTAACTTTTTTGGTGGAGTAATGGCAACAAAGAAGAAGCAAATGGACAACACCGGAAAGTTACCATTCTCAGCGCTTCACGAGATCGCACTGAAAGAGGCACGGAAGATTCACCGGGAAAAGGTGGAACATGCTGCAGTGATTGATGAACAGGGAAATGTAACAAGATTTGTTGGTGATGTGGACGGAGTGGATATACCCGCATATCTATACGAAGGCGCAAGAATCATAGTTCATAATCATCCGCATGACTGCAAAGAGCCTTCTTCCTTTTCAGGTGACGATGTGTATAACCTCTTGTATTTTAATTTAGACGAAATTATAGCGTGTGGGTATGGTTATTATTTTCACATGAGGAAAAACACGTGTATTCTTCGGTCTATAGATGCGAAAAGAAAGGTATACAAGATTTATGATGACGTGGTCAGTACGGAACGGAAAATATACCAAAGCAAAGGGGTATCTGAGATCGCAGAGATTAAAAAAGAGTATTGGGCTATGTTGGTTCGTATCGAAAAAACATATCACAAAAAACTGATGGAATTCGCATCAGAGAAAGCATTAACATATGGGAGGTCAAAGTTATAATCATGCGAATTGAAAGTAACAGATCACGAGTCCCTACTTTCGAGGAATTTAAGGCGGGAGTCTTGAAGTATAACAAGACGCAAAACTCAAAAGCAAAAGCCGCGAAGAAAACATCGAAAGCTACCAACTAACCCCGAATATCTTTTTTCCAACTACTAATTGACCGATCTTAGTTTTTCTTAGTAATTTCCGACCTAAACTACCTTACCCAAACTGAAAAACAGCCTTAAACGCAGGATATACGGGTCAAAAAAGGGGGGTTTAGGCTTGCTTTTTCTTGACACCTCCTCTTTGAGGTGATCCCTTTCTCGGTCCGGGTTTACTTACCGGAGTATCCCATGCTCCTTTTTTCATCCAGTCGGGAATAGGTAACCCCTTCTGTAGTTCGGATAGTGCTTCTGGGTAATATTTTGCGGCTTTCCCTGCAAGGTCAAAGTAGTGTTGTACCCCTACTCCCTGCGGTGCTCTCCCTTGTATGGCGTTTGCAAAGTCCTTATCCATGTGGTCAAGTAAAATGTTCACGTTCCATTTTCTCAGACTGGATTCATTCACAGGGCGGTCTGATGTTCCACTCTTCGCGATCTGCTTCCCGATGTAGTCTATACCGTACGGGTTCCGGTAAGTGCGGATCGCTTTTTCCATCTCCGCGGGGAAATAGAAATATGCTTCATTTTTCGTTCCGGCTGATATGGATCGAACATCCACGCGGATAATCCCGTTGATATGCTCAATTTTCAGGTCCTCCCCTTTTTCCCGTGCGGCGAACATCTCATACAGATGCTTCATGCGTGCGCCGGAATAACCCGTGAGAGTGTAGAAGACCTGTAGAGCAGGATTATCTACTCTATCCCGTGCTTCCCGGACTTCATCAGGAGTTAGGTCTTTAGTCTTTAGGTGCGATCGTGTGCCCTCCTCCTGTTTTGCACGTTTGGCATTACCTTTGAACTGCTCAGCAGTGTAACCGTTGAACTTCTCCATCAGCAAGGCTTCTGTGAAGTACCGGTAGAACTTCAGCAGCCCTTTTCTCTGCGGGTCGGTGATCTTTCGCCCGGGCAGGTCCTGAGGGACATAGACATCATCGAGTTTCATAAGACCGTTATAGTAGCCTTCCCGAGTCTGTCGATCACCTGTTCCCGTGTCTTGACAGAACTGTAAGAAATCCCCTTTTCGATCCTTCATGAATGCAGCAATGGACCTGTCAGGAGGGCCTCTGGCATTCGGGTTATGATAATCATTTTCACTTAACCCGCGCGAGAGGGTCGAAAAATTTTCAGAATCTGAAAATCCATCTTCCTTACTTATTTTTGAAATCTGGGCACAAAATGACGTCTCCCTTACATGGCGGAGGTCAGGGGTTCGAATCCCTTCGGGTCCACTCGTTTTTGAAAAATTGTTTGAGATTATGAGAAATATTCCGGTCGTGTTGCCCGTTCCATCTCGATCTCGCCGGCCCGTTCAAAACAGTGCCGCGCCCGCACATCCTCACCGAGTTCTGTGAGACACTGTGCCTTTTGTTTCCAGAGTTCCTCATCATAGAGATTGATCTCAAGTCCGCACTCAAATGCAGTCACCGCTTTTGCATGTTCTCCAAGTTCGACAAACATCAGACCGAGATTAAGCCAGTAATCGGAGACTTCGGGATTCAGCCGGACCGCCCGGTCGAAGGCGAAGAGCGCAGCGTCAATGTCCCCTGTCCGGCAGAAAACAACGCCTCTGCCGCACCAGCTTTCAGCGCACTTCGGATCAAGATCTGTTGCCCGTCTGAGACATTTGACAGCATCTTCATGCTCGCCGCACTCGCTTAAAACCAGACCAAGTTCAGCCCAGTACTTGGGAACATCGGCATCAAGATCAGCCGCCCGTTCAAAACACAACCGTGCCTGCCGGAGGTTCCCACTATCTCGTTCGGCCTCCCCGCGACAGAACCAGTATTCACTATCGTTTATCCCGTCTTCACCACTCATATAGAAGAGATCACTCCAGAGGTATTAATAGGTGGGCGTTGCATATGAAAATAGAATAATACCCGGCGGAAGAATTACCATGGCACGCAAAAAACAGGAGTTCGATCCGCTCGCAGGTCCGATTGGCGGCAGCGGGTTGCGGAAGAAGAAGTCCAAAGGAAAATCGTTTGATGTACTCGGAGGTGGGTTTGGCAGCGAACACCCGGTTGAAAAAGAATCGTTTGACAGCTATGAAGATATATCCTTCGGAAATTCGTCAGATGCACTGATGGAGACCGGCGGTAGTTCTTCATCGAAATCACAATCCAAAAAAAAGGGATTGTTTGCCTCAATATTTGGCGGCGGCAAGAAAAAGAAACAGCAACAACCAAAGAAGGAAAACATGCCGCTTGAGGGCGAGGAGGAGAGACCCGAGTCCTATGTGCCAAAACATGTCCGCGATCCGGGACTTGAAATTCAGGATGGTGTGATGGAAACAGGCATTGCTGACCGCATGGTGGATCCTGCATCTGAATATAATGACCCGGAATATGGGGAGCAGTATGAAGAACCGGTCCCGCATCATCCCTCTGCGGGAGAACCGGAGGAAGATCTCTTTGAAGAGGAAGAGATTGTACCCCCGCGGATGAGATCATCGGTGGAGAGAAAAGCAACGCCGGCATCCGTTCCCGTGCGTACGGTTGCTCCGCCGCCGTCCCCTGCATCCGAGCGGGCATCCCATGCACCGGCCTCGGTTACCGCTGGACCGGATATGCATGTATGCCATCTGTGCAGTGCTGTGTCTCAGACTGAACTTCCACAGTTCGGATCAGGTTCCGGGAAATATGTGCCGCTGTGCAGAACCTGTTACCGGGCCGTGACGACGCTGATAAAGTTCCGCGATCCGGAGGATGAGCGGGAGATTAAATCAGAGTGGTACACGCTCTGCCCGAACCTTGACTCGGATCGTGCTGATGCAGTGATTGCTGAGGCAAGAAAAAATTCCTAATCTTTTTTACTCATAACTGAGTTGCTTACCATTTCGGCACATTAATACCCATCCTCTCTCTAATGGATTACCATGGATTCTGTGCATCTGAACCGTCAACAGTATCTGGTGGCGATTACTGTTGCAATTGCATGTTTTCTGCCGCCGTTTATCGGAGAAGCAACAAATATTGCACTTCCCTCTCTGATTTCGGATCTGCAGCTGCCGATGAGTATGTTTGGCTGGATTTTAACCATCTATCTGCTGACCTCAACAGTGTTTCTGATCCCTGCGGCACGCTATGCGGATAAGATCAGTAAAAAAGTGTTCTTCTCAATCGGTGTACTGCTTCTGGGCGTTGGTTCGCTCGGTATCGGCCTTGCGACAACGGGTGAGATGGTTCTGGTGATGCGGGCAATTGAAGGCGTGGGTAACGCGCTGATGTTTGGTACGGCAATTGCCCTGGTCACTTCGGTAGTAAAAGTTGAACTTCGGGGGACAGCGATCGGGATTGCAATGACCGGCGTCTTCCTCGGACAGCTTGCAGGCCCGCTGCTCGCAGGAACACTGACGGATGTGTACGGGTGGCAGATGGTGTATCTGATTCTGGTGCCGATTGCCCTGCTGTCGTTCATTCTGACAGTTCCATTTGTGCCGCGCGATGCGCCGACGGATAAGATGCCGTACGACTGGCCGGGGGCGGTTTTGTTTATACTTGGCATGACGCTCGGACTGTATGGATTTTCGAAGATGCCGGATCTGTTTGCGCTCGGACTGCTGATTGCCGGGCTTGTGCTGCTCGGGGTGTTCTTCCGGTATGAGAGGCGGGCATCCAATCCGCTGATTCCGGTACAGCTGATTCTGAAGAACCGCGGATTTACCTTCAACAACTCAGCAAATCTGCTGTATTATGTGGCAATTTATGCGATGGGTTCTCTGGTGTCGATGTATATGACCCATGCCTGGGGTTTTTCTGCGCTGGAGCGTGCGCTGGTGGTAACGACGCAGGGGTTAATTCTGGTGTTGTTTACGATTGTGGCCGGAAAGTTCTACGATCATCTGCTGCCGCGCTGGCTGATTCTGTCCGGTGCAGTGATGGCAGTGGCCGGTGGTACTGCAGCGTTTTTGCTGGGTGTGCCGTCTGCGGATCCGGCATGGCTGCTTGCAGCGGTGATTGCGGCGAGTGTTGCAGCGTTTGGATGTGGTTCGATTGTGCTTGCAGCACTTGATCGTCTGGTGAAAAATGCACCGCCGAAATATGCGACGACGATTGGTCTGTTTATTATTGCGCTTGGTATGATGCTTCTTCTGACCTGCGGTGCGGAGCAGGCGGTCTGGACGATGATCGCGGTACAGGCATTGTTTGGTGTAGGTATTGCAATCTTTGTAACACCGAACAGTACGGCAATTATGAATGCGGTGACAGAACAGGAGTACGGAATGGCATCAGGAACACTTTCAACGACGCGAATGCTTGGAATGGCAGTTTCGATTGGTGTGATGACCGTGTTGACAAATCTGTTCCTCGGTGCCGGAGTACAGATGGGGTCGGATCATATCGGGGAATTTCTGGTGATGATGCACGCAACGGTTCTCGCGGCGATTGTAGTGCTGGTTTTTGGGATGATTCTTTCCTGGACTGCGGATCCCCAGTCCCAATAATCCTATTTTAAAAAAAGTGTGATTTTTTCCGGTATCGGCCGGATGCATGTGGGTCAATGTACGAAAATGTGGTATCTGCGATGTAATTTTCGTAGAGGCCTTTTCCGGAAGTGGTGGCGTCCGGTATGCGGCCATTGGTGGGTACATGCTGTCCGAGTGCCGCCGTGGGGTGGCTGTGGATTTGCGGCTGAGATGATCAGAAAGATAATTCTTCTTGATGTTACATCCTATCCGTGTAGGATATCATTCTCATGAATGTGTTTTTACTTCAAATACCTGTATTGAACAAAATAATGCGGTAAAATCTGAAAATATCTCTCATGAAAAAATTTGAAATTTCTGTATGGGATAAATTTCAGGGAATAAGGAACAATCAATTATGATTCCAACAGGCCCGTTGGGAAAATCATCTCTTTAGCTAGGGATAAGATATGTTTATGCCTGGCGATGTCCAATACATCCTACACGGATAGGACATCACCATCGAAGTTACCAATAATTTTTCCTGGAAAAATAGATTTCAGCCAATGTTTTTCGCCTGTTTCAATATAGAAAAAAGGGAAGAATTCCTCCAGAATCCTCATCCATGTCGTTCTACTGATCTGAAACCCTTGTTTATACATCTGAAAAAGGAATTTCAATTACCGAAAGATCTGCCGGTGCAACAATCTCTCCCTCAAAGAACACTTTTGCATCCTGCACATGGTTTGCCGTTGATGTGTACCGCGAACTGAAATGTACCAGTGCCAGAATCTTCGGATGAACTGCTGCGGCAACCATTCCCGCCTCCCTTGCCGTTGAGTGCCAGACCTCCTTCGCACGGACTGATCCCTCCTCCTCGTCAAACGTTGCCTCATGGATCAGAAGATCAGCCCCTTCCAGCAGATCATTTTTATTTTTCACAGGCCGCGTATCACCAGTATAGACAACCTTCCGGCCGCGGCGTCGCTCACCCATCACCTGCTCCGGTGAAATAATGACCTCTTCACCGTCGCGGACAATCCGCACACTCTCACCGCGTTGTAACTTCCCGAACAGCGGCCCCGGCGGAACACCAAGCGCAATTGCCCCCTCGCGGTTAAACCGCCCGGGACGCATATCCTCTTCCAGCACATACCCGACACTCTCAATCCCGTGATACGTCTTAAACGCCATCACCGAATACCCGTCAAACAATGTCACATCACCGTCTGCAACCTCCACCGCAGACAGCACAAACGGAATCTTCGGCGTCAGCCGGTGTATAATCTCCACAAACCCGTCCACCCCCGACGGCCCGTAGATTGTTAGCGGCTCGGTTCGTCCGTTAAACGCCATCGTCTCCACCAGTCCGAATATTCCCAAATAATGATCCGCATGCCAGTGTGTCACAAATATCGCATTCACCGTAAACCCTGTCTTCGCCCGCATCATCTGCTGCTGTGCACCCTCACCACAATCGAATAACAGCGTATCTGATCCCCGGCGAATCATAATGCATGATGGGTTTCTGTTCGGTGTCGGCAATGCTCCGGCCGTTCCCAGAAAATGCACAAACAGTGTCTCGCCACCTGCCATATTCAGAACCACTCCCGGATCAAATCCAGACTGACCCTGCCTTCCGCAGGATTCCTGCCTTCCACAACCATAATCTTCCCGTGATACTCTGCCCGAATCTTTGGCATAACCTTCTTCCAGTCAATTGACCCTTTTCCAAGCGGGAGATGCTCATCGTACTTCCCGTAATTGTCATGAATATGCAAATGTGCCGCCCGCGGCAGAATCATCTTGCAAAACGCATCCAGATTTCCGTTCGTATTCGCGTGTCCTACATCAAATGTCATGGAAATCCCGGACACTGCATCCACAAAACCCTCCAGCTCATAAGGGTCCCGGCAATAAAAATCCTCAAGATTCGGCATATTCTCAAGCGCTACACAAACCCCTGCACACTCCGCAACATCACCAAGCCTTGCCAGCGCCTCCCTGTGATTATTCCATGCTGCAGATGTCGCCTCACGACCGTTCGGTTCAAGATATCCCGGGTGCAGCGTAATGGTATCTGCAATCTCTGATGCGGATTTGATACATGATGCAAGCTGACTCACGGTTGCACTCCACACATCCGCATTCAGCGACGAGAGGTTCAGACCTGAAAACGGCAGATGCACCGAAGACTCAAGACCCGTATCCCGCAGGACTTTCCGTATCCCCGGAAACTTCCTGGGAATATCTGCAACACTGTGAAACCAGCCGTCCATCGAAACCTCCCAGCCGTCAAATCCTGCCTCTGCAATTCCCGCAACCCAACTCTCCGGATCCTTTAAGGAAAGTCGCGATGATGCAAAATAAATCTTCATAGCTCCTCCGAAAACACCCGCCGCACCGCCGCTTCATACACATCCCGTGTTGACTCATTCACGAGCCGAATCTCGGCAAGTGCCATCGCAGCAGCAAGTCCGAACGACTCTTCGCGTTCATCGCGGGCCTTCAGACTTTCAGCCGTTGTCGTGTCATCGCTCCTTCCCCGCGCCTGCATCCGGGAAAGCCGCACCGAAAATGATGCCTCAACCGCTACCAGTACAAACGCTGTAAATACTGAACGGAAGTAGCGGACCTCCGCATCTCCCCGGATACCATCAATAACCACCACATCCGCATGCTGTTTTCCGACCTCTTCTGCGGTCAGCATTGCAACCGCATCCATCCCGAAATTTTCCCGGAGTTTGCGGGCGGCAGCCCCGATATTCTCATCGGTGAGATCAAGACCCAAAGCGCTCACCTGCCGTCGGATCATATCTCCCATTACCACTACAGGAATACCGAATCCTGCAGCAATTTGGGAAAACTCACCCTTTCCGCTCGCCGGATATCCGACAACACCGATAACCTTCATCCGTAATTAGTATGCAGGGAATTTCATTAAGACCATCGCTTTCAGCGGTTCAGCATTGTCCGGGCTTCCGCTGCCGTTCTGATACACTCCATATATGACAGACAGCGTGCCGGATCCGGTTCGGTTTCCGCCCGGGCACAGAACTGAAGAATCAGCGCATCCAGTCGTGGGGTGATATCACCGGAAACCGGCGTTGGCGTGTTCTGTGCCGTTGCGTACTTTGGCGTAATCACCCGCACCTTCTCCGGAAGCGAAGCTGATCCTTCCTCTGCAACAACTTTCGGCACCTCTGTCTGCGGCGCTACCGCAGCCTCAGCGCAGACCACGCACATACGTTTACCCTTCACCTCAAACATCGGCGCTCTGCACTTCGGGCACAGATCTGCCAGCATCTTTGCCCCGCCGAGGAGATATTCAGCCATAATATCGTCAGGTTTTCGTGCACCGCTATTCATACTGATACATATTATTCCGTTCGGCACATATAGATAGCATCCTTTATCTCTGTGGACGCTCTAACCTAAAGCATAGTTTTGGGGTATGCTATTCTGTTCCATCAGGATAGACCAGGCTTTCAGGAGGGATTTTCAACATGGCAAGTCCGGAAGAGATGATAAAACAGTGTGTGATGATGCTTCAGGCAATCAGCGAGGATTCTACAATTCCCCGTAACATCCGCCGTGTCGCAGATGAGACAAAAACAGTGCTTCTTGATGAAAAGAAGACCACCGGACTGCGGGCCGCTGATGCTCTGTCCTTAATTGACGAGATCAGCAATGATCCGAATATGCCGGTCTATGCCCGGACCAGCATCTGGCAGCTCGTTTCTACGCTTGAAGCAGTTCCGCTTGACTGAAATACCATCTCAGTCACTTATCTTTTTTTGGCGTCTTATCAGCAAGTGAAGAGCTGTGCATGCTTGCAGCTGACACAAATCCGGAGTTTTTCGGTGCGGTAAAGGATCTCAGAATCGCTCCTGCCTCATCCGCAGAGTCTGAAACCGCAAGTAGCTTTGTCTTTGCCAGATCGATTTTGTGACCGCAGATGCAGGTCTTTGTTGCATGTGCGAGATCAGCAACCTGCATCCGCCTGCAGCGCGTGCAGCCGATCACCGCGAACCCTTCACGGATCATGCGAAGGAGAAATGGTGGCGCACAACTATCAGCCGTTTTTCCATGAACTCATCGATCAGATACTTCGGTCCTTCCCGTCCGATACCGGAGAGTTTTATTCCGCCGTAGGGCATGGAATCTGCACGAAACGTTGGATAATCATTAACGATGATCGTTCCTCCCTCAAATTCCATGGCAGTCTTTTCCAGAATATCCAGAGAGTCGGTGAAGATGCTTCCCTGCAGACCGTATCTTGACTCATTCACCAGCCTGACGACTTCGTCAATGTCTGAATACCTGCGAATAATGATCATTGGCGAGAACATCTCACTTGAACAGACCCCCATCTCGGACGAGGTGCGCTCCAGAACCGTCGGGTAAAACAGCGCACCATCGCGTACACCGCCGATCAGAATACGTGCCCCCCGCATTATCGCCTGCTTGATCTTTTCCTCGGTCTTCATTGCTTCCGTTTCTGAGATCATAGGGCCTACATCCGTTTCCGGCAGACGGGGATCACCTACAACAAACGATCGCATGCAATCCAGAATCATCGCAAGACATGTATCGTAAATTTCGTCATGGAGATAAACCCGCTGCACACTGATGCAGCTCTGACCTGCGTTGATCACCGCACCTTCGGCAATCCGCCTGGCGGCATATGCAATATCTGCATCCCTGTGGACAACTGCCGGTGCATTTCCTCCCAGCTCAAGTCCGATACGTCGGCCGGGGAATATCTCTTTCAGTCGCCAGCCGATTGCAGGACTTCCCGTAAATGACAGCACAGTAAACCTGGGATCACGTACCAGTGTTTCGGAGTTGGATCCAAAGCATGGAACCACATTGACGGCATTTGCCGGATATCCTGCCTCAAGAATGAGTCGGGCGAGCAGGAGAGCTGAGAGCGGCGTTTTTGTGGACGGTTTCAGAACAAAGGAACATCCCGCAGCAATTGCCGGACCAATTTTATGACAGGCAAGATTCAGCGGATAATTGAACGGTGTGATGCACAGAACCGGACCTGAGGGTACCTTGTAGTAGTAGCCGGTGTAGCCTTCACCAAACTCGGTACTGTCCATTGGAATCACCTTGCCGGTAAGCCTGACACTTTCCTCTGCGGAGATCCGCATCACCGAGATAGCACGTGTTACTTCGAGATGTGCCTGCCGAACCGGCTTGCCGGATTCATGGATCAGAATCTGTACAAACTCTTCGCGATGTTCTTCGATTTTGTCTGCGATCCGCCGGAGAATTTCTGCGCGACGATGGCCGGGCAGAATCTTTGTCTCGGCAAATCCCAGTGTGGCACAGTCTGCTGCGCGGGCCTGATCATCCATGCCGGCGATGCATGCTTCGGCAAATGTTTCACCGGTATAGGGAAATATCACCGGAACAGTATTTGGACTGTGGGTTGGCTGACCTCCGATATAGTATGGTTCTCCCATTTTTTTCAACTCCCCCGAGTTTGTTTCGTTCTATTCTCTTCTGTTCCATCTATTAAAGAGTTGGGAATCTGACAATAAAATGGAAATCTGAAAATCGTCATGTTTATATTTCCAAACGACATTCTTATTAAAGCAGTCATCCCGACTTAACTCAGATGGTAGAGTGCGCGGCTGTAGTAAGATTAACGCCTGCGGGCGTACTGCGCGGCTACCGCGATGTCCCCGGTTCGAATCCGGGAGTCGGGACCATTTTCATGACCGCAGTCAAAAACTTCATGTGCTCAAGTAGTGTAGTGGCCTATCATGATGCCCTGTCACGGCATCGACTCGGATTCGAATTCCGACTTGAGCGTTTACGTTTTTGATTGCTGTCCAAGGGATGATCTGCCAAGATATTTGTGCTCAAGTAGTGTAGTGGCCTATCATGATGCCCTGTCACGGCATCGACTCGGATTCGAATTCCGACTTGAGCGTTATCTTTTCCTTTTCTAAATATAGCATTGATTGGTTTTTTTATTTTTTTGAAAAATGGTCTCAGGCTGTATTCTCCACACCGTGTTTTCGTTCCATTATCATTCCGAGGATGCCTGCCGCGAACAGAACGATACCTGCTGCGATGAAGAGATACCAGCCCCATGACGGCGCGACTGTTGCATTGATCAGATAGCCTGCGACCCCGCTTAGAATACCGCCGAGAAGGGTGGATGCCCCGCCGCCAAACTCTCCAAGTGACACTGCAAGCGCCTGCACCTGTTCCGTAAGCACTGTATACAGCAGAACCGTAAACAGGAAGGTCAGAATGCCGGTGAGGGCAAGAATGAGATGCCTGCCGTATACGGTCGCGTACGCCGCCCCGCACAGCAGCAGCACAAAACACAGCGCAAGCCGGAGATCAGATGCCGCCGTAACCGGATACAGCTCCACCACAACCAGATTAATTGTATAAAGCGGCGCAACCATCCCCCCAAGCAACAACAGACATCCAAAACATCCTGCAGTCTTTCCAACAGATACAAAACACATATCGTCGATATATTGACGGACATCTATTTGAAACAGACGAAAAAAAAGAAAATTATTCTGCAGTCGGAATGCTGCCCGCACCGGCAACTGCATCCTGAATCTGCTTCTGCAACTGGCTTGCCTTCGCAGCCATCGCCTTCTCCTGCTTTTCAAGAGAACCAACGCGAAGCTCAAGAGAATCGATCTTCTCCTGAAGCTCGGCTGCGACCGCATCCTTCTTCTTCTGGATAAGAATCGAACCTGCCGAGGAGAACACGACCGCATCCTCAGCTGCCGCACCGAGCTCTTCAAGGGCACGTTTGGTCTCGCGAAGCGTCATCTCATACTGCATCTTCTGGGAAGATACCTGCTGCAGCTGCTGTTGAATCTGCTGAAACATTGCCAGCTGCTGCTGAATCTGCGGGGGAATCCCCGTCTGTGGGTTTGCCATTTTTACAACTCCAATACTTCTTTACACACATTCACTAACCGAAGCCACATATTCAGCGAAGCACGGAGGGCTGATACATCCTCCGCCTCCACGAAGAGCGTCACAACCTCTCCCTCGCAGGAAATGCGCACACAGGACTTTTCGCCCGGATCCGATCCTGCTTCCGGTGCAAGCACTGCATACAGCTTCTCCGCATACGGGCAGGCAAATCGGAACTCTGCTGTGTGCGTCGGCCCACATGTCCCTGCCCGGAGAATGCTCTGTCCGCCGGTCATACCATGACCTGCAGAATATACTGCATTTTCTGGGTTCCGGAGAATACAATCGGGCCCGGTGCCTCTGCATCAAACATCACGGGAAGATGCGGTGAGAGTGCATCATACAACTCACGTTCCCGGATAACGAATCCGTGGTGGAACGCACCTGTCCTCTCGCTCGTCAGAACATTGGTAATCAGCATGGAAAAAACGATCTTTCCTGACACGGTCAGATCAAATATCTGGCCGTTGCGTTTTGCGCCGGACAGAAAAATTATTACCGGGTCTTCGGCATCCATTGTCCGAAGACCGGCCTTTCCCCGCTGAATATACGGGAGATCAAGCGCAAAGGCGATCTCTTTTGCGAGTCTGCGCACTTCCGGTGACGGTTTGCGCGATGAGGTTACGAACGTCATCGGGCTTTCAGCACTTTCGTTCCGGCACCGCGCGCCTTAAAGAGAATACGATGTCCGCAGTAGGGACAACGGACATTTGCGTCAATCTCAACTGTTTGTTTACAGCGGGCGCACTTGTAACTGACCATTCAGTTATACTCCTTTGGTCTCGATAGAGCGGAGAACGACCTTTAAGGCAGGGGTCTGCGGAACGTATGCACCGCCGGCGTACTTGTAGCCACACTTCTTGCATTCCCAGATGCCGGTTCCAACACGCTTTACTGCAACGGTGTCGCACATCGGACACAGGTGCTTTGCGCGGGAAATCTTCTCACTTTCATTAACCATCTTACGGTTGAAACGACCATATCTCGGACCAAAACGTCCGGCACTGCCGGTAACGCGTCCCTTTGCTACGTGCTTGCTCTTGGATGCCATAATTATTCCTCAGAAATATCTACTACTATTGGTTCTCAGATGTTTTAATCTTATTCTAAAATCTTGATCTGGGCATCGCCCTTCGCCGCATGATTCGCCAGGCTGAAAAACTCCTCCTGCATCCCTGCGGGGATTTTGACGACACAAATCCACGATCCGTCATTCTGCCACTCGTTCTTCTCCATCGTGACATATGCAGCTCCGGACATCGCACTGAACGCCCGTGCTGCAAAGTCCATCGGGAACCGGACTGCAATCTTACGCTCCTCAAACCGGATCGGGAGGATTGGGCGCAGGGCCTTTACAGTCTCCTTCACCAGATCATCCACCGACTTAAACGGATCAAAGTTGACACGGACCTCTTCAAGTGCAATCTCGATACGGGTCACCGGATGCGGCAGACCTGTCTGCGGGTTTACCGCATTGTGGGCAATGAAGGTGATAACACGGCGGCGCTTCTCCTCCATTAAGCGGCGGCGCTGCTCGGTCGTTAAATGGATCTCACCTTTCAGGATGATCTGCTTTGCAATCTCCTCAAAGGAGGTAGTCTTGAACACCTTCTCCAGATCCTCCTCCGGCGACTTGTCACCGTGAGAGGCGTTTTCATACACATACAGTGCGGCTACTGCGTCTTCGATTGCAATACTTTCGTCGCCGTGGCGCATTTTGTCAGCGAGTTCCGGATCCACCAGAATCTCGAACCGGAGACCGTGCGTTTCCAGCCGTGCCGTCACTGCATCATCAAGCGAGATCATATACTCCCCTCACGCGTCCGTCTTTTTGTCCTCGGCATGTGCCTTGGAAAATTTCATGACTGCAGTCTTTACCTCTTCAGCATTGAGTTTCCTGAAGGGCAGAACTGCCGTCTCGGAACCAACCGGTGCCTCGACCTTCTTGGATGTCCGCTTCTTTGCGGAGTACGAACCGGCAATACCGATCTCGACGGTATTCACATCAAACTTCCCTTCGGTTGCCGTGTGCAGAGCTTTCAGACCGAGATCGATCGCCTCTTCGGCGGTCATGTTCTCTACGTACTCAGACTCAAAGAGCTTCATCACCGCAGGTCTGCCGATACCGATACCGGTCGCTGTGTACTCAAGCAGTGTGCCGGACGGATCCGTCTCAAAGAGCCGGTAGCGGGTCTCGCCGCCTTCACTGTCCACACCTGCAATCAGCAGTGCGGTACCGTACGGACGTGCACCGCCGAAGAGGGTATAGGTCTGCATGTGGTCGCAGAGTTTTTTGGCCAGGGTCTCCACATCGATCGGTTCGCCGTAGCTGACGCGGTTGATCTGTGCCTCAATCCTTGCACGGTCAACCAGCGCACGGGCATCCCCGACAAGACCGGAGGAGGCAACGCCGATGTGCTCGTCGATCATGAAGATTTTTTCAATCGAGGATGGTTCCAGAAGACGGGAACTGACACGTTTGTCAACGAGAAGAACAACGCCGGTCTTGCATTTGATACCAACCGCGGTTGTTCCGCGTTTCACTGCCTCGCGGGCATATTCAACCTGATATAAGCGCCCGTCGGGAGAGAACATCGTAATGGCACGATCGTAGCCTCCCATCTGATATTGTTGTGGCTGCATGATTACTCCTTAAATATATCATCTCGTGTGAGATATTGTTGCGTATTATTACCTTTGAGACTATCAACTTTTTTGCCGGAGCACTGATAGCCCGGCAGGCTGCCGCTGTCCCATGTAGTACTCTTGATATGATTTTTGGCGCCGTGCACGGTTCCGGATACGGCAACCGTCCGAAACACCACAGAGGATCCGCAGAGTCTGGTGACCACTGCAGCACAGGCGATTGTCTGTTGTTCCCATCCTCTGCTGCATCGGATAACTGCGTGTTCTCCCTCCGACCAGACAACCGCGATATGCATCTGCGCGGAACCGACATCGCCGAACAGTTCGGCTGCGGCATCATGGACTGCATGATAAATCTCCTTTTGCGGCGGCATCTCAGAAAATTCTCCGGTGATCTTTACCAGAAGATACCGGCGGTTTTCCCTGAGTGTCGGAGGAAGTGGTCTCATGTCCTCTCCTTCTCTACAACTGTCACCAGTTGCGGCGGGGCAAGAACTGCATCAAGACCGTTCAGTGCTGCATAAACCTCAGACCGCGTCATGCCGAACAGCGAACAGAGCGCAACAATCTCGGTCGTGTTTCTAAAACCGAAGATGGTGTCTGTTCCGCTTGAGATTACGAGCGGGAAGTGGTACTTCCGCTGAAGGAGATGAACCTCCGCATACCTTGAGAGAGCAGTTCTCCGGCTTTTCGGGTTGATGATGCGGGAGAGATCAAAGACAACGCCGGTGTTGTGGTCTGCTGCCATTTTTGCGACGACGTGATCGAACCCTCCTTTGGGAAGATCCGTGATGCCGGTTAGGAGATGCACACCTTTGGTGGTAATTGCCGTCCGGTTGAAACTGTTTTCTCCTGCGTTGACCAGGACAACACAGCCTGCCGGAATTTTTCTGACCGCGTCAAGAAACTGTCTGCCGTTCTGTCTGCCAATGACTTTTCCGCGGAGAACAGTTACTCCTGCATAGGACGCAGGGATATCAGAGGCATTGCCGCAGACAACAACACGGGAAATCCCGCAGGATTTTGCAGTAAGCAGCATGCGGCGCGGTGTTGCTGATCCGTCCTGATTTACAAATATGCAGGCGTCGGTAATCATAAGAAAAAAAGAATACAGGGTTATTTGCCCTGGTTCTTGTGGGAGCGGATGCTCGGACGGCACTTCTCAGTACCGGCTCCGCGGTTGTGGAGTCCGCGTCCCTTTCTTCCTGCGGAAGACTTTCCGCGGTAGACACGTCCACGGGTGGTTGCAACCCATGCAAGGTTCTTGTCAGCAAGAACCGAGGGGCTGCTGCGGTCAACGAGGATAACCTCGAAGTATTTGCACTTTCCGTCCTGTCCAACCCAGTAGGAGTTTAACACTTCCATGTTCGGGTAGCGGTCCTGCACGCGCTCTTCTGCGATGGTCTGCAGGTTCTTTCCGGGGGTTGCCTTGCGCATTCCCATACGGTTGGTTCTGCGTCCGCGGATATACCGTGACTTTCTGCGACCGCCGCGGCGGATGGACGCACGAACGACGATGACGCCCTGCTTGGCTTTGTAACCGAGTGCGTGGGCACGATCGATACGTGTCGGGCGCTCAATACGAACGACAGCGCCCTGCCGGCGCCATACCTGCATTCTCTCCCAGAGGAGTTTCTTTACACCGGAATCTGCGGGTTTCTTCCACGCATCCCGAACGTATCCATACATTGACTTGGACATTTTTTCATTCACCTCAGGTTCAGCAGTCTTCGTTTCCGAGTTGCCTCAGGAACCATTCTGCCACATTCCTGTGATATACAGCTGCATCAAACGGTGCAGTGCTGTAAACTGTATATTATTGGTTGGGATTCCTATTTCTAATATGCGGTTCACTCCACTTGTGGCAGACGGTCAAGCCGCACGAACTACACAATCCAATCCCGGTCCTGCCGGTGGCTCAGGTCTGCGGAACATATGTGCATTCTTTCCATCCACGTCCTGATAATCCTCAGATTAGACCGGGAATTCACGTTTACGAACTTCCCTTGATCTTTTCCACAACATGGATGCCTTCGATGCGGGTTACCGGGTACTGACCGTCTGCATCCTTTTCGGCGGATTTGACCATGTCCCAGATAGTCAGAAGGGCAACGGATGCGCCAGTGAGCGCCTCCATTTCAATACCGGTTTTGCCGAAGGTTTTAACGCGGCAGGATACTTCGATGTACTCATCGGTCTGCACAAAGGATATCGTAACCGCGCCAACAGGAATTGGGTGGCACATGGGGATGAGTGCCCATGTCTGTTTCACGGCCATGGTTCCTGCAACCTGCGCGGTTGCAAGAACGTTGCCTTTTACAACCGTCCCTTCCGCGATTGCTTTGAGGGTTTCGGGCCGGAGATAGATTCTGCCGCTGGCGGTTGCTTCGCGGGAAACGTCCGGTTTTGGCGTGACGTCAACCATATGCACTTCGTTCTTCTCGTTGAGATGGGTAAATGTAGGCATGAGTATCACAACTCTGTGTATAATGTGTGCGCAAGATGTCTAAGAAGATCGGTTGCGAGAAGACCGTCACCGAGCTCCTCGCAGACGGTTTCGCCGGTGACACCAACGGCGTATGCTGCGGCGCAGGCGGCATGCATGGCCTGCATGCGCGCGAGAAGGCCGCCTGTACATCCGGCGAGTACATCGCCGGTGCCGCCGGTGGTCATGCCGGAAGCCCCTGTCCTGTTAAACCGCACACGACTCCCGTCCGAGATAATGTCAACTTTTCCTTTGAGAATGATGACACCGCCCGTGGCGGAGGCAGCAGTGCGGACCGCTTCGCCCCTCTTTACAAGACTCTCCGGCACTGTACCAAAGGCGCGGGCGAACTCGCCTGGGTGCGGGGTATAAATGGTCTCACTTGCTGCGCGGGGCAGCGGGGAGCGGAGGAGATCTGCGTCCACGACGGCTTTTCGTGCTGCCCCAACAACCTCGGCAGCAACCGTGAGACTGTCAGCTGAACCCCCGAGTCCCGGGCCGCAGACAACGGCATCGGCATTCTCCGCAAGTGAGATGAGGTGATCGCGATGCGCTTCGCAGATGTGATCCCCGGATAACCGGTCGTGAATAATGTCCGGCATGAAGCCGTTCGTCGGAGATGCGACCCGGACAATATCGGCTCCTGCCCGGAGTGCTGCAACTCCTGCAAGGAACGGCGCACCCTGATACGGCCCGCCGCCGACAACAAGAACGGTACCTCCGGATCCTTTGTGAGAGTCTGCTGGTTTTTTTGGAACCAGAAGGAGGTCTCCCTCTCCGCAGAAGACTTCGGCGGCGATCGGAATACCGATGTTGTACACCTCGGCAGCGTGCGTTTTTGCGAGATGGAATGCGGCGATACGGTCGGCGCGGCAGCCCGGCGTCGGTACATCACAGGCGATGATTCTGGCGGATGACGCGTTCATGCGGGCGACAAGACCTGCATACGGTTCTTTGAGTGGAAAGCGTGCTCCTGTCCCGAGCAGTGCGTCCACGATCACATCACTGGCGAATAGGTCCGGAGTTTCTGCGTCCATTATCGTGACCGGGCATGCGGTGAGGGCGGCAAGCTGGGCGCGTGCCTCGGGAGTTTTTGGTTCACCCGCACAGAAAACAAGAACCTCCATCTCGTTTGCAAGGTGGCGTGCGGCGCAGAGTCCGTCTCCTGCATTGTTACCGGTACCGCAGAGGATTGCAACACGGTCAGGGTGTTCATCCCTGACGACGGATGCAAGAACGGTACCTGCACTCTCCATGCGCTGAAGCGCAGAGATCCCCCAGCCGTCCGCATTTTTGTCAATGACCCGCATGTCATCTGCTGAGATGATTCCTGACAGACCGAAAGCTGATAGTTCCCGCATTTTTTCGTAGTAGATACGTTTGCCTGTGAAAAGATAAACTATCTTCTCCTGATATGATGCTGTGAAAAGGTTTTGTTGGTTTTTTTGTCATCTCACAGAACAAAGCTGCGATAAACCATACCTATAGTTTACCGCAGTGCCAAGTACCTAGTAGAAATGGGTTTCATCGAGGACATCAGTACTGCAACCGACATCATCAGAAATGCGGATGCAGTAACGCTTGTCTCGCACATCGATGCGGACGGCATCACTGCGGAAGCGATTGCCGCTCAGGCAATATCCCGCCTCGGCATCCCCGTAACCCCGGTTTTCGTCCGGCAGCTTGAACCGCTGACCATGCGGCATGTGCCAAACGACGACACTCTGAAGATATTCACCGATCTCGGTGCAGGGCAGCAGAATCTCATGGAAGAGGCAGGACTGTCCTCTGATAACGTCCTGATTCTTGACCATCACATCAACCAGCCGGCACCGGGCGGCACAGTGTACCCGCAGGTGAACTCCCAGTTCTACGGTCAGGAGTATGCCAAGTGTTCCGCTGCGGGTGTTACCTATATGGTTGCAAGAAAGCTGGATCCGGCAAACGCCGATCTTGCCGACCTCGCCGTGGTCGGCAACGTCGGCGACATGATGGCACGCGAAACCTGCGGCCTGGTGGGAATCGCCCGGTGGATCGCCGACGACGGTGTGGGATCGGGTCGTGTCCGCATCACCAAAGGTCTCAACTGCTACGGTCTGTCCACGCGCCCCCTGCATCTCTGTCTTGCGAACAGTGACGACCCCCTCCTTCCGGGAATCTCCGGAGATCCGAAAGCAGCGATTGATCTTCTGATCCGGCTTGGTATCTACGAAAAACCATCTGATCAGCGGGTCTGGGAGGAACTGCATGCGGACGAGGCAAAACTTCTGGCAAGCGTTGTTGCTGAACAGATGATTGCAAATGGTGAATCAACCGAACGGCTGTTTGCGGAGTTGTACTTCTTCCCGCACGAAACCGAAAAATCCCCGTTGCGCAATGCATCTGAATATGCGACGATGCTCAATGCCTGCGGACGATGGGCAAAACCGAAGATCGGAACAGCCGTCTGTTTTGGCGACCGTGGTCAGCAGTACCGCGAGGCCGAACATATGCTCCGTCATCACAGATCGATTATCCGCGAGTTGTGCGAGTACATCCTCGACACCGGTGTTGCAGACGCAGGCAGCATACAGTGGATTCACACAGGAGATTCGTATCCCGACACCATTGTTGGTATCGGCGCCGGAATGGCACTGTCCAAGCTTGATACGACAAAGCCCATTATGGTGCTGTGCAGCGTCTCCGATGAGCCGGATCTTGTCAAAATCTCGATGCGGACCTATGAAAAAGTGCTCCGGTGCGGTGTTGATCTGCAGGCAGCCCTGGTTACGGCTGCAGCGGAGTTCAACGGTGCAGGCGGAGGACATAATATTGCTGCGGGGGCATATATCCCCAAAGGTTGTGAAGATGATTTCATCAGAAGAGTTAACGAGCTTATTGCCGGCCAGCTTACAGCGGGTGCGCCGCATCGCTGATTTCCAGTTCGGCAGGGGAGCGGGGGAGGCGATGTTTCCTGATGAGACGACGTTTTCCTACTCCAACACGAAACGTATCCGGTATGCCAATCTCGGCAAAACCCGGCTGGTTACCGTGCGTGCGGGAGACGGCAGACTGACGCTCGGCTATCCTGCGGCGGAACGTCTGCATGCATTTCTTGCGGCACCGAAGAACCGTGTTGTGGTGATGGAGGATGCCGTGCCGTTTATCCTTGACGGAAAGAATGCGATGGCCAAACATGTGATCGCAAGTGATCCGGAGATCATGGCAGAGGATGAGGTGTTTGTGGTGGATGCAAACGACAATCTGCTTGCAACCGGCATGGCAATTCTTGCAGGAACCGAGATGCTCGGTTTCTCTTACGGAACAGCGGTAAAGGTACGGCAGGGTAAAAACCGGCAGTAGGCCCGATGGGATTAAGAATCATTGAATAAAAACAGTAACGAGGATTGGTTGAAAACTATGATGCCAGGTATTAACCCAAAACAGATGAAGGCCGCGATGAAGAAGATGGGCATGAAGATGGAGGAGATAGAGAATGTCCAGAAGGTTGTTGTCTATACGTCCTCCGGCAACTACGTCTTTGAGCCTGCTGAAGTGGTCGGTATTACAATGCAGGGACAGACCTCATATCAGCTGTCCGGGACTCCGCGATTTGAGCCGGCCAAAGTGGAGATCCCCGAGTCCGACGTGGAACTGGTTGCGTCCCAGACGTCGGTGTCTCCTGATGCGGCACGTGCGGCTCTGGAGGAGTGCAACGGAGATATTGCCGAGGCAATCCTGAAACTGACGGCAATAGAATGATCGGACCAAACAGAGTGATTGTCCGGGGACACGGCCGCGAGTATTATGTGCGTGCCGGCGAGGGGAAGCTTTCGACGGATCTCGGAATGATCGATCTTGCGGCGGCTGCGGAGCTTGAGAGCGGGGATGAGATTCAGACACATCTTGGAAAACCGTTTACGGTGCTGGTTCCCCGTGCAACGGATTTCTTTTCCCATGGTAAACGTACCGGCGCGCCGATGATGCCCAAGGATATCGGTATGGTGATAGCATATACAGGCATGTCGCACCGTGACCGCGTCTTGGATGCAGGTACCGGTTCGGGGATTGCTGCGATCTTCTTCGGCGGGGTTGCGGACAGGGTCGTAACCTGTGAGGCACGCGAGGATTTCTCCAAAACAGCAGAAGGAAATATCCGTGATGCCGGACTGTCGAATGTGGAATGCCGTGCATGTGATGTGCTGAATGTCTCGGACGGGCCGTTTGATGTGGTCCATCTTGATATGATGATTGAGCCGCAGCATGTGGAGCATGCCTACGGGCTGCTCCGCTGCGGCGGATACTTTGCTACCTATACGCCGTTTCTGGAACAGACCTTCTGCGTGATGGATACGGCGCGACTGCTGTTCGGTGAGGATGCCGTGCAGACATTTGAGTGTATGGAACGCGAGCTGACGCGGAGTGCGCGGGGAACCCGCCCCTCAACAAAGGTCTCCCATACCGGCTATCTGACAATCGCACGGAAATTCTGAATACCTGTTCCGGGTCACGCATCTTTTCCGTATTTTTCCCGTCGGGTTTATCCCGACAGTATATTTTTTGCACTTCCGAATACAACGCTACAGGCATGTCACTGAGCGTAAATGACATCATTCCCAACTTCTGTCTTCCGAATACAACGGGTGGTGAAGTTTGTCTCCCGGACGCATCCGCAAAACTCACGGTCCTCTACTTTTATCCGAAAGACAACACCTCCGGCTGTACTCTGGAAGCAAAAGAGTTCTCCGAGCTTTTGCCCAAGTTTACCGAACTTGGCGTGAAGGTGTACGGCATCAGTCAGGACAGTGTGGCAAGCCATGAAAAGTTCATCCAAAAACAGGAGCTGACCGTTCCGCTGCTCTCTGATCCTGATCACATCGCAATTGAGGGATTTGGCGTATGGATTCAGAAAAAACTCTACGGGCGTGAATATATGGGCGTTGACCGGAGTACCTTCATCATTGACGGTTTCGGAAAAATCCTTGCCTCATGGAACAAAGTCAAAGCAAAGGGTCATGCAGCGGTTGTCCTCCAAAAAGTGCAGGAACTGAGATAACTTCTCAGTTCAGTATCCAGATTGCCGCTGTCAGAATCGTTGCAAAGGTAACCCAGGCAAGATACGGTATCAGAAGATACGCAGCAACCGGTCGTATCTGGTAGAACAGATACATTGTCGCGCATATTGCAACCCACAACAGTACTATCTCAACTGCTGCTGCGCTGATCATCTGCCAGCCGAAGAACAGATACGACCAGAAAACGTTCAGAACAAGCTGTGCAAGGAATACTCCTGCTGCAATCCGAACATCTCGGCGTTCAGTCCCCTGGGCAAGAACAAACGCAAGTGCTATGCCCATCAACAGATACAGCACGGTCCAGACCGGTCCGAACAGATAATCCGGCGGCTGCCATCCGGGCTTGATCAGTTCCGTCATAAACCAGGAATCTGTGCCGGTTATCGTCACCAGCGAACCAAGTCCGGCAGCGAAAAAACAAAGAACAACCGTCCCGAACAGTAAGGGGAGGGACGGCATCCGATATGCAGTTGTCATATGGATCATCTTCGTATGTAACAGATAAATGTCCGAAGATGATACCAAAAATATTATCTCTCTTCTTTTAAGAACGCCGCAATCTCATCAAGCATAGCACCGGGACGCTCGATCTTTCCTGCGGCAAGATCGATCACGGTACTCGGGGTTCCGGGAAGTTTCCCGCCGTCGATCAAATAATCATGCGGAACATTCACCTGATCCGATGTCACCGGTGACACCTCGCCGGAAATGTTTGCAGATGTTGCGGTAATCGGGCCGTCAAGCCCTGCAATAATCGCCTGTGCAACCGCGTTATCCGGATACCGGATACCGATCGTACCTGTTCCGCCCGATAGATCGGACGGAAGGCAGCTTTTCACCGGCAGCACTACCGTCACCGGTCCCGGCAAAAACTTTTGGATAAACCGCTCGGCAAACTCGTCCACATAAGCGATACCATAGATCATCTCAATATCCGAGACCGCAACGGAAATCGGTTTTCCCATCGGTCGCTGCTTTGCTTCATACACTTTATAGACAGCAATCTCGGACAGTGCATCCGCTCCAAGTCCGTAGATGGTCTCGGTCGGATACACCACCAGACCGTCGCGGGCAAGAACACGGACGGCTTTCTCAATCACTGCTTCCAGTGCAGGGGTTATTTCTGCACGTTCATAGCTGTAGGGACTACAGCACGGACTGTCGGACTCTGTTGGTTTTGTCATGATTGTATTTCCACAATTAAAATTCTCTGCCCCGGACACGGTTGAGATCAAAGACACCGATGGAACTGATATGCATCACCGCCATCACGCCGGCCTGAATTGGATCTGTGACGACCAGATCCGCCGTTGCAGACGCACTGCCAACCATTTTCAGACAAATAACCGGAATACCCTCGGCCTGCACCGCACGGATAGCCGCTGTTATCTCTCCTCCCATGATCGATCCGGCAAGCACCAGAATAGATGCACGCGGCAGGCGTGTGACCGCCTCAACCGCAGACGCAAGGTTTGCTTCACCCACCAGCGGAATCGTATCCACCGAAATTCTCTCGCCCCGGATATTGTGGCGGTCGGCTTCATTGACTGCACCCATGGCAACCTGCGCCACCTGTGCACCGCCGCCCATAATGATCACACGCTTGCCGAAGATGGTACGGAACGTATCCTGCAGTTTCACTTCCCGGATGCCGGGAATCAGTCGGAGAGCTGCTACCAGTTCCTGCACACGGTTGCAGGCCGCAATCTCAAGATCTACCCATGAATAGCCGGAATCAGGGCCGCGGGTAACCGTCTCCTGCTGGGTCAGTACGATGTTTGCATTGTACTCTGCACAAACTGAACCGATGTCCCGCAGGATTCCTACCTGATTCTCGGCGATGAGACTGATCGCATAATTCTGACCGTCGTCCATAAAAGTGAGTGCGATAACCGGGGATCGAACCCGGATTAGAGGCTTGGGAAGCCCCTGTCATGCCATTAGACCATTACCGCATGCAGTATTTCTTTTTGCCGTCAGTGAATATAGAGGTTATCGTCAGATTCGCATTGGAAGAGTTGGGCCTGCGGCGAGTGCAACAGCTTTCTGTGTTCCCTTGATTCTGTAACGGCCGCCTTCCGATTCCACATATCCCTTTGCGGCAAGAGTTCGCAGCGATCCTGTTACCTCAGGGATCGGGTGACCGACGGTATCAGAGAGTTCTATCGGCGTCAGCGGTGAGTAGATGAGGGCAAGAAGAATCTCCGACTCAATACTGTTCTGGAACACACTCCTGCCACTGACGATGACATCGTTCATCATCTCGTCGATGTCCTTTTCCACCGCCTCAAGATTTTCGATCAGTTTCTCACGGGAATCCAGCAGGAGGCGTATCATCAGTATTTTGTCGGTGAGGGGAGGGGTCGGTAATTCATCTCCTTTTGGGTCAGACACTACAGCAATACTCTGCGGCGGCTGGACGGGCTTTGTCATCTGTACCGAGAGTTCAAAATCCTGCACCAGATAATAGTATTTTCGCCGTTTTTCATCCTGATAAAAGGAAATAACGTCCTCTTTCTGCATGATTGCCAGGTGCTCAATTACCGCTTTCGGGTTAATCACCAGACGCTCGGATATCTCCGTTACAAAGCATGGCTTCTGGCGGAGAAGATCAAGTATCCTTCGTCTGTTCCGGTTCCCGAGAATATCCAGAAGATGAGCTATTGCGTCCTGATCCATCATAGTGCAGCTTACATATTGTAAGTGTTTAACCCGTAAAAAGATTCTCTCCGGGGATGTGATCCAATTGAAAGGACCGTAAAAAAGAAATGAGAGTTACCGACAGCCTGTTCCGGAACCGTCCCCCTTGCCGCAACAGCCGAACTCATTCTGAACGTCTTTACCGAGCATGCCGACAGCATCCGCACGGCAGCGCTGGCAGTGACGCATCTGGCGGACGTAAGGGGCACAAAGTTCATGCATGTGCGCCTTTTCCGCTGGTGTCGGAGGGGTTACATCCTTGAACTTGTACTGCGGGATAAGGGGAATGATGTTGAAGTTGAACACACCCATTGCACCAACTTTTTTGGCAATTTCTGGGATATGAGCATCATTTACTCCTGGTATATATACAGTGTTGATCTTTACCAGCATTTTTTTCTTTACCGCTTCCTCAATTCCTGCAAGCTGATGGGAAAGCAGAAGCTCGGCAGCTTCACGACCGTGATACTTTTTACCACCGTACTCAACGAAGGTGTAGATCTTTTCGCCGACGGCAGGATCAATCGCGTTGAGGGTGACGGTGATGTTGCGCACACCGTATTTTTCCAGCTCATCGATCTTGTCCGGCAAAAGAAGGCCGTTTGTACTAATGCAGAGAATCGTGTCCGGATACTTTTCATGAACCAGACGGAGCGTTTCAAAGGTCTCAGGGTTTGCAAGCGGGTCACCCGGGCCTGCGATGCCGACAACCTTGATGTGCTTCATCTTATCGACGACCTCGTCGATGCGTTCCAGTGCTTCTCCCGGCTGAAGAACCATGCTGGTAACCCCCGGGCGTGATTCGTTGACACAGTCGAAGTCGCGGACACAGTAATTGCACTGGATATTGCATTTGGGAGCAACTGCAACATGGCAGCGACCGAAGGAGTGCCGGGCCTCCGGACTGTAGCAGGGGTGTTCGTTGATGCGCCGGAGTGTTTCAGGATCATAGGGAAGATCCTGTGCCGGCGTAGAGCCACTATGTTCCATAATTATAATCTATTAACCACCCCGCCTATTTCTATTATGGGGATTCGGCACGCGCGAAGGAAAAGTTTTTGCAGAAACATGGTATAGTAGAGGGATCAAACATTACAGTACTACTCTCGAGGATATACGTATATGGTTGATATCGGCGGCCTGTTTGGCAAAAATGATCGGCAGAACCCGTGGACCCCCCGCGGAGAGTTGTCATTTGAAAAGGGACTTTATGAGGATGCGGCAAAAAGTTTTGCCCGTGCTGTGGAGCATGAACCGCAGAACAGTTCCCTGTGGTACAGGCTTGGCGTATCCCAGAACCGTTCCGGCCAGCATGAACATGCGGCCAGGTCACTTGCGAAAGCGACCGAGCTTGACCCTCAGAACATGGATGCATGGGTCACGCTTGCAACGCTTCTTGCGGATGCAAGAAGATTTGACGAGGCTGTCTCAGCTATCAGTCATGTGACGCTCGGGGACAGTGAACCGTACCTGCAGGAGCTGAAGTGCGAGTGGCTGGAACGCATCGGGCGGTATGCGGATGCAGCGGCGGTATGCAGTCATCTGACGAGTCTCCGTCCCGATGACAAACATCTGCGGATGCGCCTGGCAGAACTTACCATGCGGTCCGGAAACTTTGCCGAGGCAAAAGGCATGTTTGATCAGATTGCAGCAACGTCGTTTGATGATCGCGGCGTGTTTTTGTCCTCGGCTGCGTTCTGTTGTGAAATGCTGAATGACCGTGACGGTGCCCTTTCGCGGTATGCCGGCCTTGCCGAGGATGATCCAACCGGCTGGTACCGCCGTGCTCGGCTTGAAGAGAGCATGGGAAAATACAAAGATGCGGCAGCATCCTATGGAATGGTTCAGCAGTACTCGGCAGACACCGACATTACCGTGACACTGCGCCGTTCACTCTGCCTCTACTGGGATGGCAACGAGACGGAATCTGCGGTACAGCTGGAAAAAGTGCTTGCACGCGGATATGCAAATGCGGAACTGTGGTATCTGCTGGGCATTGTCTCCTTCCTCTCAGGCAATATGAAACGTGCATCCGAGGCGTTTCTTGAGATGATTCATCTGAATCAGTCGAACACATCGGTCTGGTACATGAAAGGGTGCGCCGAGTATTTGTCCGGCAGATACAAAGAAGCCATTGACAGTTTTACCCGGATGGGCAAACTCGGTGGTGAGGGTGGCCGTGCCCCGTCAAAGATGAAGTGGTTTGCCGAGGAGGACGATGACATGCAGCTGTTCAATAACCCTGTGCCGGTAGGAGCGGCTGCGATGACAAAACCCGAGATAGGTGTGGTCAACGTTGGTCTTGCTTCGATGCAGAGCTTTGCGCTGTCCGCACTCGGACGCTATGCGGAGGCGGATAAAACTGCCGTGCGTGCGCTGGATGCAGCACCTGACCGGCTGGATTTACAGCTTCTGCACGGAAAGTGTCTTGCGGCCCTGTCCAGCTATCAGCAGGCGGCGGATGTCGCCGCCCGCGTGATTGCAAAAGATCCCGAGTCACTTGCAGCACATGAACTGTATGCGTCCTCGATGATGCGCATAGGCCGCTATAAGGAGGCGGCGGAGGCGTGGGAGGAGATTATCCGGACCACTCCTGATAATAATCCTGCGTTCTTTGGTGTTGCAGATGCATGGATCGGCATTGGAAAGTACGAGGCAGCGGCAACGGCGTATGCACATCTGCTGGAAACGATGCCCGACGATCTTTCGCTTGTCTTCGGATCAGCGGATGCATTGTTCCGCGACGGAAAGTATACCGAGGCGCTTGCATACTATGAGCGTGCTGTAGTGCTGTCCCCTGAAACACCCGCAGCTCACATGGGTATTGCAAAGTGTTGTGAGATGCTTGGGAAGTATGCGGAAGCAGGCGAGGCGCTTATTTCGGCTGAACAGCTTTTGCCCGGTCATCCGGGTGTTCTGATTGCGCTCGCACGGGTGCAGGCGGAGGGCGGTAATACCGAGGCGGCGGTTGCAACGTATTCGGGAGTTCTGCGCGAATATCCGGAGATTCCGGGTGTTGCGGTACAGGTGGCAAAGCTTTGCGTGGCCCTTGGCAGAAATGAAGAGGCGGCGGATGCGGTTGCACTTGCACTGAAGGATTCTGAGGGAAGTCCGGATCTTCTGACGCTCGGCGGAGACATCTGTACGACGCTCGGTCGGTATGATGAAGCGGCGGAGTACTACTCCCGCGTTGCAAAACTGATGCCGGAGAATGCACACGTCTGGTTCGGCATTGGTCATCTGCATCTGATCAGCGGCGACTTCCGCGAGGCGTCGATTGGTATGGACAAGGTTCTGGAGCTTGAACCGGAAAACACAAACGCACTGCGCGATAAGGCGGCGGCTCTTACAGCGCTGGGAAAACTCCCGGAAGCTGAAGATGTTCTGCGGAAGCTGACAACTGCGGACGAAGCGGATACGAAGGCGCTACTGGATCTTGCGGGTGTTCTTGAGCAGATGCAGAAGTATGATGAGGCGCTTGAGGTGTATGGGGCATATTTGCAGAGTGGTGCGTCCAGCAGTGATGTGGTCCGGAAACTCTCGGCGATTTATCTGATCAAGGGCAACTACGAGGAGGCTCTTGCGGGATACGACATGCTGCTTGCGGAGAATGACAAAGATCTGGTGACGGTTCGTCAGCGTGCGGAGACGCTGTGGTATCTCGGCAGGTATGATGAGGCAGCGACGGCATACTCTGATCTGCTGGATGAGCGGCCGAATGATGACGCCGCGCGGTACGCGTATGCATCGGCTCTGGCGAATGCGGGACGAACCGATGAGGCGGTTGAGGAGTTTTCGCGACTGGTTGCAAATAATGCGGATAATACGGCGGCACTGTTTGCGGTTGCGGATCTGTTTGGTCGCGCGGGGAAGTATCTGGAATCTGCGAAGTGCTACGATAAACTGATCGGACTGTATCCGAAGAACAGCCTTGCACATCTGCAAAAGGCAATGATGCTGGTAAAGGTCGGGAATATTCCGTCTTCGGTTGAGGCGTTTGAGTCAGCCCTTCTGATTGATCCGAAGAATCCGTATCTGCTTTCCGGCATTGCGTTTATGCAGATGCTGTGCGGCCGGCCTGCGGAGGCGCTTGCACAGCTGGAAAAGGCGGAGCGTGTGGGGGCGGCGGATCCGGATCTGTTCTACTGCCGTGGTCTGATCTGTCTGCAGCAGAGCAGGTTTGATCTTGCGGTTGCTGCTGCAGAAAAGATTCTGGAGAATCATCCGGATCATGCTCCTGCCTGGCATCTGAAAGGGCGTGCGCTTGAGGCAGCCGGTCATCTCCGTGAGGCGGTCGAGTGCTTCACGAACGTGATGGAGCTGGACGGGGGCAAGGGCACTGACACGGACGGGGAAGCCTGAATGCAGATTCAGATCCTGTGTGTCGGCAGGATTAAGGACAGTTATCTGAATGAGGGAATCGCCGAGTTTGCGAAGCGGCTGAGACCCTATGCTACTGTTTTTGTGACGGAACTTGCAGAGGTGAGAGTCCCGGAGAGTGCATCACCATCTGCCGAAATACAGGTAAAGGAACGGGAGGGAGAGAGGATTCTTGCCGGGGTGAAGCAGGGATTTCTGACGATTGCATTGGATCCCCGTGCGCCGCTGATCGCAAGCGAGGAGATTGCAGTTCTGTTTGGAGAGGCAGAGCTTTCGGGGAAGAATGTATGTTTTATTATCGGGGGACCGCTCGGTCTGTCGCCGTCTGTTCTTGCGGCGGCGGATCGAAAGGTGTCCTTCTCCCGGCTGACGTTTGCGCACACGATGATCCGGCTGATTTTATTTGAGCAGATTTACCGGGGTTTTCGGATTCTGCGCGGAGAACCGTATCACAAGTGACCTGTGCGGGATCGTAAAAAAATTCGGAGTGGTCCGGGGCTTGTGAGCTGCACCGGTATTTTGTACTGACGATTTTGTTTTTTTTCGTTTTAGAGTACCCGGTATTCCGTAATCAGATTTGTTCCAGCCATCCGTGTTCCGGAAAGTTCCAGCCGGATCATCTGATCCTCCGAATCGATATGCATTCCTCCAACCAGTGACGGTGTGTCATTTCCTCCCACAATAAACGGCAGATGAATTAATCGTATCTCGTCTACCAGATGATGATGCAGCATGTGCCAGTTCAGGGTAGGCCCCCCTTCAATAATCAGTTTCCTTACTGAAAATTCCCGGTATAAGATATCCATCAGCAGGGAGAGGTTCACCTTCTCTTCTCCTGCGACGACGACGGACACTCCTTTCTCCCGAAGCGCCGCAATCCTATCTGACGGAGCCGCAGCAGACACAGCGACAACTGTTGGTACGGCTGATGTATCCAGTACATTTGCATCCAGCGGGATGTCCGCCAGACTTGAGGGTATCACCCGCAGAGGACTTTTTCCCGGGACCATGCGCACTGTCAGAAATGAGTTATCAATTTTAATCGTGGAGGATCCAACCATAATCGCATCATAGGCAGCACGCGTCTCATGCAGCAGGATCTCTGCCTCGTGCGACATATGCTTCATCAGAATCTTGCTGGAAGCACCACGCTTCAGGGTAAGTTTCCCATCCGCTGTAATCTCCGAGATCATCAGCACATGGGGTTTATGCAGTATTGTATTCATGAAGTATTTCCTCTTGATTCATATAGGAATAAAAGCTAAAGAATATTTGGTATGGAAATCCCGTCCAAAAATGCATCATACCTTGTCTGTCAGGCATCTGATGCAGTCAGGTTACCATGAATATTACCGCTCTTCGTCCCCGGCTGATTGGCTGCATTGATCCAATCGGCAATGCCTTCGTCCGGATTGGACTGAAACCAAACCAGATAACAATACTTTCTCTCGTTTTTGGTATTGCCTGCGCTGTCTGCTATATGCAGCGTCTGTTCCTCCTTGGCAGTATCCTGCTTGCGGTCTCCGCGATCCTGGATCTTGTAGATGGGAACGTGGCCCGGAAAACCAACCGCAAGAGCGATTTCGGCGCGGTACTCGACTGGATCATCGACAAATATGTGGACGGGCTTGTCCTTCTTGGAATTGGTCTCTCCGGAACTGCTGTCATCTCTCAGTTTTTCACTGTTCCGTCCTGGGTTGACACCGCAATCGTCGGCCTTGCCATTATCGGTTCACTGATGAACACCTTCATCAAACCGGTAACCTATGCAGAAATCGGCTATACCAAAAAAGAGGATGGAAAAATCAGTGATCCTCTGGAAGGAATCGGGTTCTTTGGCAGACCGGAGACAATCATCTGTCTCATCCTCTTCGGTCTCATCAGCCAAATCTGGATCGCCGTAATTCTCATTGCCGTCTGCACCAACCTCTCGGCTCTGCAGAGAATTCTCTATCTTGCACGCCGTCACGGTGCCTACAAGGAAGAGTAAAAGAAGTATATATTTTTATTTTTTCAGAGCTGCATTCAGCGCATTTTTCATAATTCCGCGGAGAATCGCATTTCCACTCTTTGATGCCTCGGTGAGTGCTGCAATCACCTCATCACCGCCTATCTCTCCAAGTGCGGTTGCTGCTGCCGCCTGAATCCCGGGTTTTGGATCATGCAGACAGTTGATCAGGGCCGCAACCACGTCAGGCCGCCGGGACGATGCAAGAGCAGTCACCGCCGCACGCCGTACACCCGGTACTGCATCTGAAAAAAGCGGCAGCAGTACATCCTCCATAATATATCCCTGCTTGCCGATAGCTTCCGCGGCTGCCATCCTGACTGATGCATCCGCGTCCGTACACAGGTGTGCCAGAAGCTCTGGTGATGCTGCCGCCGATGCAACAGCGCGACGGACCTGGGAACTCGCGTCAGCGGCAATCTCCTCGGGAACCAGAGGGCCGAGCACTGCAACCGCTGCTGCACGGATTTCCGGATACTCAGCGTCATAGAGACATCCTGAGATTTTTACCAGATCCTCGGGAGACAGTTCCCGCCCCCGCAGACCCTCAAGCGCTGCAAGACGAATTTGCGGCTCATCCGCCAGTGCTGCAAGAAGCTGCGGGACCACGCATGCATCCGCGTACACGCCAAGAGATAAAACTGCAACCTCGCGGATATCAGGGTTTTTTGCACCTGCTGCGTGCATCAGGGGAACGATCGCTTCGGGTGTCCGGAACTGTCCGAGTGCCTGAACCGCAGAAAACCGGAGTTCCTCCTCCTCTGAAGAAACTGCTGCAACAAGTGCATCGCATGCAGGGCTTCCCCCTTCCATAAACAAAAGAAGCGCTGCTTCGCGCACTGCCATATCAGGATCATGGAGATATGCAAGAAACTGCGGATACGAGATCTGCCCGATATAGTTTCGCAGCGTCCAGAGCATAACTCTGCGGACAAGAGGGTTTGGATCGTCAAGGTGATGCAAAATCTGCGGCAACCAGTGCTTTTCCGTTAATGCCGCAACCGCGTTCGCCGCATCTTCCTGTACTGCAATATCACTGCTTTTTATTGCCTCAATGCAGCACAAAAAGGTCTTTGCATCCATAAAACACCAAAGAGATATTCTTAGTTTTTCACATCAGTAACTTTGATCACATGCCAGCCGAACTGCGTCTTCACCGGTCCGACAACATCACCGATTTTTGCCTTAAACGCTGCATCTTCAAACGGCTTCACCATCTGTCCTTTGCCGAAGTATCCCAGATCGCCGCCTGATCTTCCCGATGGGCACTGAGAGTGAAGTTTTGCAAGTTTTGCAAAATCATCGCCGTCAGCAAGCTGTTTCATCAGTTGCTTTGCCTCAGATTCCGTCTTTACCAGAATGTGGGATGCCTTCACCCGTACCATACCATAGCATATCGCACTGCAACGCAATAAACTATGACGGCACGATTGTGGACTAGTGACATGCATCGCTGACTTCATGTGAATTCATCTCAAACAAAAAAATCAAAAATGCAGAGAGGATCAAACAAAATAAAAGCAGATCATGGAAAAAATTCTGCATCGGATGAGATACATCCTGCCTTTTTCCTTGAGCTGATGTTATTTTGCCGAACCTTGCGGCATACGAACGGTTCTGATAATCTTCGTTGCGGCCTCAACACCGCCGTCTATGTATGCGGCGCCGACCAGCGCCTCAAAACACTCTGCAGAAACACGGCCGCTCGTCCATATCTGCATGCGGAGTTCACCCTTCCCCCACCGCATATACGAGGGAAGTTCCAGTTGTTCTGCAATTTTTCTGACAACCGTCATATTGACGGCTTCAATCTTTTTGCGGGTAATTTCACCTTTGTCATACTCGCCTTCCGCCATGATCTCGCAGATCATTACCAGATCCAGCACCGCGTCACCGAGGACAGCAAGCGAATCCATGGTTTCATTCATAGGCGTTTCATGTTCACGGGCGTATGCAGTCCGTGTCATTGCATGGTCAAGATACGCTTCATTTTTGAACGTGTATCCTATCTTCTCATATAGCTTAGCATATTTCATGTAGGACACCCATACTGATTTATCAGCCGGATAAGGGCAGAAAACCCTTCCATTTCCATGGTAAGGACATCAACCTCTGTCATACCCATGCTTGTCTCCCCGTCAGCTGAAAGCATCTCAGGTCCCCGGACAACAGTGCGAAACACACCGTCACGCGAAAGAACCTTTTCCGCTTCTGCATCATGCACAAATGCGCGACCGGGAATAATCACGGTATCACAAAGATCCGGCAGATGAAGTGATGTGAGATCATCAATGGTTATCAGACAGGCAATCTCTTTGTCCACCGCAACAACTGAGGACGGATCCCCGCCGCAGGCTGAGATAACTGTTCTGATATATGGAAATGCAACGGCTCCGGTTATAATGGTTGCCCTTTTGTCCACCCTCGGCAGACGATCCAGCAGCTCGGGCATGTTGCGGATGGCAAACGGCGAGTCGAACCGGGGGTCATACAGCGGAGTTCCAGATATACGGAGATGAGGGAATGCGGCTGCACTTTCCCGCACAAGATCGGCAAACTCCTCAACTGTATGTACCCGCTGGCCGGGGAGGATCGGGGCATTTTCAAGGATCAGTCCCTGTTCCGGACGGTTCGCAAACCGCATCAGAATCACACCTTTCACTCCGGCTTCTGAAAGCCAGGACAGTGTTTCGGTAAGAACGGCACCGTCATTTACATCCGGCAGAATGACAATTGCTGCATACACCTCAACCTGCTTTGCAAGGCGACGGATGATTTCAAGCGATGTTTCCGGGGTTGGATCATGCATCCATTTCCGCCGGAGCTCTGCATCCGCGGCAAATACGGTAAATGAAACTTCTGTCAGGTGATTTGCAATTAAAAAATCGGCAATTTCCGGATCATCAAAGCCCTTCCCGCTGGTATAGCCGATATGCAGGGGAATATCCAGTGTTCCAAGCAGTTCCACAAGATCGCGGAACTCAGGGTAACAGCTGGGGTCTCCGCCGCCGGAGATGGTGATGCGGGTAACGTCTCCCGTGATCATCTGAAGGTCTGCAAGAAACGACTCGGCAACGGTTTGCAGAGGCAGAAAACCGGCGTACTCTTCTTTGACCCCGCGGGAACAGTAGTCACAGCCTTTTAAAAACGGAAGACAGTACCGGCAGCCGAACGGCGGTACATCCTTCGCATGCTTGAAGTAACAGTAGGCGCAAAAACCCCGGCAGTCAGTACCGGGACGGCCGCCTATATCAACGGTAAGATGCACCATGGTTTCTTCTTTATCCATTAGCGCTGCGGGGTTATGAATTGTTGAGATAAAAGAATCGGAAAAAACAACAAACTGAAAAAAATTGGAAATGTACTCCCGCATGCGGGAGTACATACATCGGGGGTGAACGTATTATGTCCGAGAAGATCAGCGCTTTGCCTTTGCTTTTGCGCCCATCATGGACTTCTTGGATCTGCGGATCCGGCGGCGAACACGCGGGTCTGCGATCTTCGGTCCACGGCGGCCCTGCTGAGGAGCGTTTGCCATGCGGCTTTCGATCTTCGTAACAATGCTTGCTCTCTTGAATCTCTGGTTCGGTCCCGGTTTCTTGACTTCTCCCTCTTTCTGGGGAACGAGTCTGATCTGACCGTTAACACCTTTGATCTGGTGCCAGTTGATGCTACCTGTCTTTCCCATATTGAACTCCTTACCTTGTTCGTGCCCTATTCACTTAAATATATCTCAATGACGGCGGTCAGACTGAAACTGTCAGCAAGCCGGAAAATCTGAACGGATCAGATGATCCGTTCAAGTTCTTCGTCCAAAACCTCGGAAACCACCTTACCGTCAATACGGCCACGTACTTCTTTCATCACTACACCCATTACCGGGCCGAGTGCTGCTTTGCCGCGTGATTTAATGAAATCAACGCGTTCGGAAACGATCGTGCGAACCAGTGTCTGCAGTTCCTCGCGGGAAAATGCAGGCGCGACTGTGGCAATCGCTTCATCCAGTGTCATGCCGCGTGCGCATGCGGACAGAATCTCCGATACCGCTTCTTTTGCTGCATGGCCCGCCTCAACCGCTTTCATCACCGCAATTACTGAGTCATCAGGCATCGCATCAGGTGAAATTCCTGCACGGGACAGTTCTTTTAAAGACGCCAGAATCGTGCGTGCTGCAAACACCGGACGGATACCCTCGGCAACTGCCAGCTCAAACAGCGGCAGTTTCTCGGAAAACGCCATCTGGTGCGCCATCCCGGCATCAAGACCATACTCGGAGACAAACCGCTTCGCTTTGTCGGTCAGCAGTTCCGGTGTTGCAATGCTTTCCCAGTACTCCCGGGAAACGGGGACGGGCAGAATGTCCGTCTCCGGATACATCCGTGCAGCTCCCGGAATCGGCCGCATGTAGGCGGTTGATCCTTCCTCAAGCATCTTGCGCGTCTCCCCCGGTATGCCCTCCATAGCCATCTTCGCGCGGCGGATGATCATCTGCATTGCACACCGGGATTTCTGCTCGGTTGCCGCAACAATGATTACCGCATCCTGTTCGCCTGCACCAAGACTCTCTTTCAGGATGGCGACCTCCTCAGCCGTCACGCCGTAGGCGGGCAGTTCGTCGGTGTGGAACAGACCGCCGACTCCGCACTTCTTTGCATAGTCCGACATCTCAGATCCGAGTCTTCTGCCCGGCTGAATCTCCATCCCGACAAGTCCGGCAAAGCCGTGCAGAACGGTTCCGAGAATCACTTTCGCTTTCTTCAGCACCTGTGACTGGGTTTTAGCAAAGACCGATGTTACATCGTACACCTCACCGTTTACCAGTGCATTGCGTGCAACCAGTTCATCCTTGATTGCAAGCAGCGACAGCTGGCGCTGGACCTCGCGGCGGACAACCTCTGCGATCAGATCCAGTTCCTGCACGCCCTTAATCTCCACCCGCGCACCATCACGGATGGACACATTCACATCCTGACGAATGGTGCCGAGACCACGCTTTACCCGTCCCGTGGAGCGCAGCGTCATGCCGATGTACTGGGCAACGTCATGCACCTGTTCAGGTGTTCTCATGCACGGTGCGGTTGTAATCTCAATGAGAGGGATGCCGAGCCGGTCAACCGAGAATACCTGATCGGTAACACGCTGACAGGCATCTTCTTCAACGGCAACTGTCTCAATCCGGCAGGTCTGATCGATTGCACCGTTCAGCGCAACAAGTGCTGTCCGCTGGAATCCGCTCGTGGCTGAACCGTCCACGATCATTTTGCGCATCGTGTGAATCTGCGGCAGCGGCGTCATGTCAAACATTTTTGCAATCGTCAGCACCAGATCCAGTGCGTCAGGATTCAGCGGTGCGGGAGGCTGTTCATCGATCTCCACGAGGCCGGTTGTGTCATAGGTGTAGTACGTAAACAGCCGGGCTTCCAGCATCTCTTCTTTTGCCGCGCGGTCAATATCTCCCATCTCGGATGTTGCAACACGCAAGAAACGTTTCACCTCGCCTGTGTGCTCGACTGAGTCGCGGATGATCGTCGGCGTGTGGGAGAACAGTTTCTCCTTTGTGTTGAGCTGCTGGTGGATCTCGATTCCCGCTTTTAAGCCCAGGGCTTCGTAGTCGAAGTCGGTCATTTACATCTCCCTCCAAAGATCATAGTCAAGTTCCCCTTTCAGGTTCGTCTGCATCATCCGCACTGCATCCTCGCGGCGGGTGGCATTGCCGAGAACCCACATCAGTTTCACGAGCGCCACTTCGGGCAGCATGCTTCCTCCCTCAACGACACCCGCGTCAAGCAGGTCGCGCCCGGTTTCATACACGCGGTCGCAGACGCTGCCTGCCTGGCACTGTGAGGTCATCACTACAAACGTTCCGGCGGCGATAAGTGCTGCAATTTTTGCGATGCAGTCTGTTCCCACATGGCCGAGACCGGTTCCTGCAATCACGAGACCTGCATAGCCGCGGAATGCATCAAACACTGCGGGGTCCATACCCGGATAGTACTGAAGGAGGCCGCAGTGTGAGTCAAGCCGGTCGAACAACCGGAGTTCCCGGGTTCCGCGCAGGACGGTATCCTTCCCGAGAGTTACCGCACCGTCCGGATATGATACCATACCGACCGGTGCTCTTCCAATGCTCTGGAATGCGTCGCGGCGTGAGGTGTGATTCTTGCGTACACGGGTTGCCCGGTGCAGGGCACACTCCACATCATCCGAGGTTGCATGCATGCAGACAACAACTTCGCCGAGGTCCGAGATCGCGGCTTTTGCCGAGCAGATCGCGTTCATGGCGTTGTCACTGCTCGGCCGGTCGGCAGACCGCTGGGCGCCAACGAAGATCACCGGCACCGGTGTCTCCAACATAAACGAAACCGCCGCGGCACTGTAGAGCATTGTGTCGGTTCCGTGCGTTACAATAACTCCTGTCGCACCAGCGGTAATTTCGTCGCGCACCGCGCGGGCAAGTTCCTGCCACATGGCAGGGTTCATGTTCTCCGACAGGATGTTGAACGGCTGGGCGGTGTGATAGCGTGCAATTCCTGCAAGTTCGGGAATGGAGCGGATGATGTCATCTGCGGTGAATTTGGAAGAGACTGCTCCTGTCCGGTAGTCAACCGTGCTTGCAATTGTTCCGCCGGTTGAGATGATCGAAAGCAGCGGCAGGTTTGCATCCTGCTTTGGAGGTTCTGCTGCTGTGTGGGGTGGTTGTGCTGTGGAACGCTCCGGAGCGGGGGTGCAGAGTGATTCGGGCACACAGATGTTGTAGCCGCTCGAAAGTTTCACCACGGCATTGCCGTCTGAGCCGGAGATGTAAATGCCGTGCAGGTTAAGATCTGCAAACGCTATGTTTACGGGATCGTTGTTGGAAAATGTCATGCCGTTAACCTCATGTAGTCTGTTTTTATAGTGTCGTCTGCGCGGAATAGTGCAGAACGCAGAGTTTCTGCACGTTCCTCGTCGCGTGCAAGCAGGGTGCCTGCGGTCTCTGCCGCTGCTGCCATCATGTCCGGGTTTGGCGCACCTGCGCTCTGTTTCGCTGCAACCATCTCGGACGGCGACAGCGCGCGGTCAATATGCTTCTGGGTGAGTCCCATCTCTTTGAGAGACGTGCCATATATTTCCATGCCTGCCTTTTCGACAATATCGATCGACAGTCCGCCGAGTTTTACGGCCCGGCCTACGATGTTGTGCGCGGTACGGAAGGGCATCCCGAACTCGCGCACCATCATGTCCGCAAGCTCGGTTGCCGTTGCGTTGCCGCGATCGGACTCTTCTGCCATTCTTCCGGTGTTGAAGGATGCAGTTTGGATCATTCCCGCGAGGATCGGCAGGCTCGCCTCTGCGGTGTCAAGACTCCGCCACAGATGCGGCGTTAAGTCCTGCATGTCGCGGTTGTAGCTCATCGGAAGTCCTTTCATCAGGGTAATGCCTGCTATCAGTTCACCGGATGCAACACCGGATTTGCTCCGCATAATCTCTGCGGTGTCGGGATTTTTTTTCTGGGGCATGATGGAGCTGGTTGAACAGTAGGCATCGTCCAGTTCTACAAACCGGATGAATGCACTGCTCCAGAGTACCAGTTCTTCACACAGACGACTGACGTTTGTCATCAGAATAGATAGTGCCGCAAGTACCTCCAGCATAAAGTCGCGGGATGCAACGCCGTCCATTGAGTTGGTCATGGCCGAGGTAAATCCAAGATATGCCGCGGTTGCTTCACGGTCGAGGGCAAATCCGGTTCCTGCGAACGCGGCGGATCCGAGCGGTGATACATTGAGGCGGGTGTATGCGTCAAACAGCCGTCCCGCATCACGGGCAAATACTGCTTCATATGCGAGCAGGTAGTGGGCAAGTGTCGTCGGCTGGGCGTGCTGGAAGTGGGTGAAGCCCGGCATGATGCTGCGGGTATGCTGTGCCGCCTGGTTAAGTAAGGATCGGCGCAGCGCGGCGATGCCGTCAAGAATTTCCAGAATGTCAAGGCGGGTCTGCATCCGCAGACATGTCGCGACTTCGTCGTTGCGACTGCGGCCGAGGTGCATTCTTCCGCCGACATCCGCACCGCAATCTGCGATCAGCTGTGCCTCAATGCCTGCATGGATGTCCTCGTGGGTCGGATCGAACACTGTCTCGGGGAGTCCCTCATTCATATACCGATGAAGATGCGACAGCAGCGTTTTTGCTGATGTGGGATCTATCAGGTTCTGTTTTGCAAGCATCAGGATGTGTGCCATGTCCACACGGAGATCGCAGTAGGCAATACGCCGGTCTGCCGATGCCGAAGAGAGAAACTCTGCAACCGCAGTACTCCGGTCGCCGCCGAGCCGCCCTTTGCGGATCTGGTCAGTTCCGGTCATCATGGTTACACCCGCAGTCTTTTTCTGCTTCGCCCGCTTTCAGCCGGTCAGCGATCCATTCCTGATCAATTGCCGCGCATTCCGTTACTGGTACATCCCAGATAGGCTCGCCGGTTACCATACAGGTCTGGTAGAGCGAGTACGGCAGTTCGACAACGCCCTGGTATTTGTTGTTTCGGAACGCTGCAAGAAAGATTTTTTTGCCGTCCGTATCCTCGTCAACCTTGGTGAACAGCAGAACGTCCGGTACTTGATCCGGATTGTCGCCGTGCAGTTTTGTGAGCGTGAGCATCTTGAACAGTTCCATCACTCGATCGTCAAGACCCGCCTCAAATATGAAGATCTTTTCTTTTAAGGCGTTCAGATCCGAAACCAGCCGCATCGGTCTTTCCCGGTACACGACCTGATCCGCCATATCACCGTCGATGCCCACCTCGCGGTCGGGACAGTCAGGCTCAAGGTAGATCAGAAATCCGCCTTGCGTTTCTTTGTCTTCATAGACGAACGGGTATCCGGCAAACCCGGTGTAGCCGCACTTTTCGCAGGTGAATAGAAACAGTTCGCCGGAGAGGACCTTTTCCCGCATCTCCGGGTCGGTCGTTACGTTCACGGACGGGCAGATGGTAATCTTTTGTTCATGATCGCACTCGGGACAGATGATCACATCTTCGTCTGTGATCATGTCTGCTCCTTGTTTGCGGCAGCCTGTATCCAGATTTTGTCAACAACGGTGTAGCCTTCGACCGGCCGTTCCCAGATGCCGTGCATCAGCATCTTGATCTTTTCATAGGTTTCGAACGGAATTTTGATCGGTTCCAGATACTCCCCGCCTTTTTTCGGGACAAAGATGAGGGATCTGCCTTCGCAGCCGAACATGTCCTGGGCATAGTAGAGGGAGTCGGGCATTTTTTCCTCGTGACGGGCATCCATTTCACGCAGAATGGAGTCTTTTACGGTCTCGACGATCCGGTCGTCCAGAAGATCGCGGAAGATGAAGATTTTTTCGCGGAGGTCGTCTGCGTTGTGGACAAGACGCATCCGCATCTCGGGGAGCAGGTGTGCAGGCAGGACGTTTGGAAGTTTTGCCTCGCGATCGGTGGTATCCGGTGCGAAAAAGACCGAGAACTTTTTGTCAAGGTCATGGTAGAGCATCGGATATTCAACAACTCCTGAGAATCCGCATTCTTCACAGGTCAGGGTAGTGAGGGTTCCTTCGAGATATTTTTCTGCAAGACCCGGGTCCGACGAGGCGTTGATGCTCGGGTACATGGTGAAATTCTGTTTTTCTCCGCATTTCGGGCAGGTTATGGTTTTTACTACAGGTTTCATGGTATTATTCCTTTCTTCCGGAAGGGCCCCGGTGGTGATGGGCAAATTCGCTGTTTCTGATGATGTCACCGGTAAAGACCGGACCGTCACGGCAGACGCGGAGGCCTTCGTGATCGATGCAGCAGGAGCCGCAGACGCCGACGCCGCATTTCATGTACCGGTGCAGGGAGAACTGTCCCCGTGATTCGATGCCTCTGGCAATGAGCCGGTCAAGGATGCCTTTCATCATCATTTCAGGACCGCATACGCAGATGGTATCATATTCGGTTGCGTCAAGCTGGTCGAGAATGCCGGTGACAAATCCGTGGTATCCGCGGGTTCCGTCGTCGGTTGCAATCTTCAGGTCGGTTACGTTTGCAAGTTCGTCAGCGAAGACCAGTTCTTCAGCGGTGCGTGCTCCGAGGATGAAGGTGTCAACTTCGCCGCCTGCGGCGAGGGTGAAAAGGGGTGTCACCCCGATGCCGCCGCCGATGGCAAGAACTTTTCCGGTGGGGAAGAATCCGTTGCCGAATGGTCCCCGGATGCCGATTTTGTCACCCTCTTTGAGGGTGAAGAGGGCTGCGGTTGCGTCCCCGACTTTCATGACGGTGATGGCGTTTGCGGCGGAAAAGGCCATCGGGATTTCGTCGACGCCCGGTACCCAGACCATGCAGAACTGGCCGGGCCGGATGTTGAAGAGTTCGTCGAAGACGAAGGTTTTGATGGTCGGTGTTTCATCGATTACTTTGGTGATGGTGACCACCGCCGGCATGTGTTCTTCAGTCATGAGCGCACCCCACGAGTTCCCCGGCGGGTATTCCGTTTGGAGCATACAGGTCCTCGGCGATGTCGGCGAAGACGTTGATGTTGTCATAGACTGCGCTGCCGATCTCAACTGCCGCAGCACCTGCCATCATCATTTCAAGGACGTTGTCTGCGGTGGAGATGCCGCCGCAGCCGATGACGGGGATGGTGCATGCTTCATAGAGGTCATATACTGCACGCACTGCAATCGGGAATACGGCGGTTCCGGACAGGCCGCCGAACTTGTTTCCGAGTACCGGGCGGCGCATGCCGGTTGAGATGCGCATTGCTTTTACGGTGTTGATGGCAACGATGGCGTCTGCACCTCCTTCTTCTGCGGCTCTGCCGATTACGCCGATGTCAGCGACGTTCGGGGTGAGTTTGACCCAGACCGGTTTGCCGAAGGCTTTGACGGCTTCGGTACATTCCCGTACGACCCGCGGGTTTGCGCCGATTGCAGCTCCGTATCCTTCGGCGTGCGGGCAGGAGAGATTGAGTTCAAATGCGGGGGCGTCCGGGAACCATCCGGCAACTTTGGCGAACTCTGCCGGAGTTCCGCCGAAGATGCTGATCACTACGGGTGCGTTTTCGGCAAGAAGCGGGGCAATTTCTCCGGTGAACTCCTGCGAGGGGTTTGGCAGGCCCATTGCATTGAGGATGCCGCCTGAGACCGGTATCAGCGACGGGCCGTGATGGCCGTCTTTGGGTTCCGGGCCAATCGACTTGGTGATAACTCCGCCTGCCCCGAGGCGAAGCATTCGTGACAGTGATGCGGCGGTGGTCCCGAGAACTCCTGCGGCGAGGAGCATATGGTTGGTGAGAGGGACGCCGCCGATCTTTTCTGTCGGTGTCTGCAGCTTGATCATATCTGTGTTATTGTATGTAGTCCGCCCTGCATTAATCCTAACGAGGCGATGGGCTTTGTTCCAAAAGTCCCTACTTGTTTATAATGTCCGGGCCGGGTTCACATTTGATTGATCGGGATTTTTCTGCCACGTGTTTGTCCCGTGAGGCGTTTCACGAGGTTGAAGATCTCATGGATTTTTGCCCGGGAGTAATCACGGAATACACGAAACGAATCCCTGTACCGGGGGTGGAGATCAGGGTAAAGCCCTGCCGGGCTTTACTGTACGGCTGCACGAATACTTTTTTCCACAAAGTCGAGGATTGTTTCCGCGTCACGGTCGGCGTCCACCAGAACGAATCGTCCGGGGTCGTGTACGGCACGGGCAAGATAATTTTTCTGCACGTGTTCCAGAAATTCCTGCCGTTCAAAGTGTTCCTGTTCGGATCGTCCGGCAAGCCGCGACATCGCCACAGGTATCGGCAGGACAAGCAGAATTGTCAGGTCCGGCCGGATGGACCAGCCTGCATGGACTGCCTCCAGCCATCCGTGCGGGTCGGGATGGGCCCCGGCAAGTGATACTTCCTGATAGGCGAACCGTGAGTCCGAGTACCGGTCGGAGATGACGAGCCGTCCTTTGGTCAGAGCCGGACGGACAACGTCTGCGAGATGTACTGCATGGTCGGCGACGAACAGTGCGGCCTCGACCATCGGGTCGCTGTCGGCGGCAATGGCGCGCCGGACGGCGTCGCCAAGGTAGGGGCTTCCGGGTTCGCGGGTGAACAGGGGATTCAGATCTGCAAGTCTGTTCTTCAGTCCTTCGTAGAGTGTTGATTTGCCGGAGCCGTCGATGCCCTCAAGCGTAATCAGCAAAATGATCCCTCCTGAATAATTTTGAGGGGTATGGTTCCCTTGTGCACCGCAGTTGCAACAATCGCCCCATCAAATCCGGCGTCGGCGAGAGTCTGCAGATCCTCCGGCGACCGCACGCCTCCGCCGTAGTAGAGTTTTTTTGCTGAACTGCTGCGGAGCAGTTCGGCGTATGCGGGGTCGATACCTGAGGAGGTGCCGACCGAGGAGATGTTCAGGAGGATGCATCCGTCAAAGTCTGTTTCGTTTGCTGCACGCAGAACGTCCACGGGGCCGGCCGCAGACGGGAATGCGTTGCCAATCACGTGTCCGTCTTTGACGTCTACACTCAGGAATCCGCCGTCAAATTCGTTCAGGGGGGCATCGATCGTTTCTGTTCCCACAATATTCCGGATGTTTTCACCCCGCAGATACTCTTCGGGGATGCTGCATCCGCGATCCACCCAGAGTTCTGCGACCTGTTCTGCAAGCCGGAGGATCAGTCCGGTGTGATCCCCGCACATTCCGATTCGATCGAGGTCTGCGGCATACAGATATTTCGGCTGCATCGCTGCAAGATATGCGGACGGTTCTGCCGAGGGGGACAGTCCCCAGGTCAGCGGGGCATAGGTCCCGCGGTTGCCGGAGCTTCCGTGTACCACGTATCCGCCCTTGAGATCCATTGCAAGTACAACATCCATTTTGTTACTGTCATATATGATGTGCCGGGGAATAAAAAATCCCCGAGGCCGGAGTACGCGGGACCAAAAGTGAATGTCCTTATTAAGGGTAAAGACCATATAATATCCATGAAACTCTTAGTCAGCCCAAGCTCTATAGAAGAGGCGAAATTCTGCCTCGATGCTGACATTATCGATGTAAAGCGTCCCGCCGAGGGGTCGCTGGGTGCGAATTTTCCGTGGGTAATCCGCGAAATTAAAAAGCTTGCCGGAACTACGCCGGTCTCCGCTGCTATCGGTGATTATGGTCCGACTCCGGGCAATGCAGCTCTTGCAGCATACGGTGCGGCGTGCGCCGGTGCGGATTTTGTAAAGATCGGTCTGATGTTCAACGACAAGGATGCAGCCCGCGACGTCATTGAAGGTGTGGTTCGTGCCGTCAAGGAGCCGTTCCCGGAGAAAACCGTGGTTATTGCTGCATATTCCGATTATGTCCGGCTGGGAACGATTGCTCCGCATGTTATGTCCCCGATTGCTGCGGAGTGCGGAGCCGATTTTGCGATGATTGATACCGGTAAGAAGGACGGCAAGAGTACGTTTGAGTTTATGAACAAGGAGGCTCTGCAGGCATTTACGGATCAGAACCGGTCGCTTGGTCTGGGAACGGCTCTTGCCGGTTCCCTGAAGTTCGAGGATATTCCTGTTTTACAGGAGATCAATCCCGAGATTATCGGCGTCCGCGGTATGGTCTGCGGCGGTGACCGGTCAACGATGGTCAAAGCAGAGCTGGTAGCAAAAGCAATTCAGATGGTCAGGTAAGCAACATGTACAGTGACAAACTCAATATTCCAACGGCATTAACGTTTGACGATGTGCTGATTGAACCGGCGGAGTCCTGGACCGAGCCGAGTGATGTGGATGTGAAGTCGAGGTTTTCGAAGAATATTCCGCTGTCAATTCCGCTCGTGAGTTCGGCTATGGATACGGTTACGGAGTCGGCAATGGCAATTGCCCTGGCACGCGCCGGTGGTATCGGAGTTTTGCACAGAAACTGTACGCCGGAGCAGGAGGTTGCTTTTGTGGAGTCGGTGAAGAATGCCGAGAAGGTGATCGAGCGCGATGTCCGGTATGTGACGCCTGATACGACGATCGGGTTTGTGGCAAATCTGATGGATATGCACGGTATCGGGGGTGTTCCGGTTGTCGGCCCCAAGGGGAAGCTGGTCGGTATTGTTTCCCGCCGTGATGTGCGCGGTGTGGTGCATAAGCTGGGTGCGGAGACGGTTGATACGATCATGACGAAGCGGCCGATCACGGTGAAGGAGGATATCACTGCGGATGAGGCTATCAATACGATGTATGCGAAGAAGGTTGAGCGGCTGCCGGTGGTGGATGAGAAGGGTAAGCTGATCGGTATCATTACGATGCAGGATCTTCTGGAGAAGCAGCAGTTCCCGAACGCGAACCGGGATAAGAGCGGCAATCTCCGGGTTGCGGCTGCGGTGGGTCCGTTTGATATGAACCGTGCGCTGATGCTTGCGGAGGCAGGTGCTGATGCGATTATTGTGGACTGTGCCCACGGTCACAACATGCACGTGGTGAAAGGGGTGAAGGATATCAAAGGGTCTGTTTCCTGCGATGTGGTTGCAGGAAATATTGCAACGGCAGCGGCAGCCCGCGAGCTGGTGGACTTTGTGGATGGTATTAAGGTGGGTATTGGTCCCGGTTCGATTTGTACGACCCGTATTGTTGCGGGTGTTGGTGTTCCGCAGGTGTCGGCGATTTCGAATGTGTGTGATGTTGCCGAGCCTGCGGGTGTTCCAGTGATTGCGGACGGGGGTGTGAAGTACAGCGGTGATGTGGCGAAGGCGATTGTTGCGGGTGCGTCGTCGGTGATGATGGGCAGTATGTTTGCGGGTACGGATGAGGCGCCCGGTAAAATTATTGTGGTGAAGGGGCGCCGCTATAAGCAGTACCGCGGTATGGGTTCTCTTGGTGTGATGACTTCGGGCCAGTCGAGCGATCGGTACTTCCAGAAGAAGGGTATTGGTGCAACGAAGTATGTGCCGGAGGGTGTTGAGGGTGCAACGCCGTATGTCGGGTCGGTGACGGATGTTATCTATCAGACGATCGGTGGTCTGAAGTCTGCGATGGGCTACACCGGTAGTAAGGATATTGAGTCGATGCGCAGGAATGCACGCTTTGTGCGGATTACTGCGGCGGGTCTGAAGGAGAGTCATCCGCATGATATTCTGATTACGGATGAGGCCCCGAACTATCGGATGGGTCTCTGATTTTTTTCTTTTTTTGTTTGTCGGGATATTTCTGGGTAACGTGTGCCGTCACGGAATGATTTCGTTTTTTCCGGGGTGTGCATCCTACCAACGGCTGCGCCTGAGAATAACCCGGGAAAAGATTTTTTCGTATCGTTTCCGATGAAAAAATACGTCCTGATGCAGGGAGCACAAAAAAGAGTGTTTAGAGCTGGTAATTACCAGGGATGACCATGACACGGATGAGTTTGATGTACTCGCCGATGAGGTCCAGCGGGTTGGGAATGCTGATGCCGCCAAGGGAGATGTCCGGGAAACTGATGCCGCCGCCGGAGTTTCCACCTGACTGACCGCCGGAGCTGCTTCCGCCTGATGAGGAGCCGCCGGACTGTCCGCCGCTGTCATCGGTTACGCCGTTCCGGGTGATGGTGAGCTGTTTTGTTTTGGTAGATTCTCCGTCATAGTTTGCATCTGTCGATGCAAGATAGACGGTGTACGTGCCTTCACTGCTATAGGTATGGGTTGGGTTCTGTTCATTTGACACTGCGCCCCCTCCGTCACCAAACATCCAGAACCAGTTGCCGACGCCACCGGTGGATTTGTCGGTGAAGTGGATGGTCAGCGGGTTGGAGGAGTCAACGCTGTAGGAGAAGTCAGCAGTTATTGCGGCGGCTGCGGGGAATGCAAAGAGCGCAGCTGCAAGGAGGAAGGTAAGGGGTATAAGGTATTTTTTCATATTGTTTCACCTCTCAGGGGGCAAGAGAGTAGTTTTCCGGGACCAGCATGACCTTCAGCAGACGTAGGAACTCTTCAATGATGTCCATCGGGTTGGGGACCGGGCTGTCATCATCGGAGAGAGCGGCTGTTTTTACGATCGGGGATGTTGTCGCGGCGGTTGTTGGTGCGGTTGTTGCTTTTGTTGTCGCTACGGTTGTGGCGGTCGTTGCTTTTGCGCTGACAATAATTTCTTTGTAGGTTGTAACCGACTTGGAACCTTTTATGGCTGCAAGTTCCACTTCGTATTTTCCTTCACGATCAAATGTGTAAGTGATGTTCTGATTGGTAAGTTCCTTTTGCAGGGTCCGGGAACCATCGTCGGTTTTGTAGATCGTCCATTTCCACGAGGTCGGGCCGGTGGATTTGTCGGTAAACTTCACCTCAAGCGGTGCGGCACCAGATGTCTTGGATGCATCAAAGGCAGCAACGAGGTCAGAAACGGAGATAGTAATCTCTGTTTGATATTCCTTACCGGTCAAGGAGGATTCAACAGTAAGTTTTACCTTATAGTCACCATCCTCTGTGTATGTCCACGAGGGGGATTTGTATGTTTCATTACTTTTCGATATCCACGATTTATCATCTACTCCAAAGTTCCAATCTACCTTCGAGAGGTCCTCATCAGGAATGGTAGTATTTAATGTGAACTTCACCGTCAGCGGGGCAACACCTTTGACCGGTGTTGCATCAATGGCAACCTTATATGCGGAGGTATTTGCGTTTACCACAATCGTGGTTGATTTAGGTTCTGATGTACCGTTTGTATTTTTTGCGATGACATTTACGGTGTGGGTTCCAGTTTTCGTAAACACGTGAGTTACTGTGTTGTTTGTGGTTGTCTGGGGTGCAGTCCCGTCACCGAACGTCCACGTATATTCAGTTGAGTGGGTTGCTGTTGCTGTAAACAAAACAGACAGCGGTGCACGACCGTTCGTCTCATTTGCTATCAGCTCATTTACGACCGGATGAATCAGGACATCAGTAACGGTGATTTCCAGCGTTCTTGGGTCGGATGCCACCGTGCCATTCATTGCCCAGACTTTCACCGTATGTTTCCCCACAGTAGTAAAGTTATGGGTCACTTTTGTATTGGAATTTGGTGTCGTATTCGAATCTCCAAAATTCCACACATATCCCGTTGGATTCCCGCTTGTTGCAGTGACAGTAAACTCCACAGTCAATGGCGCAGAACCGCTGATTTTGTTACTGATTAACGGTTCCAATACTGGTTTTGCTGGTGTGACAGAGCTTCCGGGGGTCGGCTCTCCCTCTATTTCCGTATCATCCAGGGTACTGGATTTCTCGTCTACATTTGGCAGGGTATCGTCTGCAGGGTTATCCTCCGCACTCACCACTCCCACGCATCCGATCACCAGCGCGAACACCAGAAGCATCACGAGAATTTTTCGCATCTCATGCACCTCACACAATGCCGAGCACCACAAGGATGACCGCAACCACGACGAGGCCGAGAATACCGCAGCCTGCCGCCGCACCGCCGCGCATCTCAAGAGCAGCGCCGAATCCCTTAATCGTTGCCACCAGTGACCAGACCGCCGCAATCAGAATACCGAATCCCGGAATCCAGCCGACCGCCGCATACGGAAGCGTGCTCCGCATCACAACCGCCATCGTCTCGCCGATCTCCGCATCCTCGCCGAACACTTTGGCAAAAACGCCGGAGAGCACACCCTGAATCATGATGAACACAATCCACAGCACGAGCATCACCAGAATCAGCATCACCATCGCCAGCATATTGCTCTGCAGCGCACCGATAATCGGGAAGTCCGCGGTTGTGATCGGCAGAATCATCGGCAGCACAAACGCAAGCATCACAACGGAAATAACCGCCCAGACAACTCCCGCAATCAGGAACAGCCCGACGGCATCACGCGGACTCTCGCGGCCGTAATACGCAAACGCATCCGCGGGCCGCGTCAGGAACCCGGCAATACCGCCCTCGTACGGCTTCCTCTCCTTCGGCTGCTTCGGAGCACGCTCGCGTTTGGGCGGCCGCTCCCTGGTCCGGCGCTCCCGCGGCTCATCATACTCATCAGCATCACGCCGGGACCGCTTCTCCCGCTTTGCCTTTCCTTTCCGCTGACGCGGTGCATCGCTTCCGCCGAACATATCCGGAACCGACGGCTCCGACATTGACCCTGCCGCAGCCGCCGCACCGGCAGCCCCCGTCTCCCCCAGAGGCTTGCCGCACATCGCACAGAAATGATCATCCGGATGATTCCGCGCCCCGCAGACCGTACAGTACTTCACCGGCGCATTTCCCCGCGCAGGCGGTGTCACCGTCGTCACCGAGTACTGCGCAGCAGACGCCGCAGCACCGAACATCTGCGGCTGTTCCGGCGGAATAATCTCCTCAAACTTCCCGATCCACATCTCCCGCAGATCCATCGACGGGAAAAGCAGATGCATCTCCTTCTCCCCGTCACGGGAAACAATCGTCAGCCCGATACCCGGCTCTCCGAGCTCTCCCGCAATACGAACAGCTTTCTTCAGCGTATTCACCGCGAACTCGCCCGCAATCGCAAGCATACCATTCGTATTCCCCATCAGCACAAAACGTGTATTCGTCAGATACGCCGTAAACGACGAACGCTTTACCCGCACACCCGGAGAAGACATATACGTCTTCTCTCCCGGCTGCAGCGTAAGCATCTGCGGCTGCTGGGCAGCCTGCGGAGCACCATAGCCCATACCGCCCGCAGATACAGCCGCTCCCTGCGGCATCATCGGCGGAACCTGCGGCATCACATGAGCCGGCAGCTTCGCTGACAGCTGAACCATCCACGCCTCGCGGGACCCCGGAGACGGGAACGTCAGAATCATCTGCTTCACCCCGGTCTGCGACCCGATCGTCAGCGCAACCGCCGGCTCGCCGGACTCATTCTCCATCCGGGACGCATCCATCAGCTCCGCAATCGCAAACTCACGACCAATTTGTCCCGCACTATTCTGAAGAATCAGGCGGAGATTCGTCAGATACAGCGTATAATAGGTACGTTTAATCCTGACACCCGCAGTTTTCAGAATCTCCATCTCGCCCGGAGAATACACCGGCGACTGGGGTGACGCAGCCGCAGCGGTCGGAACGGCGCGCACGGATGCAGGCTGCGACGCAGGGACGGCAAAGGGCTTATCCCCGATGGCTTTCCTGATCTGATCCACCCAGGCCTGCTGCTCACCCGCCTTGAAAATATCGCCCACCGGAAACGACCATACCATCTCTTTATGGCCGCCCGGGGTTGACAAAACAATTTTCAGGCCCGGCTCGTTACTCGGGAGCGTAATCGGCTCTGCACCCACAATATTCGTAATTTTAAACTCGCGGGGAGCTGAACCACCTTCAATAATCAGCCGTTCACTGGTAAGGGTACCCATGTACTGCTGGGTTTTCACCATGACGGGCGAAGAGTAATATCGAACCTCGTCCTCATGCATCTCTACGGGAGACATAGTATATTTATTACCTATTGACTTGATGTTATAAAAATCTGTCAAACCAGCCGGACTATCTTCATACAAGGATTTAATAGTATTTGCAGTGCATTTTGTTCTGTATGACTGAAACTGAAAGCCCTGTGGCTGGAGATATCTTCAAATCTCTCCTTCTCAAAGGCATCCTGATGATAATTCTCGGAATTATCATGCTGGCATTTACCTTCAGTTCAATCCTTGCGATTGACTATCTGTTTGGTATTGTCCTTATTATCCTGGGTATCCAGCTTCTCACCTCGGGATCTACATTCCTCGGTGAGTACAAACGCACATGGTGGGTAATTCTTCTGGGAATTCTTGCAATCATCTTCGGTATCGTTGCATTCATCTTCCCGGCAATGATGACGCTCTATATTGTGTTCCTGATCGCAATCACCTCTCTTATCAGCGGATTCACCGATCTGGCACTTGCCATCTCTGACAAATGCGGAATGGCAAACCGCGCCCTTGTTGCAATATCCGGAATCCTCGGTATCATCCTTGGTATCCTGTTCATCATCTCTCCGTTCGTCGGGGCATTTGTCATCGTTCAGGTAACCGGAATCTTCCTGCTTGCCTTCGGTATCCTTGCAATCGCAGAAGGATACATGGCAAAAAAAGCTGTTCAGACAGCTTAATTACTTTTTTTATTACGACCCAAGGGGATATATCTACCAAAGACAAGGATAGTATATGAATAACATTGTTATCCTCGAGCAGACACTGCTCCCGGATGCCTGGAAACCCCTGCTCCTCAAGGGAATCGTTTTGCTCGTGCTTGGCATCTTTTGTCTGGCATTTCCCTTCGCCGCATTAAACGTCGGAGCCTATCTGATTGCAGTTCTTCTGCTCTTCGTCTCCATTGCCGCACTTTTCTCCGGATTTGCTGCCTTTGGTGAACCGAAAGCAACCTGGTGGATGATACTGCTCGGCATCATCGGCATTATCATCGCGCTTGCATCCTTCATCCACCCGGAAGGAATGATCTGGATTGCAACCGTCTTTATCGGCATTGTGGCACTTCTCAGCGGAGTGACAGATGTGATCTCCGCATTCAGCCGCGGACTCTCTGCCGGTCAGAGAATTCTGATGCTGATTCTTGGAATCATCGGCATCATCATCGGTCTGTTCTTCCTGCTCTTCCCCGAAGAAGGAGCGCCAGTCCTCACACTGGTTCTTGGTATCCTCCTCGCAATCGCCGGTATCGTATCCCTGATTCAGGGATATGTCTACAAAAAAGAGTTTGCAACCCTTGTCGAATGAGGGCATCCCCCTCCCGCTTTTTTCGGGATTCACATCCCAAACCTTTTATCGGTCATTATCCCATCAAAAACGTAGGAACATCCATGGCCGATACAACACGGAAACTTGCAGACATTGCCGAGATTCTCGGAATCCCCGAGAATGAATGCAGGCGGATCGCAGATGACTATGAAGCACTTCTCCCCTGCAAAAAGATCGGCAAAGTCCGGGTGTACGATGAAAACATGGTTGACCGGTTCAGGAAGATCGCAGACCTCCATGCACAGGGCCTTCCGCCGGAAGTGATCACGGCAGCAATCAAAGGCGGCAAGACCCTGGAAGAACGGGCATTGGAAGACATGAAGCGGATGGGAATTGAGACGCCCAAAGAACCGCAGATACAGGCGCCAAAACCGATCCCCCGGAGTGAGACCGAAGAAGAACTTATCCTTGCCGTACGGTCTGCGGAATCTGCGGTTCAGACGATGGATCACCGGATGGCTGCCATGCGGGAAAAGATCGCAGACGACAATGCAGCGGTACTGGATGCAGTTGCCGGGGTTGCAAAAGAGGTTGCAGCCCTTCGCGGGGAGGTACACACACTCTGGGATCAGATCGCATCTCTGGAGCAGTACTTCCGCGATCAGGATGCACAAAAGAAATCGGGATTCTGGAAACGGTAACGTCTGATTACGGGCACCGCTTCCAGCAGATCCGGATGCCCGCAGAAAACACCTTCATCAGCATATCCGCTTTTTTTGCAGCCGTCCGCTGCTCCGGAGATCCCCGGCCGGACCCGGTGCAGGAAATGACAAGGGTCCCGGTCGAAAGTTTCGCGTGAACCGACCGGACAACACCTGCATGGGAACGGTCCAGTCCGTCAGCAATCCGGATTATTCCTGCAATCAGCTGAACCTTCCGGCGGTCCTGTTTGGAAAGGCCGCAATAAAGCTGATGGCGCTGTTTGGGCAGCGGTCCCCGGTGGTACCGGACGGCGAGTGCTACCAGAATCCGTTCGCGCAACGAAAACGGCAGAGTCCGGTCCTCGGCAATAAACGCCATGCCGCATTTGTGATGGGAAACATTCGAGACGCTCCAGCCGATGTCATGCAGAAGTGCCGCCGCCGCGAGCAGACGCCGCGTCTGCTTGCCGCAGCCGTGCACCAAAGAGAGATCATCGTAGATGGCAAGCGACAGACGGCAGACCTGCTCCGCATGACGGAAATCCTCGGTGAGAAGAGCTGCCGCTTCATGCACAATCTGCAGATCCTGTTTTTTCACCTTACCACCAGACCTTTCTCATTGCGATAAACATCTGCTGTGCTCCAAGACCGGAGTCGGGATGTTTGGGAGGGAGGTACACACCGTTCGCGGTAAGTATATGCCCCTTGCCTGTGTCATGGATGAAAGTCGGCAGGATTCTGTTGATGATTGCGTTTTTGATTTTGCGGTCAAGCACCGGGCAGATGATCTCAACACGCCGCTTGAGGTTGCGCGACATCATATCCGGACTGCCGATAAACACCTGTTCGTCCCCGTCGTTTCTAAAGTAGAATACTCTGCTGTGTTCCAAGAATCTGCCGACAATTGAGATGACCCGGATATTATCAGAGAGGTTCGGGACGCCGGGCCGGAGCATACAGATACCGCGGACGATCAGATCGATCTTCACTCCGGCGTTGGATGCCTCATACAGTGCATTGATGATCGGCCGGTGAGTCAGGGAGTTGATCTTCAGAATAATATGCCCGCCTCCGGAACGTTTCTGATGATCAATCTCGCGCTGAATGAAATGCATCAGGGAATCCTCCATGAAATCCGGGCTTACCAGCAGATGCTTGTATTCAGGGTGCTCCTCTTTTTTCGTCAGGTATGCAAACAGCATGGCAACATCCCGGCAGATGCCGGAATCTGCCGTAAACAGCGAGATGTCTGAGTAAATCTTTGCCGTTTTTGCGTTGTAGTTGCCGGTTGAGATGGTGGCATACCGGACCGTTTTTTCGCCTTCCCTGCGGGTGACCAGACAGCATTTTGCATGTACCTTCAGATCCGGCATACCGTGCGTCACAGTAACACCGTTTTCACTGAGTTTTGTCGCCCACTGGAAGTTGGCCTCTTCGTCAAAGCTCGCCTTCAGTTCAATAACGGTGGTGACATCCTTACCGTTTCTGGCCGCCGCAATCAGAGCATCAACTACCGGCGATTCAGAGCCGAGACGATACAATGTCATCTGAATCTTCTGCACGGCGGGATCCTTTGCTGCGGCGTTCAGGAAGTTGACCAGCCCGTCAAAGCTGTCGTAGGGGGTAAACAGCATGATGTCCTTGTCCGCCAGCCGTTCAAAGATCCGATCCTCTTCAGACAGTCCTGCCGGAAGCGCCGGTGCATAAGGGGGAAACTTCAGTTCAGGACGAGAAACGGGAAACTTCTTGAGATCGGCAAGACCGAGGGGGGACGGCACGTCATAGACCAGCTCCGGAAGCAGGGAAAGAGCATTTACCAGATAGCTGGTGTATCCGTACGGCAGCCACTGTTCCGTCTCAAGCCGCGAGGGGAGTTTCTTTGCAAGCGTTTCGGGAGCTGCCTTAATAGCTGAGATCAGATCGTCGGCATCGTCTCCTTTCAGGTTCAGGTCCGAGTCGCGGGTGAGACGCACCGGTACAACGGCCCGGACTGTCTCGTCGGGCAGGAGGAGATCGGCATTTTTCCGCAGCTGTTCCTCACGGAAAATGTATTCGGCCTTTCGTTTGCCGACGCGGACGAATCTTCCGTACGTATCCAGAATGTCCTGAATAGGGATAACCGCGTAACCACGGTCAGACTTGGCAAGCAGTCCCATGCCTTTGAGGAACTCATCATGTCCGATGTCCTCGAATCGATCCCCGCGGATGACCGTCACCGGGTTGTTTGCAAGAATCTCTCCCAGTTCTTTTCGGAGGGTACGCTTCTCTGACTCACTGCATTTGGCATATTTGGTGAAGATGATGCCGGATTTTTCCAGTTCCGGCTTGAGTTCCTTTGCCCAGACCCAGGAGATGTTGCGCATCAAAAAGATGGTCCGATCATAGATCATCTCCAGCTGTGTGCGGCTGCCGACCACTTCTTCGTACTCATCACTGGACCGGGTTGCTCCCTCCTGATAGGCGGGAACCCGCACCATGAAGTACTCGTCCAGATTGTCGGCGACAATGCCGAGGAATGATACCCGCTCCAGCAGCGGGTTCTTGGGGTTTCTTGCCTCAGCCAGGACGCGTTCATTGAATTTCAGCCAGGAGAGTTCCCGGTTGAAGTATCTGCCGCAGTCTTCACACAACAGCTTATCTGTGTCAGAGAGCGTTTTGTCCTTTTTGGATTTTCCATCCTTCTTATGTTTTTTGCCCATGGAAGTATCCCGGCCTGAAATGAAAATGTATGGTTCGCGGAGATACTTAGTTATTTAGTTCGGCACAGATCAGTATAGCATACATGGATTCAACAGCTCTGACCGCTGCAGCACTTGACCGGCTGAGAAATATCCGGCTGTATGCAGAGACGTACGGCTGCACGTATAATTTTGGGGATACCGAGAAGGTCATCGAGATTGCCAGGTCCCAGGGCTGTACTATTACTGATACTGCGGAGGATGCGGATGCGGTTTTGATCAATACCTGTATTGTGGTTGCGAGAACCGAGGAGCATATGTATGAGCGGATGCGTCTGTTTGCCGGAAAGATTCTGGTTGTGACGGGATGTCTGCCGGGTATATCGGCAGACCGCGTGCTGGCGGTGCATCCGGATGCATATATTATTGATCCGGATCTGATTCACACCTGCTACCGTGAGGTGGGGACGGTGTGTGCAGGAGATCATGCAGTATTACAGATTGCGAAGGGGTGCAACGGCCACTGTACCTACTGTATTACCCGGTTTGCCCGGGGGAAGCTGACGAGTTTCCCGCTTGAGGATATTGTGGATCAGGCGCGGGAATTTGTGAAGGCAGGGGTGACCGAGATTCAGGTAACTGCCCAGGATGTCAGTTCCTGGGGAATGGACCGCACTGATGGTCTGCGTCTGCCGGATCTTCTGCGGGCGCTGACTGAGATTCCGGGGAAGTTCCGCATCCGTATCGGTATGGCAAATCCTGATACGCTGCTGCCGATTCTGGATGATTTTCTGGATGCAGTTGCGGATCCGAAGATCTTTTTGTTTTTGCATGTGCCGGTACAGTCAGGTTCGGATGCGGTACTGAAGGCGATGGGGCGGAGATACACGGCAGCACAGTATGAGGAGATCTGCCTCCGCGCCCGCGAGCGGTATCCCGACATCCGCATCTCAACAGATTATATTGCAGGATTCTCCGGGGAAACGGCGGAGGACGGCGAAGCTTCTGTTGCGCAAATTCTTGCTACGCGGCCCGGGAAGGTGAATATTACCCGGTTTTCGGTGAGGCCCGGAACTCCTGCGGCAAAGATGAAAAATCTCCCCGAGCCGGTGAAGAAGGAGCGGTCGCGTGCCCTGACGAATGCGGCGAATGCGGTGTATGATGCAAATAATGAGACCTGGATTGGAAAAACGGTTGATGCGATGGTGACCGAGGTGGTGCGTGCGGGAAGTGTTACGGCACGCGACAGAACGTATCAGAATATTGTGATTCTGTCAGAGATTCCCGTCGGGACGCAGGTTCGCGTGACCATTACCGGACACCGCCGGCATTATCTTGTGGGCATAGTGGCATTGGAGTAGTGCATCTCTTCCATTTCGTCAAGGTAGGGGAGAAGTGCTTTGAGGTAGGTGCGCCGGCCTACAGCGGTCTCTAACGTTCCGGTCTCCAGAATTTCTGCGTGCAGGGGTTCTGCGGTAAACATTTCTTCCACGCGTGCGTTTGCACCTGCTATCTGGCGCATCTGTTTCTGCATGGTTTTGAACCATTCTTCAATCTCCAGTACCGGCCGGAAGTCGGGATCGACCAGCCGGTACTTTGCAAGGTCGGTGGTCAGGTCTGAGGTTCGTGCGATTTCTTCGTCCATATACAGGTAGATATTGATGCGCTCGGTCCGGCGCAGTTCGCGGAGTACAAGGACATCAATACGTTCACCTGTTTTCGGAAGCTCCGTCATGGTGATGTACTTGTCCTCGTGCAAATGACTTTATTGTTGCGGGTCGATGATTTCCCTATGCGAATAAAATTTAATGATATTGATGAAGGAAGCGATACCGGAGCAGGTGTTGACGGACGCAAGGCAAAGAGCGGGTCAGCCAAAATTTCAGGTTCTGAGGATCAGAAGAAAAAGAAAGGCTTTGCAAGTCACGTAACCGTGATTGAGGGCGAAGGTCTTCCCGGCGAAGCAGACAGGACTTAAATCAGTACAATATCAGCAGGATTATTTACGATAATCTCTTTTTTTCCGGCATACGTGTCTACGATGCCGCGCACCGTTACATTGTCTCCCCGCAGAAGTTCAAGGGCGGATCCGCCGTCCGGTACAAATACGGCTGTGCCGGAGATGTTGAGAATCAGGTGTCCGCCGGTTCTGGTAAGGGTGATGTCTTCCACTGTGCCGGTAAGGGTGACAAGTGAGCCGTCAGAACTATCGCTCGTGTACGGAACTGCCCCGCCGTCAGGGTAGAGATAGACAATCCCGAAATGGAAGAGGGCGAGGACTGCGATGATGCCTGCGAGAATAAGTACGGCATGCCGTTCTGGAGGGGTCAGCATGGTTGTTTTGAATGTATGGGTTGTGATCTACTTGTAGATTACTCTTTTTGGCAGGGTAGATACCTATATATGTTCAGAAGTCGATTGTTCGGTATGACTAAAACAGAACTCCCCAAGTCATCGGTCAAAGTACTGTCAGTACTGGACCCGTACAACTCTCTGACACACAAGGAAATTGCCCAGTTAACAGGGTTATCTCCAAGAACTATCCGTTATGCGCTGAAAAAGCTGAAGGAACACGATCTGCTCGTGGAAAAGTTCAATTTCCGCGATGCCAGGCAGATTCTGTACTCTCTGAAAGTGCCTTCGGCCCCTCTTCAGGCAACTGCATAAGCGGGGATTTGGCTTAAAAGCCTGAAAAATCTCTCCTTTTTTAGATTGATTCAAAAATGTCTCGGAATCTCCCCGTAATTCTCACTAAATTCTAAACGTCCTGTTTTCAGCGTCTATTGTTCAAAATAATGCCTTTTTTCGCCGTAAATTAATATGGTTCGTATGTATACGAACTATATTAGAAATCTATAAATACTTTTAAAACAATTGTTTTGTATGCAAAGAACAGAAATGCCCCAGTCGTGTATCACGATTCTCCGCCTTCTGGAGAGCACCGGTTCGCAGACACACAAGGATATCGTTGCGGGCACCGGACTGGCTCCGCGTACCGTTCGATATGCACTCAAGCGTCTGAAGGAGAATGGTCTCGTGATCGAGAAGTTCAACTTCCGTGATGCCCGTCAGGTCATCTACCAGCCGAAGCTTGCCGTTCCTTCAAATCAGGCCTCTGCATAAACAATATCCTGAGGAGAACCGGAAATATCTCCTTCATTTAATTTTATTTTATCTTCGTCTTTTCAGTTGCCAAATTATAACCAGTAGCACGAGTATTGCGGCAACTAAAATATGGCGTAAATCAATCTGTTTTGCATCTCCGATTTCCAATTTACCGGGATCTCCATTCCAGTCATATTGGAAAATTTCTGAAAAATACTCTGCTGATTCTTCATTTTCAAGGATAATTCCCGCTTCCCGATTATTATTTGGGGAATTATAATTCCAATTCACCGAACTGATGAGTACGTATTTCATATCAACTATCAGTCCTTTGTTATGCAGCTTGGTTATGTATTCATCCTGAAATTTCAGCTCTGCTGCTGCGTAAATGTTGTCTTTTTTGGCAATTCGGTTGATATTTGCGACTATTTCATCGTTATCCGCATCACTTTCCGTGTTGTAATACATCCCGTCCAGCATGACGCGGATCGGGATGCCGCGACCCCCTGTTTCAAGCACTAAATCAAGCCAGATATTATGCGCGCCCCCGGGGTATCCGGAGATGTATGCCTGCTGGAGGTCAATTTTTTCCCTGGCATTTTGTATCAGTCGGGGGATGAGGGCACTTGTGTCCGGCGATACGATTGGTGTGACTGCGACATTGTACACGGTGTGCGGGGGGAACCGGACGGTGATGTCTTTGTCTTTCCAGGTGTCCGGGAGAGGTTCTGTCCCGGGGACATACGGGTAGATGTCATAGCCTGTCAGGTCTGCGGTAAAGACTTCGTGGAAGTATTCGGCAACGCCGGCACTGTGTACTGCTGCCCCCCAGCCCCGGTTGCCGCGTGTTCCCGGGAGCGGGATGCCGGTTGGTTTGAAATTTTCCGAGAGGATGAGTGTGGTTTCTTCGTCAGCTATCAGATATTTTGCGTGCAGATACCGGTAGCGTGCGGGCAGTTTGTCTGTACTTTCTATGGTGTAGATCGCAGCTCCGGCGTCTGTGAGGTAGTTCAGTACGCCTTTTTCTTCGGAGCTCATGCCGCCCACCGGTCCGCCTTCAACGAGAAGTGTTACTGCAACCTCCCGTGATGCGGCGTCGGCAACCGATTCTGCGAGTTCCGGATGGGTGAATTCGTACATGGAGATACAGAGTCTGGAGCGTGCATTGGTGATGACGGAGTCAACTACTTCAAATGAGGAGTCGGGTGATACGAAAAGTGTGACGGATTCTGCGGTGAATGTTTCGGGAGAGAAACGGCTCTGACCGATTTTGTAAATCCGTTCATCCCATATGCCGTCTGTGTAACGGTGAATCCGCCCGTTTCCCGGGGTGAAGTCTTCCGGCCAGGAGAAGGACTGTACCGGGGAGTCATGATAAAGAAGGGTGATGTCGTCTTTGGTGTTTGCCATCTGAAACCGGCCAGTGAAGAGTGCGTCGGGTACGGAAGGGTGGGTGCTGTATATTTCATAGTCCGGATATGTGCCGTGAATGCTGTGATAGGCGGTTCCTTCGCGGGCGATGATTATGTCGCCCGAGGCGGTTGTTCCTGGCGGGAACCGGACTGAGCCTTCGCCGTCGGTTATTGTCCAGCCATCCAGACTGCCGGTTCCGGATAGTACGAAGTACTCGTCTCCGTCTCCTTTTGCGTATCCGTCGGGACATATCTCGGTTATGAGATAGTCTGCGGATGCAGGGGCAACAGTTATGCAGAGGATGATACAGAGGAGTATCCAGACTCTCATACTGGTTTTTGTGTTATGAGACAGATTAATAGTATTGTATGTTTGTGAGCGGAGGTGTTGTTGTGAAGGTGGGGGGCAGTCTGATGGATGCGGCTGGTTCTGTGATGCGGGTTCTTGCTGCGTCTCCTGTGCCGGTTTTGATTGTGCCGGGCGGGGGTGTTTTTGCTAATGATGTACGAGGTCTGGGTATTGACGGAACTGCTGCACACTGGATGGCGGTGGCTGCGATGGATCAGTACGGGTGGTTTTTGTCTACATTTGGGGTTTTGGCGGATGATGTTTGTTCGCTGCCTGAGGCGGGTGCGCGGATTTTTCTTCCGTACCGTACCTTGCGGGAGGCGGATCCTCTGCCGCATTCGTGGGATGTGACGTCGGATGCGATCTCGGCGTGGGTTGCGGGGCGGCTGGGCTGTCCGCTGATTCTTTTGAAGTCGGTTGATGGTGTTATGTCGGGCGGGGAGGTGCTTGCTGAGATGCCGGAGGGTCTGGAGACGGATGTGATTGATCCCTGCTGCAGGGATGTTCTGCGCAGGTATGCGGTTCCGGCGAAAATTATCAATGGGAGATGTCCGGATCGTCTGTCTGCCTGTCTGCACGGGGTTTGTGTTTCCGGGACCCGGGTTCGGTGATATGCGGCGGTGGAGGCCACACGTTTATAATTGTGGGGAGCTAATAATTTAGAGAGTTTGATCGAATGGCAGCTACGAAATGTACGTCATGTAATGCCCCGCTCGCTGAGCGCGGCGCAACCGAGTTTAAGTGTCCTGACTGCGGTGAGGTTATCTACCGTTGTGCATACTGCCGCAAGCAGAGCATTAAATATACCTGTCCGAAGTGCGGGTTCCAGGGCCCGTGAGGAAATAATATGGGCGAAGTTGCAGTAATTTTGAAGGTCATGCCGGAGTCTCCGGATGTTGACATGGAAAAGCTTCAGGCTGAGATTAGAGAGAAGATCCCGGGTATTCAGGATATGAGAGTTGAGCCGATTGGTTTTGGTCTCTCTGCAATTAAGATCGCTATGATCACTGAGGATGAGGAAGGTTCCGGCGACAAGATTGAGGGCCTCTTTGCAGGCATTGCGGGCATTGACCGTGCAGAGATTGAGTCTCTGAACCGGATGCTCTAAATACTTATTTTTCTTTTCTGTTTTGTTTTTGTTCTGATCGGTTTCCGATGCTGTTTTTTGCGGCGGTTATTCCTTTGACGGCGAGTACGGAGTGGGCGATGGTTTTGATGAGGCTGAGCAGGTCGGCGGGGATGCGGAGGTAGGCGATTTTTCGGGTCATGGTTGTCGGGGGTCGTGACACCGAACACCGAACAGGGGGGTGCGGCAGGGGGTGTGATGATTTTTTTATTTTTTATTTTTTTTTTGGTGTGTTCCCTGTATGCTGATGTTTTTATTGGTTGAGTGCAATAACATAACAACAGGGTACTGAGGGGTCCGGTATCGTTCCGCTGTGATGCGGAAGGGATACCGGAGTGATATTTTTTTTTGTGTTGTTCGGTGTCATGTGTCATGTGTTCGGTGGTGAGATGCGGGGAGGGGATCGATCGGTGCGGGCGGGGAGCGATGTTCTGCCGCGGCAGGTTAGTATTTCTGGGGAGTTGTCTGCGGTATGATGTTGTGGCCGCAGGCAGCCCGGGGAAGTTTCGGGTATCTTCCCATGGGATAATCTGGTTTTTTCTTTTCGCAGTATATGAATATTTTGAGCATACATTAGGTTTTTCCGGGAAAAACAGGGGGTGTCTGACTATGCATTTGCTTGGTTTTGTCTATCCATACATTTATGGATGATGAGAACATAATCGCAGATAATAGAGCGAAGCTCTATTATCATCATATTCTATTATCTGCGATTATCCAAAGCTATACATCTGATTTTTCAAAAGAGGTCCGCGCAGGATGTTTCAAAGGGTTGAATCCTTAGATGAGAGGATATGGCACGTAATGCAATATAAATGTAATCATAAATTGTTCTTGGAGTGAGGGGAATCATTCAACAGGATTCAATTTGTGTGTTTTGCAAAACCCAGAATATGCTCAAAATAATTATATACTATTATTTTTCGCGTATTTTTCACGTCGAAATTTTGTCCGTTTTCTCGCGCAAAATAAGTATTTTCCTCCGATTTTGAATCAAAGTATTTTCTGCATGATATCCTCTCATCTTAGGATTCAATGGGTTTTGCGTATGGCGGATCGTTTCCGCAGTGTGTTCCCGCTGGTCCTGAGGAGGAATTTCATGAGTTTACGAAATTACGGGACGAATCGTCCCATTGATACCGGAGGACTGCTGCGGCGCGGTGTGGTGCTGCTCGCGTCGCTCCTGCTGGTGTGTACGCTGATGGCGGGAGCTGTCAGTGCGGAGGATACTACTGGTACTGCGACTGTTAGTACCTTTAGCGACTTGATCGCAAAGCTGGCAGACTCTACGACAACCATTATCACCTTATCTAATAATATCGAGGCAACACACGAAATTAAGGTAAACAAATCCGTCACGATTGATGGTGCCGGATACACAATCTCATCCACCTCTCAAATATCGGACCATCTTCTTGAAATTGAGAAGACCATCACAGGTTCTGAGTCTGTTACCTTGAAAAATCTTCATCTCGATAGTAAAGGCAAGGCAAAAGGTCTGAATATTTTTGAATCATCTCAGTCAGTTATCTTGAATAACGTTGAACTGAATGGCAGTTCCGGCAGCGGAATCACCATCAACGGTGCAACGGTTACGGCTTCCGGTCTTGAGATTTCCAACAGCAATTGGCAGCAGAGTATCGATGTGGGCCTTAGCAGCAGTCCCGGTGTAGAGTCCGCCACACTGACTCTTACCGGCAGTAACACCCTGAATGATCCGTATCAGATCAACAGTGACAATCCAGAAAAGGTGACAGTATCCGCCAGCGGATATACTGCCTATGACTGGTACTACTGGTACACGGATACTACCATCAAGACGTATGGGAATTACAAACGCACATGGACGACGAAATCCGATTTCGCCACAAATGCCAAGATCCCCAAGGATCTTACATCTACTGCATCAGTGATTGTCCGGAACAGTTCATCGGCAATTCCTGCTCTGCATCAGGACCTCGTCAATGCCACGAAGTACATTTCTGACGGTGCCACGATTACCTTGTTACAGAACGTCACAACAACTGAGACAGCTACGATTACCAAGAAGGTCACGCTCGATCTGAACGGGTACACGATCACCGGACCTACTACTACACCAGTATTTGAGATGAACAACGAGAATGCTGCGCTCACTCTCAAAAACTCCGCATCAACGGAAGCTACTATCACAGGTTATTGTGGTGCAAATGTTAAACGTGGTTCCCTTACCGTGAAATCCGGTGTAACGATCGATAGTACCTATGCAGGTCTGTATGTTTATGGATCTGATACTAGTACTGACCAGAATTATGCTGTAGCTACTATCGAAAAGGGAGCGAAAGTACTTGGTAAAGACTATGGTGCAGTTGTGAGTACATCTCTCACTTCGAATTCAAGACAGGGGTACGGTTCCTTACTGGATGTTTCCGGCACGATAATTGGAGGTACTGAAAGTAATCCGGATGAATCTGGAACCGTTGGTATATTTGTATATGGCTTTTTGTACCAGACTAGCGGCAATGTCCCGCAGATCATCATTCGTGACGGTGCTGAGGTTCGTGGATATCACGGTACGAGTTCTAACCTTGGTACTGCCGACGGTCAGGCCATTGCCGGAAACGGATATGCACAGATCACCATCTACGGCGGTACCTTCTCCGGCGATGAAGCACTTGGTGCACCTGCTGGCAAATGGGATATTTACGGTGGAACCTTTACTGCAACCGGTGTGAATGCCATTCCACCCACGGGAAACCCGAGTGGTACAGAGACGACCGGAGCAGCCGTAAGTATTGTCGGTAAAAGCAGTCATGTTGGAAACACCGAAATGACCATCCGGGGCGGAACGTTTACCAGTAAAAACGGATATGGTCTTTACAGCGGTGCTGCAACGGGACAGGATGCATCTGGGAAGATTAAAAATGTAACAATTCTGGGAGGTACGTTCATTTCACAAAATACGTCACTCACCAGTGCGGTCATGATCGATGATGTAATTGTTAAAAGAAATGGAGCAGTTGCTATTCAGGGAGGAAGATATCAGGCTCAGTCTCCAATGCTGAATGCCTCCTATGTATTCGCACCGTTCACCATCATCGAGGACAACAGCTACAAGACCGTCGCAAAAGAAGTGCCAAAACCGAAGGCAACCATTACATCAGAACCCTCCGGTGCCACCAGCATCACAGTAGATACAAGTACCGTAGAGATTGAGCCATCAGGGACAGCCGATGACGTTACCCTCAACCTGAAATCCGGCGGTACAACAACCGGCGACAAAATCACCCTGAAGCCTGTTACTGGAGAAACGCTGACTGTTGACTCCACATCCAACTCCGTAACCGGAAACATCTCGGCTGCCGTCATCGAACCGGCACTGGTCACGCTTCCAAACGGGAAAGACCTGAAACTGTCTCTGGTTATCCCCGGCAGTGACGACAACATCCAGAACCTGTTCAGTACTGATTATACGTTACAGATTGTCAACGAACCGAAATCAGACGATCTTCCTCCGGAAGACAAGGATAAAGCGGTCGCAGGATTCTCGGTAGTCCTTACCGGTCTCACGCTCGACAAAGCACCCGTAGAACTGTATGTTGACTACGGATCCAAGATCCCGCAGGTCTGGCACGCAAAGAACGGTGTACGTTCCCTTGTACCCTGCACCTACGTAAGCGGCAAAATCTCCTTTACCGCATCTGAGTTCTCCTCGTACTATGTCACCCTGACCGCAGCAGCAGTCAGTTCCGGCTCCGGCAACATGAACAACGCCTTCCGTGTCCTCTTCGACACCTCCGGCGGCAGCTACATCAGCCCCGCGACCGGCCTCTCCTACGGCGACCGCGTAGCAGAACCTGCCAACCCCGTCAAAGACGGCTACACCTTCGGCGGCTGGTACAAAGACGCAGCATGCACCCAAGCCTGGAGCTTCAGCGACAGCATCCCGGGCGACATGACCCTGTATGCAAAATGGACGTCGTCCGGCACCGCAGCAACCGCTACGCAGACCGCCCAGACGACCACGAAAGCGACCACCGCACCGGCAGCCACGCAGGCGCAGAGCGGCACATCCGCCACCACCGCGGCACCGGTCGCCACCACCGCGACAGGCGCACAGCCCACCTTAACGCAGGCACCCGCCCCGGTACTTGGCGGACTCTT
>NZ_JAPTGB010000011.1 GCF_026891975.1 Methanocorpusculum petauri | reverse complement strand
GGAGGGGGTTCTGGGGTGGCGGGAGATGTGGGGGTTATAATGTCTGACCTATGTTTGTAAATTTACCCGTGATTTTTAATATTATTTTGAAATACTTTTCTGGGAGCGTAATGTATATCCAGCAACCTATTTTTTTCGGGAGTATTTTGGGATGTGTTGCCTTTGTCAATGCCTGTTTTGCCTCTTTTTTCTTTCCAACTGCAGCATATTTTTGGGCCTGTAATACATACAGATATGAGATATAGAGTGAGATGTTTTCTTTTTTCTCATAGTATGTGTTATTCGTCATGTCTGGATTGGATATGTAATCCATAAATGGGGTTTTACGGTAATTTTCGTTATCGATGGCACTTTTGTGGTTGTTTTCCGTATTGGTGTTGTAGGTACATAGCGGCCGTGATGAATATACGATCGGATACTGTAATGCGATCCTTGCCCACAAATCTAGATCTTCCCCAATTCTCATTGCTTCATTAAAACCCCCTACGTTTTCAAGGATTTTTTTAGGAATGGCAATTCCAGAGGTAATTATTGGTTGCGGGCCGGTTGCAATCGCGTGGTAATATGAGGGAAGAATACCTGTGAAATCATCTGGAACATCTGTACAATGTATCACTGTTTTTCTGTTTTCCGTTTGAATTGTATAGGATGTTGCATATATTCCTGCATCAGGATATGTTTGATACAACATCCATATGGTTTGGAGATAGTCAGGTTCCCACTCGTCGTCAGCGTCCAGAAATACTATGAGTTCTCCTTTTGCATTAGAAATGCCTTCATTTCTTGCGGCTGACACTCCTCTCCCTTTTTGATGATAGAGAGTAATTCGTGGATCCTTGTATTTATTTACAATATCAAGACTGCCGTCGATAGATCCTCCATCGACGATGATCTGTTCAAAATCAGAATATGTTTGATTAAACACTGATTTTAAGGTGTTTGATAGATGATTCTCTTTATTGTAAAGAGGGGTTATTATTGATATCTTACAATACATCTTGCTTATTATCCCTTATTTTCTTCATTATTACGTTCATAATCGTCGTCGCATCGAACGATGTCACTCTCACTCAGGTACTCTCCATTCTGGACTTCGATAACCTCTAAGGGAATCGCTCCCGGATTTGCAAGACGGTGTTTTACTCCTGCCGGAACAAAGGTACTCTCTCCGTTTTGTACAAAAAATGTTTTATCTCCGTTTGTGACTTCTGCCATTCCGCTGACGACAACCCAGTGTTCACTGCGGTGATGATGATATTGTAGGGACAGGCGCTTATGTGGCAGCACCGTCAGACGTTTTATCAGGAAGGTTTTACCCTTTTGGAGAATAGTATAGGAGCCCCACGGGCGGTGAACTGTTGTGTGGTTTTCTACACGCTCATCGTTTTGATCATGCAGTATTTCTGTAATCTCTCCGATTCTTTGAGATTGATCTTTTGAACAGATTACCAGCACATCAGCAGAGTCGATGATGGATACATCCGATAATCCTATTGTTGCCACTAATCTGTCTGAGATGACTAGATTATTCTCTCCATCAGGAGTTATGTAGTCTGTTGGCGCGACATTTCCATTTTTGTCTTTTTCCTTTAGCGAGTAGAGCGCGTCAAAACTGCCGAGATCACTCCATTTGGTTTGGAGAGGAATTACTGCAATGTTGTTTGTTTTCTCCAGCAGGCCGTAGTCGATTGATATTTTTGGGACCTGTGAGTATGCTGTTTTAACAGAGTTGTTTTTGAATGCGCTGATGATGTCCGGGGCATGCATCTCACACTCTTTGAGGAACATATCTGCCCTGAAGCAAAAAATTCCTGCATTCCAGAGATACCCTTCGGTAAGATACTGTTGTGCGGTTTCCAGATTCGGCTTTTCTACAAAAGTGTCAACCATGTATCCTGATGAAAGTTCCTTTCCCGGTTTGATGTACCCGTATCCTGTGTGTGGTGTTGTGGGGCTGACCCCGAATGTTATGAGATACTCAGAGGCAAGTTTTTCTGCAGCATCTATTGCATTGGTGTATGCAGGATTCACCTCAAGGTATTGATCAGATGGGAGAACAAGAATTACTGCGTCTTCATCCTGTCGGTAGATGGTGAGTGTTGCATAGATTAGTGCCGGCAGTGTATTTTTTCCGCAGGGTTCTTCGAGAATGTTGCAGGGAGCATTTATGGAGTTCAGCTGTTCTTTTACGAGGAAATGGTGGGCTGCATTCGTCACTACATAAATCTCATCTGGAGATGAGGTGAGAAGCGCACGTTCCACAGTTTTTTGGAAAAGTGATTTCCCTCCAAATAATGGAATGAACTGTTTTGGGTAGTTAGTTCTGCTTAAGGGAAAGAGGCGTGTCCCAAACCCGCCTGCAAGGATTATGGTATACATCAGATATCGTATTTAGATTGGTATCTGTTCCCAAAAAGCTTAGGGCCACTAATCTTCTCCTTCGGTAAAAAGACCTAAATATATTCCAAACAAATTTACTACAATCACAGGTGATTCATATCGGTAAAATAGCTCTCATAACGGGGATTACCGGTCAGGATGGATCCTATCTTGCAGAACTTTTACTCCACAAAGGGTATGAAGTTCATGGAATTATCCGCCGTGCGTCCACATTTAATACCTCCAGACTGGATCATATCTATGCTGATCCACATGAAGAGACACGGCTGTTTCTTCATTATGGGGATTTATCAGATAATGAACAGATCTCAAACATTATCTATAATATTCATCCCTCGGAAATTTACCATCTGGGTGCCCAGAGCCATGTCAGGGTAAGTTTCGATACGCCGGAGTATACGGGAGATATTACTGGTCTTGGAACAACCCGGATTCTTGAAACGATTCGAAAAAGCGGACAGGACATTCGTTTCTATCAGGCATCAAGTAGTGAGATGTTCGGGGCAACACCACCACCGCAAAATGAAGATACGAAGTTCTGGCCGCGAAGTCCCTATGCGTGTGCCAAAGTCTATGCGTATTATATGACGTGCAACTATCGTGATGGATATAATATGTTTGCTTGCAATGGGATTCTGTTTAATCATGAATCGCCCCGTCGTGGTGAGACATTTGTTACGCGAAAAATTACCCGTGGTCTTGCAAATATTGTTGCAGGAAAACAGAAGTATCTCTACATGGGAAATCTGGATGCGCGCCGTGACTGGGGATTTTCTCCTGAATATGTTGAGGCAATGTGGCTGATGCTGCAGCAGGATAAGCCTGACGACTATGTTGTTGCAACCGGACAGACAAACTCGGTCCGTGAGTTCCTTGAGGAATCATTTTCGTATGCCGGCCTGAACTGGGAAGATCATGTGAAGATCGATGCAAAATATTTCCGTCCGACGGAAGTGGAAAATCTGATTGGTGATGCAGATAAGGCAAAGAGGGTGCTCGGATGGAAACCACGTGTGTCATTTAAGGATCTGACCAGAATTATGATGGATGCTGATTTCCGTGCCGCTGGCCTTACTCCGATTGGTGAGGGTGATGCAGCCTTGGAAAAGCTGTATCCTGACAAGTGGTGGAAGGCAGATTGAACGCCCCCCACATTCGTTTTTACATTAGTGATTATGGTTACGGGCATGCAGCCAGAAGTATTGCATTGATTCGTGCTCTGAGAAAAGATCTCAATGCTACTGTCTCTATCCGTACAAAGACTGCTGCTGATTTTGTACGTCGATCTCTTCCCGACTGTGCGGTTTTGCCTGGACAAAATGATATTGGAACAGTGATGTACAAGGATACTCTCACCGTAGATCCTTTTGAAACTGAACTTCAACTGGAGCAGTGGATCGATTCCTGGGATGATTTTGTTGCAGAAGAATGCCTCTTCTGCCGTGATCATGGTGTTGATCTTATTGTGTCGGATGTTACACCTCAGGCGTTTTTAGTTTCAGAGCATCTCCGTATCCCTGGTATCGGCTTTTCGAATTTTACCTGGGAACTTATTTTCCGAAATCTCTACGGGGACTCCTCAGAGGTGAACCAGATCAGAGATGCCTATCGTTCAGCGGATCTGGCGCTTGTTCTTCCATTTCATGAACCAATGAATGCCTTTCAGAACAGGATATTGGTTCCGTTGGTATGCAGAAGGTGCACCCGCTTGCGAGATGCGATGCGGAGACAGTTTGGTATTGGTACTGGGGAAATGTTGGTCTATGTTGGTTCGGGATTTTCTGTGCAAACGATTCCTGACTGTCTTGGCAAGCTTACTGATGCTGGAGTAAAGGTTCTCGTGTCGGGGAATGCTTCGGTTCAGATGGAAGGTGTTGTGAGGATTCCTGATGACGATATTGAAACACAGGATTATCTTGGCATGTGTGATCTGGTGATAACGAAACCCGGGTACAGTACGGTATCTGAAGCAGTATCTTCCGGTGTTCCATTACTTGTCTATGGACGTGAGGGTTTTGCTGAGGATTCGTACATCATTGATCCTATTGTTTGTAATGGGTTTGGTCGTGATCTTTCGTATGACGATCTCTCCTCTGGGGAATGGATCAACGAAATATCTTCTCTTTTTGCGTTGAAAGATGCGTATCCTTCATGCAACGACATGTTCAAGATGGATGGAACAGATATGTGTATTCAGCATATAGGATCATATCTATGACATTTTGGGACAACAAAACAGTGCTTGTTACTGGTGGAACCGGATTTCTCGGTACAAATGTGGTAAAATATCTTTTAGAGACAGGTGCTTCCCGAGAAAATATCCGTACCCCGCGCAGCAGGGATCTTGATCTCAGAGTCTGGGAGAATTGTCTGAAGGCCGTTGACGGGTGTGATGTTGTTATTCACCTTGCAGCTTCTGTAGGAGGAATCGGGTACAATATGGAAAATCCCGGTTCTCTTTTTTATGATAATGCAATCATGGGCATTCAGATGATGGAAGCCGCACGGCAGAAAAATGTCGGAAAGTTTGTTGCTGTGGGCACCATCTGTGCCTACCCGAAGTTTACGCCGATTCCGTTTACTGAGGATAACCTCTGGAATGGTTACCCGGAAGAAACAAATGCTCCATATGGCCTTGCGAAGAAGATGATGCTGGTACAGGCCCAGGCATATCGCGAGCAGTACGGATATAATGCAATCTATCTGCTTCCGGTAAATCTCTATGGTCCGGGAGATAATTTTGATCCATCCAGCTCCCACGTGATTCCTGCATTAATCAAGAAGTTTGTTGATGCGAAAAATACCAGGGCTGAACATGTTGAGGTATGGGGTACCGGTGCTGCCTCACGGGAGTTTTTGTATGTTGAGGATGCAGCAAGAGCGATTGTTCTTGCGGCTGAGAAGTACAACTCCTCTGAACCGGTCAATATCGGGGCAGGTATGGAGATCACTATTCGTGAGCTTGTCAAGGTTATTTCCTCTCTGGTTGGGTATTCGGGAGAGATAGTCTGGGATACTTCCAAACCTGACGGACAGCCGCGGCGATGTCTTGATGTCAGCCGGGCGGAGAAGGAGTTTGGATTCAGGGCCCAGACGAAGTTTGAGGACGGGTTAAAGGAAACGATTACATGGTATATTGAGAAACAGTGAGCATGCTAAAAATCAAAGTTACTTATCCTACAGACGGTGTTGAGATTCCTCCTCCGGATATACGTCTTCAAACTCCAAATGGTTGCTGCTGCTGGGGAAATTGTGAGTTCTACATCAACTCAGATATTGAGGAGTGCGACTACTGGGTGGTTCTTTATGATCTTCCCGAGAAAGATTCAGTGTGCTGTCCGTCATCAAATACGATCTTTGTAACTGGAGAGCCTGTATCTGTTAAAAAGTATGATAAAAAATTTCTTCGGCAGTTTGCAACAGTGGTTACCGCACAGGAGCAGATATCACACCCTCATGTGATCCAAACTCACCAGATACTTCCCTGGTATGTTCACAAGACCTATGACGAACTGGTGACGATGTCTCCTCCTACGAAAGATCATCTGCTCTCTATTGTTTCATCGAACAAGAGATTCAGCAAAGGTCATGAGCAGAGATATCAGTTTGCTTTGGCATTGAAATCACATTTCGGCGATGGTATCGATCTTTTTGGGAGAGGTATTCGCGGATTTGAAGATAAATGGGATGTTCTTGCGCCTTACAAATATTCTATTGTTATTGAAAATTCCAGTTCCCCTTATTATGTTACGGAAAAACTGACAGAGGCTTTTCTGAGCTATACGTTCCCGATTTATTATGGCTGTACTAATCTGGAAGAATATTACCCACGCGGTTCGTTTGAAAGGATTGATATCTGGGATATTGAGGGATCTATCGATATAATTAGTAAAATTATAGAGAATCCAAACCATTATAATGATCATTGTGAGGACATCTATTTTGCAAGATCCTGTTATTTGCAAAAGTATCAAATTTATCCTCTTCTCACAAACATTGTAAATGGAGTTAAAAAATCTAAAATTGATGTCGAATTCAATTGTGCAAATAATACAATTATGTGCCCCCCAAAACCAGTCCCTTCAGATATAATATTTAAATTAAGATGTGTTATCGGAATTATTAAAAATGGTCTGGGCATAAATATATGGTCGTAAGTTTACAATGAGGGATTAATAGTATGATCACAATTCGTTTATCGGGTGGGTTGGGAAATCAGATGTTCCTTTATGCTGTGGGCAAATCGCTTGCAATAAGGCAAAAAACCTCTTTAACCTTGGATGCTAGAGGTTATTTCAGAGATTTCCAGTGGTACTCTTTTTTATGTTTTTTGAACCGGATCATAATCACATTGCGACTTGATCGCATTTCTTTATTCAAAAAAATATCTGAAATTATTGATGTAAGGGGAAGTGAAATTAGGGCATATGAGTTAGGATACTTCCCGATTTCAAGTACTGTTATTTTGGGCTCTTCGTGTAAAATTATCTTGCTTTTAGAATATCTTTATTTTAAGTATTTCAATAAGGGATTTCCTATCAATAACAGGAATGAGATGCAATCTACATATAAATGTCCCCGGGGGGTGTATGATGCCATGATTTGTAAGTTGGACGATGTGTATCTAGAGGATCTCTGGCCTTGTTATGAGTACTTCAAACAAAATTCTTCGGTTGCGACGTCTGATTTTATATTTCCAGATGTTTCTGGTGCTGTTGATAACTGGAATATGATTGATACGTCGCCTAATTCTGTATGTATTCATGTTAGAAGGGGAGACTACGTACAAAATAAGGATGTCAATGATATGGTTGGTGTGTGCGGATTAATGTATTATATAAAAGGAATATCTTATATCTCACAGAATATTTCTAATCCTATCTTTTTTGTGTTTTCGGATGATATCGAATGGGCTAAAAACAATCTAACTTTTCCTTCTGAACCGATATTCATGCCCATGAGTGAGAGGGGCATTGATGATCTTCATCTTATGAGCAGATGTAAACATTTTATTATATCTAACTCCACTTTCTCATGGTGGGCTGCTTTTTTAAGTACTGCATCTCCCAATAAGATTGTAGTTGCCCCTAGTAACTGGTTTGATGATCCTACCATTACCATTTCAATGGTTTTGGACGAGTGGATTGTTTTAGACAAATATTCTGGAATACGGAGTGGATACTAGCTTGAACAAAACTAATATCTCATTTGTTCCCTCATATATATCACCAGTGCCTGAAATGAATAAACCATTTTTTTCCATAGTTGTCCCAACTAAAAACCGACCAGAGTTGTTATCTAGTGTAATTAACTCTATCTTGGAGCAAGATTTCCAAGATTTTGAACTTATCATTTCTGATAATAGTGATACGGCGGATTCTCAAAATGTTGTATCGTCATATTCTGATGTACGTATTAAGTATTTTAAAACAGGATCTCTGTCTATGGTGGACAATTGGAATTTTGGATGTTCTAATGTTACAGGAAAATATTTGTTGATAATAATCGATAAATATTATATGAAACCTCATGTGCTATCGTTATTATATTCAAATATTTGTGTCAACAATCCTTGTGTAATTTCTTGGAGAATAGATATAGAGCCTCTCAATTCGCAGAGATTGCTCCATTTTCATGGAAAAAATACGACATATTCTAAAAATACTTCTGAAATTATTGGCAATATTGTGCGCATGGATGGTTCATTTGAAGACACTGATCTATTGCTCCCACGGGGGAGAAATTGTTGCATTTCTGAATCTCTTTATAGGCGTATTGTAAATAGGACCGGTAGTTTTTCATCTGGTTTTTCTCCAGACTACTCAATTGCATTTAAAATATTGTTTGAAACTAGATCTATAATGATAATGGATTGTTCACTATACTCTCTTCACAACAATCTTGAAAAATATTCTAATGGTCGAATGAGTGTGACTGGTAGTTCTCAGTTATTAAATTATATGGGTGTATCCAATGACATCTATACTACTGTGATGTATGGGCAACCTATCCCGATATTTACATCACTTTCAGCAATCATCTATGAGTTCATGTCTGTTTCAAAACAATATGGGTTTCATGGAACCATTTGTGAGTCAAATTACTATGTTGCATTATATCAATTAATTTCATCCGATGCAAGATTGTTTGGGCGTCATTGGAGATATCGGAGAATCCAATTGAATTTGCTTAAAAACAAACTAATCGAATCTGATTTGGATTCAAATTTGAAGGAGGAATTGTTCAAATTATTTCGGAGAATTGATATTCATTTTCCGTTGGTGCTTCTTCGCAAAATTAAATGTCATGTATTTCGAAAAATTATGCATTATATGGAAATGCATGTTTATGAATATTATACTTAATGATGCGAGCTGCTTCGTGCAGGAACACCCACAACAACATCACCATCACCAACATCTTTGGTAACCACAGCTCCGGCTCCCACTATTGCGCCTTCACCTATCACTAAATTTGGAAGAATCGTTGCCCCTGCCCCAATCATCGCGCAATCATGTACTTCAACACAGCCGGTCAGTACCGCTCCTGGTGCAATATGAACTCCAGATCCTAATTTGCACTCATGATCTACATTTGCCATATGGTTGATGATGGTTTGATCCCCTATGGAAACATCTACACTGATACATGCGCCGGAAAATACCTGTACTCCGCTTCCGAGTTTTACATCTTGACTTATTGAAGCACGGGGGTGAACTATGGTAAGTGGTCTCAGGTCGAACGCTGATAAATATTGAGCAATATCTAATCTGTCTTTTCCTCTATTTCCGCCGATTGCCACCGAAAATCCAATGTCTTTAGTGTGGCTAAGTGTTGATATCCAGTTTTCGAATCCATCTTTTCCATGATATAATGGAATATCTAAATAGGGGGATGGGATTGTTAAGTCATTGTCAAATACCGCCAATGGTTTGAAACCACAGTGGTTATCCAGTATATCTCTGAGAATCATTCCGTGGCCTTTCGCTCCCCATAAGATGTAATTCGTTATTGGTGAAAATCCTTGTATTGGTGATGCTATATCTCTAAACATCTTTTTATTATCTCTGTTTCACTGAATTCTGACTGATGCAATAAAATTAGGAAACAGTGATTTCCTCTGTAGATAGGATGTTAGAGTTTTGAAAATATATTCCCTCTTATCGGCTAATGTCTCATCAAGGTAATGTTTTTTTGTCAAGACACCTCATGTTACAGAGGGTCACTAAAAAAAGAGATATAATATAAATATGATAAAAAAGTGAAAAATACCTAATTTTTTGAAGAAAATATCTTCTGAGTTGGTTGTAAATATATGTCCTATCTACAGAGGATATTAATGAATCGAATATCAGTATTGGTTGCCGGAATGGCTGGGGCATCACTAGGTACGGAGATCATAAAATCTCTTCTGGTCAAACAAGAAAAATATACGATCTATGGCTGCGACGCTTCCCCATATGCCTATGGACACTACATGCATGGGTTGAAAAAAACATTTGTAGTATCTAGAGATAATTATGTTGAAAACATCATTGCTGAATGTAAAAAACAAAACATCTCCGTCGTAATTCCAGGTGGTGATGAACCTGCCGTACTCCTTGGTCATGAGAAAAAACTCCTTGCTGAAGAAAACATCCTTTTTGCAGGAAACACTGAGACGGTGGTAGATATTTGTTCGAATAAAGGACGGTTGTTTGAGTACTTACAGAAATCTAATATACCGATTCCGCAAACATGGGTCATATCTTCTGTTGAAAACATTCCTGTTGAAATACCCTTTCCCTGCATCATCAAACCCTCAACAAATAGTGGAGGAAGTGTTTCAGTATTCATAGTACAAAATGAGGCAGAGTTGAAAATGTATGTTGCTTACATGTTAAACAATGGATTAGATCCAATTGTACAGGAATATCTGCCACAAGAAAGCGGGGAATATACGGTTGGCGTATTACACTCGCCGATGGGAAAATTATGTGGTTCAATTGTTTTGAAACGTATGTTTCACTCCAAAGTTTCGATAATGGCAAAGACAAATGCAGGATTAATATCAAGTGGATATAGTCAGGGAGAAATTGGCTGTTATCCAGATATTGCCAACATTGCAGAAAAAATAGCCTGCATTTGCAAAAGTTGTGGTCCATTAAATGTTCAGGGCAGAATTAAAAATGGAGTTTTTTGTCCATTTGAAATAAACCCAAGATTTTCTGCAAGTACATTCTTGCGAACGTTAGCGGGATTCAATGAGGTTGATATGTACATTGATATGTTACTTGGCTTTCCTCTCCTACCAACTGCGAATATCCGGTATGGATATTACCTGCGTAGTTTTGACGAAACATACGTTCCATATGATGGGGTTTTAGAATGATTCGGTGGATTACAAAAAATATTGGTACTGCTGCCTATACTGATGCGGTGAATGTAAATGATGGTCTCTTTAATATTGTTGATGTAAGAAATTTAGTGGACAAAGAAGGAAATGTTGCTGATGCAATTGAGAAAAAAATTCAGGAGTGTATACAGTATTTATCTGAGGGAAAAAACATTGTGATCTGTTGTGACTATGGAATGTCCCGCAGTAACTCCATAGCCGCGGCCCTTTTGTCAGTTATGGAGAATATTGATCTTGACCAAGCTATTATACATGTTATGGATGCGACCGGCGAGTCGGAAATAAAGTTGGAGATGCTGTCCTCTATCTGGGAATGGGCTGGTCAAAAACACCAAGACCCAAGTCTTTCATCCCAAAACCATATTCTGGTAACAGGGGCTTCGGGGTTTATCGGAAAAAAAGTAGTCGAGCGATTGCAGGATATGATTGTTTTAACTCCCACAAGTACTGAACTCAATCTTGTCACCGATCATGTTGCTCTGGATCTGCTGGTAAAAAAACATCATATCGATACAATTGTCCATCTTGCAAACCCGCGGATTTATACTACATATGATGCATTTGAAAAATCATTAGTGATGCTTAAATCAATTCTGGATGTTTGTATTGTGAATAATATACGGCTGGTTTTTCTCAGTGGTTGGGTTGTTTACGAAGGATATAGGGGTACACTTCTTGTTAACGAGGGAGTAACTCCGACTCCGAAACACACGTACGGTACGAGTAAGTACTTGGCTGAATGCCTGATCAATCTCTATCGTCAGGAGAAAAAGCTACAGGCCTTTATTCTCCGACCATGTTCCATCTATGGAGTTGGGAAAGATTCACCTAAATTTATCTGGAACTTTATGGACAAATGTAGTAGGAATGAAACCATTACCACTCATCACTATTTAAATGGAGATCCAAAATTAGATTTGATGCATTTATCAGATTTGGTTGATGCAATTGAAATTGCTATACGTTCTGGTGACACAGGTACCTATAATGTCGGAAGTGGTAAATTGATATCAACAAAAAATGTTGCTGAATTGCTTGTGCAGATGACATCCTCTTCGTCTGCAATTACGCAAACAGAAATCAATGACTATGTTGCCAATATTCTTTTGGACTCTACAGCATTTTCAAAAAAATATGGGTGGGATCCCAAGGTATCTCTTGAAAATGGGTTAAACAGCCTTTTACATGATATTTGAACCCTATAGTGTGGCAGAGACATAGATGCAATTGCACTCTGTTGGCCGTTCCTTTCCAATTTCATAGCAGGCATCACAAAATGCCTGACGCCAATCTTTCTCTTTTTCTGCGCCCACTCTGCCCCATCCAAATCCTCCGTCTTTCCACAGTCCATTTTCCAAGAACCAATCGATCTGCGCAGTGGACAGACATTTATAAAAGATACCGCCCGTTGATTTTACCTTTAAGCCAGCGCTTCGTATCTCCTCTGATAATGTTGTTAGTGTATATGCTCTTCGGTGTCCGGCAATATTTATGTCGAATGGGGATAACTCATCAAGTGAGGTTAGTGTCCCCATTTTTACCGCAATTCTTCGATTAATTGCCTCTGCATTTGGTACATGGACAATAAGAACACCATCATTGGATAGATGAGATGCAGCAGACTGAAGTGCATTTCTGGGATCTTGTACATGTTCCAAAACATCGAGCATGGTAATCGTCGAAAATTTTTCCGATGTTGTGTATGTTTCCAATAGTGATTCAACAAACTGGACATCTGGCAATCTCTTTCGTGCAACATCGAGATGGATTCTGGATGCATCGAGACCCACTATCCTCTTGAAGGAGGGTTCAAGTAACGCTGTTATATACCCATCACCACATGCGAGATCAAGAAGAGATTCTCCTCTTTTATCATCAATTACTTGATGTGCCTTGTATTTACTCAATATAGTATTATAGCTGGAAAAATGTATTTCTCTTTCGAATTCAAATTTGTTTTGTAATTCTATCTCAGTTAATTTATGATCCATGATGTCCTCCTTCAATAGGATTTGGTATAATCAATATTTTTTCTCAAAGCATTACAGACGATAGTGATCTCATCTCTCGTCATATCATGATAGCTTGGCAAGTTAATCCCTCTCTTGTACAAAGACCAGCTTACCACATTATCTTTTGCTGATTCAAACATAGGGAACATACTCACCGGATAAAAGAACGGTCGGATACCGATACCCTCTGCATTCATCCCTTTAATCAGAGTATCCCGGTTAAATGAATAGGAATCTCCAAAGATAATTGAAGGCATCCAGTACAGATTCTTCGTTCCTTCCGGTTCCACATTCATTGCAATATCCGGAAGATCGGACAATGCATCCTTATACCATCCAAATATTTCTCTTTTCTTTGAAAACAATTCATCAAACCGCTCAAACTGGGCAACACCAAGTGCAGCATCCAGATTGGACATTTTGTACTTCAGCCCCAACTCATCAACCCAGAACATAATATGCTGTTCCGGTTTTCGTCCCTGATTGGAAATTGTTGAGATCTTTTCCGCAAGATCATCTCTGTTCGAGATGATAGCTCCCCCTTCCCCGGTAGTAAATGTTTTCGTGCCATGGAATGAAAACACGCCAAAATCTCCTATGCTGCCAACCCGTTTTCCGTGATATTCTGCACCGACAGCCTCAGCTGCATCCTCAATCACAGGAATATTATATTTTTTACTGATTGCCAGAATGGCATCCATATCACAAACAGAGCCATAGAGATGGACGATAATAATTGCCTTCGTTTTTGGCGTGATCTTTTTCTCAACTGATGCCGGATTAATGCACCACGTATCCTGTAATACATCTGCGAATACTGGTTTTGCTCCAAGCCAGCAAACAGGCGACACACTGCCAATCCAGGTTACATCAGGCACAATAACTTCATCACCTAGACCGATACCAAGTGCCATGAGTACGGTATGTAATGCCCCGTGGCAGCTGGAGGTCGGCCACGCATACTTCACGCCAAAGAAATTCTTTAGCGTCTCAGTGAACCGGTTAATATAATCGTAACAGTGATCTCCCCATCCGGTAGTTACCGCGTCAGTAACGTAGGAAATTTCAAGCTCGGTGATCGATGGTTTGTTTACCGGGATGCGCATCAATCAGATCACCGCCTCTGCAAGAGGAGTCCAGTGATCTATTCCTGGAGCAAAAAGAACGAATGGGTCAAATTCATTGATTGCCTCTACTGGAAGTGCCCCCCCCCCAGTGGAACTCATGTAATAATCGATAGTATTCATAGTCATCCTGTTTTCATTCAAGCATTTAGTGAGCTTTTCAGTGTCTCCCCAAAAGGCCAAGGCTTCATATTGAGGAGACGCAAAGACCCCTAAATCTGGTTCGATCGTTTCATCCATTTTTTTAATATGTTCCTCAACAAGTCTTCTCACAGAGATCGCTATACCAGAGCAACAATTTACTACACCAGTTATCTCTCCTTGGAGAGAGATTAAACAGATGTACTCCGCCACCCTCTCCACCGGCAGATAATCCCGCAGCTGCTCACCGCCCGACATCGGAAACTCCGCATCACCCCGGGCAATCGCTGCCTCCAGCTGTGGCAGCAACGACTTCGGACTCTGTCCCTCACCGTACAAAAAGAACAGCCGCACCCAGTTCCACGAAAAACCGTACTCGTCCGCAAGGAACGAAAGATATCGCCTCAGCGTATCCTTCGCCGTACCATATACGGTCGTCGGATTTGTCGGCATCTCCTCTGAAAGACATCCATTCACCACTCCATACTCATAACACGTTCCGGTAACCACGATCTTCGTCTTCCCAGACTCTGCAAACGATCGCAGGAACCGCATCTCAGCAGGAAGGTTTTCCTCCAGATGAAATCGCATCATATAATTCGGCAGACCCTTCCAGGCAAGATGGATCAGGATGTCCGGCTCGCCAAAAAACTCAAAGAAATTTTTCTCTTCTGTGTAGTAATCACAGGTGACAAATGTTACTGAGTTATACCACGAGAACTTTTTCGCCTTCTCCTCTGATCTTCCTGTTGCGACTACCTCGTAATCGTGATCCGTCAGCCATTGTACCACATGGTGGCCGACAAAACCGGTTGCCCCGGTAACAAGGAGCTTCATTCTATAATCTCCAGATGAGGAATTACCGTCACAAATTTACCGCCCCATTCGCGGATATATGCATTCTGTCGTATAATCTCTTCTTTGAGATTCCATGGGAAGATTATCAGGTAATCCGGTTTTATTTCTTTGATTTGTTGTGGAGAAATTACTGGTATATGAGATCCCGGCAGATATCTTCCTTGTTTATGTGGTGAGGCATCAGCAACTGCTACAATATTTTGATTTCCCTTTATTCCGCAGTAATTTAGCAAAGTGTTTCCCTTTGCTGCAGCGCCATAACCTGCAACAATTTTTCGCTCATTTTTAGCCTCCAGCAGGAACGTAAGAAATGCAGAACGGATTATTTCTACACGTTTCTGAAAAGATATATACGCATCATATGTTGTCAGGCCATACGTAATCTCATCATCTACTACTTTTTTCACTGTATCTGTGATATCTTTTACATCCGAATTGTGGCAGGCATATACTCTGAGAGAGCCGCCATGCGTTGGCAGCTCCTCAACGTCATATATTGTCAGATCATGTGCTGCAAATATCTGCTGCACCGTGTAGAGAGACAAATAAGAGTAATGTTCGTGGTAAATCGTATCAAACTGATCATACGTGAGGAGATTCAGCAGATGTGGGAATTCCATTGTTATGGTACCATTGTCTGCCAAAGCAATTTTCAGTCCTTCCACAAAATCATTGATCCCGGGTACATGGGCCAGTACATTATTTCCGATAATAAGATCCTGTTTTCCACGTGTTTTAACAATCTTCTTTGCAAATTCTTCTCCAAAGAACTCTGGGATTGACTCCACACCTTTTTCTAATGCTGCTGCATGAGTACTGGTTGATGGTTCCACTCCTACACATGGTATTTTTGCCTGAACAAAGAATTGGAGCAGATATCCATCGTTGGATGCAATTTCCATTACCCGTGACTTTCTTGTAAGAGCTAATTTGGGAATAATCATCTCCACATATTTTCGTGCGTGTTCAACCCAGGAAGATGAATAGGAACTGAAGTACAGATAATCATCATCAAAAATATCTGCAGATGATGCATATTCATCAACTTGTACAAGCCAGCAATGATCGCACACCATTATCTTTAATGGATAGTAAACTTCCCGCTCATTTAGCTGGTTCTCACGAAGATACGCATTTGATGGTGGTGCATTCACCAAATCCACTACCGTTTTTGTTATTTCATTACCACAAAATCTGCATCTCATAACATGGCTCCGGAAAATCTATCATCTATTAAGGGATGTACCGCATCTTTTTCAGAAATTTCTGTTATCTCTTTAGGCCAATGAATTGAAACAGAGGGATCATTATATCTAACGGCTCCCTCACTTTCTTTATTATAAAATTCTGTGTGGAGATAAAGCATTTCTACCTCATCTTCCAATGTCTGGAATCCATGCGCGAATCCTTCGGGTATGACAAATAATTTCATATTTTTTTCAGATAGTTCTACTCCGTACCATTTGAGGTATGTTTTAGAATTTTTCCGAAGATCGATTGCAACATCAAATACTCTTCCTTTTATGCAGCGAACCATCTTCATCTCTGCATGTGGCGGGTACTGGAAATGCATGCCCCGAATCGATCCTGCTTTCGCAGTTTTAGAAAAGTTCACATTCTTAATGCGACGACCACCGATAATTTCTGTAAGTTCTGCTTCACAGAACCAACGGGCAAACGCCCCTCGGTGATCCACGAAGGGATCGGTTTCCACTACGTACAAATCCTTCAGCGGTGTTTCAAGAATTTTTAATTTGCCCATATCTTAGTACTCCATCTCTGTCGTGTACTCAGAAATATCAGCGAGACTCAGCTCTCGTGCATCCTCTCCCGAATAATATTTCCGGTACCACTCAGCTGTCTTTGACAACGTTTCCGATAGATTCCACACCGGTTTCCATCCAAGATGAGTCATTGCTTTTTCGGAGGAAAGCCGCAGGAAGGCTGCTTCGTGCAGGTTTGCGAGGGAGGGGTCGTACACAACGTTTCCTTTGCCCCAGATCCGATAAAACTCTTCGGTGATCTCTCGCACCGTTGCGGCCCCGGTAGGAAGCGGGCCGAAGTTCCATGCTCCCGCCAGGTCTGCATCTCCCGCGAGCATCTTTGCGGCAAGAAGCATGTAGCCGGAGAGCGGTTCCAAGACATGCTGCCAGGGACGCACAGCCTGCGGACTCCTGACCTCAAGAGATTTTCCGGAGGTAACTGCCCTGACCGCATCGGGAATGATTCGGTCTTCTGCCCAGTCCCCGCCGCCGATTACGTTTCCTGCCCGGACAGATGCAAGGTGTACCCCGTGCTCTGAAATTCTTTCCTGCGGGAAGAAGGAATCACGGTAAGATGCAATTACGATCTCTGCTGCGGCTTTGCTTGCACTGTAAGGATCGTGACCGCCGAGAGGATCGCACTCGCGATAACCCCAAACCTGATTCACATTCAGATAACATTTGTCGGTCGTGATCATGATCACGGTACAGGGTTTTCCCAGTGTTCTGACCGCATCCATTACATAGATACTGCCCATCACGTTTGTGTCAAATGTTTCGACCGGTTCTGCATATGATCTCCGCACGAGCGGCTGGGCTGCGAGGTGAAAGATGCAGTCAGGCTGCACTTTGTGTATGTAGTTCGTCAGCTGTTCTCGGTCCCGCAGGTCTGCAAGGAACTCGCTTTTCAGGAGTTCATGAATGCGTGTTGCGGTATAATGATTCGGTTCTGTGTTTGGTGGGAGGGAGTATCCGTGTACTTCTGCACCGAGTTGTGATAACCAGATCGCAAGCCAGGATCCTTTAAAACCGGTGTGGCCGGTGATGAGAATTCGTTTTCCTTTGAAAATATCAAGGATCATTCGTCCCAGCTCTTCCAGGGTGTGTTGCCTGCATCCCACATCTCCTGGAGCTGTTGTTTGTCGCGGAGTGTATCCATACATTTCCAGAAGCTGTCATGGCGATAGGTGTAGAGTTGTCCATCTTTTGCGAGAGATTCCAGCGGGTCACGTTCAAAGATGGTAGCATCTCCTTCCTGAATGTAGTCAAAAACCTCCGGCTGCAGCACAAAGAATCCCGCATTAATCCATGCACCGTCACCTTTTGGTTTCTCCACAAAATCAGATATCTGCCCGTCTGTTCCGGAAGTAATTGTCCCGTATCTTCCTTCTGGCTGGACTGAGGTCAGGGTGGCAAGTTTTCCGTGATTCTTGTGGAACTCAATGAGTTTCTGAATGTCAATATTTGAGACCCCATCTCCATAGGTGAGCATGAATGGTTCATTGCCAACGTACTTTCTGGCACGCAGTACACGTCCTCCTGTAGAGGTATTCAATCCTGTATCAATCAGCGTAACTTTCCACGGCTCGCAGTGCTGTTCGTGAATTTCCATGGAATTATTTGCCAAATCAAACGTTACATCGCTCTGATGCAGAAAATAATTTGCGAAGTACTCTTTAATCACATATCCTTTGTATCCCAGAAGAATAATGAACTCATTAAAGCCGTACTGCGAGTAAATCTTCATAATATGCCAGAGAATTGGATGACCACCGATCTCTACCATAGGTTTTGGGACAACACTGGTTTCCTCGGCAAGGCGGGTACCCATGCCGCCGGCAAGAATGAGAACTTTCATATGTCTTATTCTATATAATTATTCTAACATAGTTCTTTGTTTTGTGTATTTATTTGTGGAGGTCATTTGTGGTACTGGATGAAAAATCGCTAAGAAAGTTACAGTTAATTGAGTTGGGTGCTTTATTGGAAGTTAAACGAATTTGTGAGAAGCATCATATTCAGTATATTCTTACTGGCGGTTCTCTATTGGGGGCTGTTAGGCATCATGGATTTATCCCGTGGGATGATGATATTGATATTGGTATGTTAAGGGATGATTATGAACGTTTTGTGAGCGTTTGCGGCAGTGAGTTGAATGAAATGTATTATCTTCAGACTCAGTCATCTGATGTTAATTATGCATACCCGTTCTCAAAAATACGGGTAAATGGAACTCAATATATGGATGAGTCAACATGGCATATTGAGATGCATCATGGTGTTTGGATCGATATCTTTCCATATGATAATTTTCCGGATGATAAAATTGCCTCCATACTCCATACTTATGCTTTGAGATACTTTATGGATTCTTATTGTGTATTGTGTGGTTATGGTTCTTCAAGGGGTGTTTTTTATCAAATATTTAGGATATTTGCATCATTGCCTCTGAGATTTTTTGGAAAAAAACTATCATTAAGAGCAATGATTTATGAAATTACTAGATACAATAAGGTTCGCACAGAATATGTTACAATGTCGATGAGTATGCCAAAATATAGTCGTTTTTTTTGCAAAAGAGAGGATTTTTTTAACATACAGTTCATTATGTTTGAAGGTCATCATTTCCCCATTCCTGCTGTCTCTCACCCAATCTTGAGTAGGATGTATGGTGATGATTACATGCAATATCCTCCTGTGGATCAACGCCATCCAATTCATAATCCAATAGTATTCGATCTTGGAAATCAAGATGTATAATTGCTTTATTTTGCAAGTTTCTCCTAAAAAGTTCGGATTTGTTCATACTGTCTGTCTGAGAGAATTCAAATTTGATTGATCGGGATTCTTCTGCATGTGGACAACCAAAGTCAAAGAATTTCGAAAACAAAAATCACTCTTTTATTTCAGAAATTTTCTGCGCATGCAAGTCGGGAGATTTTTCAGATTTTTGGAACAAAATCTTATTTTATTTATAAATAATCTAAAATAATGTATCATATTATTGTTTGATTTTGACGTCATTATACTTATTCTTAGTGTCCCATTCCATCCAAATCTGCATCTTCATTTATGCGAAGGAATATAACAATATCCGTATAATAAAATCTCAAATGAAAATACAGCCATTTATTCAATGTCTTCACGATACCCTTCAAATATCTTATTTCACCGGTATCCCGGATTCCCAGCTCTCATCTCTTTGCAATTATCTGATAAACACCTTTGGTATCTCTCCAACCCATATCATCCCTGCAAACGAAGGAAATGCCGTAGCTCTCGCAGCCGGATACCATCTTGCTACAGGAAAAATACCCTGTGTCTACCTGCAGAACAGCGGAGAAGGAAATATCATCAACCCGGTAACCTCGCTCCTTCATCCGGAGGTCTATGGTATCCCCTGTCTATTTATCATTGGATGGAGAGGTGAACCTGATGTGCATGACGAACCGCAGCATAGTTTTCAGGGAAAAATTACTCTGGAGATTCTTGATATCCTGCAAATACCTTATCTGGTAATCGACAAAGACACAAATTTGGAAGCATTACAGCAGAGTGCCGAAAAATTCTCAGAAATACTCTCATATGGGAATAGTGTTGCTTTTGTCATTAAAAAAGGTGCTCTCACCTATGATCAACCCGGAATGTATCAAAATTCCAACTCCCTCCTGAGGGAAGACATCATCAAAGAGATCACAAATGTCTCCGGAGACGATATTATCATCTCAACAACCGGAAAAACCTCCCGAGAATTATTTGAAACTCGGGAAATTGCCCAAACATCACACAAATCTGACTTTCTGACAGTAGGATCTATGGGTCACAGTTCCTCTATTGCCTTGGGAATTGCTTTGAACAAACCGGCAACCCGGGTATGGTGTATTGACGGGGACGGGGCTGTTCTCATGCACATGGGATCAATGGCAATTATCGGTTTTCAAAACCCGAAAAATCTGATCCACGTCGTGGTAAATAATGCAGCTCATGAGTCAGTCGGGGGGATGCCAACCGTTTCAGCCAGTATTGATCTTCCTGCAATTGCCAAAGGGTGCGGTTACAGAAACGTGTACTCAGTAGATACCCGTGAAGAACTGATCCATATTCTTGCAGCCGTCAAAAACACCTGGGAACTGACATTCATCGAAATAAAAGCAAAAATTGGCTCTCGTCCGGATCTGGGACGTCCAACGCTATCACCGTACCAAAATAAAAAAAACTTCATGCAGTATCTTGCGGGGCTGAGATAAATGAAAGCAGTTATACTCAATTCTGGAATGGGCAGACGAATGGGGGCCCTTACCAAAGATCATCCCAAGTGTATGACTGAATTGTCTCCCCGGGAAACAATACTAAGCCGACAACTAAATCAATTAGTAAATGCTGGAATTTCGGACGTTGTTATCACAACGGGACTGTTTGACACCGTTTTAATGGAGTATTGTCACTCCCTGAGCCTGCCCGTTACGATCACCTTCATAAAAAATCCTGTTTATGATCAAACAAACTACATTTACTCCCTCTACTCCGCAAAAGATCACCTCCATGACGACATTATTCTGATGCACGGGGATCTGGTATTCGAAAACATAGTGTTGGATGATCTGCTTGAGTTCCCTGGAAGTTGTATGATAGTGAGCTCCACTGCCGAACTTCCGGAGAAAGATTTCAAGGCTGTCGTAAAAGACAACCAGATACGAAAGATCGGCATCGAGTTTTTCGATCACGCACTTGCTGCACAACCTTTTTACAAACTGCAAAAATCCGAATGGAAACTCTGGCTCACAAAAATCTCGGAATACTGTGAGGCAGGTAATACCGGATGTTATGCAGAGAATGCATTCAACGAAATCTCAGATAAATGTGTTCTTTATCCGCTTGATATCAAAAATCTCCTCTGCAGTGAAATTGATACCAGTGACGATCTTGCGGTTGTCAGTAATCGTGTTGCCGATCTTGCAAAAAAGTCCGTGTACATGTGTTTCAGTACCGATGTAATCCACGGAGGCCATATCAATATCATCAATAAAGCAGCAAAATTGGGGAGCTTGACCGTTGGTATTCTTACTGATGAGGTCATTGCCAGTTTCAAACGCTTTCCCATCCTTTCATTCGAGGATAGAAAAAAAATCATTCAAAACATCAAAGGTGTTGTTGAAGTAATCCCGCAGAACACCCTGAGTTATGCAGAAAACCTCAGAAATCTACACCCGGATTACGTCGTTCATGGTGATGAATGGAAAACGGGATTTCAAAGACCCATTCGGGATGAAGTTATTGTAGTTCTTCAGGAATATGGTGGGGAATTAATTGAATATCCCTATTCCAAAGACAGGTCCTATGCCCTTCTTGAAAATCGGGTACGTGATCAGCTTGCTGTTCCTGAGGCGCGACGTGGAAGACTGAGAAAACTTCTTGGTATGAAAAAAACGGTAACGGTCATTGAAGCACACAGTGGGATAACTGGTTTGATCGCAGAAAATACCACCGTACTTCAGGATGGAAAAGCATACCAGTTTGATGGAATGTGGGTATCCAGCCTGTGTGACTCAACCGCAAAAGGAAAACCGGATATTGAACTTGTTGATATCTCCTCACGTATGAGGACCATTGACGATATCATGGAGGTAACCACAAAGCCGATTATTCTGGATGGAGATACCGGTGGATTGATTGAACACTTTACGTACAATATCCGTACAATGGAGCGTGTAGGTGTTTCTGCAGTTATTATTGAGGACAAAACCGGGTTAAAAAAGAACTCCCTGTTTGGAACTGATGTAGATCAAACTCAGGATACCATTGAGAATTTTTCTGCAAAAATAGCTGCTGGAAAACGTGCTCTCAAAACAAAAGAGTTCATGCTGATCGCCAGAATTGAAAGTCTGATCTTGGAAAAAGGAATGACTGATGCCCTTACGCGTGCATTTGCCTATGTTGCTGCTGGTGCAGACGGAATCATGATCCATTCCCGAAAAAAAGATCCTACGGAAATTTTCACCTTCTGTGACCTGTTTCGGGAAAAAGATGCAACAACACCATTAGTGGTTGTCCCCACGTCTTTCAACACCGTAACCGAAGAAGAATTCTCGATGCACGGAGTAAATATTGTGATTTATGCCAATCAGTTAACCCGGAGTGGTATTCCGGTCATGGAAAATGTCGCAAAAACAATTCTCACTCACCATCGCGCAAAAGAAGCTGATGATATGTGTATGCCTATTTCCGAAATACTTACCTTGATCCCATCAAGTGTATTTGAGGAAGAGATACGATGAGGGGAATATGAACTCATTTTGTACTACTGAAATTCTATTTTCAGATACATCAACTGCAGAAGATGTTCTTCTTTCCCGGACTGGGAAGAATGTCGTCCTGCTTCTGAGTGAGAGTGCCGACATACGATGGGGTCTGAAAAATTTCCGAAATTCACTGGAAAAACAGTCAAATATCTATGTATGGGTGAAATCTGTACCCGCCAACCCAACACAAAATGACATTTTGCAGGTACTTAGAATAATTGGGGGGCAGTATATAGATACCATGATCGCTATTGGTGGAGGTAGTGCTATTGATCTTGCCAAGGCTCTTAGTGTTTTCTCAAACCCAGAAAAGAATAATATCTACACGCTTGATGAGATTTCTGCATGCATTCGGAATAAATCCTATGTTACTGATTCCTGTATTGATATTATTGCTGTTCCAACAACGGCTGGTACTGGTTCGGAACTTACGCAATGGGCCACCATCTGGGATGCAAATAAACTGGGAAAATATTCCATTGATGTCCCGGAATTAAAACCGCGACTCGCTCTAATTATTCCGGAATTTACTCTAAGTCTCTCCCCCATCATAACCCTTTCCACAGGTCTGGATGCATTAAGTCATGCTGTTGAAGCATATTGGTCTAAGCATACGACACCTCTTGTTCAGGAAATTTCCTGTCGATCAATAGAGATTATTCTGGAAAATCTCAAAAAAACAGTCCAATTTCCATCCAATCTCCTTTACCGTGAGAAAATGTGCAGGGCTTCTGTTCTTGCTGGATTGGCATTTTCCCAAACCCGAACCACTGCTTGCCATGCAATTTCCTATCCTCTAACGCAACTGTATGATGTTCCGCATGGAATCGCTGCTGCCCTTACACTGAATGGGGTAAGCATTGTCAACAAGGGACATTTTCCCAATGATGATGAGTTATTCTGCCTTTTTGAACAATACGGAGGTCTTGAAACGTGGCTGAAGAACACATGTGATCCATACGTAACGTTATCATTGAAATTCTATGGAATTCGGAAAGATGATTTAGACGAAATTGTTGCCGCATCCTTTGGCAGTGGAAGGATGGATAATAATCCTGTTGTGTTGGGTAAGGATGATGTTTATGAGGTACTGCTCTCTTTGTTAAATTAACTATTCTTTGTATTTCATTTCGTCTATTCGAGGATTTTTATTTCTCCAGTGTCTTCTACCTGCTCCTCATGATTACTCCCAATATTTCCTGGACGATAGTCTCTGGATACTGCAGTTGCTTCAACCGAAGCGTCACCAACTACATTAACGTAAACCTTCCCTATGTCTGGTACGTCGCAGAGAAACTTGTTCTCGTTCTCCATATAGATGTCCAAAAAAATTATCCGCAATCGGGGAGTACATTAATTCGTTTTTCCGGCAGAAAAAAACTCCTCCTCACTCCTCCGGCACCACCCACCCGTTCCGCACAATCACCCGCACTCCCTCCCGGACAGCATTCTCCGGATAATGCAGCCTCCGCAGCAGAAGCATCACCAGCTTCTCCTCATACACACACTCCCCGCCTGCCGCAATATCCATCTCAACACGTCTTCGTCCCGACTCCGGAAACGAACACATCTCAGCGTGTATTGCCGTAAGCATCTCCCTTCGTTCCTTTTCCGCCTCTGACTGCTCCTGTCTCTCCTCCTCCAGTCGTCTGAGCTCCCCGGCAAGTGCTGCCTCGCGTCCTGCGTAAATCTCCGCGTAACAGTGTTCCAGCAGTTCCTGCTCCCCATGCAGCCGCACCAGAACCTCCGACGGCACATGCAGAAACGCAGACAGTGCCGTCTCCAGAAGATCCTCCACATTCCCTCCCCGCTGCCGCACCGCATCGTACAGCAGCGGATTCACCCGGATTGATGTCGTCCGGCTCCTCCCGTCCTTCACATATTGATTCTGTCTTGGCATGCGTACATCTCCATCTTTTTTTTGAAAAGATACTCCTCTTCTTATCTTACTGTACTGTACTCATAAGTACAGTACATAGTAGGTAGTAGTAGTAGAGGATATTTTTCCAAAACGATCTCTGGTGATATCTCTTGCACACACCTACATCAAACTATCCCTCCTCAGAACCACTCATCTCATTTTTATAAATAATATCTTGTATATCTTTGATGGAAAGATATATCTAATGTGGTGAAAATATATCTCTCCATGGATACCGAAACCGCAGAAAAAAATGACGACCAGATCCTTCTCCGTCTTCCGAAAACCCTCAAAACCCAGATTGAAACCGCCGCAAAACTCGAAGGCATGACCACACAGGAATGGATCCGCAAAGCAGTATCCTACCGGATCAGCCTCCTCAACGTCTGTCCTGCCTGCGGTACCATCAACATCTCCACCGCAAAATACTGCAACGAATGCGGTGCAAGCCTCAAAGAAAGCAAGCGCACCCTCTACATGGAATGGATGGCCCAGAACCTCGAAGAAGAGTTCGGCGAAAAAGGCAGTCAGCTCTTCGCCGACTGGATGCAGCTTGTCGACGATCCCGGAGCACAGATCAAATCCATCGACAAAAATGGGAAATGGGTCGTCATCACACAGGAAAAACCATAATCTGTGATCTCCCCCGTCTCCTTCTTAACTCCCTAACACCAACACTAATCCGCAACAAAGATGCCCTCACACATCGTCAACCGCATCTCAGGCATACCACCCATTCAGCGCCAGAGCATGATCCAGCTCGGCGTAACCATCGCCGTCACCCTTTTCGGTTTCGCCTCCACCATGCTCTTCTCCCACATCCTCGGCAAAGACCTGATGGGCGTCTACTACCTCTTCCTCGCCTACTACGGCGTCTTCAACATGATCGGCGATGCCGGATTCGGCGGGGCAGCCGTCAAGCGTATCTCCGAGGGAAACGATCAGAACGAGTACCTCACCGCGTACGCAACACTACGGTTCCTCTTAATCATCGTCTCCACGTTGATTCTTCTTGCGGTCAGCCCGTACTTCGTTGATCTCAAAGAGTACGAACTCGTCCCCTGGATCATCGCAGCCCTCGCCGCTGCATTCTTTGGCGGCACCATCACCATGGGAGTATACGGTCTCGGCCATGTCGGCATCAGAAACCTCGCGACCGGTGTCAACGAATTTGTCCGCATCCTCATTCAGATCATAGCCGTCCTCCTCGGCTACTCGGTGGCGGGACTATTCGGCGGCTTCATCATCGCAATCATCATCTCCGGCATCTTCTGCCTCAAATACTTCACCTTCCGGCCCGCACGGTTCACCACCCGCCACCTCAAAAGTCTCATCACCTACTCGCTCTGGATCTTCCTCATTGGCAGCGGCTCTCTTATCTTCTCCTATGCCGACACCATCTTCATCGGCTACTTCATGGAAAACGGGGATGTCGGTGTCTACCGCGTAGCGCTGCAGCTTACCACCGCGGGAACGTTCATCACCGCCGCAATTGCCGGAACACTCACCCCGAAGTTCAGCAACTGGAGCGCCAAAGGCGATCTTACCCAGATACCGGGCATCCTGACACGAAGCATCACCTACGGGCTTCTGCTCGCCGTCCCGACCGCCGCCGGCGGCATCCTGCTCTCTGAGCGTCTGCTCTACTTCTTCTACGGAGCAGACTTCGCTGTCGGAGGGACGGCCTGCGCCATTCTGCTTCTGCTGCAGATCGTTAACGTTTTCATGGTGTTTCTTGGAACAACCCTCAGCGCCATCGACCACGCCCGCCAGTCCTTCTATGCAAGCGGCTCGGCAGCCGTCCTCAACGTTGTCCTCAATGTTCTTCTGATTCCCGTCATCGGCATCGAAGGGGCAGCGGTTGCCTCGCTTGTCAGCATCACGCTCAATGCGGTCCTCCTCAGACACTACCTCAAACACTATATCGACGTCCGCTGCGATCTTCATGCCGCATCCCACATCGTCTTCAGTGCGGTACTTATGGCAGCGTTCATTTTCATCTATAAACAGCTTATTCCGCTGACAAACGTCTTCCTTGTCCTCATCCCCGTCGCCGTCGGGGCAGTCATCTACTTTGTTGTCCTCTTCAAACTTGACAAAGGAATTCACGACGAAATCGCGGGTCTTGCAAAACAGTTCGGGCTTCCCTGGCCGCGCTGGTTATGATCATCCAAACGTTCATCATCTTGAACATCCCTAATTTTGTGTAAGGAGATATCCCATGTCCGATATACAGTCAGGTAGCCGGCGAAATGAATATCTTGCACTCATTCGTTTGAAATATTCGTATTTACACGAAAAATTTGGTGTGGATAAAATCGGTGTCTTTGGATCTACCGTTCGTGGTGAGGATCAGGATGGCAGTGATGTTGATGTAGTATTCACCTTTTGTCCTGGGAAAGTTTCACTGGACAGATATCTGGAGCTTGCCGACTATCTGGAATCATTATTTGGACGAAAAGTTGATCTGATCCCTGATGATGGTCTCAGCCCCTATATCCGGCCGTTTGTCATGAATGAGGTGGTCTGGTGTGAAGCATGACATCTCTCTGCGCAGTGACACAATTTACTTTCAGCATATCTGTGATGAGGTGAATTTTCTTCTGACTGCCTCCAAAAACCTCACGTACGAAGTACTGCTTCAGGATCCTATTCTTCAGCGTGCAATTATCCGAAGTCTTGAAGTCATGGGGGAAGCATCCAGGAATCTTTCACCTGACGGGAAGTGTACGTATCCGGAAATTCCATGGTAAAAAAATAACAGATACCCGAAATCGTCTGATTCACGGATATTTTAATGTAAGTCTCCTGCTTGTCTGGGAAATGTTGCAGACTGATGTTCCCCGTCTTTCCAGACAGCTTACGTCCATATCAATAGATAGTGATCTTCGGGAATAACGTTCACTCTTTTTCAAGAAACATTTTGCACATCTCAACCACCCGCCAAAAGTCCCCATCCATCCCCTCAACTGTCACAAACAGATGCACGGCCCCGGCAAAGCACCGTTCCGTAACAGGCACACCCGCTTCACGAAGTCGGGCACAGAACACTTTCCCCTGATCCCGCAGAATATCACACTCCGCCGTGATACAGAGTGTTCGCGGCAGCCGGGAAAGATCCGCACGTGAAAGCGGTGACACAAACACCTCACTCCGCCGGGCATCCGGAACGTACGCCTCAGCAAATGCCTCCATCAGATCCGCGTCCAGTGCATAGCCGCGGGCAAATTCATTCCACGATTCTCCGTATTCTTCGGGCAACAGTGTTACCACCGGATAGAACAGCAGCAGTCCGTGAAGCTGCTGCTGGAGTCCCAGCACAACCGCAAGATTCCCTCCTGCACTGTCTCCTCCGGCATAGATCTGCGTCGCATCCCCTCCATAATGTCCTGCATTCTCCTGCATCCACAAAAATACTCTTTGGCAGTCTTCGACTGCCGCAGGATAGGGAAATTCCGGGGCAAGCCGGTACTCAGCCGCCGCCACAATCACATCTGCCGTGCGGGCAAGTTCCCCGCAGAACCGCGAACAGCTCTGTACACTGCCGATAACCCAGCCTCCTCCGTGAAAATAGAGAACGATCTTTTTGGACGATGCAGCGGATGCGGGAACATACAGCCGCACGGGAACACCTGCCGCATCTGCTTCCACCACAACCACACCTTCCGGAACGGGAGTATCTGTCGCCCGTCCGTTCCGGACGCGCTGCAGTTCTGCTGAGTTGCCAGAGGCCGCGTCCCGCACAATTTTTGCCCACCGGTCGCCGAGATCTTCCTCCCGTGTTCTGAGAAATGCCCGTGCCTCCTCGTTCAGTCGCGGATCATCCCATGCGTGAGCCGGCTGCATCCGGTTACCTTCGCAGAAGTTTTTCATGCAGCGCTGCCATCCGCTTTTGTGCGGCCTCCGTCAGTTCCGGTTCTGGATGGAAAGAAAGGGAGAGAATATCTCCCGCTGAAACATCCTTCGGCAGCAGCGAAAGCGGAACAACCGCAAGCGGCCGCTCCTCCTCCGGCATCCGGAGGAGAAGCGACGCCTTCCCGCTCTCCACAGAATCAACCGTTACCAGCAGCTTTTCCATTATGCCTCCGTTGCGGGCTGGTTCGGCACAATCACATTCTCATACACATGGGGTTTGCGTGTCACAACCGAATAGACCTCGCCGTCGTTTGTCACCACCACATCCCCGTCCATATCCGTCCGGTAGATGTGTTTCGTCAGTTTCACGAACTGCTCCATAGGCTCCTTGTGCGGGTGGCCGTACTCATTTCCCTCCCCGACACTGATCACAATCACCGCAGGACGTACCGCATTCAGGAACGTTTTCGTTGATGACGTGGAACTTCCATGGTGCCCCACCTTCAGAATATCTGCGTTCAGATCTTCTCCTGCGGCAAGCATTGCCTCTTCAGCCTTCTTCTCTGCGTCCCCGGTCAGAAGGTACGACACATTCCGGTAAGTCGCCTTCATCACCACAGAGTTTTCATTGATGTCCGGTTTCGATCCCGACAGAATCAGATCCTTCTGCGGCGAGAGAACGCTCAGCGTAACGTCGTTCCACGGAGAGGGAATGGTATCTCCTGCCGAGACGACACGGTAGGAAATATTTTCATCGAAAATGTACTGCATCAGTTTCTCGTAGGTTGCCGAAGTGTGAGTCACACCATTGTCATAGACGGTGCCGACCTCGTATCGTTTCAGCACATCAAGAGCATTGCCGATGTGATCATAATCCTGATGCGTCAGCAGCAGGAACTCAAGCCGTTTCACTCCGAGAGAATCAAGATAGGCAAACAGTTTCTCCCGCGCCTCGCGTTCTGAGGGGGACATCGTCTCGCCCGCATCGATTAATGCATATGTGTTGTCCTTGGAAAGCAGGATTGCATCCGCCTGCCCCACATCTATTGCATGCATCGCAAACGCATGTTCATCCGTGATCAGCGGTGCAAGTTCCGGGACGGATCCCGGAACGCCGCCGCCGAAGATCAGAACACATGCGGCAGCAACGATCACCACAAGGATTCCCACAATCTGTTTCTGCATCTTCTGTGACTTTTTCCGGCGCCGTCCGCCGGAACGTCCTGACTTTTTCGCAGTCATGTTAGTATGGTATTTCTCTTTTGGAACAGATAACCGTTGATTATTTTTCCGACCACGTCAATACGTATTCGTGAAAGGCTCAACCCATATACTGCTCAGCCTCCTGACCGGTCTTGTCATCCTCGCCCCGGTCGCAGGCCTCATCCACTGGTCATGGTCAATTGTGATTCTGCTCGGCATCTTCTTTGGCTCGATTGCACCGGATGTGGACAAAGGCCGCGGTTCTGCAATCTTCCACTCGGCCATTCCCGGCGCAAAAGGCCGGAAGTTTTTCCTGACGCCGGTAATTGGCTACTTCCTCTACCTCTTCTGCTACAAACCGCTCTCGATCATCTTTGTCGGCATCTTCGGTCAGAAAATTCTCCCGAAACAGGGACACCGCGAACTGCCGCACTCGCCGATCGGCATCGTCTGTATGTCGGCACTGCTGACCCTCTGGCTGTGGCTCTTCTGCTACGCGCTTTCGTTTATTCCGCATCTGGAATTTCTGCGGGACAATATTCTCATCTGGATCTTCGGTGCCGCGTTTCTGCTCGGGTGCTTCCTCCATCTTCTGGAGGACACCTGCGACAACTCCGGCATCCACTATCTCTATCCGTTCCGGTTCCGCAGAGTCCGCGGAACTGTCGTCGGGGATGGATCCGATCTCAGACCAAAGATGTTTGCGGTTGCCCTCGCGGTTGTTGCCGTTGTGGTGTTTCTCGGATTTTTCACAGGAAAAATTCCTGCCGGGTATGCGAAGTGGGCGGCATTCCTTGTGCCCGCGGCTCTCTGGATTGTGTTTCTGAAAATCTCCGGAGTACCTGCGAAAAAAGTCGTATGGGAATAACATTCTAAGGTTTCAACACCAAATACATAAACCATGTATCGTCTCGTCTGTGTCCACTGCGGTGCGGAGTATCCTCCGGACGCAATTGTATACAACTGTGAGAAATGCGGCCATCTCCTGGCCGTTAAATATGATCTCGATGAGATCACCGTCAGCCACGAAGAACTCCAGAAACGCCCGATCTCCGTCTGGAGATACAAGGAGTTCCTGCCGGTCAGAATTGAACCTGTTACCCTGCAGGAGGGCGGAACCCCTCTCTATCATCTGAAAAAGATCGGTGAGGAGCTCGGTTTGCCGAATCTGTATGCAAAGCACGAGGGTATGAACCCGTCCGGTTCCTTTAAGGATCGCGGCATGACGCTCGGTGTTTCGATGGCAAAGCAGCTCGGCAAGAATATTGTTGCCTGTGCCTCCACCGGTAATACCTCAGCTTCGATGGCAGTGTATGCAGCAAAGGCAGGAATGCCGGCGGTTGTCCTGCTTCCCGCCGGTCACGTTGCGCTTGGCAAAGTTGCGCAGGCACTCATGCATGGTGCAAAGGTCATCTCGATTCGCGGAAACTTCGACCGTGCTCTTGAGATGGTGCATGAACTTTGTGTCAGTCACGGAATTTATCTCTTAAACTCCATCAACCCGTACCGGCTTGAAGGTCAGAAAACCATCGGTTTTGAAGCGGTTGATCAGCTCGGCTGCGTTCCGGACAGAATTGTTCTGCCGGTCGGGAATGCCGGTAACATCTCTGCGGTGTACAAAGGTCTGTGTGAGTGGCGCGATGTCGGCTACATTGACACGCTGCCGATGATGACGGCAATTCAGGCAGAGGGTGCAATGCCTGTTGTCAACGCAATCAAGGGCAACCTGCCGGAAGTTGTGGTTGAGCAGAACCCGGAGACGGTTGCATCCGCCATCCGTATCGGTGCACCGGTCAATGCGGAGAAGGCGCTTCGCGCAATCCGCGAAACAAAGGGATGCGCAGAGTTTGTGACAGACGAGGAAATTCTTGCTATGCAGCGCGATCTTGCCCGTTATGAGGGTATCGGCGTTGAGCCGGCGTCCGCCGCATCGGTTGCCGGCATCCGCAAGCTTGCTGAGCAGGGCATGCTGGATCCAAAGGAGAAGATTGTCTGTGTGGTTACCGGCCACCTCTTGAAGGATCCGGAGACGGTGATTAAGCAATGCGCTCCGCCAATCGAGATCGACCCGACCATCGAGGCACTGCTCTCCGTGCTGTAACTGCAGTACTGCTGATAGGCATACTGCTGATCGTCCCTGCATCCGCGAACACGGCGACGTATTATATTGCGGAGAACGGGACATCCTTTTCGGCAGAGATCACTCTGGTAAACCAGAGCGGCTATCTGCTGATCTCCCCCGGAGTTATCGGTGAGGGTGCGGAATTAAAGGTGACCAACCTTACGCTTACGGCGGAGAACGGAACAGTCGTAAACACAACAAAAAAGAGTTCCACGCAGATCGCGTTTCCGGAAGGAAACTATACACTTGTATACGACGCTCCGCTTGACGGCTATCTGATGTATGCGCAGTATCTCTCACCGTTCAATACCACGGTGTTTCTTCCGGCAGGCTTTCACACAAACAATGTACTTCTTGGTCCTGTCAGTAACGGGGGTGTGACGTACAATCTTAAAAAGGACAGAGTACAGCTGCACAATCTGGGAATTATCGCGGATGGAACACAGTATGAAACGGTTGTTGTCTGGACGGACAGGCAAGAGATTCAGATGCGGTTTTATCCTGCAAGTTATGAAAAGTACTTCGTGATCTGTATGGGTCTGTGGTTCATTCTTTTCTGTGCGGTAGGATACCGGTACTGGCGGCTAAAACGGAAAGCAAATCAGTATTTCTAATTTTTTTTGAAAAATAGAATTATCTTGGACCGCCTCCGCCTCCCATGCCCGGTCCGCCTCCGGAAACGCTCATGGAAACTGACATGCCGCCTCCCGGTCCCGTACTGCTTCCCGGTTCGGTTGCAGCAGATACTCCTCCTATTCCTCCGTTGGTGCCGGAAATTCCGGATACGAGCGATGATCCGGTTGCAAAGGTACTCCATAGTTCAACTGCGAGGATCAGCAGAATCGGAACGATCAGTATATGCAGTACAGCTTTTGATGAAAGATCGGTTACTGCACCAACTGCATAGACCCAGATGGGGATACACCAGAGAAGGACAGCAGTACTCATCAATGCGGTGAGAATTGTGGAAAATCCGCCGACTGTTGTGCTGATTATGCCGGTAATGAGGGTTCCAATCAGTAGCGGGACCGAAGCATATCCGGTGGCTGCAAGAATTGGGAGGTAAGTACATGCGGCATGACCGATCCCTCTGACGGACAGGTAAAATACTGCGGCGATCACGATCCAGGCAATCAGAATAATCACGGCAGAGCTGACGGAAGTGAACGCTGCAGCAACACAGGCATAGAGAAGGGTCAGGAATGCCGGCAAGAGAAGCCGTCCGCTGAAGGACTCTTTTTGGAAGAACTTCTCTTGTTCGAACAACAGTGTTTTTGTTGCATTAGTAATCTTCATATTACTAATTGTAATGTTTATTTTACACTGCGTATTAATGTAGCGACCGGTATCCGGGACAGTCGAAAAAAAGATGGGTTATCGCGGCGGCTGCACTGACATCTGCATACCGCCTGTTGTTGTAAGAACCGTGTCATCCTTGAGTATGCAAACGGTGAGGCCGCATTGAGATGTGCATGCCGCCTGTTTCTGCGAGGGTTTTCAGTGATTCGATGGTTGTGTAGGTTTCGTATGCAGTATAGGCAGCCATGATGATGATCGGAATCAGCAGTGCCGTGAAAACTGCGCGTACCGGAACGTTGCCGGCAGCTGCAAACCCGTAGATCCAGATCGGCATGCACCAGAACAGCACCACGAGATTCAGCAGATAGCCCGTCCATCCGTCAAATATTCCGGGAGATACCATGCCCGCAAGAAGCATGAGAACCGCTCCTATAAGAATCGGGAGTGAGGCGTAGCCGGTAACGGAAAGGAAGGGTTTGAATCCGGCAGTGGTATGCGTGATGAACTTGACGAACACAAAGAAGAATGCAGCGACGATGACCCATATGAGAAAGGCCATGATGAATCCGGTTACTGCACCAATCGCGCCAAGCACTCCGGCAGCGTCCGGCATGCCGATCAGCTCCGCGGAAGCTACGGATGCCTGATACCCGGCAACTGCGGCGAAGACTCCGTACACCGCGGTATAGAGAGCCGGCAGTTTGAAGGACTGCGTGCGGGATCCATCTGCAAAGAACTCCTTTGGATGGAAAAGCAGGGAAAGTATGTCTGCTGCAAAGGTCATTGCAGTCTATATTGGTTGTCTTCGGATATGAGCGCTTGGAAAAAAAGAATTTATGCAATGTCAATGCCGTACTTTGCGGCGTTGGCATCGGCGATTGCCTGAATCTTTGCAATCTCTGCATCGTTTCGGGCCGGCTTAAAGAGGTGGCGGAACCGTTTCTGGGCTTTGAGATACTCATCGACCGGTACACGCTTGACCTTCTTGACGGATGTCAACTGGCCGTCAACCATTTCGTAGCACGGCCACAGACCACACTCAACCGCCATTCTTCCGATCTCCATCGTCTTCGCGCCGTCGAATCCCCATCCGGTACAGCATGGCGCATGCACCTGAATGTAACAGGGACCGGGGGTGTTCATGGCCTTCTCAACCTTCTTCATCAGGTCCATCGGGTATGCCATCGTGGCTGTTGCTACATAGGGGGAACCGTGGGCAACGAGAATCTGCGGAAGATCCTTTTTGGGCCGGTTGTTCCCGGTTGAGCATGCGCCGGACGGTGAAGTGGTGGTGTCCGCATCATACGGGGTTGCACCGGAACGCTGGATACCGGTATTCATGTAGGCTTCATTGTCGTAACAGACATAGGTGAAGTCATGGCCGCGCTCAAATGCTCCGGAGATACAGAGCATACCGATGTCCACGGTTGCACCGTCTCCGCCAATGACGAGAATCTTTTCTTCCCCAAGCCGTCCCTGTTTTTTCAGGGATGCCTCAATACCGGATGCAACCGCGGATGCGTTCTCAAACAGTGAGTGAATCCAGGGCGTCTTCCATGCAGTTTCCGGGTAAGGTGTGGAAAACACTTCAAGGCATCCTGTCGGACTCACGACGATGGTGTTTTCTCCTGCTCCCTTCAGGATCATCCGGACCGCAGACGATGCTCCGCAGCCGCCGCAGGCGCGGTGACCGCAGTCGAAGTTTTCAATTGTACGATCTACCATTTATAACAACTCCTCGCGCAGTCCGTAGAACATATCGCCGGACCCTTTCTCGGCAAGTTCTACAATCTTTTTGATGTCCTTCTTGCGCACATCGCGTCCGCCAAGACCGAGGATGTAGTCATAGACCGGAATGCCGGAGCCGTAACAGGCTTCCTTGACCTCAATGGCGACTGCACCTTTTGCACCAAGGCTGACGTTCTTGTCCAGCACTGCGATGGTGTTGACGTGGGCAAGTGCCTTTGCAATGTCTGCTGCCGGGAACGGACGGAAGCAGCGGATCTTTAAGAGACCGACCTTCTTGCCTTCCGCACGCATCTCGTCGATTGCATCTTTAGTGGTACCGCAGATGGAACCCATGGCAACGATCGCAACATCTGCATCCTCGAGTTTGTATCCCTCAACGAGTTCGGAATAGTCGCGACCGAACTTCTCGCCAAAGGCTTTGCCGTACCTGCGCATCGCGTCTGCTGCACGGTGGACGGCCTGATCATGTTCGTACCGGAACTCAAGATAGTACTCAGGCGTTGCATACATACCGAATGAGATCGGATCTTTGACATCAAGTCTCTGATACGGGGTGAAGGGGCCGAGGAACTCGTCCACCTCTTCCTGTGAGGGGATATCAACCGGCTCGAATACGTGTGAGAGGATGAATCCGTCAAAGCAGACGAATGCCGGAAGCAGGATGTTGTGATCCTCGCAGATTTTATAGGCGAGAACGTGCAGATCAACTGCCTCCTGATTGTCCTCCGCATAGAACTGCAGCCAGCCGGAGTCCCGCATCATGATGGAGTCCTGCTGATCGTTCCAGATGGAGAGCGGAGCGGAAATTGCACGGTTGGCAATACCCATCACAATCGGGAGCCGCATTCCTGCGGAGTTGAAGACAACTTCGCCCATCAGTGCAAGACCCTGGGATGTTGTTGCGGAGTACACCCGGCTGCCTGCGGCGGATGCACCGATACAGGCGGACAGTGCGGAAAATTCGGATTCCACACAGATATACTCGGCGTCAAGCCGTCCGTCGGCAACAATGGACGCCAGTCCTTCCACAATATGGGTCTGCGGCGTGATCGGGTATGCGGAGATGACCTGCGGGCGGCAGAGCCGGACGGTCTCTGCAACGGCAATGGATCCTTCCATAATCTGAAGAGTCATTTATTTTTCCTCCTTGTGCATAGTGATTGCCTTTGCTTTGTCGGGGCACTCTTCAGCACACATGCCGCATCCTTTGCAGAAATCGAGATCGATCTCGTAGGTTTTGTCCGGCATCTGACTGATGCAGCCTTCCGGGCAGATCAGCTGACATGTTCCGCATTTGGTACATTTTTCTTTGTCAAGAACCGGGTAGAAGACCCGCCAGGATCCGGTTTTGTTGTTTCTGGACTGGCCGGGTCGTGCGGTACATCCTATTCCAAGCGGCATTATACTGCTCCCTCCAAAACCATATTGTATGCCCGTTTTGCTGCGGCGAAGTTTGTCTCCGCAAGTTTTCCGGGGAACCGTTCTGCGATTGCATCTTTGAGTGCGTCAAGGGTAATCTCACCGCTTGCTGCGGCAAATGCTCCCATCAGCGTGGTATTGGTGATCGGAAGCCCGATCTCTTCAAGGGCAATCTGTGTAGCATCAAGAATAATCAGTCTGACACCTGCGGGAAGGGTGTAGTCTCCCTTCTTTTCGGTATTGATGATTGCAATTCCGCCTTCCGACATGCCTGCGAATACGTTGACGTCGCGAATGAGGGTGCTGTCCTGTACAATAATATAATCCGGCTCGTAGACCTGGCTTCTCAGCCGAATCTTCTCGTTGCTGAACCGCACGAATGCCTGAACGGGTGCACCGCGGCGTTCGACACCGAACGCCGGAAACGCCTGGGCGTGCACACCGCCGGCAAAGGCTGCGGTTGCAATAAGTTCCGCAGCCGTGACGGAACCCTGTCCGCCTCTTCCATGGATGCGTAGTTCTTTCACGTGAATAACCAGTATAATTTATCACGATTAATCAATATGAATTTAGTGTTTCCCCCGATACCGCCAATTCGAAGTTATTTTCTAAAAATGGGTTTGAATATTCTGTTTTTTAGGATTGGTTGTTCTATTCGGCTTATCTTTCTTGTGGTCGAAAATGAATTCGACGATTTGCGAAATGTTATCTTCTGAGTGCCGGAGAAACAGGGATACCGAGAATCTGTTTTGCTCCGGAAAAGACGTCGCGGGCGATTCGTGCAAGGCCGTCGGACGCCGCCCACTCATCATAAACGATGACCGGCTTTTGCAGGAGCGCGGAGATCTCCTCGGCAAGATCGGGTGCGAGACTTCCGGCAAGAGCAACTGATGCATCAGGTGCGAGAAGTGCAAGTGAGGCACACTCCATTGCGGCCCACATGGCAACGGTCGGCATCTGATATTTTTCTTCCAGATGATACATCACGCCCGCGGTGGTGAAGGCTTCGTTTGCGGTACATGCCCCCGCGTCCACTTTGCGGATCGCATCGACATCAAGGGCTCCGTGTCTCGTGCCGGGCGCAAAAACACATGCATCAAATGCACCGACAACTTTTCCTTTGGCCACCAGAAGAGAGACCGTGTTTGAGCTGATATCAGAGACGATGAAGGTGTCGCCAAGTGTTTCTGCTGCGAGATAGGCAATGCCGAGTTTTTCCGGACTGGTCTGATGCGAGTAGATTTTAAATCGTGGATCGGTGTCTGAACTGCGATGAATTCCGGGAATTGCAACTGCGGGGATCCCCGAGTCCTTTACCGCATCAAAGACGCATGTCCCTCCGCCGATATGTTCTCCCGCACCATCGCGGGTGATGACGCCGCGGTTCTTCAGTCTGTCAACCGGCGTTATCTGCGTAAAGTTGTCGCCCATTGAGTAACAGAGTGCGATTCCGGAAATTTCATCCACAGGCCCGAGTTTATGCAGATCGTCAATGTTGAATTCCTTTGCTGCCTCACGGGACATCTTGAACCGTTTTCCGTTATCTGCGGCAAACCGGAGCGATGTTGTTCCGTGATCAATCCCAATGTACATGGGAATTATATTTGGAGGAAGTTATGATAATTGTTGGTCTCCCGTGTTTTCCCAGTAAGATTATGATTTCATCCCTCCAACATGATTACATCTTCATGGCCGAAACCATAACTCACTATACTATTCTGGGTGTCCCGCAGAATGCGAAGCCCGAGATGATCAAAAAGGCCTACGTCTCGTTAGTAAAACAGTATCATCCGGATCGTGCAGGAACCGACGAGGCAAAACAGGATGAGTACAATGAACGCCTGCTTGCAATCATGGCAAGTTATGAGATCCTTTCCAACCCGGAAAAACGTGCAGCCTACGATGCGGATCTGTCTGGTGATGAACCGGCCGCAGGAACCCCGCGCGGGAAAAAGATGTGCGGTATGCCGGTGAAGGGCGGAGATATTGAGACGGACTATCCAATTTCAATGGCCATTGCCGCCTACGGCAAAGGTAAAATCCCGATGAAGGTTGCAGGAGAACGTGTCGTGATCAAAGTGTATCCGGGTGTCCGCCGCTACCGCCTTGAGGGATACGGTGTTCCGGTTGAACCCGGCAAACCCCGGGGCGATCTGTACGTGAATCTGAAGGTTGTTCCGCAGGAGAACTGGGAGATCGATGATGCAACGAATGACCTGATTCATACACTGCAAATTACGCCAAAGCAGGCGGAACGCGGCGGCCCGGTGCCGGTACAGCTGCTGTTCAATAAAGTGATTAAGGTAACGGTTCCTGCAGGTGTCAAAACCGGCGATCGCTTCTCTCCTCCGGAAGGGAAAGGTCTTGGCGTGATGTCACCGAAGAAGCGCGGCAATCTGGTGATCGAGATCGAGATTGTGGAAAAGAAGGGTTTCCTTTCCGGTCTCTTTGGGAAGTGAGTTGCAGTGGCGGAAAAACAGAGTGGTAACCTGACTGCGGCTGACTTCTATCATGCTCTCTACCGCAGGTTTGATGCGGCTGCCGCAGACGGTGAGGCTGTTCTTGAGGTAAGTGCAGGCGAACTGCACAAAACCCTGAAGGCGGCAAACCGTCTGTCGTTGTGCTGCAACTGTCTTTACGACATGCAGAACATCGGTGACGTCATCCTGAACGTTCCATCCGGCGGTGTGGGTTCGACCCTTCTTATCAGTTACTCACTGCCCCGCGACAAAGGATTGATGCTGGAGAAAAGTATCTACTCCCCGGCTCAGGTGAACTCCGGTGCCGAGGCACGGACACGGCGCTTCGAGGAACTTGCCGGTGTCCACCCAATCTTTCGCGAACTTGCAGTAATTGCGCGGCAGAAAAAATCCGAGACGGCAACCCGCAGGCTCTGTGATATTACGGCGGAGGTCGCAGAGCTGATCTGCCGGACGCAGAAAATTCGCATTGACAACAAAAAGTTCGGCACGGTCTGCGGTGCGATCGGAAGAACTGGTGTCCTCTCCCCTGAAGGACTGTATGCGCTGGATCTCGTCCGTATCATTGGTAATACTCACGCACGAAAAATTCCGGATACCTATCTCATGACAACAAATGTGTTTGCCTATGCCGCCCATGCGTTTCTGATCTTTGCGGATGAGGTCACGGAGAAGCGGCTCATCTGGAAGAAAACCGAATAAAAAATAAAAAAAATCTTTTTTTATTTTATGTGCCGTGGTTCCAGCTGCACATGTACTCTTCCTGTTCTGCCGTCAGTGCGTCAAGCGTCGCACCGACCGCCGCAAGTTTCAGGCGGGCGATGTACTCATCAATCTCGGTCGGCACATCGTGCACGCCGGCTGCAAGTTCACGTCCGTGTTTTGCCACGTACTCAACCGACAGCGCCTGTACCGCAAAGCTGAGGTCCATAACCTCAATCGGATGGCCCATGCCTTTCGGCGTTGCAAGGTTGACCAGTCTTCCTTCTGCAAGCAGATGAATCTTTTTGCCGTCGATCACATACGTGTCGATGCCGTCGCGGTGTTCAACCGCGGATGCGTGTTCCGCAAGCCACGGGATCTCAATCTCGTTGTTGAAGTGACCTGCATTGGAAAGAATTGCGCCGGACTTCATCAGCGGGAAGTGGCGGCCGGTGATGATACTGCAGTTGCCGGTTGTCGTGATGAACAGGTCCCCGACCTTTGCCGCTTCCTCCATGCACATCACATCAAATCCGTCGAAGTGTGCCTGCAGTGCTCTGCGCGGATCGATCTCTGTCACAATAACACGTGCGCCAAGTGCCCGCGCCTTGGTTGCAACACCGCGGCCGCAGTAGCCGTACCCGGCAACAACCACATGGCGGCCTGCAAGCAGAACATTCGTCGTCAGCATAATCGAGGCCAGCGCACTCTCACCGGTTCCGTGGACGTTGTCGAAGTAGTGCTTCATCGGCGTGTCGTTGACGGCGATGACCGGGAACTCCAGCTTTCCGTCGGCCTCCATTGCGCGCAGCCGGTGAATACCGGTCGTCGTCTCCTCACATGCGCCGACGATTCCCGGCAGGGCATCACGGCGGTCAAGGTGGACACGGTTGATTAAGTCCATGCCGTCATCGATGGTAAGGGTCGGGTGTGCATCAAGCACTTTGTCGATTGCCGCATAGTACTCCTCGGTGTTACATCCGCGCTGTGCATAACAGGCGATGCCGCCTTCGCGAAGGGCATCTGCCACATCGTCCTGTGTAGACAGAGGATTGCAGCCGGTGATGTACACCTCCGCTCCTCCCGCGGCAAGTGTTCTGACCAGACAGGCGGTCTTTGCCTCCACATGCAGTGCCATACCGATTCTGTGACCGGTAAGGGGCTTTTCCTTCTCGAAGCGTTCACGGATGGCATTTAAGACGGGCATATACTGCTGTGCCCACTGTATTTTCTGCTCGCCGGTATGCGTCATATCCAAAAGTGTTGGTTCTGCAAGCCTATAATACGCAATGATAATTTTTCCCGCCCGCCAACTATACAGACATGGGACTTACACGGCGGATTATTCCCTGTCTTGATCTCAAGGACGGAAGGGTTGTCAAGGGCGTGAACTTTGAGGGTCTCCGCGATGCGGGAGATCCCGTTGAGCTTGCGCGGACCTACAACGAGCAGGGAGCCGATGAGGTGGTGTTTCTGGATATTGCTGCTTCCAAGAACGACCGCCAGACGATGGTTGATGTCATCGGCCGCGCTGCTGACCAGCTGTTCCTGCCGTTGACGGTTGGCGGTGGCATCCGGACGGTAAAGGACATTCAGGAGATTTTGCGTGCAGGTGCCGATAAGGTAAGTCTGAACACGGCGGCGGTGAAAACGCCGGAGGTTATTACTGAAGGTGCGAAACTGTTTGGCAATCAGTGTATTGTGCTTGCCGAGGATGTGCGCAGAAATTATGCGATGCGTGACGGCGTAACTCCCGTGCATCTTGCAGACGGCCGTACCTGCTGGTATGAGGTTGTCATCTACGGCGGCAGCCACCCGACCGGCATGGACGCCATTGCCTGGGCGCAGGAGGCGGTCAGCCGCGGTGCGGGTGAAATTCTTCTTACCTCGATGGAGACAGACGGAGTCAAGACCGGTTTTGATCTGGAGATCACGGCAGCAATTTCGGATAATGTGGATGTTCCGGTGATCGCATCCGGCGGTGTTGGAACGCTTGAGCACTTCTATGACGGATTTGTGAAAGGTAAAGCAGACGCCTGTCTTGCGGCAAGCGTGTTCCATTATGGTGAAATGACCGTCCGTGAGGTGAAGGAGTATCTTGCTTCCCGCGGTGTTGCGGTGCGGCTGTGACCGGCTGGGACGCTGACTATACACTGCGCGGTAACCGGTGGGGCGGGGGAGCGGCGGAACTGCCGCCGCTGCCTGCGGGCTGCCGTGTGCTTGAGTGCGGCTGCGGCAACGGCAAGACACTCGCCGCCATGACAGCACGGGGCTGGAACGCTGTTGGAGTTGACATCTCCCCTGCGGCGATCTCTCTGGTACACTCGCGGAACTGTATTGCAGTCTGTGCCGATCTTGCCGCGCTGCCGTTTTCGGACGGTTCGTTTGATGCGGTGTTCTGCTGGCATGTGCTGGGACATCTCCCCGCATCCCTTTGGCCGGCAGCTGCAGCAGAGATGCGGCGTGTTCTCCGGCCTTCCGGCAGCATTTTTTTCAAAGGGTTCTCGCGCAGCGATATGAGATGCGGGAAGGGCAGAGAAGTTGCGCCGTACTCGTATCTCCGGGGTGACGGCATTGTCACCCACTATTTTGCGGACGTCGAACTCCACGAAGTTTTTGGCAGAGGAGCGCTAACCAGAGTTTCATGGAAGATGCGTGTTCGCGGAACAGAATATCTCAGAGAGGAGCTCTGCGGTGTTTTTGGGGGAGAAGGCTTTGACTGATCCGATCGTCGGTGACTGGGAAAAATCGGTGATGTTCGCCGGACAAATGCACTGCCGGTTCTATCCCGACAATACCGGTGTTGCCATCGGTAAAGTTCTGGGATATAACATCAATGAACCGTTTACCTGGACGTGTAAAGGGAACGGCATCTATCACATCTGTGCCGCCGGCCATGAACATGACATCCGGCTGTGTGGCGACCGGCTGGAGACGGAGTTCCGCGGCTACGCCCTTGACATGGCGCGGGTCAGATATAAAAAATAAAAAAATATTTTTTTTCTAAAAAGTGTTCTGAAATCTTAGTCTCTGTTTGCAATCTCTGCGGCAATCTTTGTCAGGAACTCATCCGGCGTCATGGACACTGTCTTACTGTCGCGTGTCCGGATTGAGATGGTCTTTGTCTCAAGCTCTTTTTCTCCGATGATAATCATGTAGGGCACGCGCTCGGTGTACTGCGCCTGACGGATCATATAGCCGATCTTCTCATTGCGGTTGTCCAGTTCGCAGCGGACTTTTGCGTCTTTCAGCATCTGATAGACTTCGGCTGCATACTCCTCACTTTTCTTGGAGACCAGCAGAATCTTTGCCTGCATCGGTGCAAGCCAGACGGGGAATTTACCGGCGAAGTGCTCGGTAAGAATACCGATGAACCGTTCAATCGATCCGAAACACACCCGGTGAATCATGATCGGACGGGGACGTTCGTCGTTTTCATCCACATAAGATAAGTTGAAGTTGATCGGCATCTGGAAGTCTAGCTGAATTGTTCCACACTGCCAGGTACGCCCGAGGCAGTCACGCAGATGAAAATCGATTTTCGGGCCGTAGAACGCACCGTCTCCCTCATTGATCGTATAGGGAAGATTCAGCTGTTCCAGTGCATTCACCAGACCGTTCGTTGCCGCCTCCCAGTCCTCATCGCTCCCCATACTGTCCTCGGGGCGGGTAGAAAGCTCAAGAGCGTACTCAAAGCCAAACTTGGAGTACACCTGATCGATCAGCCGGATAACCGCACTGATCTCCTCGGCAATCTGATCCTGACGCATGAAGATATGGGCATCATCCTGCGTGAAACTGCGGACGCGGAACAGACCGTGGAGAACTCCCTTCAGTTCGTGGCGGTGCACAATACCGAGTTCTGCAAGGCGCATCGGAAGTTCACGGTAGCTGTGAGGTTCGTTTGCATAGACCATGACACCGCCCGGACAATTCATCGGCTTAATGCAGTAATCCTCGTCATCGATGCGGGTTGCATACATGTTCTCCTTGTAGTGATCCCAGTGGCCGCTTGTTTCCCAGAGACAGCGGTTCATAATGAGCGGTGTTGAGATCTCCTGATATCCATTGGCCACATGGAGTTCACGCCAGTACTCGATCAGCGCATTCTTGATAACCATCCCGTTTGGCAGGAAGAACGGGAACCCGGGACCAACATCCTCAAACATGAACAGCTTCATCTCTTTGCCGATCTTGCGGTGATCGCGGCGTTCGGCCTCTTCCTGCAGTTTCAGGAAATCCTCAAGTTCCTTGGACGAGGCGAATGCGGTCCCGTTGATTCTCGTCAGCATCTTGTTTTTGTTGTCGTTTTTCCAGTATGCACCGGAAAGACCGGTAAGCTTGAAGGCTTTCAGGGTTTTGGTGTAGGTCAGGTGGGGGCCGACACACATATCGATGTATTCACCCTGTTCATAGAAGCTCAGCGGCTCATTTTCATCAAGGTCTGCGATGTGCTCAACCTTGTACGGCTCATGCCGTTCCTCCATGAGTTTTAATGCGTCGGCACGTGAGAGAATGAACGGTTTTATCGGCAGGTTTGCCTTGACAATCTCCCGCATCTCCTGTTCAATGGCAGGAAGATCGGCGTCCGAAAGTTTCGTGTCTCCCAGATCGACATCATAGTAAAATCCCTTCTCGGTTGCCGGTCCGTAGGCAAACGATGCGTGGGGATAGAGACGTTTCACTGCCTGGGCAAGTACATGGGCTGCGGTGTGGCGTATAACATGCAGCTCTTCTTCTTTTGGGCACTCGCCCACATTTCCGTCATTGTAAATTACTTTCATGAACATTAGTTCCTGCAGTTCTTCCGTTTCAGCGGATATATAATCTTCTTGTATGCTGCAGAGGACTGCTCTGTGCCGTGCAGCTCAAGATAACCGTACATGTTTTGGTTTTTTACAGGATATGTATTTTGGTACACTGTGATGCCGCGAACGTATTTCATGGTGATTTTTTTCTGAAAAATATCTCCGGTTGAGTGAATGTACTCAGAGTAAGTAACCCAATCAAAACTGTGCTCGTCACTCAATTGTTTCCCTTTTCCTGAAAAATCCAACGAAATCTTTTCGTGTACATCACACAACGAAAAATTTTGAATAATGCACACCAAAAACGGGCCTAAAGGGATTTGAACCCCTGGCCTACGGATTAAGAGTCCGTCGCTATTCCTGACTAAGCTATAGGCCCAATAAAAACATTCAACCCACACACCAAAAGCGGGCCTAAAGGGATTTGAACCCCTGGCCTACGGATTAAGAGTCCGTCGCTATTCCTGACTAAGCTATAGGCCCAATAAAAACATTCAACCCACACACCAAAAGCGGGCCTAAAGGGATTTGAACCCCTGGCCTACGGATTAAGAGTCCGTCGCTATTCCTGACTAAGCTATAGGCCCAATAAAAACATTCAACCCACACACCAAAAGCGGGCCTAAAGGGATTTGAACCCCTGGCCTACGGATTAAGAGTCCGTCGCTATTCCTGACTAAGCTATAGGCCCAATAAAAACATTCAACCCACACACCAAAAGCGGGCCTAAAGGGATTTGAACCCCTGGCCTACGGATTAAGAGTCCGTCGCTATTCCTGACTAAGCTATAGGCCCATTTGTGATGTCTGTTGACCTAATTAGATTAGTCATCTCAATATTTATAGATTTCTTCACGATGGAATTTTGGATCCTGCGGGTATCTACATTAATATCCGAACAACACGAATATTGGTACATGGTTGAGAGTGATGGGATTCTGCCGAACAATAACCAGACCCATAAAAAAATAAAATATCTCATTCTGGGATGCGGCAGTATCGGTTACAATGTCCTCGAGGAGCTCAAGGAGGATGACGAGAACGTCCTCGTTGTTGATGTGAATGAAAAACGTGTGGAGGATTTGCGTGACCATCGTCATCAGGCGATGATGGGTGACATCACTGATCCTGGTCTGCTTTCCAAGATTCCCGAACCCGAAGTGGTCTTCATCCTTGCAGCTGATAAGGATGCAAACCTTGCGGCAGTGCAGAACGTCAAGAGTGCCTATCCGCAGGCGCATGTGATCGCCCGTGCCGTGGATCTCTTCTCGGCAGATCAGCTGGTGGATCACGGTGCGGATGTTGTGCTGTATCCGCAGCAGGTTGTTGCAAAGTCCGCCGTCAATCACATGAACAATCTGGTTGCGTCAAGAAACGCCCAGAGACTTTTCTCACTCTTAAGTTCGTGGACCGGAACCCTTGGTATCATTACGCACAAAAACCCTGATCCGGATGCAATTTCAAGTGCAATGGCACTTTCAGCAATCGCTGCGAATGCTTCCGGCGGCAAGCTTGCAACCCGCATTCTTTATGAAGGAAATATCGGTCATCAGGAAAACCGTGCATTCGTCAATCTGCTTGAAATCAAGATGGAAAAGCTGACGCCGGAGATTCTCGGCGAATGCAACTATCTCGCCTTGGTGGACTGCGTCGCCCCCGGCATGAACAACGACCTCCCGCTGGATACGTCGGTCAATATCATCATCGACCACCACAGTACAGAAGGCGTAACCCGTCTGCGAAAGCCGGAATTCCTTGATTCCCGTCCGAATGTCGGTGCAACGGCATCCATTATGACGCAGTACCTGCAGGAACTGTATCTGCCGATCGATAAAAAGGTTGCAACAGCCCTATTCTATGGTATCCGCGCGGATACCAAGGAGTTCCAGCGCAATCTCTCGCCGCAGGATCTGCACAACGCCGCCTATCTTCTTCCCCTGTCGGACCGGTCGCTTCTTGAGGTTATCATGGCACCGTCGGTCTCGCAGGAGACGCTGGATGTTCTTGGTCATGCAATCGTCAACCGCGAGGTCAAGCACGGCTATCTGTTCTCGAATGTCGGCTATGTCAGAAACCGTGATGCAATTCCGCAGGCAGCAGATATGCTGCTGAATCTGGAAGGTGTGACAACCGCAATGGTGTATGGTATCACCGACACCTCCATCACGCTTTCCGCCCGCAACAAAGACATACGCCTGCATGTCGGTGATGTGATGAAAGAGGCGTTCTCTCCTATCCCCGGTGCATCTGCGGGCGGTCACGCAACAATGGCGGCCCTGTCCATTCCATTGAATGCATTCTCTTTGGTGAGGAACAAGGATGAGCTGCTCAATATGATCATCGATCCGGTCCTGTCCAACTTCATGAAGCTTGTCGGCATCTCCGAGGTTGAAGGGGATGAAAGCTGAGGAGTGGGAGCCTTACTACTCTGAAATCCTCGATTTTTTTGGATTTTCGCGTGAGGATGACGAGCGTGCGGCGCAAGTTCTTGCAGAGCTTCTGCCCCGTGACGATATTGAGATACTCCGAAGTACCATTCAGGGCAGAGACTGCATCGTCTGCGGCAATGCGCCGTCTCTTGCCACTGATATCCTCACAACGGACTTTTCCGGCAAGGTCGTCATTGCTGCTGACGCTGCGGCGCGTGTTCTTTTGGGTGCCGGTCATCGTCCCGATGTGATTCTCTCCGACATCGATGGAATGGATGATGACTTTCTTGCAATGAACGACCTTGGAACGATTCTGGTACTGCATGCGCACGGTGACAATATCCCGCTGGTGCGTTCGTGGGTGCCGAAGGTCAGAGGTCCGGTTGTCGGGACAACACAGGCGGCACCGCTTGCGCATGTACACAACTTCGGCGGTTTTTCGGACGGTGACCGGTGTGTGTTCTGTGCTTACGAACTTGGCGCTGCAAGTGTTACTCTGATCGGATTTGATCTGGATGATCGCTCGGTGGATCCGGTGAAGCACGGAAAACTGATGATTGCACGAAAACTTCTGCAGCTTTGCGGTCATGACGTCTGATGCGATTATCATTGACGGATATGTAGACGAGCCTGCCTGTCTTGGTGTCCCGCCGTACATCTCACCGTATATCAGAACGGTTGCCGGTGTGTTTGCCGAACGGGGCATCACCACTGACTATGCAACCATTGATCAGCTGCGGCGCGATCCAATGAGGGTCGCGGGTCTTTCCGCCTACAAATATGTGGTGATGATCGCCGGAGTTACCGTTCCCGGCAAGTATCTTGCGGGAACGCCTGCAACGCTGACGGAACTGCAGCAGATAGGTTTCATGCTGCGGGGGAGAACCGTGTCCCTTCTCGGCGGGCCTATCGGGTTTGGCTACTCACCGCAGGGCGGAGCAAAAGCGGTTATACAGGCGGTTTCCGGCTGGACGGCAATGCTGCACGGCGAACCTGCGGCAGCACTTGATGCGTACCTTTCCGGAGGTGAACCGGAGGGTGTCTGCCGGTATGCGGACTTTGATCGCTGGGCGGTGCTTGGGGCTGATATTATCCGTAAGCATCCGTTCTATCCGTTTGTGATGTGTGAACTTGAGACCGCGAAGGGCTGTTCCCGGGCGGTTTCCGGCGGCTGTTCCTTCTGTACCGAGCCGTTCTACGGGCTGCCGAAACAACGGGATGCCGGGGCAGTCGCTGATGAGGTTCGGGCACTTGCGGTGGCGGGTGCTGCACACTTTCGGCTCGGCCGCCAGCCGGATCTTCTGGCATTCGGGTCAGCAGGCGGAGGAGAGTTTCCGACGCCCGACCCGGACGCACTGCGGAAACTGTTTGCGGAGATCCGATCTGCTGCCCCGTCGCTTCAGACGCTGCACATCGACAACATCAATCCGGGAACCATTGCCCGGCACGAAGAGGCGTCCCGTGAGGCTCTCGCAGCAATCGTTGCGGGCCATACTGCAGGAGACATTGCGGCGTTTGGCATGGAATCGGCCGATCCTGCAGTGGTTGCGGCAAACAATCTGAAAGGCGATGCCGATGCCGTGTTTCGGGCGGTTGAGATCGTCAACGAGATCGGGGCTATACGCAGGGACGGGATACCTGAACTTCTGCCGGGCCTCAACTTTATTTCAGGTCTTGCCGGTGAGACGGCAGAGACGTTTGCGCTGAACGATGCATTTTTGCAGCGGATTTTTGCTGCCGGACTGATGGTCCGCCGTGTCAATATCCGTCAGCTGATGCCGTTTGAAGGGACCCGCGCGTATGCGGACAACACACTCGGGCAACATGACAAACTGTTCCATCAGTTCAAAGAACGCGTCCGGGAAACATTTGATGTGCCTATGCTTGAACGTGTGTTTCCCATAGGTACCGTTCTGCGTGACGTTATCATTGAGGTTTCAGGAACGGTGTCATTTGGCAGGCAGATGGGAACGTATCCGATCCTCTGCGGTATTCCAATGCAGATTCCGACGGGGACGGTACTGGACGCGGCTGTTGTTTCCCATGGTCAGCGGTCGGTGACAGCACTGCCGGTACCGATTGAGATAAACCGGATGAATGCCGCCGCGCTGAAATGGCTGCCGGGCGTGTCAAAAAAAGCTGCGGTGAACGTTGCAGCAAAAAGACCGTATGCGGATGCAGCGGCATTCCGATTGGTGGTTTCTGCAGATGCCGTTGACCCGCTGATTGGCCTGATGCGATTTTAAAGCGTTTTCCAGAGGACAAGCCTGGCAGTATCAGGATAAAAATAGTTCTGAATGCGTTCTTTCTGCGTGAATCCGATCTTCTGGTAAAATGCAATTGCCTGTATGTTTGTCTCTGCTACTGTCAGGTGGACTGCTGCAACGCCGCGCCGTTTCATTGTGGAGAACAGTGTTTCGGTAAGTTTTGTCCCGCATTCCATGCGCTGATAGTTTGGGACAACGCCGATCCGAATCAGTTTTCCTGTTGCCGCATCATCAAGATGAATGCCGCCAAGGATATACCCGATGATCTTTCCATCAGGATTTTCAGCAATAAAAAACAGGGATGGGAACAGTTCCTCAATGTGGCGGAACAGTACCGGTCCTCCCATCCCCGAAAACAGCGGGGCATCCAGCTCGCAGATGAGGGGATAGTCTGCGGTGGTATAGGGGCGGACACGGATGGATTCCATACTTTCAGAAGTATATGTGGTTTGGAGATGTTGAACATATCTCAAGGCATGCCGTGAGACATGCAAACATACTTATGCTTGCGAGAGTATAATTTTCAAAAGTATGATGAAGTGGCAGATCTCGGATCTCTTTGGAATGAACGTCTATTCAGACAAAGCAATTTTCCTTGGTAAGGTCGAGGATGTTGTTCTGGATGTTACCAATAAGAAAATCAGCGGCCTTGCACTGACCGGTGTGAATCAGAACGTGCTCGACATTAAGAACTATCAGGGTGTTGTCATACCCTACCGTATTGTAAAAGAGGTAGGAGACATAATTCTTGTCCGCCATATTCCCGGAGCCTTCAAGATGTCCGAGCCGCTCTTTGGAGAATAATCTACAATAGAATAATGAAGGATCGCGAGATTTTTTCCGGCCTTATCACCACCGTTCCTTTTGTTCTGCGGCTGGACGGGAGATCCTTCCACCACTTGTCCCGGGACGCCGGATATGCAAAACCCTATGATCCGGCGTTTTCCAGGAGTATGACAAAGACTACGCAGGCGCTGCTTGAGAACAGCGGTCTTGCGCCGTCCTTTGCCTATACATTTTCGGATGAAATCAGTCTCTACATCACATCCCCGGTCTTTGACTGCCGGGTCGAAAAGCTTGTCTCGATTGCAGCGGGTTTCGCCTCGTCAGCATTTACGTTGTTTTCCGATGTACAAAATCCACTTTCGTTTGACTGCCGCGTTGTCCCAATCGATGAAAGCCGGCTTGCGGCATATTTTGCCTGGAGGCAGGCTGAGGCATGGCGGAATCACATCAACGGCTATGCGCATAAATTGCTGATGGATACGGGATTGTCCGCGACCGCCGCCCAGCGGAAACTGGACGGCATGAAGTCCTGTGATCTGCATGAACTTGCTTTTTCCTTTGGTGTGAACCTTGCGGAGACTCCGGCATGGCAGCGGCGCGGGACGGCGGTGTACCGGTTGGTTGTGGAGAAGGACGGATACAATCCGGTGTCTCAGGAGGCGGTGCGCGTACATCGCCGTGTGTCGGTGATTGATGAGGATCTGCCGCTTTTCAAAACGCCGGAAGGCGCGTCATGGCTTGCCGCCCGCCTCTCGTCCGCCGGCGCTGATGTGTGATCTTCAAGTTTTCTGAAGGTTAATACTGTAAGTACAATGACGATCGCGTTTACGAAGCTTCACGGCAACGGGAATGATTTCATTCTGATTGATGAGATGGCGGGCACGGTTATCCCGGACGATATGAAAGCGCAGTTTGCGGTGAGCTACTGCGATCGCCGGTTTGGTATCGGTGGTGACGGCGTTCTGTTTATCTCACCGTCGGAGAAGGCCGACGTGCGGATGCGCCTGTTCCAGCCGGACGCAAGCGAGGCGGAGATGTGCGGCAACGGTATCCGGTGTCTGGCAAAGTATGCGTTTGACAACAACTACGCAAAGACGAAGTCGTTTTCGGTAGAAACGCTTGCCGGTGTTCTGACTGTCCGTGCCGGATACGACAGTGAAGGCGACTTCTCCGCCACGATCGATATGGGTGTTCCGGCCTATGATTCTGCGGCGATTCCTGCAATTGGCTCCGGCGATTTCTCCGCCGAAATTGAGGGCATGACGGTGTATGCGGCAAACACCGGTGTTCCGCATGCGGTTATTTTTGTGGAGGATGTCGAGGCGGTTGACCTTGATGCTGTTGCGCCGAAGATCCGCCACAATGCCCTGTTCCCGAAGGGAACGAATGTGAACTTTGTGCAGGTGACCGGACCGTCTGCAATTACCATCCGGACATTTGAGCGCGGTGTTGAGGGAGAAACACTCTCCTGCGGAACCGGTTCCACGGCATCGGCCCTGATCTCGGCAAAGATCGGTAAGGTATCGGGTGATGTGGTGCATGTTGAGACGGTTGGCGGTCCGCTGGATATCGGGGTCGGCGAGCGTGCAACAATGACGGGGCCTGCCGAGACGGTGTTTGTCGGCGAGATTCCGCTCTAACTTTTTTTGGTACTGAGATGAACTGGGCGTCTTGGCGAGGATCGGTGATTTTGTTACCGATGGGTGAGGTAACAAAACCATTCGATTTCTGAGATTTGTTTTGTGTTTAAAACTGTTTTCCGAGGTATTTTATTTTTGTTACCGGTGGTTTGACATTCTGTTCCTGTTTTTTGTTTTGTTTTTGTACAGAGTACTGATTTTGAGGTAACAGAGGTAACAAAATTCCGGATATCTGTGGATATCCCGTTATTTCGCATTTAGGTGGTTTTAGATGGTATTTTTGTAACTGATAGACCGGTAACAGATTTTTGCATCCGCAAAAAACCTGGATTGGCACTGCGTTATTTGTTCCCGACCGGTGTTCGTTTCAAAAAGAACTGCAGGTAGCGCAGCAGCACATACCCCACCAGCACGACGGCAACTCCCGTCTGCATCAGCACAATCCCTTCCATCAGCGGTAGTGCGCATCCCGTAAAGGTTTCCAGATAGCTGGTGACCTGCGTGGACGCGGTCGCTGCGATGACGAACGGGAAGGTGAATGCGGCATAACTTGGATAAAAGGGGAGATTGCGGTAGCTGATGACCTTGTACAGAGCAAAGAGGTAGAACAGGCAGGCAACAATATACAGCCCAATCAAAAATTCCGGGGATACCGGCGTTATGGTCTCGATATAAGCGGTGAGACACAGACTTGCCGGTGCTGCGTAGATACAGATCAGGGGTTTTACCGGTTCGGGTACATCGGGCAGCCGCGCATAGCGCATGGTTATCGGGATGATCACGATGAGGAATGCGGCAAAGCCGATCCAGAACGCCGCGGCTGCAATCTCCTGTGAACCAAAAACTGGGGCGGTAACCGCTGCTGCAGCGATTCCTACGTACACGATGAAGTAGTTTGCAAGGACGTCCCGCAACCCGGCGTATCTAACAAATCTCAGGGTGTAATACACCATAAGTGCACTGTGCAAAAGAATTGCGGCAAGCCACATGCCGAGCGCTGCGCTGCTGTATGGTTCAAGGTATGTGCTCAGGATCATCAGTGCCATGGTGAATGTACCTGCAACACCTGCAAGCACAGGATCGTTCATGTCCTTTTGGAATTCTGCGGGGAAACAGAGATATTTCAGAAAGACGAACGAGAGGAGCACGGCAGCTAGCGCTCCGCACAAGGGAGGGATGATATCCGAGTAGTTCTGCAGAAGATTCCCGAGTGCTGCGACTCCGAGGGCAACGCCGGAGAGCGGCAGAGGTGTGCGGTGCAGGAAGTGGTTCATTGCCGGTCGGTGTGGTGGCAGTGCGGGTAGTTTCCGATCAGTTTGAACCAGCTGCTCTGCTCACGGACTTTTCCAAGGGCAATCAGAACGTTTGCATCCTCAAGATTTCCCGCAACATCAAGGAAAAAGATATACTCCCAGGGAGTGTCAAGTTTGGGACGTGACTGGATTTTCAGGAGGTTCAGGCCGTTGTAGGCGAAGTGGGCAAGCACGCTGTAGAGTGCTCCGCTTTTGTGGGCTGTGGAGAAGACGAGACTGATCTTGTCGGACTGTCTGGTGATCTCCATATGCCGTGAGAGAATGACGAACCGTGTATAGTTGTTTTTTGCGGTCTGGATGTTTTTTTCCAGAACTTCAAGGCCGTAAAGTTCTGCGGCCCGTAGGCTGCCAATAGATGCTTTTGCGGGATCGTTTGTCTCTGCGATAAATTTCGCGGCAAGGGCGGTATTTGCGTACGGGTAGGCGTTGATCCGGTCATGATGCCGGAAAAAGTCGCGGCACTGACTGATGGCCTGCGGATGGGAGTACACTTCGCGGATCATTCCGGTTGATGCGCCGGATACCCCGAGCAGATTATGGCGGACGCGGATGATGTGTTCGCCGACCACATACAGACTGCACCGCGTGATGAGATCGGCAACCTCAAGCACGTCTCCGGCGGTAGAGTTTTCTATCGGCAGGACACCGTAATCGATCTCGCCATGTTCGAGCGCTGTAAAGACATCGTCGAACTCTTTGTAATTGGTGATTGCTGATGCGTTTCCCCCGAAGTACTCATGTGCCGCCTGTTCGCCAAACGAGCCGGCAACCCCCTGGTAGCCTACCTTTGGCGCGGATATTGCTGCGGCACCAAGCCCCGCTTCGATTTCTGCCAAAAACTCTTCACTGCCGACATACAGATTATCTATCGAGGCATGGAGTACTTTTTCGATCCGGGGGGTGGTCATAGTGTATAATAATCAACCCGCAAAAATTTGAATGTGAGGATTTTCTTCCTCAGAAAAAACCGTTTACTCTTTCTTTTCCATCTCGTCGAGTTTTGTGCGGAGAATGCGCATCTCCCGCATCACTTCGCGGTGGTAGCCGAGGATCATATCGCTGATGAATCCGATCATGAAGGTAAGAATTCCCGCAATGATGAGAAGCATGGTCAGAATTCCCATGAAGAGATGCTCGATTCCTGCGAGCCATTCAAAGAGCACGTAGAGTCCGAGACAGAATCCTGAGATACCCATCAGAACGCCGATGACACTGAAGTGGAAGAGCGGATTGTTCATCTTGCCGTATTTGTTGATTGCCCGGAGAATTTTGTATCCGTCCCGAACAGGGTGCAGTTTTGTCGGGGATCCCGGACGTTTCTTGTAGAAGGTCGGAACGACCTCGAAGCGGAGACCGCGATGGATGACTGCGGAGCTGATCTCGGTCTCGATCTCAAATCCTGCTTCCTTGAGGTTCATCTGCCGGATGGAATCTAAGGTGAATGCCCGGTATCCGGAGAGGATATCAGTCATGTAAACGCCGTGTGCCCATTTGAACAGTGTGTTCATGAGGCGGTTTCCCCAGAGGTTGAGGCGGGTTAAGGCACCGCGTTCGTACTGGTTGAGCCGGTTGCCGATGACATGGTCTGCCCGGCCGCTTGCAAGCGGTTCGATCATAGCGTCTGCATACTCCGGCGGGTTGGTACCGTCTCCGTCCAGCATCAGGATGTAGGGTGAGGTGATCTTTTCAAACGCCTCGATCATGGCGGCGCCTTTTCCTTTTCCTTCCTGTGTCATGACGGTTGCGCCGAGTTTTTCTGCTATCTCAGGTGTTCCGTCTGTACTGTGGCCGTCCACGACGAGTATCTGGTGATAGCCCTCTCTTTGCAACTCCTCAATGACAGACCCGATGGTAGCTTTTTCGTTGAGTGTCGGGATCAACACACAGACGTCGTCTTTGGAAAAGTCCATTCTATGATATTCTTTGGATGTTCTCTGTAATCAGTCTTGCAGGTCTGAAGGAGAAAAAAAGATTATTTGTTCTGGAGCTGCCAGACCATTCTGCCCTGCAGTCCGAAGTATTTGGAAAATCCAATGGCATCGCGCTGGTCGATGGTCGTTGTATCAAACGAGACCATGTCCTGTGAGTAAATCGCATTCGGTGATTTTCTGCCGAGGATGTGCAGCCCGCCTTTGAACAGCTGGACGTCCACCGTTCCGGTCACGCGTTTCTGTGTCTCGTCGATGAATGCGTTCAGATCATGGTAGAGCGGTTCGTGCACAAGACCCATGTAGGCAAGTTCGGACCACTGGTCGTCAACGATGTGCTTGAATTTCAGTTCAAAGCGGGAAAGCACCAGTTTTTCAAGGTCTGCATGTGCTGCGATCAGGACGGTTGCCGCCGGGTGTTCGTAGTTTTCGCGGGCCTTCAGACCAAGGACACGGTCTTCCACCATATCGTTTCTGCCAACACCGTTGCGACCTGCAATCGTGTTCAGTTCAACGATTAAATCAACACCGTTCATCTGTTTACCATTCAGTGCAGTCGGAACACCGTTTTCAAAGGTGATGGAGACGATCTCCGGTTTATCGGGAGCTGCTTCTGGCGAGGTTGTCCAGTGGTAAATTTCCTCCGGCGGGTGATAATCCGTCTCTTCGAGTCTGCCGCCTTCAATACTGCGGGACCAGATGTTCTCGTCAACACTCCACGGGGTGGACTTCTTGACCGGAATCGGAATTCCGTGCTGCTCGGCGTAGTCGATCTCCCAGTCACGGGTCATGTTGTGTTCGCGCATCGGTGCGACGATGTCAAAGCCGTGCATCCGGAAGATGAAGTCAAAACGCAGCTGGTCGTTTCCTTTGCCGGTACAGCCGTGACCGATGGCTGTTGCTCCCTCGGCTTTTGCGATCTTGACAATCTCCTCAGCAATCAGCGGACGTGCAAGGGAAGTACCCATCGGGTACCCCTCATAGAGAGCATTTGCCTTGATTGCGGGGAACACGTGCTGCTGCACAAACGCATCCTTTGCATCGATGGTGTAGTGCTTGTCGGCGATGAGTTTTCCTTTGTCATCCGCCATTTTAACTTCGGCTGCGGGCTGACCGACATCCACGGCAACCGTGACCACACGATCATAGCCGTACATGTTTTTTAAGATCGGCACACAGACGGAGGTATCAAGTCCTCCGGAAAAGGCGAGAACAATCGTACCCTTTCCTCCGGCTGATGGTGTATCTGTCATTAATGTAGTTCTCCACTTTTGGGAATATGCTAAGTACATTGGGTGTCTGCCATATTCAATCTGTCTCACGTGCGGAATGTGTTTGGATCAATATGCTTTATTTGACAGTTCACTAACAGATATCCTATGACTACCTATCGTGAGGATTTTTTTGATTACGTGAAGTCAGCGGATCGTGCAGTGATTCCAGGTTTTCTTGTGTGTGTTGCCGTAACGCTGCTTTCTTTCCTGCTGACCAGGGGGACCCTTTGGGACGGCGGGGTTGCACTGCTTCCTCACGATCTGTTTGAGGATATTCCGGTTTTCTCCCTGCTTTCCAAGATAGGTCCCATTGTTCTTGCTCTGGTGATTTGTCTTTTCATCAACTACAAATTCTTTGATGCGGGGGGTTCCTACGCCGGAAAATACATTCTGCGCATTGCAATTATCCTGATGGGTGCCCGGGTAACAGCAGACGTGCTGATGAGCGCATCTGCGAGTGGTCTTGTAATTATACTCGCTGTTCTTGCAATGACGATTGTTCTTGCAATGCTGCTCGGCAAAAAACTTGGCCACAACTGGGAAACTTCCGCACTGACGGGCACCGGCAACGGCATCTGTGGTGTGTCTGCCACGCTCTCTGTTGCCCCGGTGATCAAAGCGGATCAGAAGTATGTTCATGCAGTTGTCGGTGTTATCAGTCTCCTGGGAATCGTCGGCGTGTTTCTCATTCCTGCAATCGCGTTCGGTGTCGGCATGACCGATGCGCAGGCGGAGGTGTTCATCGGCGGAACGCTGCATGAAATCGGCAATGTCATTCCGGCAGCGGATCTCTACACTGCAATCTCCGGCGGCGAGGATGTCGGTGCTCTTGCCCTTGCGTACAAAATGATACGGGTCGCCATGCTGGTCGTGGTTGCATCGATGTTCGGCTGGCTGTGGTGCAGACGTCAGGAAGCAGCGCATGCTTCCTGCCCCGCAGACCGTGTGAAGGCGAAAGTACAGGGGTTCCTGATTCTCTTCGTGCTTATGGCCATTGGTATGACTGCGTTTATCACTGTATGGCCGGATCTCGGACATGCCGTGCAGTCGGTATTCGTCAATATCTCTGTGACCATCCTCACCATTGCAATGGCCGGAGTCGGCCTTTCCATGAACCTGCGGGAGACACTTTCCATCGGTAAAACTCTGCTTCCGTTTGCATCGCTTATCTGGCTGATTCAGGTCGTCGTCCTTCTCGGGCTGACGATGTTTCTGGTCTGAACCCTGGCTTTTTCCCAGCGCTGCCTCTTACGGTGTTGCATCTGAATTCGTTGCTTACCTATGAATGATCGTCATCGATCGAATTTCATCCCGCGATTCTCATGGCAGAGCCGTGCTCGCCGCTCTGCGAGAAGATACGAAACAGTTCTTGAACATCATGGAATCCCAAATTAATCTGTTTCCGTGGGTTTCTTGTTTATTCCATGATGTTGAGAATTTCTGCGTGTTCTGTGTTTTCCATGGGATGCTCAGGAATAAAGGTACAACGTCGCTTCTTGCTTTACCTTAATATGGGTTTAACACCCATGTACACAGAATTCACCCGGGTACCGGATGAAAAAACAGAAGAGACTGAGTAGTTATGCGGCTTCTCCTTATTCATGCAGATATCATTGCGTATGAGACTCTCTCCGGGACAAAGATGGCGGAGACGGATATTGTAGCAAAGGATGCTATGCAGGATGCGCTTGTGGCGTTCTGTGCTGTTGAGTCTGCGGACGAAACGGACCCGGAGGACATTGTTGCTCAAACTGCCGCGGAGATCCTCGCGGTTGCCGCAAAAGTCGGGGCTGTCCGGGTCATGATCTATCCGTATGCCCATCTCTCAAACGATCTTGCCCGGCCTGCCGCCGCCGTGTCCGTTCTGAAAGAGGTTACCCGTGTGCTTGCGGCTGATTCTTCTCTGGAAGTCCGGCGTGCGCCGTTTGGATACTACAAAAAGTTCACCGTTACCTGCAAAGGTCATCCGCTGTCCGAACTCTCCCGCCACCTCGTACCCTTGAAAAGGGGGACTGCGGCCGATACGTGTCTGCCGTCCCAATAAACTCTTATCCTGCCGAAACAGGGGTGAGATACCTGCCGTATTCCTCCTCTGTTTTCCCCCTCTGTTCGGTGTGTACTGATGCTGATTGAACGTCCTCTCTCTCAAAAGCTTCTGATGATTCTGGCAGCTGCGGCTGTTTTCATGGATTATCTTGACACAAGTATTGTGTCCATTGCACTGCCTGCGATCTCCGAGAATTTCGGTTCCGGTTCGTCCCTGTCGTCATGGGTGATGACCTCGTATCTGCTTGCACTCGGCAGTACCCTTCTTCTTTTCGGCAAACTTGCTGACCGTACCGGTCTGCAGCGGGTAATTTTTACCGGAGGATTTGTACTGTTTACCTTTGCCTCTTTCCTCTGCGGTATTGCAACAGACATCGTCTCTCTGATCGGATTCCGGGTTTTCCAGGGGGTGGCCGCCGCCATGATGGTTGCAACGGCTACCATGCTGATTACCCTGCATCTCCCCAAACAGATTCAGCCCATCGGCATGGGTGTTATCGCCACCGCCGGCGGTGCAGCACTCGCACTCGGTCCCGGAATCGGCGGGGTTCTTACCCAGTTCATCAGCTGGCACTGGATCTTCTTCATTAACATCCCGGTGGGTATTGTGGGGATTTTGGTTGCCCTGTTTCTGATTCCAAAACCGGATCCTGCGGATCTTCCCGCGCGGCCCAAACCGTTTGATTCGCTTGGCGCGGTATATCTTGCCGTCACGCTTGTGTCCCTTCTTGCCGGACTTGAGCTTGGTGTCTCCGAAGGCTGGACTGGTCCGGTCATCCTGCTGATTGTACTCTCGCCGATCTTCGGTTATCTGTTTCTGCACCGTGAGCTCCGACATCCCGATCCTATCCTTTCCGCCCGTCTGCTTTATAACCGGACGGTCATGTGGGCAGCAGTTTCAACGCTGTGCATCACGCTCGTGTATCTTGGTGTTATCTATGTGATGCCGTTCCTCTTGACCGAAGAGTATCTGCTGCCGACCGCGGTCGCTGGCGGTATCATGCTTCTTCCACCGGTCGCAATGGCCTTGATAGGCATCCCTGCAGGAGCATTTGTGCGCAGATACGGCTGCATGTTCCTCTGTAACAGTGCATCGTATCTCCTTGCTGCAGGGATGGCACTTCTGGGTGCCGCCGTTATTCTGTCGAACATATTTCTGATCTTTGCAGGTCTTGTGCTGGTCGGTCTTGGTATGGGCTTAAACGAGGGGCCCAGTATTCAGCGGATCACCATTCACAGTCCGCCTGAGCTGCAGGGTTCTTCCGGCGGTCTGATTTTCACGGTGATGAACGTAGGATGCGTGCTGGGTGTTGCCCTGTTCTCGGTTGCGGCGGCAGCCGGTTCCGGCAGTGCCGATGTCTATACTCCGGCGGGTGTTGCGATTGCCTGCGCTGCAGGATTTGCGGTTGCGGTGATTGCCCTGATCACGTCCCGGCTTGCGCGCGATACGGTGAAGTGCTGAGATGCCCGGGAAACGGTGGTGTCTGAAGGTTCTCGGCATCATCTGCCTTGCCTTTGGTGCGGCAGGTGTTGTTCTCCCGGTTCTTCCGACCACACCGTTTGTCATTGCTGCCGCACTCTGTTTTTCGGCAGGTTCCCCGCATCTTGCCGCGTGGCTGGAACAAAACCGGTACTTCGGGCCCTATATTGACCATTACCGGAACAAAACAGGTATTCCTCTCCGGCAAAAAATTGGCGGCATCCTCTTTCTGTGGGTGATGCTTGGCGTCTCCATGGTGATCGTGCAGAAATCGTTTGTCATTGTGATTCTCTGCGTGGTAGGGGTTCTCGTGACGCTGCATCTGGTGCTGCTGAAAACAAGAAAAAAGTGTTAGTCGTCGGTGAACTCGAAGAGTTCCTCAACGGGCACTCTCAGAACTTTTGCAATATCAAATCCGAGTTTTAGCGACGGATTGTACTTTCCGTTTTCCAGATGGCCGATGGTCTCACGCCGGACACCGACAGCTTTGGCAAGTTCTTCCTGGGTGATGTTGTGTTTTGCGCGGTATTCGCGAATCTTTGTCTTAAGCGCCACTCTCCACTCCCTGTAGTTCACGGAATTCATGGATGACCAGCATGCAGATGAAGACAATCATGCCAGCGGCAAATGTCAGCGGGAATGCGGCGGTAAATACTGCTGCATCCCCGATGAGAACGACTGCTGCATACACGATGCAGAAGAGCACGGTCTGAAGAAAGAATGCGGCGGTTGCTGCTTTTCTGACGTAGGCGGTGAACAGTTCATCCTCAACAGTGAAGAGGTAGCCGAAGAACACGAAGAATGCAAAGAAGGCGCAGTAGCGTACTTCACCGGTCGGTACAGCAAGAAAGCCGAGTAATCCGACCAGGCCCATGAGACTGAGTTTGTTTATCATAGTTGCATGTTATGTATTTCACACACAATGATATAAATACATAACATAGACGGTAAAAAATCAGCGGCTGGCGGGAAGGTAGAGGTCCAGCTGTTTCTGACTCTTATTTTTCTGAATATCCCAATGTTCGGCAATTTTTTTACGAAGCTGATCTTCCAGATTTGATATTTTACATCCTGTATACTGTTCAATAACCTGGGGAATACTGTTTTTAGTCTGCTGTTCGGCCAGTATCTCGGAGGTATGTACTATCTGCTGGCTTGACTGGGAACTGAGCGGATAGCCGAGCGGCATGACCAGGTACTGCACGACCTCACGGATCGTTCGCTTGGATCCGATTTTGAAGGGTTTGAGTTTGCGGAAGTTTTTGTGCAGGGAGATAATCTGTTCCACAGGATGGTATCCGTCACCAATCTTCTGATAATAGGTATTGAGCAGTTTTTGAATCGCTATCTCTTTTTCGCGGCTGATAGTCTCGGGCTCCTCCAGATTCTGGAGGATGATCCTTCTGATCTGGAGCACGAGGGCAAGTGTGACTTTGCGGGGATTTTTATTGCGGAGAACAACACAGCGATAAAGATTTTGAATCTCATTTACATCGCGCAGATACTTTCCGTTTGGGATTTTCCCGGTTTCAATCATCTGGACAACTTCGGGAAAGGTGAACGTACATCCGACGGTTTTTGCGGATTCGTGAATGTAGTGGTATTCACGCTCGTTTACATGTCTGGTATACTCCTCCTCGGTAAGGTAGTCATGGTAGCGCAGATCAAGGTATCGGTATTTTTCCAGATGATAGTAGATTTTTTTCGTTTTCTTCATGCTCATATTTGAAGTTTTTTACCCGATATGAAACAACTTTTTCGCAGCATTTCATCTCAAGATCAAATCCGTAGAGAAGAATTGCGCGTGTAATTTCCGGATCTGTCGGTGGTGTTCCGGCTTTGATGAGTTTGGATGCGCGGAACTTGTGCGAGTCGCTGTTGACCTCCCGCATCAGATAATATTTTACGACACCGTTCTGTACCCGTCTGTCCACACGATAGTAGATGTCCCTTTTCATCCTTTGCGTATGTATTGGTGCGGGAGTGTGTAGTAAGTTTCGTCTGCGATGTCTAAAAAAAGTTATCTGTGGTTTTTGGAAATATTCCAAGTCTGCATATCCCGTGCCCCGTATCTGTAGCTCCATTGGATTTTGTGGCTCATGTGCACACACCAGAACTCTTTTGGCGCAAGCCGTTCTGCCAGCTGTTCGGCTTCACGGATGTTCATGTGTTTGGAGATGTGTACTTCCGGGGGGAAGATGCCGTCAAGCAGTAAAAGGTCTGCACCTTTCATTGTTTCGAGGGTTTGCACAGATAACTGATCGGTTGTGTCGCAGGAATAGACAAACACCGCCCCGTCCGCTTCAATCCGCACACCATAGGTGGGGGTATCGTGCATCACCGGAAAGAGGGTTACCGACATTCCGCAGATCTCCATTGGTTCATACGGGGTCATAACCACCTTACGGTGGCGCATAAATGAAAAGATGCCGCCGCAGTAGGTGAGAACTTCGGCTGCACCATAGACAGGGATAAGTTCACGCTGTACACGATAGAAATCGCCGAATCCCATGAAGTGGTCATAGTGGCCGTGTGTCCAGATAACTGCGTCGATATGCGGGGAACCTGCGGCAAGCAGCTGAGCGCGCATGTCCGGGCCGGTATCGATCAGCAGATGTTTGTCTTCGTGTTCAACGAGGATTGAGGTGCGGAGCCGTTGCTTTCCGGTCTGCCGCGCCTCGCGGCAGACATCACAATCACAGCCGATTTTCGGTGTTCCAACCACATCGCCGGTACCAAGTGCTGTTATCTTCATGATGGTTACAGGCAGCCGCTCCGGGCAATGTTCCGGCGGTTTACCAGATCCATTCCGGCGTTCACGTCCTCTTCGTTAATTTCTTTACGGCCTGCAAGAAGTGCCGAGACGATTGCCTCCGTCAGCATCATGCGGAGATCCGCTCCGGAAAATCCGTCTGTCCGCTCTGCAAGGGTTGCAAAGTCCATCGTACAGGGGATATCGGATGCGACGTGCCGGAGAATTGCTTCGCGCATGGTTGCGTCCGGCAGGGTGAAGGTAACGACTTCGTCAAACCGCCGCCAGGCTGCTTCATCCAGCATTCCTGCATGATTTGTTGCACCAATGAGAAGCACCTGATCTTTGATCAGATTGATGTGATCGATACTTTTGAGGAGTGTGTTCACCGCACGCTTCATAGTACCGTTGTCGTCGGAGATGCGGGTCTTTGCAATGTAGTCAAACTCGTCAATGAAGAGGATGCAGGGCGCAATCTTTTTGGCGAGATCGAAGACTCTGTCGATGTTCTTGGAGGTTTCTCCCAGATACTGTGAGGTCAGCATGGACAGCCTGACTTCCAGCACCGGCATATGTACGGAGCGTGACAGTGCGAGTGCAAAGGAGGTTTTGCCGGTTCCCGGGGGGCCGACGAGAAGAATTCTTCCCAATTCATAAATTCTGTGGCTGCGCAGGAATTCCTGATTCTCCAGGGAAATCTGAACCTTCCGGACGATTGCAAGCTGGTCAGGTGTGCAGACAAGGTCATCCAAGGAGAACTCGATCTCTTCGGGAGCGTATGCAACTATCAGATCGGCTGCTTCGCGGTAGGCATCGGATTTCGCGGTGAGTGCACCTATCTTTCCTGTAAGGGATGCAGCGGTGTCCTCAAACAGCGGGATTTCTTCCCGCGCTTTTTTGTAGGAGACGCATGTCTCTCCCGCAGTCTCCAGTGAGAGGGAAAGTGCAGGATTTTTCATAACCGCTTCCGCCCCTGCATGGCGCAGATACCATTTCATTGCAGGTGCAAAGGTGGTTACAGCGAACTGTCCGAGATCGTTTACCACGAGATAGGAGTTTTTACCGTCGGCAATGAGGCTGCGTGCGGCAAGATTCGGGAAGTAGGTTTTCAGTTGTCCTTCTTTGATGGCAACCGGCCGTGCAATGACACCGGGTACGTCCGGGCAGAAGAGGGGACGCAGCGCTACGGGGAGATCGTTTACACCGAGCACAGGGTTTCCATTTACCACCTCTGCTGTCAGAACGATCTCTGTGAGCTGCAGCAGTCCGAATTCAGTAGCAGTTGCGTCCATAGGTATTCCATATATATGGGTGAAAAAAAGGCATAAGGGTTTTGTGAGGGCGTGTCTATTTCCGCTCCGCCCGAAGGGCTGCCCACCGCATGCGGATGCGGAACGCATCGTCTGGCGCCGGATCTGCTTTGAGGGCGTCGCTGTAGGCCTCAAGTGCATCAGTGCTTCGCTTGAGCTGTTCAAAGACAACTCCTTTCAGGAACAGTATGAGGGCTTTGTTCTGATGGCCTGCGGTAACTGCCGCGTCATAATATCGGAGGGCATCATACAGGAGCCCCGCGCTTCTGAGATTATTTCCCCGTTCAAGAATCGCATCGGGTGTTCCCTGAGGCGGGCGAAAACCAACCCCTCCGGCATACATCTCCGCTGCATACGGCGGGGCAAGAACTCCGTCGATCTCCTTTGCGAGCTGGATCTTACAATGCCAGACCTGGGTGAGCATGGTGTCTTCATGCGTGTTGCACCACTCCTCCGCACGATAGAAACAGTCGCCTGCTGCTTCATACTCCTTCTTCTGGACCAGCGCCTGTCCTCTGATCACAAGAGACGCGGCGTCTGCACCCCGGACAGCATCGGCAGCGTCAACTGCTGCAAGAGCTTCGTTTGGTTTTTCTGCATACAGGAGTGCTTCGGCTTTCAGAACCGAGAGCATGGATACGAACGCCGCCATCCGCTCCTCTTCACCTGCCGCCGCATGTTCCCACTCGGGAATTCCTGCAAGCGCCGCATCAAAGCATTCGGCGGACTCGGTGTATTTTCCCTGTGCCTTGAGAATCGAAGCTTTCCCTATCCATGCCAGGGGGTTTGTATGATCAGCTGCAACTGCCGCGTCATACATGCGGAGCGCCTCGTCGAGTTTTCCGGTGAGCGCAAGCTCTTCGGCCTGCATGGTGAGGTCGGCGGTTTCAGGCAATTTTCTCACCGTTGCGCGTGACACTTACCCGGCCGTTCTCCATCGAAAGAGCAAAGCCGTGTTCATACAGCCATTCACGGGCATTGCCGTGCCCGTGAATCATCAGCTCCACGAGGTCCGAGGGTTCATCCACGTCGGTTGACATTCGCATGGAGTCGATGATCTCAACCGTGAGACCAAGTTCTTCTGCGATCTGAAGATGACGACGGTAGGAAAACCCGTAGTACTCCACATGGAAGGTTTCCGGATGTTTGACAAAGATGACGTTGGTACCGCCGCCGAGTCCCGGTACAATGGCCATGTCAGCTTTGGTGGAAAGTACCCGCTGAAGGCTGCCGGGCGTGGTCATCGGCAGATCGGACATGATAATAAGTGCCGGGCAGTGGAACTGGGGAAGTGCCCAGTTAATTGCTTCGTTTAGTCCCTCTTTGCGAATTGCAACCAGTGCTTCTCTGCAGGTGTATTTGGAGGTACAGAGGAGGGTTGCCGTGCAGCCGGTCTTGCGGACTGCAGAGATGACATCGCCGAGCATTACCTCTGCAAACTCTTCGCGTTCCTCCTGTGTCATAACAGAGGCAAGACGGGTCTTGGGATTGACCGGTTTGTAAGGAATCAGGGCGTGGAAGTACATTAGTACTTTTATTTCGGCATGCTTCCATTTTAATGTGGGGGTTGTTTCCAAGAGCCGGAAACCTCCCGGAAGAATCCGTGAAAAAAAGAGGGAATTATTTTATTGATATTCCACCAGACTCTGAACCTGTTTGGGCAGCCCGCCTTTGAACCGGAGACGGATTCCCTCATAATACTCACGGACACGATCGTTCATGGTCGGATGTATCCGGAGTTTTGCCGCGGTAAAGTCTGCGTCAGTGACTGCTGGACCATTCCGGCGAAGCGCCTCCATTGCCGCTTCGCGACAGAGGCTTTCAAGATCAGAACCGACAAACCCGTCTGTTGCTCCGGCGATCTTTTCGATGAACGCTGCCCGAACAGGATCCTCAAACGTTACGTTCTGTGCGGCAAACGCATCTGCGAGAATGCAGCGAAGCTGTGATACGGAGGGTCCATCTTCTTCAGTTTCGATCTTTTTGGCCGCGGTTTTGATCTGCCGGAGTGTCACGGTCTTTCCTGCGTATTTTTCCACAAGGGTACGCACCCCCTCCTCACTGCATCCTGCGAGTGCTTCTGCCGCCTCATCAAGGGAGGAGTTCTCAAGCGGCATATTCCGCATGTGTACCGCAAGGATTGCACGGCGGTCTGCTGCTGTCGGCTCAGGGATATAGACGAGGCGGTCGAATCGGCCGGAACGGAGAAGCGCTGGATCAATGATGTCCGGTCGGTTGGATGCGGCGAGAATCACCACATCGTTCAGCGGTTCAATGCCGTCCATTTCTGTCAGTATCTGATTTAAAACGTTTTCTACAACCTGATTTCCGTCACCGCCTGCGCTTCGGGCCGGCGTAAGGGAATCGATCTCATCAAAGAAGATGATTGCAGGCGCAACCTGCCGGGCTTTCCGGAATATTTCCCGGACAGCCCGTTCCGATTCCCCGACCCATTTGGAGAGCAGTTGCGGGCCTTTGACTGCGATGAAGTTCGCACCGCTTTCATTCGCCACTGCCTTTGCAATCAGGGTCTTTCCTGTTCCTGGCGGTCCGTAGAGCAGGATACCCTTCGGGGGGCGGATACCAAGCTGTGCAAACGACTCTTTGCGGGTGAAAGGATACTCAACCGCCTCTCGGACTTCGTTTAGTGCTGTCCCGCATCCGCCGACATCGGCCCACCGGGTTTCAACCGATTCAATGGAGATCTCCCGCATGGCAGAGGGCATAATCTCACGGGACGCCTCGGCAAAGTCCTTTGCCGTTACCTCAAGAGTCCTGAGCACACTGTCCGGGATGCGGTCGGTATCAAGATCGATCACGCTCATCTGACGGCGAAGCGCACGGATGGCAGCCTCACGGGCGAGGGATGCCAGATCCGCACCGACGAATCCCCGGGATAGAATGGCGAGTCGTGCAAGAAGTTTCTCCCGGTTGTGGTTGTACTCCGCCTCTGCTGCCTCGATTTTTTTCTCTGTTCCGCGAAGTTTCAGCTCTTTGACCTCTGCAGCACCTTCGAACGGCATGCCGCGTGTGTGAATCTGCAGAATTTCCTGCCTGTCGGCCTCGGAGGGCACCCCAATCTCTATCTCCCGGTCGAATCTGCCGGGCCGGCGGAGTGCGGGATCGATTGCGTCGGGCCGGTTCGTTGCGCCTACGACGACAACCTGTCCGCGATCGGCGATGCCGTCCATCATGGTCAGAAGCTGGGCAACTACACGACGCTCCACTTCACCCGAGACATCCTCGCGGCGCGGGGCAATCGAGTCAAGCTCATCTATGAAGATGATTGCCGGAGCGTTTGCCTCGGCTTCTTCAAAAACCTCGCGAAGCCGCTGTTCGGACTCTCCGTAGTACTTGGAGATGATCTCGGGACCTGCGATTGAGATGAAATGTGCACCGCTTTCGTTTGCCACTGCCTTTGCGATCAGGGTCTTTCCTGTTCCTGGCGGTCCGTAGAGCAGCACTCCCTTTGGCGGATCGATGCCCATTGTTTCAAACAATTCCGGGTGGCGGATTGGCAGTTCAATCATTTCGCGAACGCGGCGGAGTTCTCCTTTGAGACCGCCGATGTCCTCGTAGCTGATCTGTTTTGCCCCTTCAAATCCTTCCTGTTCTCCTTCTTCGGAGATCTCAATATCGGTGTTGCGGGAGATGATACACGCGCCTTCCGGTTCGATTGCTGCTATTTTGAACTCAAGATAGGTATTTGGGAGGCGGGTTATGATCGGCAGAATGTCTCCTGCCGTTACCGGGAAGTTGATCAGGGACTCGGTGATCTCTTCTGGTTCGGCATCAAAGTTCTGGGGCATGTGTACCGGTGGAATGAGGTAAACGCATTCAGCTTCAATCTGTTCCTCAACCGGCCGGACAACAACGCGGTCTCCCGGGTTGACGCCCGCGTTTATCCGCGTGAACTTGTCGATGCGTATTTTTCCCTGTTTCCAGTCGGCGGTCATGGCGCGCCAGACTTTGGCGATGGTTTTTGTTTTGCCCTCGATGATGATGAGCTGGCCGGGGACGATGCCGAGCTGCTGCATAGTGTCCGGGTCAAGCCGTGCTTTTCCTGATCCCTGATCTTCAGGATAGGCACTGTCGACTTTGAGTGATATTTCCGGCATGATTGAGTAGTACAATGCTCTGGAATTGATTAATAATATTCTGGAGGATGCAGGGTTTTTGTCCGTCTAATGGGGAGAAATTTATCCCGTGAACGCAAGAGTATTATTCAAGGTTATTCTATGCGTCTGTTGGTGATTGATCCCGGGTTTGGTGCTGCGGGCGATATGATGTGCGGCGCGCTTCTTGCCGCAGGTGCGGACCGCGACACGGTTCTCAGTGCAATGCGGTCGACAGCGCCGGAACTGTCGGTTTCGCAGGTGGTACGGTGCGGGATACCTGCGTGGTACGTCAGGACACATGCAGGACCTGCGCACCGGACGCTTGCCGAGGTGCTGGAGATTGTCCGCGCTGCAGACGCTCCAGAAGCTGCAATTGATCTGGCCGAACGGGTCTTTTCCCGGATTGCAGCTGCTGAGGAGAAGGTGCACAGGACACATCATGTGCATTTCCATGAGGTAGGCGCTGATGATGCGATTGCGGATGTGCTCGGCACATGTACGGCACTTGTGACACTTGGGGTGGACGCGGTGCATATTCTGCCGCTGTCGGTCGGGTTTGGGACAACGGTCTGTGCTCACGGAACAATGCCGGTTCCGGCTCCTGCAACCGCAGAGATTTTACGGAATTCGGATTTGCAGGTATCGGTAGGCGAGTTCGCCGGCGAGCTGTGCACGCCGACGGGGGCTGCACTTCTTGCGGAGTTTTCGGCATCGTTTGGAACGAGTGAGCATACCGGTAAGATTGTTTCGACCGGATGCGGGGCTGGGACCCGTGATCCGGCTGATCATCCGAATGTACTGCGGGCGATAGTGATTGATGCGGCAACTCGGTTTTTTGCCCCTGCGGTTGATGTACTGGAAACAAATGTAGATGATGTGTCAGGAGAACTGCTCTCAGATACGATATCTACCCTGATGGATGCGGGTGCCAGAGATGCGTGTCTGGTACCGGTTGTGATGAAGAAGGGACGGCCCGGCTATATTGTCCGGGTGATTGCAATGCCGGAGGACTCCGAACGGCTGGCACGTCTGCTCGCCCGGGAAACGGGCAGTCTTGGCGTCCGGTGCATGCCGATGGTTCATCGGTTTGTGGCTGACCGCCGCATCTCGTCCGAGACGGTGGTGGTAAACGGGAATACGTTCACGGTTGACGTGAAAGCGGCGTTTATGGATGGAAAACCCTATTTGCGCAAGGCAGAGTTTGATCAGGTGCGGGATGCGGCGAATGCGGCAGGGGTTTCTGTCCGGGATATGAAGCGGGTTGTTGAGGAGGAGGCATGGAAGAAGGAGTAGCCGGGAAAGTTTCCACGACAGTTCCGGGATTCGATCGACTGCTGGGCGGAGGGCTTGAGCCGCGGATGATTACGCAGTTTGTGGGTGAGGCTGGATCGGGAAAGAGTACTCTCTGCCTTGTTGCTGCGGTTGCGGTACTGCGGGCCGGTGGCGGGGTGGTGTATATTGATTCCGAAGGATTTTCAGTGGAGCGCTTTTCGCAGATTGCAGGAGAAAACACCGAAGATTTTGCAAAACGTATCTATATTGAAGAGCCGTTGACGTTTGCGGAACAGGGAAGCATGATTGCCGAATGCGAGGCACTTTTGCGTGCGGGAAAGGTGCAGCTGATCGTGGTTGATTCGGCGACTGCTCTGTATCGTCTGGAACAGATGGAAACCAGAGAAGCACTGTCCATGCTGTCTCATCAGATGATGGTACTGCTTGCGCTTGCAAAACGGTTTGATGTTCCGGCAGTGATTACGAATCAGGTGTTTATGGATGTGGACCGCCACCGGCTGAGCGGGCTTGGGGGAACAGCGCTTGCACATATCTCCAAGGCGATTATCCGGGTGGAAAAGCGGGAAGGGTTCCGGCGTGCGGTGGTGGCAAAGCACCGCTCCCGGCCGGAAGGGGATTATTGGGATTTTGTGATTACAGGCGACGGGGTGATGGATCGGTAACGCCTATCCTGTTTCTGAATTCAGTATCATTTCCCGGATAATCCGTGCAGCCTGACAAATATTTTCTATGACATAGTCCGCTGTCTCAAACAGAATTTCAGGCCGCGCTCCTTCCTGCTGCACGGTGAGGATGGCAACGTCTGCGGCCTTCATTGCGGAGAGGTCGTTGATGCCGTCACCGGTCATGACCACGACATCGTACTCGGTCTTCAGGTTTTGGACAATCTGCGCTTTGGTGACCGGCGTTGCAATGCCGTGCACACGGTTTCGCGGGATGCCGATCTGATCGGCGATTAGTGCAAGTTTTTCCGTTCTGTCTCCGGATGCGATGAACACGGCGACGCCCAAACCATGCAGCATGGTAATCATCTCCCGTACCCCTGGAAATGGATATCCGGCGGCTGTGATGGTGAACTCAATCTTTTTCGTCCGCAGATTGATGATTGCACCTGCATTGAGCGCGAAGTTGTCGCTTCTCTGAGAGACCTTCATCCAGCAGTCCCGAATTACTGCCTGCATGTCCGAGATTTTTGCGGTACTATCTTCGTACAAAATATCCCTGACAACATCGGATACGATTACCCGCCGTCCGCAGCTTATACCGAAACGAACCCCTGCCTCCGTCAGATATGTGGAAAGAAGACCCTCGGGATTTTTGTCCATGATGTCGCGGGAGTGCAGATTGAGGAGAACCAGTATCCTGTCCGGGTCCTGGAAGGTCAGCGTTGTTGTTTCGATGCTTGCATCTGCCATCCTGTGCTCTTCGACGTTCAGAACACTCCGATAGGTTCTGAGGAGTGTTCCTGCACTGTCAAAAACCGCTGCAACTGTCATACTCTACTGCTACATCCGCTGTGAATACTCATATATTCTTTCGTCGGAATGCCTGGGACGTTTCATACGTTACAACCCTGTTTCCGGTACCCGCACATATATAATGTAGCACCCCCATTTTTTACATATGACTCTTCTCCAGACAGCTGAGCAGATCCAAACCATGCAGATCCGCGGCGCTGGAAAAATCGCACGTGAAGCAGTATCTGCCCTTCGCGATCACGCCGAAACACTTCCGCATACCGGTGACGCTTCTCTGTTTATCCGAGAAATGGAACATGCGGCCGGCATTCTTCTCGCAACCCGCCCAACCGCGGTCTCCCTCCCGAACGCTATCCAGATGGTGATGCGTGACGTCCGTCTTGCCAGAACAGAGGATGCCGCACGCCGGATCCTTCGTGAAAAGGCGGACTCGTTTATCTGGTCGTCCCGTACTGCCATTGACCGTATTGCGGCCATGGGTGCAAATCACATCCCGGACGGCAGTGTTATCATGACCCATTGCAACTCCAAAGCAGCTCTTGGCTGCATCCTTGAGGCAAAACGTCAGGGAAAGGACATTGAGGTGTATGCAACCGAGGTCAGGCCATGGAACCAGGGAAGACTGACCATCAAAACCTTAAACGACAATGAGATTCCTACGACCTACATTGTTGACTCTGCGGTTCGCAGTATGATGAAAGAGGTTGACCTCGTCATTGTCGGTGCTGATGCAATCACCGTGAACGGTGCGGTTGTCAATAAAATCGGTACCTCACAAATTGCTCTCTGTGCTAATGAGGCGCGCAAGAATGTTATTGTTACTGCCGAGACGTATAAGTTCGCTCCGCGGACTATCCTCGGCGAACTGATCCGGATCGAAGAGCGGGCACAGAGTGAGGTGCTGCCCGATGAAATTGCAGCAACTCTCCCGTTCGTCCGCGTTAAAAATCCGGTCTTTGATGTGACTCCTGCCGAGTACATCGACATGATCATTACCGAAGCGGGAGCTCTCCCTCCGCATCTTGCCTATACGATTATGCGGGAATATCTCGGCTGGGGATTCGATGAGCTGCAGAACCAGTTCCTCGGGACACTTACCGGTTCTGAGTTCAGATAACAAGGAGTCAATATTCATGGATGATTTAATTGCAATTTACTATTTCCGGCCCAAGGATGGTGTCACTGCTGATTTTGCCGCGCAGGCAATCTCGGAGGAGCAGACCACCGGTACCTGGACTCATCTTTCTACCGTTAACGACCACACTGCCTACGTTCACGCCTATGATGGAGAGGTTATGGATATTGCTTCCATGGGCGACGGCGGATATATTACGAGAATCCGCTATCCCTACGAGATCTTTGAACCAGGTAATATCCCGCAGTATCTTTCCGTTATTGCCGGAAACCTGTTTGGTCTTGGCAAGCTTGAGGCTGTCAGGCTTTTGGATATTGATCTTCCCGATGCATTCCGGGCGGTTCACACCGGTCCGAAGTTCGGTGTTGAGGGCGTCAGAAAGATTGTGGGAACCGAGACGTCCCGCCGTCCGCATGTAGGTACTATTATTAAACCGAAGGTCGGTCTGAATCCGAAGGACACCGCGGCGGTTGCTTATGAGGCGGCTGTTGGCGGTGTGGATCTGATCAAGGACGATGAGACGCTGACCAACCAGCAGTTTTGTCCGCTGATGGACCGGCTTTGTGCGGTTATGGATGTACTTGATAAAGTCGAACAGGAAACCGGGCATAAGGTCCTCTACGCGTTAAACATCACCAATGGAGGAGATAAGATTGTTGAGATCGGCGAAAAAGCCGTGAAAGCCGGGGCAAACATGCTGATGGTTGATGTCCTGACCGCAGGATTTTCCGCGGTTCAGGCACTTGCTGCTGATCCTGCAATCACTGTTCCGATTCATGTTCATCGCACGATGCATGGTGCTCTTACCCGAAATCTGCATCACGGTATTGCTATGCGGCCGATTGCCAAACTTGTTCGTCTCTGCGGAGGAGATCAACTTCACACGGGCACAGTATCCGGAAAGATGGGCGGTAGCGCTGCGGAGATTCTCGGTGACAATACGATTCTCACCGAATCTTGGGGACCGATTGCCCCGGTATTCCCGGTTGCGTCCGGCGGTCTGCATCCGGGCAAGGTCCATGCAGAGCTTGCCACTCTCGGTACGGAGATCATTCTTCAGGCAGGTGGTGGTATTCACGGTCATCCGGACGGTACCCGTGCGGGAGCCATGGCTATGCGCCAGGCGGTTGATGCGTTCCTTTCCGGTGTCTCTGCTGAGGAGTATGCAAAAACCCATGCAGAGCTTGCCAAAGCCCTTGTCTCCTGGGGAACAACATAATTTCTTTTCACTCGTTTTTTTCACGGGATGTTAGCTGCAGGTGCAGACGTAGATCTGTTCTGTGGAACGCTGATACGGTTCGGCTGGTTATTTTCTGAAAAGTATTCCTGGAGAATTCAACGAAATCTTTTCGTGGTATCTCCATGTCGGGGCCGCAAATCTCTTATAGAATAGGCACAGAAAAACCTATTAATTAATTTACAAGGAAAAATGCGCTCATGGATACCAGAATGAAATTTTTAGAACACGAACTTGCTGAGCAGGAGCGTGAAATGAATATTAAGCATGAAGCAGGTGCAGATTCCGTAGCAACTCCTGCAAAATCCGAAAATACCGATGCTCTTGAGAGAAAGGTTCGCGAACTTGAGGCGATGGTGAAAGGTCTCACTGAGGAGATGCTTGATCTCAAGTCCGTGACCCGCAAGCTTGCGATGCAGTTTGAGGAGATGCGTGGTGGTCAGTCAAGAGTTCACGCAGAATCCAGATTTGGTCAGAAAAAACCTGAATCCGTTTCCGAAACTGGCCGCCCTGTGCAGGCGGTTCCCTCGCGCTCGGTACCGGTTCGTGCAGTTCCCGGCCGTCGTCCTGTGGCAGATGTTGAGGATGAACCTGTCCGCGCTCCGACTCCGCGTGCTGTTCCCCAACGCACGGCACATCCGGCAACTCCTGTGCGCGCAGGGACTTCACGCCATGCAATTTCATCTCCTGCACCAGAACCGGTCCCCGTACCTGAACCGGAGGTTCCTGTTGAGCAGCTGAAGGCCGGCGAGTTTGAGTACGTGATGCAGCCTGACGGTACGATTCAGAAGCGCAAGAAGACGACGGATCACAGTGTTATCATTGCCGGAACCGGATATAACCCCGGTCACACTTCCCGATCCATGGCGATCCGCGCCGATTCCGATGCGGTTATTGAAGCTGCTGAAGACGACACTGTAATGGACGACTCCAAGAAACGCCGCTAACCCCGGGAGAACCCGTGCATATTGTTCAGGTTGATATCGATAATTTCAAGTCTTTTTCCCGAAAGACAAAAATCCCTTTTTATGAGGGATTTACGGTAATTTCCGGTCCAAATGGTTCGGGGAAAAGCAATATTATCGATTCCATACTCTTTGTCTTGTCCCTTTCAAGCGCACGCTCTCTCCGTGCAGAAAAACTGACGGATCTTATCAATAACATCTCTGGTAAACACACTGCAGAAGTCACCCTGACATTTTCTGATGAGACAAAAATACGTCGGAGAATCAAGCGGACGGCGAGCGGCTACTACAGCTATTATTATCTGAATGAACGCCTCTGTACCCAGACGGATGTGCTTGCTTATCTTTCCAAATACGGTATCAAACCTCATGGATATAATGTGGTGATGCAGGGTGATGTGACCCGCATTATGGAGATGAGCGATCTTGACCGCCGGAAGATGATCGATGAGATTGCCGGTGTTGCTGAGTTCGACTCGAAGAAGGAACAGGCACTGACCGAACTTGAACAGGTGCGGGCGAGAATTGAGCGCGAGGAATTGCTCCTGGCAGACCTTGCGGTTCGGATTGAGGAACTGAAGGATGCTCGTGAGGGGGCGGTCAAATATCAGAAACTGCAGGGAGAGCTTGATTATTTCCGTGCAGCCCGACAGGTTGCCCAGCTGCGGGAGTTTGAACGCGAACTCTCCACGATTGCTCTTGCAAAGGCTGATCAGGAGACCGAACTTTCCCGCATCAATGATTCGATTGCCCTTGAGACACATGAGCGCGAGTGCAGGGCAGAGGAGGTCAAGGATATTGACCGGCAGATTTCGGAGAAGAGCGGACCAGAGTACATCAAGCTCTTGGCGGATCTTGAGGCGGAGCGCGGCAATATCCGCGTGGCCGAGCAGACAATCGGCCGTCTGAAGAAGGAGAAGGAAGGCAATCTGAGTTCGATGAATGATATCTTCATTGATATGAAGAAGTTTGAGAACTCTATTGCGGATAAAAACAAGGATTTCCGTCAGCTTCAGATTGATCGGGCGAATCTTGCGATGGAGTATGAGTCGCAGAAAAAGGTGCTTGATCAGGTTCAGGAGCTGATGGACAAGAAGAGCAAGGACTCTGAAGGTGCTCAGACGGAACTCATTGCTCTTATGGGGCAGATTGAAGGGAAGAAAGCGGAGCGGTCATCTATTCTTTCCGAGCGGGACGGTATTATTGAGCGCAGCCGTATCCGTGCGCAGGAATCCGAACGGATGAAGCGTCAGCAGAGTCAGTTGGTGGAGGAACGCGCCGAGAAACAGGCGGAGATTGATACTCTGGAAAAGGAACTTTCCGAGAAGGAGAAGGAGAAGTTGGTGTTCGATAAACAGATCGGTGAGGCTGATCGATCGATGATGTCGTGCCGCCGGTCTCTTGAACCGATCCGTGAAGAGATCGGCCGACTGACCCAGAGAATGATGCGGCTTGAGGCACAGCAGCAGGTGTCTGCCGAGTCGAATCGTGCGATCTCTGCGGTTCTTGAGATGGACGGGGTGTTCGGTACGGTTGCGCGTCTCGGGAAGGTGCCATCGGAGTATACGACGGCACTGAATATTGCGGCTGGTGGCCGTTTGCAGAATGTGGTTGTTGATACGGATCAGACTGCGTCGGATGCTATCCGATATCTGAAGGAGGAGCGGCTTGGACGGGTAACGTTTTTGCCGCTGAATAAAATTAAGCCTGCGGCGCCGTTACCGCCGGTTGCGGGGAACGGTGTGATCGATTACGCGCTGAATCTGGTGGAGTTTGATGAGGAGTATCGTAATGCGTTTAGTCTGGTGTTTGGTCAGACGGTAGTGGTTGAAACGCTGGAGGCGGGCAGGCGGCTGATGGGACGGTTCCGGATGGTGACGCTGGACGGCGAACTGCTGGAGAAAGCTGGTGCGATGACGGGCGGTTCTATCCGGAAAGATATTCGCGGGTTTGGTGCGGCGGTTGATAAGGAGTCGGCACAGATTACGGCGAAGCTTTCGGAATTGAAGAGTGAGGAGAGCGATCTGGTTGCGGCCGAGTCACGGAACAAGGCGGTTGCGGATAGCCTGCGCGCTGAGAAGAGCGGGGTTGATGCTGTGATTACGAAACTTGAGCTGACGATTGCGGAGTGTAACCGGCGTCTTGATGCGATTGCTGATGAGGAGATGTCGATTACTGAGTCACTGTCCGGCATGGAGCATGATGCACAGGAGGTTTCGGCAAAGGTTGCGGAGCTTGAAGTTCGACAGGACGAACTGACGGATATTATTTCGGGGATGAACTCGCGGATTGCGGAGATCCGGAGTGTTCTGGATGAGTCGGAGTTCACGCTTCTGACGGAAAAACTGCAGAAGGCCCGCCGTGATGCTGATGATATTAAGCGCCGTCTTGATACGAAGGAAGCGGATCTCGCAGATGTGAATCGCGAGCGTCAGTATTTCAAGAAGCGTCTGGAGGAACGGACTGCTGATAAGGATGCTCTTGCGGCGAAAAATGCGAGACTGGATGAGGAGATTGCGGTGTGTAACCAGCAGATTGCTGATGCGACTGCGGCGATTGCCGCTCTTGAGGAGCGGCAGAAGTCGTTTACGGGTGAGCTTGAGATTCTGCGTAATGAACGCGCAGCGATGCAGGCGCGAGTGGATGAGTCGCAGGCACGGCTGTTGTCTCTGTCGTCGGAAATTGAGCGATGCCGTGTGCAGATTGCGGCTTTGGATGAGAAGGCGTCTGCGGTTGCGGCGGAAATTGAGGAAATTCGCGGCAGTGTGACGAACGAGGTTGAGTGTACTCTGTCGGTGGATGAGATTGAGGAGGGTATTGCGACGACGGAGCGCGCAATCCGGAAACTCGGTGCGGTGAATATGTTGGCGATTGAGCAGTACGATGAGGCGGTTGCGAAGTCTGAGGAGCGGACGGCTCGCAAGGATGTGCTTTCCCGCGAGCGCGAGGCGCTGCTTGAGCGGATCGAGAGTTTTGCGCAGATGAAGTTTGATGCGTTTATGGAGGCGTACACCGCGATTAACACGAATTTCCAGGATATTTTTGCACGGCTGACGATGGGGTCAGGTCATCTTGTGCTGGATAATTCGGAGGATCCGTTCCTTGGTGGTATGACGTTTGAGGTGCGGCCGCGCGATAAGGAGGTGCATCGACTGAATATGATGTCGGGCGGTGAAAAGTCTCTGACGACATTGTCGTTTATTTTTGCGATTCAACGGTATATGCCGGCTCCATTCTATGCGTTTGATGAGGTTGATATGTCGCTGGACGGGGCGAATGTGGAGCGTATTTCGCAGATGGTGCGGGAGTTGTGTTCTTCGAGTCAGTTTGTGATTGTGTCGCTTCGTAAGCCGATGATTGAGGCTGCGGATAGAATTATGGGGGTGACTATCCGGCCGGATAAGAGTACTCTTGTCACGGGCGTGAAGACGAATGTCTGAGGAACCGGTTGAGATTCTGGTGCAGATGGCGGAGCGCGGAGAGATTGATCCGTGGAATATTGATATTGTTGAGGTGACAGACCGGTTCCTTGCGGAGCTAGAGCGGCGCCGTGAACTGGATCTTCGTGTTTCGGGGAGAACGCTGTTTTATTCGTCGGTGCTTCTGCGAATGAAGTCGGAGTATCTGGATGTGCCGCAGGAGGATGGAGATGAGGGGGAGTTTTCGGATGAGGATCCGTTTGCAGGGGATGCGGATCCGTTTGCGGAGGATGTGGTTACTGCTCGTGCCCTTGGTCCGATTGAGATGCTGGAACGCGAGATTGATCGCCGGATTAAGCGCAAGGATGCGCGCAAGAGACCGGTTACGCTGTATGAGCTGATTACACAGCTGAAGCTGGCGGAGAAGGCGGAACGCCGCCGTCAGCGGCGGCGGAGGTTTGTGAGCGCTGAGGATGAGGTGTTTCCGGAGCCGGATGCAGAGGATGTGGTGGGTATTGCGCATGATGAGGCGTACGATGCGATGGCGCAGCAGATTTATGCAATTGTGTGCGAGCATCCTGATGCGCGGGATCCGGGTGTTTCGCTGTATGAACTTGTTTCTGCTTTGCACTGGCCGCTGTATCAGGTGTATATTCCGTGCTTGTTTCTGATGCTGGATGGTCTTGTTGATCTGGAGCAGGATGAGTTCTTTGGTGATCTATGGGTGGTGATTTCCGATGGTTGTTCAACGAAGAGTGAGGAAACAGCATAATTTTCTGAAGATTGTTGCGGTTGCACTGATTGTTTTGTGCATTGTTGGTCTTGCGATTGTTGCATTGGGTAGTCTTGTGACGCAGTTTTTCTGAGTTGGATTTTGAATGCGGTGGATATAAATAGCTCCTTGTCCTATGTTGTTATCTCACAGCCCGATGGTCTGTATGTGAGACACAGCTGAGTTTTTTCAGTTGTGTGTGTATCAGAGTTGGTT
>NZ_JAPTGB010000010.1 GCF_026891975.1 Methanocorpusculum petauri | reverse complement strand
TTTTTGTTTCACGCAGTTAGTTTCTGCGGAGTACGAGGAGTGCTACTGCACCAAGTCCTGCGAGTGCAATGAATGCACCGAAGCCCGGAGTTGACGGGGTTGCGGTTGCAGTTGCGGTTGCAGTGGTGGTCGGCGTAACACCGGTGGAAGTTGCGGTCGGAGTCGGAGTCACAACTTTCTCAACGAGGTTGAAGTTCGTGGTCGTAGAGACATCGACTTCGATACCGTTGACCTTGATGGTGTACTCGTCAAGCTTCCAGTTGGTCGTGTCGACTTCGACGGACCATGCATTCTCAGTACCGTCCCCTGCAACAACCTTCGTGGTCTGAGAGACACCGGAGGTGGTGGAAGTGGAGGTCTTGTCGATTGCGGTGAAGGATGAAGACATCACTTCAACAAGAATCTGGTCGTCAACCGCGAGGTTGGTTACACCAGAGATGGTGAACGTGGAACCAGCTGCCTGGTCTCCCGGGTTGTTTATTCTGATGTACGGAGCTGCAACGGTGAAGGTGAGCTTCGTGTAGATATCATCGATGTTTGCATCATCGATCATCTTGGTCAGAGCATCTGCTGCCTGGGAACCCTGGAGTTTGTTGGTACCCTTGACGACGAAGGTGTCCTGATATTGAGTACCAGATCCACCAGTGTTCTTACCGTCGATATAGAAGTACGTTCCATCAGTACTCAGCTTTGCGTCAAATTCACCGTTGTACATCGGGTGCTGAATGACGACGAAGTACTGGTTGGAGGACAGATCAGCGGGTACATCGAATTTCTTCTCGTAGGATCCGTCATCTTCAACGGTGATGGATTCTGCGTTGAAGTAGTTTGGACCGAAGAGGTACATCTTCAGGGTACTTGGACTCCCTTCTGCAGTTCCGCGGATGTAGAGTTTGTCACCCTGTGCAATGACCGTTGCGGACGGAATCGCGGAGAGGAACGGCTGCTTCAGGTTGACCGAGATGGTGGCATACTCAGAGTCAGAAAGTTTGGCTGCTATTACCGTCTTACCATCAGTATCATAGGTTGGATTCGAGGATTTTCCGTTGGTGAGTTTGCTGGTTGCATAGATAGTGTATGCACCCGTGTCAACTCCGATACGAGTGGTGTCCCACTTGTATTCCCACGTGTCGTCGGTCTTAACGGAAATGGTGTCACCCGGTTCCTGTGCCTGGTTTGCAGCTTTGAGATTCGGAAGTGCCTTCAGAATAACACCATCAGAGAGCAGATTCTGTCCGGTTACGAACAGGTAGATGACATCACTGTCAGTGTTGGTTCCAGTAAGTTTAATCTCTTCGCCAATGTAGTAAGATCCGTCGCCGGATGCGGCGATGGTAACTGCACCTTTCTCGACCTTGACTTTGACTTTGTCATAGTTGGACGAATCGAATGCATCGACATCTCCGGTAGCCAGAATAAGAGAGGAGACTTTGATCGTGTAGGTCTTGTCTTCGGTATCGGCAGCGGTGTTGAACTGGATGGTTCTCTTTCCACTTGCGTCAGTCTCAAAGATACCACCGATTGGGTTGGAGTAGCCATCATAGTAGATGAAACCTGCAGTAACACTGTAACTGGAAAGGTTGTTCGGCCTGGTCTTGTTATTTACCGACGACTGGAATCCACTTTGTCCGGGCTGGAGTGTCGGGTTGACCTCGTTGGTTGCCGGGGATTCGATGTACACTGCATACTTCTGCTTGCTCTCACCCTGAATCGCTACGGTGAACGGGTTGCTGCGGACGACGGAGTCTTTTGCAGCGGTGATGGTAAGCGTGGTGCTCTGCAGTGTGAAGGAAATCGTGTTGGACTTCTTCTTTTCGTTGTCTGCAAATGGTTTGTAGCCGGTGAATTCAGCCTGCGCAGTCCAGGTTCCTGCGGCTGCGTTGGATCCTGCTTTTGTGTATCCAGCCAGGTTCTGAGACTGATTGAGATTCACATTCGCAAATGATGTCGTGTTGAAGTCTGTGGTTTTACCTCCAGCCGGAGTGGTGAAGATGATCTTTGCAGTCAGATTTTTGCCATCGCTGACAAATCTTCCATCGGGGAAGGCTTTGGAGGCATTTACCGGGCCAACGTAGGGTGTGTTGATCAGGAATGAAACAACGGTGTCCTTGTTGATGGTTTTGCCGTCGATGGAGTCACCGGAGGTTGCACCAGTATTAGGGTCGGTGGTCAGCTCTGCTTTCAGAGAGATTTCCGGATACCAGATGTACACAAATGCCGCCTCTCCATTCTTTACTTTCGTGTAATTGGACGTGTTATAATAAACACCATAGTGTCCGTTTACGGATGATTCATAGAGACTGAAGTTGGCACCATTGCCATAGCTATCTGCATAAATCGTATTTACTGCAGCAGGAGTACTCCCTTCTGAGAAGAGGGTAAGAGTACCTGATTCCGTTCCGTCTGTGAGATTGACTTTCTCAAAAACGAAAGTGGTATTGCCGCTTGAGACGTTGATATATTCTGCTGCAGATGCTGCTCCAATACAGAGCGCTGCTGCGAGAAGAACGACCAATGCGGTCATAATCTTTGTGTTTTTCAAGTGTAATTCCTCCTAAATTAGGATTTAATTTTCTGCATGTGATACATGCAATACGTGACATTCGACAGATGTCGAATAATCATTCTGCAAGGGTTATACTCCGATCAACGGAATATGCTTTGATATTTGTGCATGGGGTATAATAGGCTTTGTGGTCAAAACAGGTTGAATCCTACATTTGGTAGGGTTACTGATCAGAACATCGCAAAAAATTACGATCAGCGCAAGAAAATGATCCTCAAGTAACCCGTCCCTCCATTGAATTCTTGTTGAAAATTCATTCGACAAACAACGGATAACAGAACATCACATCACTCGCCGCACTTGCTCTCATCTCTCTTAGGATCTCAGACGGGAAAATAATTCCGGCAGCACAACTCCCCGATAATTTCTCGCAGAAAAATTTTTCAAAAAAATATTTTTCAAAACAGCAGACAGAGAACAAACAAAAAATATCTCACAAAAAACTTCTCCCCAAAACAACCGAACGCATCCCATCACCCCTCCGGACAAAACCAACGCAAAAAAATTTCGCATCATCCGCAACGTCGATGACACCCCGCGTACCACCCACGAACCCATCAGAGAACATACCACAACATAACAAAAACACATTTCTTCCAAAACTCTAACCTCGTTCAAAACATCTGATCACATTTCCCGGGCATCACAAACCCCCGGGACACCCCCTCCCTCACCCCACTACTATAATAGTGCCCGTATCACCAATACCCGGACCACCTAAACCTAGATCATGATCAAAAGCTACATAATCCTTCACGCAAGAATATATCCATAACCAACAGAATCTCTGTTGGCCAAAGTGGCAGCATACATCCGTACAACCTCTACACACATATCTCATCACCAGAGTATGTATCGCGAGAGAACTCCCCCCGTCGGCCCCCGACAATACATCCGGATGTATGGATACACCCACCTCCCGAACCCTCACAGCTCTTTTCCAAAAAAAATTCAAAAAAAAATTACCGTCGTGCAAGCGCGCATCCCCCGCACGCCCGGCACACAACCTCACTCGGCGTAAACGCCCGCCCCTCCTGACAAAACGGAAGAATATCCGCCGCATCCCGCCTAAAATAAATATGCGGCACCAGCGCAATATGCGTATACGCCCCCGTCGCAACCCCCACCTCCCTCGCCACAAACTCCTGCAGCCGCGCCAGCGCAAACATATTCGCCCCCGCCGCAGACAACATATCATTACTCCGGAACACCACCTTCATATCCAGCCGCCCCTCCCGCACCACACACTGAACCAACTGCAAACACGGACAATCCCCCAGCCCCCCATCAACCGGCGGACACCACGTAACCCCCACCGCCCGCCGCGACTCCGGCGCCTCCCGCAACTTCTCAATAATATACCGCACCTGATCACAATGCACCTCCCCCTCCCCATCCCGCAAACCGCACCCCCAATCAAACAACCGCCCGTGATAATCATACTCAAACACCGCATCCGACCCGAACAACAAATTATGCGCATACGAATCCAAAAACGCCTCCTTAAACCGCGAACACCCCGAACTCATCGGCCGCTCAAACGGCGTCTCCACCCGCAGACACACCTCATCCGTCTCAACCGTATCCTCCCCATTCTCCGTTCGCAAAAAAGAACCATCCTGCAAAATATACCGGACAACCAGCTCATGAGCACGTCCCAGACTCGGCGCACGAATAACCTTCATACCATACAATAGGACACAAAACAATATAAAAAGAAGTAGCCCGTAGCAGATTCGAACTGCTGTCGAGGGATCCAGAGTCCCCCATGATTGACCACTACACTAACGGGCTATATTGCCTTACTAAATACGCATCAAACCTTAATTAACATAACGATTCTCATTCATCACGCTGACAAAAATCCACCAAAACCTGCGTAATCTCCACCCGCTCATCCACCGCATCCAGCAACTCATCATGACACGACTCGCGGAAATATAACAATCGAACCACCACCCCCGCATCCTTCGCCTGCTCAACCGCAGGAACAAAATCCGAATCTCCCGCAATAACCACCGCCAAATCAATACTCCCCTTCCACGCAAGACTCACCAACTCAATCGCCAGCAAAATATCCACACGCTTCTGACGAACATCATCCCCAATACGCTGAATCTTCCCAAGCCTCACCTCAAACCGCGGCAACCTCCGCACAACACTCAAAAACTGATCCTTCTTCGCATACCGGCCTCGCTCCTCCTCCGTAGGCGGCTCACCCTGGAACGGCATACACGTATAATAATACGCCCGAAGCAGCTCCCCATCCCCCACAGCAGAATGCACCAGTTTCTCAAGATCCAATCGCCCCACTCTCCGATGATCCCGCAAATGATCCAAATACCCGCCATCAACAAAAACAGCAACCTTACCGGTCATACAAAACACCAAAAACTATCGTCCCAAGATGACCCGAAGATCAACAGAACGATAGCGAGTATAATATCAACTTATACACCCCCAAACCACATAAACATTTCTCACGGACTATCAAAACAACACCAGAAGCGCCGCACCAATCGCCGTCAGAAAAATCCCGTCAACCGTCCCCGCCCCCCTCCGCATAAACCCCCCGCAAGTACAACAGACCCGCAACAAACCCCATCACCGCCGCAGGCAACCCGAACCAGCACAAACCAGATCGACAACGGACGAAACACCAACCGGCTCATACCACTACCACATCAAAAAAATATAAAATCCTTTCAGACCCGCTCACACACAATCGCCGCATGATCCGCATGATACGGCAACAACCACACCGCCGCAACAACCCGCAGCCCCGCAGCCTCCAGCTCCCCGCACGTATCCGCAAACACCTCCTCCGGACACTTCCGGACATCCACACTTCGCGTCTTCAGCATCAGAATCAACCGCCCTCCCGACCGCAAAAACGGCATATGCCGAATCGCAATCGCCGCCTGATTCGGCTGCGCTACATCCTGATACACCAGATCCACCGCCTCAAGAAGCGGCGCATACCGCTGCGGCTGCGTCGCATCCCCATAAATCGGCACAATATTCTTCCGCCTCCCCGCAACCACCAGCAAATCCTGCATCGGTCGCGGCGCAAACTCCACCGCATACACCGCCTCCACATAATCCGCCACATGCGAAACCGTCGTCCCGTTCGCCGCCCCCAGATACAGCACCACCGCATCCCCCGCCAGATCTACCGAACGATCCAGATACCACAACGCCGCCAGCTTACTCCGGTACGGATCCCACACCCGGTACTCCCCAATCATCCGCTCCCCGTACACCCCGCCCGCACCCTCCGACACCAGCGTCCCATCAATCGAAATCATTTCCGCACCCCCGTCTCCGTCCTCATCTTCGTCCCCATCAACCCGTCAATCCGCGCATTCGCCGCATCCACAAACGCCGCATCCAGCTCCCCCCGGAAATAATCCAGCCGCGCCGCAATCGCCAGCTTCGCCGCAAGCGCACGCGCCACCGCACCCCGCACTTCGCGGGGCGCATTATGCACCCGCCGGTGCTGAAACACGATACCGTGTTTCGGCGACGGCGTCCCCGTCCGGATATGGGAGAACAGCGCCCCCTCTGCTCCGATCACCTGCATTGAAGAACCCGGCATCCTCGCAAGAGCCGCGAGCCCCCCGGCCCGCGCCATCAGGCGGGCAGCCACCAGGCCGCCCACCAGCGCACTCATATTCGGAATCACCACGACCGCCTTCCGCGACACCTCCTTCATCAGACTCGTCCGCGCCGCAGACATCGACAAAATTTCTTTGGCAACCTTCTTCATCGGCTCCGTTCCCTTCTTCCCGATCATTGGCAGGAGCCGGGCTGCGCCCGCTCCCGACCCGCGGTACTTCCGGGAAAACGACGGAGTGATTGAGATATACCAATCAACCAGCCGCTCCGTAAGGAGATTGATCACCGTGTCCATCTCATCAAGCGTCCGAACCATCTGCAGAAGCTCCACATCCTTCTCCTGCGCCGCCGCCGCAATTCCCTCCTCGGCCATGCATATTGTTGCCTGCCGGACAGCTTCGAGGTACTCCTGCCGGTCCCTCACAAGACCAAGCTGCTGTGCCTGCCGCCAGTCACAGGGGACATATGTCGTCATGTCGGTTTTTGCTGCCCGCAATCGTGCAGCAACCTCTGCCGGGTCTGTTGAGAGATCGGTTCCCGCCCCGTACCAGTACATATAATATAGTGTGTTTCTCGTCTGGGATATAGGTATGCGGATGATGATTTTGTTTCGTTCGGCGTCTGGTAGGATTCAATCTGTGGTTTTGGTAGGATTCAATATTTTGGGGTCTGGTTCTGTGGTACTTTGTGTGCTCTGTTGCTACGATCGGGTATTACCTGATTTTTGGGTGTTCGTCGATTGCTGAAGTGGTTTGATCGGGATTTTTGGTGTTTTTATCGGGATTTTTTGTAAGGAAATTTAATGTATGGCGGGGAATTTTTTGTTTTTTGAAAGGGTTTGGGAGTGATTTGTAGATTTTCGATGATTTTTGATTTTTTTGATTTTTTTGATTGAATCCTTATTTAGGAGGAATTACACTTGAAAAAAATAACGATTATCCTCGCCCTAATCATAGTTTCGGCTCTTTTTGCAGGCATTGTGTCTGCAGACCCGGACTATCGAGAGGTGGCCCAAGGCAATGCAGCGTTTGTCTATGAGGACATTAAAGTCCCTACAGACTCATCATCGCTCATCCAGTACTCTGACGGGCAGAACCCGCAGACAAAGAATATCATCTCAGGAAAAGAAGGAAAGTTCCAGCTCACCAAAGAAGTGGTGAATGGAATGTACGGTGTCTACTACTACGATGGCACGCCAGGGGCCAACACGTACATCTACATCTGGTATCCGGAAATCAGCCTGAAAGCCGAACTCACAACCGGTAAAGACGGTATATCCACCGCCGGTGACTCCATTGACGGGAAATCCATCAACAAGAACACCAACGTCACCTTCAAGATCGGAAGCCCGAAAGTAGCTCCGGCACTGGGAAATGCTTCTGCGCAGCTCATCTTCACGACACCGGCTGGCGGCAAGACTAATGAATTCGGAGGCTACAACTTCAACAACACTACTCTGACTTCAGTTGAGACCGTTATTCCCAACTCCACTGCACCCGGCAAGGATGCAGAAGCCGGAACCTGGACAGTTCAGGCACAGTATAAGACACCGCCGTTCAATGACTATGCAGAGAAGTCCAACGCCGTCACGTTCAATGTGCAGAGTACCTCGCTTATCCTGACAGCTGCAAAGGACTCCGTTGTCCGCAGCAATCCGTTTGTTGTGACGATCCAGGGAGACAGTCTGGCATATTACCTCATCTACCTTGACGGTGCATCTGAGAGTGACATCAACCCGACCCTCCAGCCGCTCCAGGACGGATGGCAGTATAATGACTACGATTATGTCGGCGGTGCTATCTTCAAGACCGATGCATCCGGTAAACGGAATGTGCAGTACAACACCATAGCAGAAACCGAAGACAAGACCTACACCATCAAAGTGGTGGCTATGAAGCAGGAGGACGATGAATGGATCCCCGACTTTGCAGAGTATGATACCACCAAGGTCAAGGTCGAAAAGGGAGCAGTAACCATCTCCGCAACCGGCGACGGCTCTTACTTCATCGGTGCTGAAATCAAACTCACCGGTACCAACACCGACAGTAGCGATGTCTACCTGTTTATCACTGGTCCGAACCTTGCAACCAACGGACTCGCCCTGAAGACTGTTGGCGGCACTAACGAACCAGCAAAGGATAATACTCAGCCAGTATCTGTTAAAACAGACAACACCTGGGAGTACAAGTGGAACACAGAAAACTGTGGTCTCGACACCGGTGCATACACCATTTATGCAACCAGCATCCTGACGAATGGAAAATCCTCTGAAAAGGATACTGCAAAAACTGGTGAAACTGCTGCAAAACTCTCCGACGCCGAGTATGCAACCGTTTCCGTGAACCTGAAGACGCCGTTCATCTTTGCCGCGCCGTCCGGAACCGTCATCGCAAAAGGCGATAAGGTCTATATTCGCGGAACCGCAGAAGGCGACCCAAGCAAACTCCAGCTCTACATCTTTGGTCCGAACAAGTTTGTCTACGACTCCATTACGGTAGAAGATGATGGATCTTACGAAAAGAAGATTGATATCGGATCCGACTGGGCGTCCAACCAGTACTATGTCGTCATCGAGCACCCGATGTACAACAATAAGATCGATGTGCAGGTGGATGATCCCCAGGATCCGACTGAACTCTTCATCTACAACGTAGACGGATATTCGATACAGTCTTCCTTCATCGTTGCCGGTCCCGGAAAACTTCAGGGAGCGAATGCAGCAGATGCACTCACCAAGATGATCGACTCACCGAACATCGATGACAAGTACACCAAGCTGACGTTTACCGTTTCCGAACCGTGGATCAAACTCGTCAATCCGGGAGATAAGGCAGTTGGAATGAAGTTCACCCTCTCCGGCACCACCAACCTTGCAGTTGACGACCAGATCCTTGTTGACGTGACGTCTTCCTCGTTCTCCGCAGTTGATAAGACCCAGAGTTCTCCAACTTCCGGCGTCTCTCGGACGACGAAGGTTGTTGCAGGGGAAGGTGGCGACAACACCTGGTCTGTCGAAATTGACACGACCAACTGGAACCTTGACGAGTACACCATTAAAGTGAGCGGCATTGAGGTCGACATCTCGACGAGCACGACCTTCAACGTTGTGGAGAAACTGCCCGACACCCCGACCCCAACCGCGACCGGTGCAACCGCTGTCCCGACCGGTACAACCGCGACTGCAACCGCAACTCCGGCAACCCCGGGCTTCGGCGCATTCGTGGCACTCGCAGGACTTGGTGCAGTAGCACTTCTCGTACTCCGCAGAAACTAACTGCGTGAAACAAAAAGAGAGATTTTTTTCCTCAGGAGAAATCCCTCGGAAAAACAATCCTCTTTTTTCAGAAAAAAATTAGGAGGAATTACCCTTGAAAAAAATAACGACTATCCTGATCCTACTTCTCGTTTCAGCTCTTCTTGCAGGCACTGTGTCTGCAGGCACGATCTCTCGGGATGTGGGTTCAGGTGCTGCAGTGTTTGTCTATGAGGACATTGCAGTCGATGATACTTCTTCAACATCGCTCATCCAGTACTCTGACGGCCCGAATCCGCAGGCACTCAATGTCATCTCAGGCAAAGACGGAGAGTTCCAGCTCACCGAAGAAGTGGTGAATGGAATGTACGGTACCTACTACTACAAAGGTAACCCGAAGGATAGCGGCGAGTACGTTACCATCTGGTATCCGGAAATCAGCCTGAAAGCCGAACTCACAACCGGTAAAGATGGGATGTCCACCTCCGGTGACTCCATTGACGGGAAATCCATCAACAAGAACACCAACGTCAGCTTCAAGATCGGCAGCCCGCAGGTAGCTCCGACACTTGGGTGTTCGGCAAAACTCATCTTCACGACACCGTCCGGCGGCAAGACTCATAGTTTCGGACTCCACGAGTTCAGCCTCATTCGGATGAATAGGGCTGAGACCATTACGAGTCCCGCTGCACCCGGCAGGAATGCAGAAGCCGGAACCTGGACCGTTCAGGCACAGTATGTAACACAGCCGTTCAAGGACTATGCAAAGAAGTCCAACACCATCACGTTCGACGTGCGGAGCACCTCACTTACCCTGACCGCGGTAAAGGACTCCGTTGTCCGCAACAATCCATTCGTTGTGACGATCCAGGGAGATAGTCTGGCATATTACCTCATCTACCTTGACGGTGCATCTGAGACTGACGTCAACCCGACCCTCCAGCAGTACCAGGACGGATGGCAGTATGATGACGAGGATCATATCGGCGGTGCTGTCTTCATGACCGATGCATCCGGTAACCGGAATGTACAGTACAACACCATCGCAGAGACCACAGACAAGACCTACACCATCAAAGTGGAGGCTCTGAAGAAGTACGAATACGAGCCTGACCCGACAGACTATGATACCACCAAGGTCAAGGTCGAAAAGGGAGCAGTAACCATCTCCGCAACCGGCGACGGCTCTTACTTCATCGGTGCTGAAATCAAACTCACCGGTACCAACACCGACAGTAGCGATGTCTACCTGTTTATCACTGGTCCGAACCTTGCAACCAACGGACTCGCCCTGAAGACTGTTGGCGGCACTAACGAACCAGCAAAGGATAATACTCAGCCAGTATCTGTTAAAACAGACAACACCTGGGAGTACAAGTGGAACACAGAAAACTGTGGTCTCGACACCGGTGCATACACCATTTATGCAGCCAGCAGACTCACCAACGGAAAGTCTTCCAGCAATGCATTTCTGAACTATAGTTATGAAGCAACCGACAACGAAAAAGAGTATGGAACGCTCCTGCCTGGTCCTGGTGAAGGATACTACGGATATTACGCGGTCAAACTCTCTGACGCCGAGTATGCAACCGTTTCCGTGAACCTGAAGACGCCGTTCATCTTTGCCGCGCCGTCCGGAACCGTCATCGCAAAAGGCGATAAGGTCTATATTCGCGGAACCGCAGAAGGCGACCCAAGCAAACTCCAGCTCTACATCTTTGGTCCGAACAAGTTTGTCTACGACTCCATTACGGTAGAAGATGATGGATCTTACGAAAAGAAGATTGATATCGGATCCGACTGGGCGTCCAACCAGTACTATGTCGTCATCGAGCACCCGATGTACAACAATAAGATCGATGTGCAGGTGGATGATCCCCAGGATCCGACTGAACTCTTCATCTACAACGTAGACGGATATTCGATACAGTCTTCCTTCATCGTTGCCGGTCCCGGAAAACTTCAGGGAGCGAATGCAGCAGATGCACTCACCAAGATGATCGACTCACCGAACATCGATGACAAGTACACCAAGCTGACGTTTACCGTTTCCGAACCGTGGATCAAACTCGTCAATCCGGGAGATAAGGCAGTTGGAATGAAGTTCACCCTCTCCGGCACCACCAACCTTGCAGTTGACGACCAGATCCTTGTTGACGTGACGTCTTCCTCGTTCTCCGCAGTTGATAAGACCCAGAGTTCTCCAACTTCCGGCGTCTCTCGGACGACGAAGGTTGTTGCAGGGGAAGGTGGCGACAACACCTGGTCTGTCGAAATTGACACGACCAACTGGAACCTTGACGAGTACACCATTAAAGTGAGCGGCATTGAGGTCGACATCTCGACGAGCACGACCTTCAACGTTGTGGAGAAACTGCCCGACACCCCGACCCCAACCGCGACCGGTGCAACCGCTGTCCCGACCGGTACAACCGCGACTGCAACCGCAACTCCGGCAACCCCGGGCTTCGGCGCATTCGTGGCACTCGCAGGACTTGGTGCAGTAGCACTTCTCGTACTCCGCAGAACCTAACTGCGTGCAACAAAAAAGAGCGGAATTTTCCTCCGGGAAAACAATCCTCTTTTTTTCAGAAAAATCTGAACGGCGACAAAAGATACCCGGCAACTACAAAAGATAAAAAACAGGAGTATACGTAAACTCATGAATTCCGTCCCGCACGTCAACCGGTAGAGATCTGAGGTGCCAGTGACTTGAGGAAATGTTTCACGTGCAAACGGCACGTGGAAAACATGATTGGGGAATCATGTTTTAGCCCCGGGAGACGTGCGAAAAATGAAATTGCATCAAAACCACACTCACTTGCACGGGTATCTGTCGAAACCGTACACATCTATTTTTTGAGACGGAAAGAGCAACGAAAAAATTTGAAATTTTTTTTATCGTAAGTATCCAGTGTCTGGCTGACCGTGAACTTCCCTCCCGTTCCCCGACATCAGAAAAAATGGACACGGAGCAAACCCTTATCACATTCCCCTGCCTAAATGTCATCTGATGATACTCACCAGTTCCCTCGTTGACATTGCCACCGTAATCGTTCTGCTCCATGCAGACGACGCCCGGCAGATTGGAGTCCGGGAAGGAGACCGGGTCACGATATTCAATACCCCTAAAGGGACCTCTGTCCGTGCCCCTGTCGTAATAACCGAGACCCTCATCTCCCCTGGGCACGTAACCATCAGCTCTGGTGTTAATAAGCGTCTTCAGATTACGGATGGTGACTCCGTAGAAATCCGTGCGTCATCCCGCCCCGCATCCATTGAGTTCATCCGCAAAAAGATGGACGGCGGACGGTTGAGCCGTGAAGAAACCGCACAGATCGTTGAGGACATGACCAAGGAAGTCCTTTCCCCCTCCGAGATTACCGCCTACATCACCGCCGCATATATCAACGGCCTTGACATGGATGAAGTGGAATCGCTCACCCGCGAGATGGTTGCCTCCGGAGACCGACTGACTTTCAATACCCGGCCAATCGTGGATAAACACTCCATCGGTGGTGTGCCGGGAAATAAAATTACACTTCTCGTTGTGCCGGTCATCGCAGCGTCCGGTCTTCTCATCCCCAAAACCAGTTCCCGTGCTATTACCGGTGCGGGCGGGACAGCCGATCTGATGGAGGCACTTGCCCCTGTTACCTTTACGGTGCAGGAGATTCAGCAGATGACGCTCAAAGCCGGCGGAGTAATCGTCTGGGGAGGGGCGACCAACATTGCTCCCGCCGATGACATGATCATTACGTATGAGTACCCGCTGAAGATCGATGCACGCGGTCAGATGCTCGCAAGCATTATGGCAAAGAAGATGGCGGTAGGATCTGATACGTGTGTGATTGATATTCCGGTTGGTCCCGGAACGAAGATCCCGGATGAGGCGGAAGGGAGAGTGCTTGCAGGAGAACTGATCGAACTCGGCCGGAGGCTTGGCATCCGTGTTGAATGTGCGATCACGTATGGCGGTGCGCCGGTCGGCAGGAATATCGGCGTGAATCTGGAGGTTGCGGAAGCCCTCAGAATCCTGGAAGGAGATACAGGTCCGAACTCCCTGATGCAGAAGAGTGTGGCACTTGCCGGTATGGCGCTGGAGATGACCGGTAAAACGGCGTACGGGTTTGGAGCAGAGGCTGCAATGGAGTTGATCCGAAACGGGAAGGCTCTGGCAAAAATGAAAGAGATTATTGCGGTGCAGGGAGGCGATCCGAAGATTACGTCCTCGGATCTTGTATTTGGATCAAATGTGTTTGATGTGCCGGCTCCCAATGATGGCTATGTGGTTGCGGTGAAGAACCGGGAACTGATCAATATTGCCCGGACCGCGGGGTCCCCGGCGGATCATGGTGCCGGTCTGCACTTGCATAAAAAACCGGGAGAGGCGGTAAAGAAGGGTGAGCCGATTCTGACGATCTATGCAGAACGTGGATGGAGGCTGCAACGTGCGATTGAGGAGGCGAGAGTGAGCATGCCGGTTGTGGTGGAAGGGATGCTGCTGGATCGCGTGCCGCCGGTCCGGCGTGTTGCATAATTTTTTGCGGGGTTTACTCACGATTCTTTTTTTTATTTTGTTTCAGGGACGGAATGGTCGGACCTTACATCAGATTTTATTTTTTGTTCCACCGAAAAATAACCGGCATGAATAGTACGTGACTCCATCCGGTCGGGACCGGGATTGTTTTCATCGAGGATGTACATTCGTCCATCGCGTTTACTTTCTGATCAAGTTTGGAAAAAGAGTTTTCAAATTTTTTTCTGAAAAGAGAGAGTGGTGTTTCTCAGGATTTCTCCTGAGCGTTACTCTTCTCTTTTTGTTTCACGCTGCTTAGTTGCGGCGGAGTACGAGAAGTGCTACTGCACCAAGTCCTGCGAGTGCAATGAATGCACCGAAGCCCGGAGTTGACGGGGTTGCGGTTGCAGTTGCGGTTGCAGTGGTGGTCGGCGTAACACCGGTGGAAGTTGCGGTCGGAGTCGGGGTGTTGATCTTCTCAACGAGGTTGAAGTTCTGCGTTGTGGAGACATCTGCCTCGATACCGGATGCAATTACAGTGTACTCGTCAAGCTTCCAGTTGGTCGAGTCGACTTCAACAGACCATACGTTGTCAGTTCCGTCGCCCTTCACGACTTTGACTGCCTGAGAGACACCGGACGTCATGGAGGTTGAGGACTTGTCTGTAACGTCGAAGCTGGAGGACTTCACTTCTACCAGAACCTGGTCATCAACCGCAAGGTTGGTGGTACCGGAAATGGTGAATTTCGTTCCTGTTGCCTGGTCACCGACGGTGTTGATTCTGATCCATGCCTCTTCAACGTTGAAGGTGAGCTTGGTGTAGATATCGTCGATGTTGGATGAATCAATCATCTTGGTCAGTGCATCGGCTGCCTGGGATCCCTGGAGCTTGTTTGCACCGGTCACCACGAAGGAACCCTGCTGGGAACCGCCGGTGGTGGTGTTGCGGATCATGAATACACCCTTCTCTTCGTATGCATCAAACTGGCCATTGTACATCGGGTGCTGAACAACGACGAAGTACTGGTTGGATGCGAGGCTGCTCGGGATCTCGATCTTCTTCTCGTAGCTTCCGTCAGTCTCAACGGAGACGGAGTACTTCTCGTAGTAGTTCGGACCGAACATGTAGAGGTAGAGTGAGTTCGGGTTTCCTTCTGCGTTACCGCGGATGTAGATCTTGTCACCCTTTGCGACAACGGTTCCGGACGGGTTTGCCGACAGGAACGGCTGTTTCAGAGAGACAGAGATGGTTGCATACTCGGAGTCGGAGAGTTTGACTGCGTAGTAATCATTGGTGCCCGAAACAAGAACAGTTCCATACACATTGAATTTGGAGTTCAGGTCTTCGGTGAGTTTGATTGCAGAGGATGCTTTTCCATTGGTAAGCTTGCTGGTTGCATAGATGGTGTATGCCCCAGTGTCGAGTGCAATGTTTGAAGTATCCCACTTGTACTCCCACGTGTTGTCAGTCTTGACATCGATCGGGTTGGTTGCACTGTAAGCTGCTGTCTGGTCCGGAAGGTTCTTGAGAACAACTCCGTCGGAGTAGCCAAGGTTCGGGCCATCGATGAACAGGAAGATGTAGGAACTGTCGGTGTTGGTACCGGTCAGTTTGATCTCGTCACCGAGGTAGTAGGAACCGTCACCGGATGCGGAGATGGTAACTGAACCTTTCTCGACTTTGACTTTGACGGTGTCGTAGTCATCGCCTTTTACATTACCGTTGACGGTAATTACTCTGACGGTGTAGGTCTTGTCATCGGTGTTGTCCTGGGTGTTGAACTGAACCGTTCTCTTACCGGATGCATCGGTCTCGAAGTATCCCCAAGAGTGGTACTTCTGACCACTGACATCAACCGTGTTGTTATTAACAGCCGGAGAGATTGGAGAGTTAGAGCTGGTCACCGGGATCGTGTTGTATTGTGATTGGTATCCAGACTGACCTGGAAGGAGGTACGGCTGGTTTTCGTCAGTTCCTTCAACATAGATGAAGTACACTTTCTTGGAGTCACCCTGAATCGTTGTGGTGAACGGGTTGCTGCGAACAACAGAATCTTTGTCTGCTGTCAGTGAAAGAGAAGTACTCTGGACAGTGAAGGAGACCGTGTTGGATTTCTTTGCGTTGTCCGAGAAGGGCTTGTAGTTGGTAAACTCAGCCTGTGCGGTGTAAGTACCTGCAGTTGCATCTTCACCCGGTCTGGCAGAGCCTGCATTGTTCTGGGACTGATTAACGGTGAGAGCACCAAATTTCTGCGGAGCACCAAACCATACACCGAAGTCAGTGGTCTTTCCACCGACCGGAGTGGTGAATACAATTTTTGCACTCAGGTTTTTGTTATCACTACTAACGAATCTGCCCGGTTTGTTTGCTGGACCGACCATTGGTGTGTTCAGCAGGAACGTGACGTTGGTGTTTTTATTGATGGTCTTACCTTCAACAGAGTCACCAGAGGTTTTTCCTGTCGTTCCGTCGATAGAAGTAGTCAGTTCTGCCTTGAGACTGAGTTCCGGATACCAAATAGAGACATGGAAAACCTTTGACATGTTGTCTGCATCCCAAGTGGATGTAGCGTAGTACGTACCGTATTGACCGTTTACTGAGGATTCATACAGGCTGAAATTGCCATTGGTATCTGCGTAAATGGTATTCACTGCAGTTGGATTGCTACCCTCAGAGAACTTAGTGAGAACAGTACTGGTATTGCCAGTCTCAGTTCCATTGAGAGCAATTTTCTCAAAGACGAAGGCACTTCCCTCGTTTGACACATTTGTATAGTCTCCTGCTGCAGAGACTGCTCCCATACAAAGAGCTGAAATGAGCAATACGGCGAGAACTGCCATTATTTTCATGTTTTTCAAGTGTAATTCCTCCTAAATGAGGATTCAATCCCGCACACAAAAATTTTCAAAAAATCATCAAATTCAGGAAAATCTCAAATAAAATCTCTTGAAGACAGTACTCCGAAAAATTTCCCATTAAACATCCTACCAAATCTGATCCAAAAATACCCCGAATCCTCGCGGATTTTACACCAAAAATACTTCACCGATCAACGAAGTCCCGAACAAAAATCACAGAAACAAAAAGAAAATCACAAACAAAGTACCACAAACACAAAACACTGAGATTGAATCCTACCGCCCCCACGAATATTGAATCCTACCAAACAAAAAGATCAACAAAACATACACAAAAACTCACAAGAACAACACAATAAAAAACAAAAACGCTGAGGGGGAGATTTGAACTCCCGAGAGACTTTCGCCTCACGGGCTTTCCAGGCCCGCGCCCTACCGCTAGACTACCTCAGCAAACTAGCATACTACGTGAGTTCTCTGTCTTTATTAATATTACGTGTTTGCATTGGACGGAGAAACAAAAACCCGGGTGGATTTTGCCACAAAACCAGGCTCGCCGCAGACAAACTTTGCAGAATCACGTACTGCCTCGGCAAGTGCAACCAGCTTCCCTTCCTCCGTAACGATTGCAACACTCTGTCCCCGGACAAACGGGTCACACCGGAGAATACCGACGCCCGCAAGAACTGCGCCGCGGGCAACCGCATCCGCTGCTCCGGGGCGAACAACAATCTTTGGAATGTCCATGATTGCTTCCTCGGGCGGGAGCAGCATGGATCGAATCGCTTTTTCATCGCCCCGCTCAACCGCATCACGGATTTCATGCAGGGTATATGTATCCTCCACCGAAAATCCGCCCGAACGTGTCCGCCGCAGTTCAATCATCTGTGAGCCGCAGCCGAGTACCCGGCCGATATGTACGCAGAGTGATCGGATGTAGGTTCCTGCTTCGCAGCGGACACGGATCAGTACCAGTCGATCCTGCATATCCAGAAGTTCGATTCGGTGAATTACCCGTATGCGCAGCGCCCGCTTCACCGCCGAACGGCGGGGCGGTCGCTGATAAATCCGGCCGGTGAACTGCTTTACTGCTTCTTCAACCTGATCGCGTGGGATGTCTGCATGAAGACGGAGGCACGCGACATACTCTTTCTCGTGCAGGAGCAGGAGCGGTGCGAGCCGCACCGCTTTACCGAGCATGACCACCAGGACGCCTGAGACCATCGGGTCGAGGGTTCCGGAGTGTCCGACACTGCTTTTGAGCATGTCGCCAACCCAGGCGGCAACCTGATGGCTGCTCGGGCCCCGGGGTTTGTCCACCAGCAGGACGCCGGTGTAGCTCATTTGATGCTCCGCAGGTAGGTGTTCAGGGCTTTGAGTGTTCCTTCCAATGATCCGTCGCCGATGATTTTCGGTTCAAGCCCTCCGGTACGCATGGCTTCTGCGGTGATGTCGCCGATGGCTATCGGCAGAATATTTTTGAGAGGGGGAAGGAGTGCCATTTTGTAGGAGTTGGCGCTGGTGAAAAGGATCGCGTCAACGTTGTCAAGGTTCAGCGGTTGGTTGGTTGGTTCGAGACCGTAGCACCGGTACTCAAACGCCATGCCGCCTGCTTCTTCGATTGCGTTGATCAGTTCAGGGTTCGGGACGTCGGCACGCGGAATGCCGATGCGTTTTTCTTTGATCCAGTCACCGAGGTACGGGACGAAGTCCCGTGAGTAATAGGTCGGGAGTGTTTCTGCGGCGATGCCGGATTCGTGGAGTGCTTTTGTGGTCTGCGGGCCGATGGCGATCACTCGTGTTGTTTTGGTGAGGTGGGGGGGGAGGAGCGGGGCAATTTTTTGTGCGGGAAGGGCGCTGGTGAAAAATATTGCATCGAATTCGTGGTCGGCTGCGGCGAGGACGAATGTCTGAATGGTGCTGCTGCGGATTTCGGCACGGAGGGGGGAGACGACACGGCATTCGTGTCCGTAGTGTTTGCAGAGGGCCGCGTCTGTCGTACTTTTTTCGGCAAGACGGGTGATTGCAAGTAACATGGATGAGTATTGGACGGCCAGAGTTAATATTCTGTCCCGTCGATATTGTGGTATGCTTGGTGCGGTTGTGGGGTGTGTTGTGGGTGTTGTTCTCGGGACGATTTCGGGGATTGTGCCGGGGGTGCATTCGAATACGGTTGCGGGTTTTCTGGCGGGGGTTTCAGGGCCGCTGTTGGTTTTGTTCGGGCCGGAGGGTCTTGCTGCGGCGATTGTGGCGATGATGGTTACGCATACGTTTGTTGATGCGGTTCCGTCGACGTTTCTGGGGGTGCCGGATCCGGATACGGTTTTGTCGGTGCTTCCTGCTCACCGGTTGTGTCTGGCGGGTCATGGGGAGGAGGCGGTTCGGGTGTCGGCTCTCGGGAGTGTGGCGGGGTTTGTGTTGTGTCTTCCGTTGTTTGTGGTGTTTATGCTGGTTCTTCCGCCGATGCAGGGGTATATTGATTGGGGTGTCGGGTTGGTGATTTTGGTTGCGGCGGGTTTGTTGGTGGTGTTTTCGCGGTCGCCGGGGTGGGCGTTTGCGGTGTTTGGGGTGTCGGGTGTTTTGGGTGTGTTTTCGTTGGGGTATGCGCATTTTTCGGTTGGGGTGTTCGGGGTCGGGGAGGTGCTGCTTCCTCTGTTGACGGGGTTGTTTGGTGTGCCGGTTTTGTTGTTGTCGATGCGGTCGGTTGTGGAGGTTCCTCCGCAGCGGTTTTCGGGGCTGCTGATTGAGAGGAGAGAGGTGATCTGGAGCGGGTTGCGGGGTGCTGTTGCGGGGGCGGTTGTGGGGTGGCTGCCGGGGTTTTCGAGCGGGACGGCGAATGCGCTGCTTGCGATCCGGCGTGACGGGGATTTTGAGCGGGTGGATGCACGGGGGTATTTGGTTGCGACGAGTGCGGCGAATACGGCGAATGCGGTTCTGGGGATTGCGGCGTTGTATGCGGTGGGGAGGATGCGGAGCGGGGCGATGGTGGCGCTGGGGTCGCTGGAGTTGCCGTCGTTGTCTTTTGTGGTGTTGGTTGCGGGGGTTGCTGCGTTGTGCGGGTATGGTGTGACGGTTGCTGGGTCGCGGTGTGTTCCGGTTTTGATGCGGGTGAGTCAGCGGTTGGTTGCGGGGGTGGTGCTTGTGTTTTTGGTTGGGATGTCGTTTGTGTTTTGCGGGCCGTTTGGTTTGTTGGTTCTGGCAGCCGCTACGCTGGTGGGGATGGTTCCCGGTCTTGTGGATGTGCCCCGGATTTTTTGTATGGGGGCGGTTATGGTGCCGGTGATGTTGTTTACGCTGGATGTGATTCGGTTTTGAGGTTACCGGAGGATGCTGATTTCACGTTCGGCTTTTTTGAATTGTTTGATGATTTGTTTTCTGGTGTAGCGCTGGTAGGATGCGGCGAGGTATCCTTCGTGGCCGGCGAGGAGTTCGGCGATGTCTTTGTTTGCGGCAAGGCTGAACCGGGAGATGAACCATTTGCGGGTCATGTGCCAGTGGAGCTGGCGGGTGTTGGTTGCGGGGTCGGGGTTTCCGTAGCCGAGGAAGTCGGCGGTTTTGCGGAAGTGGTACTGGGCGGTGAGGGCTGAGAAGGGGAATACCCGCGGGTCGTCGTCTCTGCGGACGGCGAAGTAGTCGCGGAGTGCTTCGGATGCTTCTTGTGTGAGGTAGGTGACCCGTGCTGTTTTTGTTTTGGTGATTTCGGCACGGATGTTTACGGCGGTTCTGGGTTGGCTGTCGTCGAGGTCGGTTTTGAGGAGTTTGGTGGCTTCGCCGAGCCGCATGCCGGATCCTACCATGGTGAGGAGGAGGGCGCCGATGTGTTCGGGCATTTCGAGGTACATTTCCTGGAAGACTTTGCGTTTGAGTTCTATTTCTTTGGTGGATGCCCGCGCGGGCGGGAGGCTGACGAAGATTCGTGAGCGGTCGCGCCGGCTGAGGGAGATGCCGCTGTCTTCAAGCCAGACGCAGGTTGCTTTGAGGTAGAGGTTTGCGGTCATGGGGGCGTAGTTTTTGGAGAAGGTGGTGCCCGCCAGTCTGAGGTCGCGATGATAGTTTCTGCCTTCTGCGAGTTCTTTGAGGTAGGTGACTGCATGGGGGTCGATTTCGTGGGGCCGTTTGAAGGTGCCCGGATAGATGCATCGGAGGTAGGCGCCGATTGCGAGCCGGTAGTTTTCCCGGGTTTTTTTGTTGTCGTACAGTTGCAGGAAGTCACTGATGGGAGTTACGGATCCGATGAAGCGGACCGGAGCTTTTGTTTCGAGGTCGGTTCCTGTTTTGAGTTCTTTGATGTTGTTTGTGGCTGGTGTCATTGTTGTTTTCACCCATTTCCGAAATCACCGTATGTTGTGAGGGGGTTTAGTTGTTGGTTGAGGGGATGAGGGATTTTTGAAATTTTTATGCCGGGTCCGGGTTTTGTGCCGGTTGGCAGATGTGGTGAATGTGGTTGAGAAAAAAGTAAAAATAAAAAATCAGGGTTTGTTTCCCGTTTCCGGGTTGCAAACCGTGTGGTGTTGCACGCTGCTTAGTTGCGGCGGAGTACGAGAAGTGCTACTGCACCAAGTCCTGCGAGTGCAATGAATGCGCCGAAGCCCGGAGTTGACGGGGTTGCGGTTGCAGTTGCGGTTGCAGTGGTGGTTGCCGGAGCACCGGTTGTAGTTGCGGTCGGAGTCTGGGTCACGACTTTTTCAACGAGGTTGAAGTTGGTCGTTGCTGTGATGCCGACTTCGATGCCCTGGACCTTGATGGTGTACTCGTCGAGTTTCCAGTTGGTGGTGTCAACTTCGACGGACCAGGTGTTGTCAGCGCCTTCGCCTGCAACAACTTTTGTGCTCTGAGAGACACCGGAGGTTGCGGAGGACTGGCTCTTGTCAACTGCGTTGAATGAGGAGGAGACGACTTCGACAAGGATCTGATCATCAACTGCGAGGTTGGTGGTACCGGAGATGGTGAACTTCGTTCCTACTGCTTTGTCTCCCGGGTTGGTGATATCGATACGCGGTTCAGCTACGGTGAAGGTGAGTTTGGTATAGATATCATCGATGTTCGGGTTGTCGATCATCTTGGTCAGCGCATCTGCTGCATTGGCACTCTGAAGTTTTCCTGCTCCTTCAACAACGAAGGAGGACTGCACTCCAAGGGATTTATTAGCATTGTAGATGGAGAGTGTTCTCGGGTTACTGTCTGCACCAGTGTCGTAAACATCAATCACTCCGTTTTCCATCGGGTGTTCGATGACGACGTAGTACTGGTTGGATGCCCAGTCGTTTCCGATTTCGATCTTCTTTTCGTAGGTTCCGTCATCTTCTACAGTGATGGATTCGATGTTATAGAAGTTCGGGCCGAAGATGTAGAGCATCAGTGAGTTCGGGTCGCCTTCGGCGGTTCCGCGGAGATAAATCTTGTCGCCTTTTGCAACGACGGTTCCGGACGGGACTGCGGAGAGGAACGGCTTTTTCAGGCTGACGGAGACGGTTGCGTACTCGGAGTCAGAGAGTTTGACTGCATAGTAGCTGTCACCGACTTCGCTTCCATAAACATTTGCTTTGGAGTTCAGCCAAGTGGTTGAGTCAGCACTGACTTTACCGAGGTTCTGTTCTCCGGAAGACTTACCGTTGGTGAGTCTGCTGGTTGCATAGACGGTGTATGCACCGTCATCGAGGGAGATCAGGGTTGTATCCCACTTGTATTCCCACGTGTTGTCGGTTCTTACCTGAACCGGGTTGGCTGCACTGTATGCCGGGTTCTCTTTTCCGCTGTCTCCTCCGAGATCTTTGAGAACGACACCGTCGGTGTGTTTCAGGTTCGGGCCGGTGACAAACAGGAAGACGTTGGTGCTGTCCGTGTTGGTTCCGGTGAGTGTGATTTCTTCACCGATGTAGTAGGTTCCGTCACCAGATGCGGAGATGGTGACTGCTCCTTTCTCGACTTTGACTTTGACTTTGTCGTAGTCGGAGTGGTCGCCATTCTTTTCAACTCTGATGGTGTAGGTTTTGTCTGTGGTCTCTGCTGCGGTGTTGTACTGGATGGTACGCTTTCCGCTTGCGTCGGTCTTGAACTGTGCACCAATGACTGAGGTACCGATTTTTTCCAAGTCTTTCTGCCATCCGTTCTGGTTTGGCTGGAGGGACGGGTTTACGTCGGTGTCAACTGCGTTTTCAATGGTTACATTGTAGAGTCCCTGACTCTTGCCCTGAATGGTTACGGTGAACGGGTTGCTGCGGACGACGGAGTCCTTGGCTGCCGTGATGGTCAGGGTGCTGCTCTGGATGGTGAACGTGATGGTGTTGGATTTTGCACCGTAGTCTTTGAATCCGGAGAAGTTACCGAACGTTTCGAACTCTGCCTGAGCAGTCCACTGACCTGCGGCTGCGTCGTTGCCCGGCTGCGTGGTCTTCTTCATGGTGGTCTGGGCAGATTCCAACTTAACGTTTGCGAAGTTGTAGATACCAAACTCTGTAGTCTTACCGCCGGCGGGCGTGGTGAAGACGATCTTTACGGTGGAGATGTTCTTACCCGATTCTGCGGACTGAATTGGCTCTCCACCCAGTTTTGGTGCGTCAATCTTGAAGGTGACGTTGGTGTCTTTGTTGATGGTCTTGCCGTCGATGGAGTCACCGCTGGAGGTTCCGACTCCAGTGAGGTCACCGGTGGTCAGCTCTGCTTTGAGCGTGATCTCCGGGTACCAGATGGTGGCGTAGCTACCGCCGGTCGGGCTGGTGTACCAGACGCCGACGTTGTTGCCGATCATCTCTTTCAGGAGCGTGGTTTCTTCCGAAACGGCAATGGTGTCAAGGACAGCCGGGGTTGCGTCGCCGGAAAGTTTGTACAGGGCCTTTGCTCCACCGATGTCGGACGGAGAGATCTTTTCGTACACGAAGAACGGGCCGAACGATTCTGCCACAGGTGCTGCTTCCTGTACATTTACTGCCACTGAAGTGTAGGTGGCATTATTCTCGTTGAGGTCGTCCTCGCTTATCACAAATTTCGCCGTGAGCAGCTGGGAACCTGCTTTCACCGGTTTAATAGAGATGAAGTAAGTACCGGATTGGGGAATCAGAGTAGTCCCATTATTTCCAAGATTGTTGTTCTCATCGTCATAGATCGTTACATTCTTGAAGGTAAGTTTACCTCCATCTGTTGCATTAAGGCCAATCTTTACCTCAATGATGGATGCTGTACCATTGGTAAGTGTAATACCATCTGGTATAGTAATGGATGTATTGTTCGTGGCGGCATTCGCTGCTGCGGCCCCTGCGCTCACGAAGAGTGCTGCAGCGAGGAAGATGGCCAGAACAACCATAATCTTTGTATTTTTCAAGTGTAATTCCTCCTAAATAAGGATTCAATCCCACAGGATCAAAATTACAAATATTCGCAAAACAGAGAAGATAGCCAACCAAAAAATCCCGAAATCCCCTCTCCAAAAAAATTCACATTAAACTTCCTACCAAATCCATTCAAAAAATATACCAAATATTCCTTCGAAAACACTTCATCAATCAACGAATCACACTCCGGAGAATAACAAAATCAAATCGAATTCCGCAAACAAAGTACAACATATCAAAAAATCAGAAATTGAATCCTACCGGACACACAGACATTGAATCCTACCAAACCAAAAGATCAAAAAACAGATCGTACTCAGCATACGACTTCACAAACAAAATGCCAAAAAGAAAAAAAATATTTTTTTCAAATATACTTACTCAGGTTTGCTGATAAGAGCGACCTTGGAGACAATCTCACCAGTCTTCTTGTGTGGCTTGCGGATAACAGAGTCGCCTGCCTTCTCAAGCTCACGTGCCTCGTCGCAGAGAACTGCTGCGACACGCATCATCTCGTGTGCAGAAGCAACGATTGGGACATAGTCGGTCCACTCTTTGGTCATGAAACAGCCCTTCACGTTGACACCCGCAACAGACTGTGCAATCTCATATGCTGCACGTGCCTTTGCAAGTGCGTACGGGTTGTTGAATTCACCCTTGGTAGAGTTGTCAGAGTTCAGGACAACCTTCGGGAGAACAATCTCATCGCCCTTCTTTCCTGCCTTCACCTGGTCGATGACTTTGTCAAGCTCGGTCTGGAGCTTGCGGAATGCACCGGTCAGGGCAAGAACCTTCACAAGATTGCCATTGTAGTCTGCCATCTCAACCGGGTCAAGGAACTCGCGGCGTGCACCAATCATGGCGTCTGCCTTTACAATGATGTATCCGAATTTGGATTCTTTCAGTGCTGCAAACTGTTCTTTCTTGGTTGTGACATCATCAGTAATAACGATCGTCGGAATACCTGCTGCTGCAAGATCCTCGCGTGCACCAGTCGGTCCCTCAAGAACACCGTTCGGGGAAACAACAATTGCAAAATCCGGCTGCCATGCTTTCAGGTTGGACACAACACGGTCAACATCTTCCTTCTGCAGTTTCGTTCCAGAGGTTGCCATGAAAGTCATCATGTCTTCACGGTCTGCACGCTCATCTAAAAGAAGCTCTGCCATAACACCGGATGCGATGTTACCGAGCTTTGCAACTCCTACCTTAACTACCATATTTATTACACCTCTCATTTTCAATGAGAACATCAGATTATCGACGAGAACCAATATAAGGTTTGTGAATTGATAATGTCATTTCCAAAAATACGGTAAAATATTTGATATTAAAGAAAAACCTCCTCAAATCTGGATATATCAGAGCAAGTCCCAATACAGAAAATTCCGTTCAAGGACTCATAGGAGACACATTTCTTATATTCTTCACTCGTCTTACCAAAAAACTGATCAAAATATCTGCAGATTCATGCGCGTAGAGCGTGATAAAAATTTTCTGGACGTATTTAATAGACTCTTTTTTGATCCCAGAGAAGTACACTACTTTAACCAAATATGTTTATAGTTAACAGACTTATATTAATAACCATGAAAGATACTCTCCTTACCGATCGCCAGAAGGAAGTTATCAGATACCGTAAGCAAGGAATGACCCAGCAGCAGATCGCTGATCGTCTCGGGACATCAAAAGCAAACATCTGTACAATCGAAAAATCTGCCAACGAAAATATCCGGCGTGCCAAAGAAACCCTCGAATTTCTCTACACTCTTGATGCCGCAGACCTTTGTGTCCTTGCCGCAGGCACTGATCTCATGGAAGCTCCCCATCTCATCTATCAGGCTGCAGCCCCTCTGAACATAAAAATTCGGTATGACAGCATCTCCTTAATCAATCGCATCAGTTCCTACATGCCTGAAAAGATCAAAGGTCGGCATGTCAGAGAAGACATCCGGGTATATCTTAACACTGACGGCGATCTCTACTTCGGATGACCTCTTTTATTTTTATCATCCTTTTCCCCATTACCTTTATTATCTCACTCTTCCAATAATAGTGAAGCCTTCATAGGCTGATATCAGCATAGCTGCTGTGTATCGTGGATATCCAGTTGGTTTGAAAACACACAGATTCTGTCTTGTTTTCATTATCGTGTAACCCTTTCGTGGGCAAACCCCGCAAAGGATTAAGACCTCAATAGGTCTGATGAAGCGCGCCGGGCGAACGTCAGCAGGACGAGCCCATTCTTTGTGAAAACCAAAGAGCGCGTGAACTGTCAGGTTCTCTTACGTGAGACTTGGAAGCCGCAACTGTGCGGCGCGCATACAATATGCGTCATTCGGGCATAAACCACAAGAACAGACAAGACGTTGTCGTTCATGCGGATATCCTAATGGATCAATTGCTACCCGTCTTTCCGTCTTCTAAGCATCTGTGCATCTGTACAGAAAGCGGAGACCGACACAAGAATGTACGTCCCATGGTCGAAGGCGATTTGTGAAATCGCAGGCTAATGGTGAAAGAACGGTTGTTTATAATTGACAACCACAGCAGACGTCTTTCGTTCCCGCGGGAACGAAAAGACCACAGTATTAAGGACTGATTAACACATGAGAACTGTGAGACCGCGTGCCGGTTCCCTCGCATACTATCCTCGCAAGAGGGCCAAGAGTATTGTACCAAAGTACCAATCCTGGCCGGAGTATAACGGGCAGCCCACGCTTCAGGGATTTGCAGGCTACAAGGCCGGCATGACCCACGTCATTATGATTGACGATCACAAAAAAAGCCCGACAGAAGGCAAGGAAATTATGGTCCCGGTGACCGTCATCGAGATCCCGGCAATGAAAGTTGCTGCAATCCGCGTCTATGTTAAAGACACCTACGGCAAGCACCCGCTTACCGAAGTCTGGTCTGAGGATGTTGCCGCACTTTCCGGCAGAATCACCAAAGCAAAGGCACACAACGCCACAGCTGCAACCGAGAAGATCAATGCTGCAATGGCAGATGTCGTCGAAGTTATGGTTCTGATGTACACCCAGCCGGACACACTTACCGGTGTCCCGAAAAAGGTTCCTGACTTAATGGAAATCCGTGTTGCCGGTGGCAGCGCACAGGAACGCTTTGACTATGCTCTCTCTCTTCTTGGCACCAGCGTTGAGATGAACACCATCCTCTCTGAAGGCCAGTTTGCTGACATTACCGGAATCACCAAAGGAAAAGGATTCCAGGGAGCTGTCAAGAGATTCGGTATCACTCTGAGAAAGAGAAAGCACGCAAGAACCAAGAAGACCCGCCACATCGGAACTCTTGGTCCGTGGACTCCGCACCACGTTCGCTGGCAGGTTCCAATGCCAGGTCAGATGGGCTTCCAGCAGCGCACGGAGTTCAACAAGAGAATCATTAAACTTGGTGACAACCCCGATGAGATTAACCCAGCAGGAGGATTCCTCCACTACGGTCTTGTCCGCGGTAACTACGTCCTGATTAAGGGTTCTATCCCGGGTCCGGCAAAACGCCTGATTCGTATCCGTCCCGCAACCCGTATGGGTGAACAGAAGACCATCCAGACTCCTGTTGTTGAGTTTGTGAGTCTCCAAAGCAAGCAGGGGTGAATCTGACCGATGAAAGCAAATGTAAAAGCAATTAACGGTTCTGTTCTCCACGAGATCGAGCTTCCGGCAGTCTTCAACGAAGAGTTCCGCCCAGACCTCATTAAGAGAGCTGTCCTCGCTTATCAGAGCGAACAGTATCAGCCGTACGGTGCAAACCCGTATGCAGGTATGAGAACCTCTGCAGAAGGATGGGGTTCCAAACGCGGAGAATCCAAGATTCCGCGTATCAAGAACGGATCCCGCGGTGCAAAAGTTCCGCAGACCAAAGGTGGCCACCCGGCACACGCACCAAAAGTCGAGAAGATCCTTGTTGAGAAGATCAACAAGAAGGAGAAGGCAAAGGCAATCCGTTCTGCAATTGCAGCAACCATCAACACCGAACTCGTTACCGCCCGCGGTCACAAGTTTGAGGGCGATGCAGCAATTGTCGTTGAGGATGCATTTGAAGCACTTGCAAAGACCGCAGAAGTCAAGAAGGCATTAATCGCCCTCGGACTTGGCGCCGATCTTGAGCGTGCAAAGAACTCCCGTGCAATCCGTGCAGGTCGTGGAAAGACGCGTGGACGCAAGTACAAGCAGGCAAAGTCCGTCTTAATCGTCACTGCAGCTCCCGGTTTTACCGCAGGTGCAAACCTTGCAGGTGTTGATGTCATGCCGGTCACTTCTCTGAACGCGAATGTTCTGGCACCCGGAACTCATGCAGGTAGACTTACTGTCTGGACTGAGGCCGCTGTCAAGAAGCTCGGGGAGGCATAATCATGGCACTCGCACATCCGCTCGTAACAGAAAAGGCAATGGTTCTCCTGGAGAATGCCAACCAGCTTTCCTTCATCGTAAGAAAGGACGCAACCAAGGCATCCATCAAGACAGCTATGGAGAAGAACTTCGGGAAGAAGGTCGCATCCGTCAGCACCATGATGACCACCAAGGGAACCAAGAAGGCAATCATTACCTTCGAAGAGAAGAACGCTGCTGAAGAGATTCTCTCTCAGCTGGGAATTGTGTAAGGTGAGTCAACATGGGACACAGAATCAGTACACAGGCACGTGGAAAGGGAGGTTCAACCTACCGCGCCCCGTCGCACCAGTATAAGGCAGAGCTGAAACACTTCGGTTCTTTTACCGAAACTGTCACCGCGACCGTTGTTGACATTGAGCACGACCCGGCACGCCACACCCCGATTGCAGTTGTAAAGATCAACGGCAAGAAAGAGTACGTACTCATCACCGAGGGTGTCGGTGTCGGCAAGGAACTCGCATGGGGACCTGGAGCAAAGATCGAGAACGGCAACACCCTTCCGCTTGCTGCAATCCCGACCGGTATGTCCGTCTGCAACATTGAGGCACGTCCGGGAGACGGCGGGAAGTTCGTCCGTGCAAGCGGTGTCCAGGCTGTTGTCATCGGTAAATCCGAGGGCAAGGTCGGCGTCCGTATGCCGTCCGGAAAACCGAAATGGTTCCACGAGCACTGTCTTGCAACCATTGGCCTTGTGGCCGGTGGAGGACGCGGAGACAAACCGGTCCTGAAAGCAGGTAAACAGTATCACAAGATGAAGACCTCGGCAACCCGCTGGCCGCGCGTTCGTGGTGTCGCTATGAATGTTATCGACCACCCATTCGGTGGTGGAGGACATCAGCACCCAGGTAAGCCAAAGACCGTTGCACGCGGAACTCCGGCTGGTAAGAAAGTCGGACATGTCGCAGCACGGAGAACCGGATGCCGGAGGTGAACGTAAATGGCAAAGAAAACTACTAAGAGAATGCCAAAGCGGCGAGAGGAGTATACCTACCACGGCTACAACATCGAGCAGCTCAAAGCCATGTCCATGGAAGAGCTTCTTCCGATTATGCCGTCAGCAGCCCGCCGTAAGGTTCTTCGCGGGTTTACCCGCGATGAAGAGGATGTTCGCGCGAAGATCGCAGCAGGTGATGGTGTCAGAACCCACATCCGCTCAATGATCATCCTTCCGGAAATGGTCGGCAAGAATGTTGCCATCTATTCCGGTAAAGAGTTCGTGAACGTTGAGATTCCGGTTGAGGGCGTGTTCCACTACTTTGGTGAGTTCGCTCTTACCCGCAAGAAGGTCAGCCACGGTAGCGCCGGTATTGGTGCAACCCGGTCGAGTAAGTATGTCCCGCTGAAGTGATTGTCATGGCAAGAACAGAATACAGTAACAAACTTACCGGCGACAACATCGCCCGTGCAAAGGCTAATGAGCTTGGATGCTCTCCGAAGCACGCAGTGGAGATTGCCCATCTCGTCCGCAACATGATGGCAGACGACGCAGTTGCATACCTTGAACAGGTTATCGATCTGAAGAGAGCGGTACCGTTCCACCGCTATGCAAGAAACGTTGGTCACCAGAAGAGCTTAAACGGCAAAACCTTCGGTACCGCAGCCGGCAGATACCCGGTCAAGGCAGCCGCAGAGTACATCCGCTTAATCCGTTCCGCACAGAAGAACGCCGAGTACGCAGGTCTTGCTCCAGAAAAGATGGTTATCGTCCACGCTGCAGCAAACAAAGGCCGGTGCATGAAGGCAATCTTCCCCCGTGCAATGGGAAGAGCAACGCCGAAGCACAGAGATACCGTGAACATTGAGTTAATCCTCCGCGAGGTGCAGTAAGTATGACAATTGAGAAGAAGTTCGTTGCCGACGGCGTCCGCAAGGTCCGTGTCGAGCAGTACCTCAACAAAGAGCTCAAGCGTGCAGGATACGGTGGCATGGACATTGTCCGTACTCCGGTCGGTACTCAGGTCACTATCTTTGCAGAGAAACCTGGTATCGTTATCGGCAAGGGTGGCAGACTGGTTCGCCAGATCACGACCGACCTGAATTCTATCTATGGTATCGATTCTCCGCAGGTTGAGGTTCAGCAGGTTGGAAATCCGAACTTGAATGCCCAGATTATGGCGGAACGCCTTGCAAATGCATTAGAGCGCGGATGGTACTTCCGAAAGGCTGGTTCCTCCGTTATCCGCCGTGTCATGGACTCCGGTGCACTTGGCTGCGAAGTTATCATCGCAGGCAAACTGACCGGTGCCCGTGCACGTGTGCAGAAGTTCGTCGAAGGCTATATCAAACATTCCGGTGAACCGGCTGAGTCCATTGTTGAGTCGGGATATGCGACCGCAATCAAGAAGCTCGGTATCATTGGTGTCCAGGTTAAGATCGTTCCGCCGGGAGCAGTTCTTCCGGATCACTTTGAGATCCGTCCGGATGCAAACCCGGCTCCGGCACAGATTGTTGAGACTGATGTATTTGAGGAGTTCGATGCAGAACTCGCAAGCGAACCGGAACTTGAACCTGAGTTCCATGAGGAGGCCTGAGTATCATGGCAATCTTCAGAGCAAAGGAAGTTGCCCAGTTTTCCGATGCTGAGCTTGTAGAAAACGAGCAGAAACTCAGAAATGAGTTAATTCAGCAGTACGGGAAAGTCAGCGCCGGTGGTGCACCGGAAAACCCCGGAAAGATCCGGGAAGTTCGCAGAACTATCGCACGCATTAAGACTGAACAGACCAAGCGTCAGGCATAAATTGTCTTATGATCACGCCACAATCGATCCTGCAGCATGAGTTGATTGGATTATATGCGGTTGTGGTGTGTTCACGCAACAAAACACAGGAAGGAATGTGTGGTTTCATCGTTGATGAAACCAAAAACACTCTTTCTCTCCGGTCAGGGAATGGAATTAAGTGCTTGGAGAAACAATATATGTTACTCCGGGTGACCCTCCCGGATAGTGTTGAAGTTGTAATAGACTGCTCAGGCTTGTCTGTTTCTCCAGCGCGACGTGTTAAGACGAGGGCGTAAGTTCTCAAGAGTGAGATCGTTATGTGTCCCGTTTACCGGGTGCGTGACGTGCGATCTATGCGCGTAAGATGAGGGTTAAATATGGCAAAAAATATCGGCTTAAATGTTGCAGTTCCAGAGAAGGGCTGTGACGACGTGAACTGCCCATTCCACGGCAGCTTACCGGTGCGCGGCCAGGTGATTACCGGTAAGGTCGTGAGTGAGCGCATGCAGGGGACCGTTGTCGTCGAGCGGAACTACCTTCATTTTGTCAAGAAATATGACAGATATGAGAAGCGTAGTTCCAAAATCCACGCACACATGGCCCCATGCCTCGACGCCAGAATTGGCGACGAGGTCAAGATTGCAGAGTGCAGACCATTGAATAAGACAACCTCCTATGTTGTTGTTGAGGTGACCCGGGCATGAGAGGCTTAACGTCTAAAATCCCGCGCGCACTTCAGACCGGCTCCAAGATGGTTTGTGCAGACAACACGGGTGCCCGTGTTGTTCAGATTGTTTCCGTTTTTGGTTACCACGGTGTGAAAAACCGGCAGCCGAAGATGGGTATCGGAGATCTTGCCACAGTTTCTGTGAAGAAAGGAACTCCTGATATGAAGAGAAAGCTTGTAAAAGCAGTTGTTGTCCGTCAGAAGAAGGAATTCCGCCGCCCGAACGGTCTGCGTGTTTCCTTTGAAGAGAACGCAATGATCCTCTTAAATGATAACGGTGACCCGCGCGGTACCGATATCAAGGGACCGGTTGCACGTGAAGTTGCAGAGCGGTTCCCGAAGGTCGGATCGATGGCAACGATCATTATCTAAGGTGAAAAAACATGGCACGTATTGCAAGCATTCAGCCGAGAAAACAGCGGAAGTTCCGGTACAACGCACCTATCCACGTTCGTGGAGCGTTCTTACACGCAACTCTTGCTGATGATCTCCGTAAGAAATATGGCAAGCGCAGTTTCCGTGTTGTCACCGGTGACACCGTAAAGGTGCTCCGCGGCGAGTTCGCAGGCACTGAAGCTGTTGTTGACAAGGTCGATGTGAAGAACACAAAGGTTCTTGTTCACGGTGTTGCAGTGAAGAAGGCAAACGGCGAGGATGTTCCAAGACCGATTGATCCTTCCAAAGTGATGATCACCAAACTGAATCTGAAGGACGCAAAACGCGTTGCTCGTCTTGAGGTGAAGGCATAATGACTCGTACAAAGCGTATGACGGCACCGGATGCATGGCAGATCGCCCGCAAGGAAAGCAAGTATGTTGTAAGTCCTGCCCACGGTCCGCACGATGCATCCGCTCTTCCGATTGGTATCTGGATCCGCGACCACATGCACTTCGCCCAGAACACCAAAGAAGTCAAGAAGATCCTTCACGACCGCAATGTTGTTCTGAACGGCAATGTGGTAACGGATGAGCACATCGGTATTGATGTGTTTGATATCATCAGCTTCCCGAAGATCGACAAGCACTACATGATTCTTGTTGATGAAAAGGGACGCCACACCGAGTATGAGATCTCTGCTGAGGCAGCAAAGATCCAGCTGGTGAAGATCGCAAACAAGACCACTCTTACCGGCGGAAAGACCCAGATAAATCTCACGACCGGTGCCAACTTCATCGGCGACAACAGCTACAAAGGCAAGGACTCTCTTGTAATTGGTCTTGTCGGCGACGACAGATTTGTTGTTCAGCAGCATTTCCCGTTCGCAGTCGGTAACATGGCCGTTATCATTGGCGGTCAGCACACCATGAAGACCGGCAAGCTCGTTGAGATTCTCATCCAGCAGTCTTCCCTTCCCAACCGCGTCATCCTTGAAGATGCAAACGGTGAGAAGTTTGAGACCATCGAGGACTATGTCTATATGATCGGTACCTCCGAGTCTTTCCTTTCCACCTGGGGTGTTGACGCATGAGCGACATGCAGAAACCGTTTGTGGCAAAGGTTGTTGTGCACATGGGTGTCGGCGAGGCAGGCGAGCGGCTTGTCAACGCTGAAAACATCATGGCAGACCTTACCCAGGGTTCCAAGCCGATTCGTTCTTATGCAAAGAATACGCTTCCGGCTTTCGGTGTTCGCCGTGGTCAGCCGATCGGCTGCAAGGTTACCCTTCGCGGCGAAAAGGCTATGACGTTCCTTGCAACGGCATTAAAAACGTATGCAGTGGAGAATGTTCTTCACGCACGCCAGTTTGATGCTACCGGAAACTTCGGTTTCGGTATTGAGGAACACACGGACTTTCCGGGTCAGGCATATGATCCGAAGATCGGTATCTACGGTATGGATATTATCGCAGTTATCGAAAAGAAAGGTACGAGAACGGCACGCAGAAAAATCCAGCAGAAGAAGCTCAACACGAAGCTGCATGTGACCCGTGAGGAATCCATGGCATTTGTGACTGAGACTTTCGGCATTGAGGTGGAGTAATATGGCAGCAAAAGACAACGGCAAGGTCCAGCAGAAAAAGTATGGTCGTGGTGCAAACCAGTGCCAGCTTTGCGGACGCAAGCAGGGACTTGTGCGCAGATACAACATTTACTTCTGCCGTCAGTGCTTCCGTGAGTGGGCGCCCACGATGGGCTTTAAGAAGATGAACTAAGAGGTGACGGAGAATGACAAAACAGAATCCGATTGCAGACGCAATGAGCGCTATCAAGAATGCCGGCGATACCGGTAAGCTTGCAGTGACCGTTGAGCCGGCCAGCCGCCTCTTTGGTGACATGCTTAAAGTCATGCAGGAGTACGGATATATCAGCGGTTTCGAGAAGGTTGAGGACGGCAGAGGAGGTCAGTACATGATTTCCCTTACCGGCGGTATCAACAAATGTGGTGTTATCACCCCCCGCTTCTCGGTAAAGGTTGAGGACCTTGAGTCCTGGGAAACCAGATACCTGCCAGGAAAGGGTTTCGGAATTATTATTCTGACCACTTCCAAGGGTGTTATGTCCCATGAACAGGCACGTAAGCTCGGTGTCGGTGGCGAGCTGTTAGGATACGTCTTCTAAGGAGAGGAATATTATGCATGAAATGATTTTCCACATCCCGGAAGGTGTAACCATTACCAAAGAGGGAGACCTCATGATGGTGAAGGGTTCCAAAGGTTCTCTTTCCCGTGTTATGCACCACCCGGCAATCGAAATTGTTGTGGAAGAGGGTGCAGTGAAGATCTCCACCGAGTCCACCAGACGCCGTGTGTATGCACTGCTCGGTACCTACAATGCCCACCTCCATGTGATGGCAAAGGGTGTTACCGAGGGGTACGAGTACCACATGAAAGTTGTCTACAACCACTTCCCGATTCAGGTGAAGGTTGCAGGCGACCGCGTTGAAATCGCCAATTTCCTTGGCGAGAAGCAGGCACGCTACGCAAAGATTGTTGAGGGCGTGAAGGTAAAAGTCCAGGGCGATGAGCTGGTCTTAAACGGTATCGACCGTGAAAAGATCGGAAACACTGCAGCGAATGTTGAGCAGGCCTGCAAGGTCCGCAACCGTGACCCGCGTGTGTTCCAGGACGGTATCTACATTACCAGCAGAGGTAACTAACATGGCGAGTGAAATTAAGAAACTGATTCGTGCACGTGCTGCAAAGAAGGCCAGATTCTCCCGCCAGTGCCTCTGTGCAAAGGTTAAGCTGGCTGACACCTGGCGCAGACCGCGTGGTCTGCACAGCAAACAGCGCAAAGATTTCCGTGCAAAGGGTGCACACCCCGAAGCAGGATTCGGGGCCCCGGCAGCAATCCGCGGCTTCCACCCGAGCGGATACCGCGAGGTTCTTGTGTTCAGACCGGCTGATCTTGAAGAGATCGATGCAGCTACGACTGCTGTCCGTATCGGTGCATCCGTAGGTGGACAGAAACGTGCAGCTATCCAGACAAAGGCGACAACCCTTGGTATTAAGGTTCTGAACCCGAAAGAGGCAAAGACAGTTGTTGCAGCACCTGTAACCGAGGAGGCGAAATCCGATGAGTGATCTTGCTTCCCAGCGTCGTATTGCGGCAGCTGTTCTCGGTTGCGGTGTGAACCGTGTCTGGATCAACCCGGAGAAACTTTCTGAGGTTCAGAGTGCAATGTCCCGTGAGGATATCCGCAATCTGATCGAGGAGGGTGCAATTTCTTCACACCAGAAGAAAGGTATCTCACGCGGACGTGCACGGGCACGTATCGCAAAACGTGCATACGGACACTGTAAGGGTCCGGGACGCCGGAGCGGTGCAAAGGGTGCACGTACTCCGTCCAAGACCCAGTGGATCAAAAAGATCCGTGCACAGCGTAAGGAGCTTCGCGCACAGCGTGAAGCAGGTTCCATTACAAGAACCGAATACCGCAGACTTTACCGCCGTGCAGCCGGTGGTCAGTTCCGTAACGTTGCTCACCTGAAAGCTCAGATTGAGATCGTTACTTCCCGGAGGGACTAAGCAATGGCTACGAATGGAAGATACTTTGTTCAGTTCCGCAGACGCCGTGAAGGAAAGACTGATTATTACCAGCGCCAGCGGCTGATTGTTTCCGGCAGAAACCGTATGGTTATCCGGAAGACGAACCGCCACATCATTATTCAGCTTGTTGCTGCACAGATGGACGGCGACTATACGCTTGTTCACGTGAACAGCAGAGAACTGGTAAACTACGGATACAAGGGTTACCTTGGTAACACCCCTGCAGCATATCTTACCGGTATGCTGTTTGCGGTCCGTGCCCAGAAAGCCGGATATGATGGTGCAATTGCAGATATCGGTTTGCAGGTTGCGTCTACGGGTGCACGTGTGTTTGCCGCAGTGAAAGGAGCTGTCGATGCAGGTTTCGATGTTCCGGTCGGTGAGGATATTCTCCCGGACGAGGATCGTTGCAACGGTGCCCACATTGCAGAATATGATGACCGCTATGCAGATATCGTCTCTCAGGTCGAGACTGCAAAGGACGCAATTATGAAGGAGCTGGAGTAATATGGCTTACGAACAGGAAGAGTGGGTCCCCATCACCGGTCTTGGCAAGAAGGTTATGGCCGGGGATTTTGCAAGTTTCGATGAGATTCTTGCAAGTGGATTCCCTATTAAGGAAGCAGGTATTGTTGATGCAATGCTTCCCGACCTTGTTGACGAAGTCCTCTGCATTGATATGATGCAGCGTATGACTGACTCCGGTCGCCGTATTAAGTTCAGAGCGGTCGTTGTTGTCGGCAACAAGGATGGTTACATCGGTTTTGGCCAGGGCAGAGATGTTCAGGTGGGAACTGCGATCAAGAAGGCAATCGTAAATGCGAAGCTGAACATTGTAAAGGTTCGCCGTGGATGCGGTTCCTGGGAATGCGGCTGCGGTCAGAAACACTCTGTACCGATGGAAGTTACCGGTAAGGCTGGCTCCGTTACGGTGACTCTCAAGCCTGCTCCGAAGGGAATCGGTCTGGTGACTGGTGATGTCGGTAAGAAAGTACTGGCGCTTGCGGGTATCCGCGATGTGTGGGTCAACACGAGTGGTAACACGAGAACTACCCTCAACTTCGCCAAGGCTACCTATAATGCACTTCGCGAAACGAATCTGATTCGTATCGGAGGTCGGAAGTAATGTACGCAGTTGTGCAGGTTCGCGGTGTGGTGAATACCCGCCGCGACATTAAGGAGACCTTAAAGATGCTGCGTCTTCACCACATCAACCACTGTGTCCTTGTGCCGGAGACTCCGGAGTACCTCGGTATGATCCGGAAGGCTAAGGACTACATTGCGTTCGGTGAAGTCGATGCAGCAACGCTTGAGACGATTCTTACCACCCGTGGACGACTTACCGGAAACAAGCCGCTGACCGAGGAGTATGTAAAGGAAGCGACTTCCTTTGGAAGTATTGCCGAACTTGCAGCAGCTCTTGCAGGTGGTCAGATCCGGATGAAGGATGTTCCCGAACTCAAGCCGGTGCTTCGTATGCACCCGCCAAGGAAGGGATACAAGACCACAAAGCGTACGTTCAATCAGGGCGGTGCCCTGGGATACTACGGGAAGGAGATTAACGACCTTCTGATCAAGATGAGGTAAAAAGTATGCCAGTCAACAAGCGTTCAAAGTTCCGGGGAACCCGCACCTGTGGTGGGGGAACCCACAAAAACCGCCGTGGTGCAGGTAATCGCGGAGGTCGTGGACAGGCAGGATGGCGTGACCACAATTTCACTCGGTTCTATCTGCTTGGAAAAACTGAGGGTAAACACGGATTTGTTTGCAAAACCTCCGTAACCTATGAAGTTCTTGATATCGGTGATATCGACCAGATGATCCCGGATCTTGTTGCCCGCGGTATTGCCACACAAAACGGAGATGTTATTATTCTTGACGCCGCACAGATTGGTGTTGAGAAGGTTCTCGGCGGAGGGCGTGTAACCCACAAGCTTGAGATCACCGCAGAGAGCTTCTCCGAGCGTGCTGTCGCGAAAGTTCAGGAACAGGGCGGTCAGGTGCTGACCCCCTAAATTTAAATTTTTGGTGTATCACTCATGGGAGAACTGCTGGATCGAATGGAACCACTGCTGGCAAAGATGCCGGCCGTTCGGCCACCGGAGGGTCACGTTCATTTCAAAAACAAGCTGATGTGGACGGCCGCGGTGCTGCTGTTGTATTTTATACTGACGAACATTCCGGTTTTTGGTCTGAGTGAAACTTCTCTGGATGTTTTCCAATATTACCGTGCGTTACTCGCCGGTGCATCCGGAACGATTCTTCACCTTGGTATCGGACCGATTGTGACCGCATCTATCGTACTGCAGCTGCTTCGTGGTGCTGACCTGATTAAGATCAATACTTCCGATGAGCGTGGTCAGGTAATTTACATGGGTCTGCAGAAGCTGCTGATCTTTGTGATGATTATTCTTGAGGCTCTGCCGAATGTGCTGGGCGGATGGATGAGTCCTGATATGCAGGTTGCTGCAATGTTTGGCGGCAATGCTACGGCTGTGATGTTCTTGATCTTCCTCCAGATCTGCTTAGGCGGCCTGCTGGTTGTATTCATGGATGAGGTCGTGTCAAAGTGGGGTATTGGTTCTGGTGTCGGTCTCTTCATCGTTGCAGGAGTTGCCCAGGGTCTCGTAAACGGTTTCTTCAACTGGGAGTCTACGACAGATCAGTTTGCAGTGGGTTTCTTCCCCCGATTGTTTGAGGTCATAGGTTCCGGTGCGAACTTTATCGAGTACTTTGGTCTTGAGCTGCTCGCACTGTTTACGACAATAGGGTTGTTCTTCCTTATTGTGTATGTTGAGGCGACACGTGTGGAGATTCCACTTGCCCACGCGAATGTGCGCGGTGCCCGTGCGCGGTTCCCGGTGAAACTTGTGTATGCAAGTGTTCTTCCGATGATTCTGGTGCGTGTGCTGCAGGCAAACGTTCAGATGATTGGTATGTTCCTTTCCAGTGTCGGAATCAACATCTTTGGAGAGTTCAACGGTTCTACGCCGATCAATGGTCTGATGTGGTATCTTGCGCCGATTAACCAGCCGCAGGACTGGATGTGGTGGCTCCCGCAGTTTACGGGTGCCGGCCATGCAGCATGGGAGGTTGCTCTCCGTGTGGGTATTGATGCAATCGTGATGATTGTCGGAGGTGCCCTGTTTGCAATCTTCTGGGTGAAGACGGCAGGTCTTGACTCGAAACACGTTGCCCGCCAGATTCAGAACTCAGGTATGCAGATCCCGGGTTATCGCCGCAGTCCTGCGGTATTGGAGCGATATCTGGACAGATACATTCCGCGTGTCACGGTGATTGGTGGTGTGTTTATCGGAGTCTTAAGTATTCTTGCAAACATGCTGGGTATCATCGGATTTGTGGGAGGTACCGGTCTGCTGCTTACGGTCTCGATCGTTTACCGTCTGTATGAACAGATCGCAAACGAACAGATCATGGAGATGTATCCGTTTATGCGGGGCTTCTTCGGCGGCAAAGAATAATTTTCATTTTTTCTTTTTCTGCTTTTTTGATCCTGTTTAAAAGAATTTATGTTTTTTTCCTGCCAATAGAATAGCTAATAATTTTCATTACTGTGTGTGGTGTTGCAAATACTATGCGAGAAAAATGGTGTTATTTGTCATTTATGCTGTGTGCAGTTTTGTGTACTCTGTGCCTGGTTCTCGGGTGTGCCGGATGTGTGCAGCAGCCCGTGAGCTCCCAGAATATGTTGATTGAAGCACCGGAAGATGTGGCTTTGGTTCTGGATAGGTATGCGGATGTAGTGTCTGCAGGTTTTGTCCAAATTGATGAGGATTTCCATATTCTTGCGGACAATCTTGGAACAGTTTCGGGAAGTTATTCAGATACTGTTGATCTTCTTCGGGAATATTATGCGGATAATCCCTGGATAGGACTTCTGGAATATTATCCGGTGAGCGGAAATGATACCATCTTTGTACCGGATATGATTCCGCAGCTAAGTTCGGGTGTGTATGTCCATCATAATGCGTCCTCGTTTACTGGTCAGAATCTGCTGAATACCGGTCCGTATTATGTACCGGAGTACGGGGATGTGTTGGAGATAAGTTTGCCGGTGTACTCGTCTGATGACGTGTATTGCGGATACGTGAGTGTGTTCTTTGATTCCGATCAGTTGTTCCGTGAGTTTGCTGCGTACGTCCCGGAGTTGACGGAGTATGATACAGCAGTAATTGATTCTAACGGTTACGTCCTCTATGCAACGTCAGGTGAATATGCAGGTTGGGATGTGAGCGGACCAACACTGGAACTTGGGAATATATATGGTGAGCACCTGTACCAGCTTTTGACGCAGCCGGAGGGAGCTGCGATGTTCCATGCATATACGCCTCTGTATCTTGAGGTGTTTGAGCGGATTACTGTGTGGAAGACGGTTGATCTGCTGGGATACAATATTATTCTGCTGGTTGATCGCCCGGTTTCTCCCTGGTCGGTCCCGGAGGATACAAAGTTTATACCGGATGTTTCGGGAATGACGAAGGAAACGATTGCGCTTTATCAGTATGCGATGGCGCATTCGAAAGATGATACGCTTGTGTATCTTGCGGGCCTGGATCCAGTGCATGCCGTTGTCGCATATGATATGGAAGGTAATGTTCTGTCCATGGCAAGCGGTGTTATGCGTGATACAGGGACGCGCTGGATCAATATTCGCGATGCGTATGATGTTCCAACGGTTCGGAATATGATTCATCTTGCACAGCAGGGCGGCGGGTATATGCAGAAGTATGAACCGGCAAGTGTTGGTGAGATTCCCACAACAGCATTACTGTATCTGATTTATGTGATGCCGGTTGATGATTCATGGTTTATCACACTGCGTACTCCGGCAAAGACGGAACTTTCACCGGTTGTTCCGTTCACTTCGCACGATGTTACGTCACTTGCCCGGAATGCAACATTGTATGCGTGGGAGTCGGGCATGGAGGCGGTGATTGCAGATATCAACAGCGGTTCTTCACAACTTCTTGCTGAGGCTTCCGGAAAAATTACCGATCTTGCTGTGATAGACATGCGGGGGAATGTTTTGGCGAACGCTTTTGTGCCCGGGGATGTGGGGAAGAATGTTTTCCGGTTTACGGATGCGAACGGGGCGTCAGTCGGTCGGCAGTACGTTCTTTCTGCTCAGGGCGGCGGAGGTCTGATGTATAACGTTCTGGTGGATCTTGATGATCCTGCGAAGCAGGAGGTCCGGCTGATGTATGTGGAACCGGTTGATAATTCGTGGTTTATTGTTGCGGGTATCGAACTGGAAACAACGACCCGCGCTGACCCACTGGAGATGATGCCGTGAGAGCGAGAGCAGCTGCTGCTCATGGTTCTCCCGGTTCAATTGCGATTGTGGTTGTGCTGGTGATCGCGGTTGTCGGCGTGCTGGTGTTTGTCGGTAGTAGCATGGTACAGAATCTGGCGGCTACGGAACTTTCCACGAATGGGGTGGATCTGATGGTACGGATTTCGGGTGATGATGTGGTTGCCGTGATTGTGGGCGGTGATCGGGCATCATCACTTTCTTCAGTGGACGTGTACTTTCACGGCCGCGAGGATGTACACTATTCCTTTGAGCCGGTGAGGATTATGGAGGTGATGCAGTGTGCAGGAATGGCAAAAGATGTCACGGGCTGGCAGACGGTAATTACAGAAGGGACGTTTACGGACGGGATGCGTGAAATTATCGGATATACCCGGCTGAGATTTGCCTGATTCCAATGAAATTGCCGGTTGGTTTGTGTTTTCCCTCCTCTCGAAAAATAGATTTATTATCCTGTCCCTCCAACCTTTAACCGATTCTCACATAGGAAAAAGTGATCCAATATGGCAGGAAAAAAGGTCATCATCACCGGTGTGCCCGGTGTCGGTAAAACAACTGTAATTAATACCGCAATGGAAAAAATCGCTGCGGAAGGAACACCTTATCAGAACATCAACTTCGGCAGCTTCATGTTCGAAGTTGCCGCTGCGGAAGGTCTTGTGCAGGACCGCGATCAGATGAGAAAACTTGACCGCACTGTTCAGAAGCGTCTGCAGAAACTCGCTGCAGAAAAGATCGCCGCAATTGACGGGAATGTCATCATCGATACGCACGCCTCCGTCAAGACTCCGAACGGATATCTTGCAGGTCTTCCCGAGTGGGTTATCACTGCAATCATGCCTGACGTTCTTGTTCTTGTCGAGACTGATAATGATCAGATTCTTGTTCGCAGACTGTCTGACGAAAGCCGTGTCCGCGATATGGAAGGTGCAAAATCCATCGCTGAACATCAGGAAATGAACCGTGCCTTTGCTGCATCCTATGCAATGCTTACCGGATGTACCGTCAAAATCATCGTTAATGCTGATTTCCTCCTTGACAAAGCCGTCGAGGATCTTACCGCAACCCTGAGGTAACTTCTCATGGAAATCGGCAAAAAGTATGGAATGTACATCGCGCTCGCCGTAGTGTTCGGCATGATGCTCCTCTACGGCTGGCCCGAAGCGCGTGCATTCATCTCTGGCATTGTGAACATTATTGTAGGTCCCTTTGCTGCCCTTGGTCTGCCGTTCTTCGCACTCGTCTTAATCCTTGCAACATTTACGGGTCTGTACTCCTCTCTCATTCAGAAGTACACCATCGACTATGAAAAGATGCGGGAAAATCAGGAAAAGTTCAAGGAGTTCAATGTTCTGTTTCGCGAGGCACAGCGTTCCGGCGATGAAAAAGCCATCAAAAAGATGCAGGCACGCCAGCAGGCAATGATGTCTGAACAGATGGAGATGAGCCAGCAGCAGTTTAAGCCCATGGCCTACATCCTTGTTCTGACGGTGCCTATCTTTTTCTGGCTGATTGAACATATTCCGCAGAACATCGACCTGACCATGGCACATGCTGATCTCAGCAATGCTATCATTCTCCCGTTTGCAGGACTGTCCAGTTACTTTGATGTCTATCTCGGGTTCTTCCCGCTCTGGATTCTCTGGTACATGCTTTGTTCCCTTACCGTTAGTCAGGTCATCAGAAAAGCCCTCAATATCGGAGGCATGTAACTGATGAGGATTACGATCAGCGGATCACCCGGTTCGGGGACCACCTCGCTTGGTAAAGCACTTGCCGAGAGACACAATCTCCGGTATCTTTCCGCAGGCGAGGTCTTTCGCGGCCTTGCCAAAGAACATGGAATGGATCTCGCCGCTTTCGGCAGACTTGCTGAGGAAAATCCCGAGATCGATCTCAAAATCGATGCCCGGCAAAAAGAGATTGGTGAGGCCAGCGATGATATCATCCTGGAAGGACGTCTTGCCGGGTGGATGGTGGAAAACGCTGATCTGAAAATTCTGCTTTACGCATCTCCTGACTGCCGTGCCGAACGTATTGCCGAACGGGAAAGTCTCACTCCCGAAGAGGCCTGCGCCGCCACTATTGATCGTGAAGCTTGCGAGGCAGCACGCTACATGGAGTACTATGAGATTGATATCACCGATCCCTCGCCGTATGATATTGTCATCAACTCCGAAACATTCAGTCAGGAAGAGGTCATTGCCATTGCCGAATCGGTTATGGCAATTGTTTCTGCAAAGAAGAACTAAATCGTTCTGGTGAACCTTCCGGCCAAAAAATATTTTTTTATTTTGATTGCGCGAATGTTACTGCCGTGAGAATATTTCACGATGCTTTTTTCCAAGTACGCAAAAAAATAATTTCAGCCATGTACCTCACAGGCACTGGGTTCCTGCCTCATATAGAGCGTACAGTTCGTTCCCTGCTTCCGGCCCCACACGGCGAAGTGCCTGTTCAATCAAAACTTCTGCGCACTCCTCCGGTATGCAGCTGATGCCCTCTTTTCCCTCCCGGATCAGATCTACGAGAGCTACAAACTCCTCGTCGGTCAGACGATTCAGTCGCACCGCGAAATCGTCCGCATCCTTTGCATAATGATTTGCCACCGGCGGAAGAATAGAACGGTATGCATTCTCTGATCCTTTGCAGATCAGTGTATCACACTCCGGTGCCAGTTTTAACAGCAGTGCAATATCATGCTCGGATAGTGTTCTGGCCATATCCTACCATTATTACCATACTCGCGTAATTACTTGTCGGATTCGGCACGATGTTACAAAAAAGAAATGGTCAGAGATTTTTCAATGAACCGGATACGACTTCAAAGCCTGCATCCAGAACACATTCTGTAATATCCTCGAATGTCGTCTGATCGTAGTCAACCGAAAGCGAAGCGGTACCTGCAACATGATCAACCTTTACCTCCGTAACACCCGGAAGTTCCGATAGCATCGTTGTCAGGTGACCGGAACATCCTCCGCAGTGCATGCCGGAAACGCCAAACTCAATTTTTTGCGTTGTCATACCAACACAATGGTGTTCCTGATAACTTATCTTTTCTGTTCGGGTTACTGTTATCTCCCATACAACAGAGATCCCGCGAGATGCGCAGGACATATAACTCCTCACCATCTTCCATCCGCTCTGAATCTGCAACAATCCCTATCATTTGGTACTGTTTGCACAGCGCAAGAAGCTCCGGGACTCCTGTGGCTGAGGAGACCAGCAGAAGAATTCTGCCGAATGCTGTGAGTCGATCAACTGCTGCAGGCAGGAACCATTCAATCACCTCACGGCCGGTTTCGCCTCCGTCCAGTGCAAACTCAAGCCAGTCATCCATCCGCTCCTCAGGGACTGTCGGGAGATAGGGTGCATTAAATAAAATCAGATCAAACTCACCGCAGATCGGATCAAGCAGGTTTCCCCGGATAACCGGTACACCTTCTGCTGCGGCGTATGCTGCCGCATGCGGATTGATTTCCGTTGCCGCTGTTTGTGGTGCAATTGCCATTACTGCTTTGGCAACCGCGCCTGAGCCTGTTCCGATCTCCAGAACCCGATCCGATTCCTTCACCTCTGCAAGAGCTGCCCGGATCAGCAGATGTGTGTCTTCTGCCGGAAAATAGATCTGTGATGTATCTGGTTTCATGGAATCAGCACAGACAATCTGTTTGCAAGGTTAATAAAGTCCGGAACCGATAACATCTCCGGTCGCATCTCAAGCATTTCCGCCGGAAGATTTTCAACAAGATTTGTCATCACTGATTCACCATAGATACTTCGCATGCTGCGCAGACCGTTTCGGATCGTTTTCCGCCGGTGGGAAAATAGTTCTCTGACGAGTACGGCATGCACGCTGCGATCCCGGATCGGCACCGGCGGTTCATGCGGTGTAATTTTCACCACAATTGACCACACCTCAGGCGGCGGAGAAAACGCTTCAGGCGGGAGTTCCAGAACCATTTCCACATCTGCATACGTCTGAGCCATCACCGAGAGTCTTCCGTACTCGCCGCTGCCCGGGGGTGCAATCATCCGTTTTCCGAACTCCAGTTGATACATCAGTACTGCTGATTCAAAACCGATTTCCAGCAACCGGAACGTAATCTTCGACGAGATTGAGTACGGAAGATTTGCTACCACGAGTTCAAACTCCGGCAGCGGCACCTTTGATGCATCACCGCGGATAATCTCCAGCTGGCCTGATGCAATCTGATCGGAAAATCGTCGTTGGAGATTTGGCAGCAGTGTTCCGTCCAGTTCAACTGCCCGGACAACTGCACCACGACCCAGCAGAGCTGCGGTCAGTACACCGCCGCCGGGTCCGATCTCAAGGACTTTTCTGCCGGACACCGGAACTGTATCTGCAATCAGCGCAACGGCTTGTGCATCTACCAAAAAATGTTGATCTTTGGGAGCCTTCATTTTGACGTGAAGAGGTGATACTTCTCGTCCGGATTTTCCAGCTCCAGCATAATCCGTTCAAGAATAAACTTTTCAGGTTTTGCAAGAGTCTTCACCCTGGCACGGATATCCTCAAAGCTCTCGAACGGCTTTTTCTGTCGTTCGGTCAGTGTATCTGTCAGCGTCTTTTTCCCGAAACCCGGAAGGAGGTTCAGCATGTGCAGTTTCAGACTGATCGGCACCGCCTCATTATAGAACTTCACGAACCGCGGCTCACTCTCTGCAATGATCATTGAGATCACTGGTTCAAGTTCGCCTCTCGCCGTATTGGTCAGCTCATCATAGGAAATCCGGCGCTTCACCCGCTCAACAACCTTCCGCTCGCCATCGCCGATGTAGACCTTGTCATGCAGATTGATGGCAAAGTTGCGTTTCGGAATCAGCTCCAGCAGCTTAAACTGGTCGGTACCAACCGCAAGGATAACCGGCTCCCGCTGGTTTAAGGGGCGTTTGTCGTCAGCATATCCCCACTGAAGAAAATCTAAAACGACAGCTTCGACTTCTTTCTTGTCGGCTCTCTCGGTTTTTGGAGGCATAAACTTGCACCTCACTCACGCATGCTGGCGGAGGATATCAAGGATCTGGTCCAGATCTTCCGGAAGAAGTGTGTACCGCTCCTTTGCGTAGATGGCACGAAGTTCGTCGCGGCTCTCCGGCATGATATTGACAATCCGGCAGGCAATCTCTGGTCTTATCTTTTCAAGACCGTTCAACTCATCAATAAGAGCTTTTGCGGTTGCAGGATTGCACTTTCCGAGACTGTCGGCATGATCGATACTCTTGCGCAGCTCGTACGACATCGTCCGTGCAGACGTTTCCGTCTCACCGTCTCCGCCGGCACGCTGATCGCGAATTGAGATCAGTACCTCGCGAAGTTCCGGCAGCGACATCATTTCTTCGCTGATAACTTTTTTCACTTTCATGCCTGTGACTCCTGAAGTAAATGTAAAATTAGTATTTGGGGGTTAATATTTCTGCGCCTTGAGGTGCTGCGGACGGGAGATGATCACTTTGGTTGCATTGCCGTCTTTGATCTCAAGAAGCCAGGCGCGACCGCGCTGGCCAAGAACCGTTCCGGTCTTGCCGTGGAAACGCGGGTGCGGCATGCCTTTCTGTACGCTCGGCTCAATGACGATGTGAACCTTCTGCCCCTCTTCAAAGTGCTGGATGACCGAGGTTACGTTCGGCATTCCGCGCTCACGAAGACCCTTCTGAAGCTTATACCGTGTCCGTTTCTTAATACCGTTATGTTTTGCCATTTTTACTCATCTCCATTATTAATTCCGTCGACCTGCACCACGTCTAACGCGACAACTTTGGCGGGGACGGCGAGGATTTCAGAGAGACTCGGGGTTGTTCGGCCCCCGTCTCCTGATACGAGTTCTTTGATATAGAGTCCGCCTTCTCCCACAACCTCGATGCGGTAGAGGGACTTCTCTATTCCGAGACACTTGATATCAACGACCGTTCTGTCTCTGACAAGATCCGCTCTGCGATGAGCTACACGTTCAGGCGTGCGCTGGTGAATCAAAGCCCCTTTTAGCTTTGATACCGCATTCTGGACTGTTTCAAGAGAGATACTGTCGTCTATATCGACCAGAATCCTGTATGTTTTATGCCCTTTGTGTGATTTAAGCATTTCCACCGTTTTTTTGTCGGACCATCGTTCAAGTTTTACCTGTACCCGGGGTGCGGCGAATGCATTAATCGCAGATTCCAGTTCCCGCAGATCTACGTTGCGGATTTTTGGATTTTGCATCTCCATCACAAATGGTCTGCCGGTTCCGATCATCAGGGCATCAATATCTTCTCTGCCGGATCCGTGCAAAACTCCGTTGTCCGCCGAAAACATCTGTTTCGGCATCTCCGCAATCAGTTCTTCTACTGAGGTGGGATACTGCTTGCCGGTGAAGTTGCACTTTTCACAGCCTTTTCCCCGGCATGCGCGGCAGTCCCAGTGTGTCTGCGGGATTCCCCGCTCATATTTGAGATATCTGCCGTAGAAGTAGACGGATGCAATCTGCAGTTCCACACAGTCATCGGCGATGTTGAGAACAGCGGTGAGTTCCGGATTTTTCGGATCTCCTTTCTTTCCGGTAAGGGAGGACACTGCTTTGCCTACCTCGCGGTTCATCTCCGATTTGATCGGTTCAGGATGTTCCAGAGAGAGATCGGACCAGATCATCTCTTCTGATTCCGTCATCATCGGCGGGACGCGGGTACCGATCACAAATGTTGTGTACTCAATATCCTGCATGGCAGCGGCAGCTTTTTCTGCCCACACAGGAACACTGTCGAAGAGATCGTTGCAAATCCAGCAGGTACCCTTTTCGTAGGGGACGAACGGAATATTGTAGGCGAGCGCATGAGCAATCCGCAGTGCATGTCCCCGCTGTTCGTTTGTTAAGCCGAACGATCGTTTTGCAAACAGTCTTCCCAGACAATGATCGCAGATGTCGCCGTACTCCAGAATCTGATGAACTGTTTCAAGAATGTCCGTCATGATCTCTTCCTCCGATCAAACTCATTTAAGATCACGGTAATGGTGTGGTCTGCATGCAGTACGCGGGGGCCGACCGAGTACCGCGGGAGATCTTTCAGCAGAGCTTCTTCCTCCTCGGTGAAGTTCATGTGATCACTTAAGATAAAATTCTCCGGCAATGTCTCTGCATTCCGGATGTCCTCGCCATTCTCATCAAGAACCGCAAACGAAAATTCTTGCAAAAGTTCTGCCAGACCTGCCGATCGGATTGCAATTCCGTCTGCTGCTTTCTTGAACTCCGGTTCCGCAGGAGTACTCAATCCTTTCTTAATCAGTGCTCCCGCACTCCGCTCGTCAGGGTTCAGTGACCGGATCGTTTCACCGGAAAACCGGAGTGTCTTGTGCGGGTCTCCTCCTTCGAGGATCAGATAACATTCTGTGTCGCGGCGGAGGTCATGACTGAGGAAGAAAGAGCTGTTGATGCAGCGGCAGAGAACATCCATTCTTCCTGCACCTCCCGGCATGTCGTTTAAGGAAAAGTCTGGAGATGTTGTGGCTTTATGGCCGAGGATTGCAAACCGGAGCATGTGAGTATGTATGTTGGCTGTTGGTCGGCATAAGACGTTCGCCCGTGCAGGTCTGGTTACAGTACTATTCTTTTAAATGATCATCCAGCAGAATATAAGATACGACTCGCTTGTCAGATTTTTTTTTCTGTCCGGTGTGTGGAGGTCGAAGTGGTGTACTATAGATATTGTCTACACATTGTCATAGGTGAAAAATCGTTTAATAATCAATTATTTTGCGATTTAAAGCTCAAATATTGGTTTTTGCCCCCCCCCCCGCAGACCTCGCATGAATGGTGTGGAATTGCTGTTTTTCCCACAAATTAGGGGTTGTTGCATGTACGATTGTTTTCTGTGTGGATGTCAAGCGGGGCATCCGGGTGTGCACCCTGCAAATTCTGCAGAGGTTTTCCTATGATGATCAACGCTGTATCTGCGGCATATCGTACGTCTTCCGATGCCCGCAGCGGTTCTGTGGTTCTCATTATTCTGGTAGTCATCTGTATTATTGTGCTTTTAGTGGGTGTCGGCATCTATGCTTTGACGGAGACCGTTGTGTCTCTTGAAGGCGACAAAGAAGTTAATGTTCAGTTGATGCTCTCGGGAAACGATGTTGTTGTCAGCATCTATCCGGAGTACGATGCATCGTTCCTTACCTCTATCACGCTGCACATTGATGGTGTTGTAATTCCTGCCGATCAGGAAACACGTCAGGTATCCGTCAGGAACACGATTGCCTATGTTACCTACTCCGGTCTTGCCAAAGGTGTAACCGGGAAGCATTTTATTATGATCACCGGCCGTTTCCGAGACGGGAGTGAGACACTGATCTATACGAATAAAATTTCCTTCACCTGATCCTGTTCCGCAAACACTCTATGCCCTTACGACGCACATACACATTATATTCCTGAGGGATGTCTCATGCAACAAAAACGCATTCTTCTGATCCTGCTGATCGGCCTTCTTGCCGTCAGCCTTGTCGCGGCCCCTGTGGCAGCCCGTGAAGTCTCCTCCGGCAGTACCATCTTTGTGTACGAGAACGGGATAACGTTCACCGGTGATCTTGCCGAAACCACACAACTGCAGTACACTCCGAACAACAACGTCCTCAACACCATCACTGTTCAGGATCCGCAAAACTTTGAACTACTCGCCGCATCTGTCGGCAGCTACACCGGTTCGTGGGATGCTGTTAACAGTTCAGGAACCAAACTCGGCACGGTCATGATCTACTACCCTGACCTCTCCATTGACATCGTTCTTGCAAAAGACGGCGTCTCTTCTGTACAGCAGTGGGGATTCCTTGACACTGAGTCCTACCAAATCAAGATCAACTCGCCGCATGTCGGTCCGAGCGGTCTTGGCGCCGAAGTGAACGTCGTCTTCAAAGGTGCGGACGGTTCTCAGACTACGTATGTCTCGGGTAACAGCTTTGCCGACATTGCTATGAATAGTGCTCAGGTTTTGACGACTCAATCGTTCCGGCCAAAAGATCTGGGTAAAACCACTACTATCTATGCCGAGTGGAGCGAGCCTGCATCCTTCCACAACTACGCGGAAAAATCCAACTCCATCACCATGGATTATAATGATGTCACTGATCCGGGACTGGTCATCACCTTCAACCCCACCCCGACCAAAACAACTGTTCCTCCTACAACTACCGTCACCACTGTTGCGACCACTGTCCCGCCGACCACTGCGGCAACTCCTGCTGTTACCACAACCGGAACAACGCCGAAACCAACCACCGGGACACCGATACCTGCTCCCACCCAGTCACCCCTGCCGGGTCTCCTTGTTCCTCTGGCTCTCCTTGCAGGAGTTGTCCTGTACCGGAAATAAATCTCTTTTTTTCCTGTGCGCGGTCAAACTATCCGTAAATTCCGAGAGCGCACCACTGTTTGTCATCATGTCATTTGTCAAACGCACAAAGTATTACCTGTGAGGATGCCCCGTCACACTTGACGAAAACTTTCCCGACAATTTCCCGGATCTATTTACAAATTTCGAAATTGCTGACTCTATCCCGCAAACAAAGCGAATACAGTTCTCCTCTCTCATTAAAGAGAATACTTATATCCAGACACAAAGATACATTTCAATGTCCCGAGAGGGGGACGTGTGAACGTTCTTGGATATTCGTCTCAGAACCGTTTACGCAATTGTGCCAAAACAACCGTCACTGACCCAAACATCAATTCTCTATTAGCAATTTCAGTATCATTCAGTGAAAGTAACGGAAAATCACGCGGCACATGCCAGTTTGCATGTGGCGCTAAGCCAATGAAAAACATTATTCAGAGGAAAAATTATGGCAAAATACAAGGATGTCATTGATCTCTATGACGACAACGGCAAGCTCCTTAAGAGCAATGTCGCACTCGAGAAGATCAGCCCGCTGGTCAACCCGGCAGTAAAGAAGATCATTGACGACACCAAGAGAACCGTCGCAGTCAACCTCGGCGGTATGCAGGAAGGACTCAAGACCGGAAAGATCGGCAAACACCAGCAGATCCTCGGTCGTGAACTCGACCTCGACATCGTCGGCAACATTGATGCAATCGAAGCAAAGATCAAAGAGTATGTCTCTGTAGAAGCAGGTGACGACACCGAGGTCAAGCGCTTCAACGGCGGTAAACTTCTCTTAGTCAAGGTTCCGTCCGCACGTATCGCAAGTGCAGCAACGTATGATGCAGCACTTACTTCCGTTGCAGCGGCAACCACCTATGCAGTTGTCGAGCAGTTCAACATTGACATGTTCAATGCAAACACAGTCAAGGCAGCAGCATTCGGTTCCTACCCGGTTACTATGGATATGGCAGGCGGAGCTTGTTCCATGATCATGTCCATCCCGCAGAACAACGAGTCCCTCGGATACGCACTTCGTAACATTCCGGCAAACCAGTCTGTTATGATGACCCACCGCAATGCAATGCAGGGTGCAGCACTCGCTTCCACCTTCGAGCAGGCAGGTCAGTTTGAGATGGGCTCTGCAATCGGTCCGTTTGAGCGTGCACAGCTTCTGCTCTACGCCTATCAGGGTCTGAATGCAAACAACATCGTCTACGACCTTGTCAAGGCAAACGGCCAGTCCGGTACCGTCGGTACTGTTGTCCAGTCTCTTGTCGAGCGTGCAGTTGAGGATAAAATCATCACCCAGGGTGCCGGCAGTGCAACCTTCAAGGCGTACGAGACCAAGGACCCGATGATGTGGAATGCATATGCATCTGCAGGAACGCTCGCTGCAACCATGGTCAACTGTGGTGCAGGACGTTTCGCACAGGCAGTTTCTTCGACTCTGCTGTACTTCAACGATCTTCTTGAACACGAAACCGGTCTTCCGGGATCTGACTTCGGAAGAACCATGGGTGTCGCAGTCGGTTTCTCCTTCTTCAGCCACTCCATCTATGGCGGAGGCGGACCGGGTATCTTCAACGGCAACCACGTCGTGACCCGTCACGCAGCAGGTGTCGGTATGCCCTGTATCGTTGCAGCATGTGCACTTGATGCAGGTACTCAGATGTTCTCCCCGGAGGGCACCGCAAAAGTTTACGGTGATACCTTCGGTCAGATCGAAGAGTTCGCCCGCCCGATCCAGGCAATTGCAAAGGCTGTTTAAGCCTGTAAAAACTTCCGTCACGACGGATAGGTCAAAGAATGACAGAACCAACATATCCACAGCTGAGAATCGTCCCGATGCGATTCCTGAATCCCGAGACCGTCGAGATTCTCCTTGACCGGCTCTTCAAAGCAGGAGGAATCCGCCGTTTAGTCTTAAATGGCCCAAGCATTCCCGCAACCGTACCATACGGTCCGGCCCGCGGTGCTGCGAATCCTACTACCTACCGCAGAGCCATTCAGATCTGCGGGGAAGAGTACATACTCGGTGTTCAGGTGGGAACAATCCTCCTTGAACTGGAAGATTCGTCTATGATTCCTGATATCAAAGCGGTATGTGATGAGGTCTTTGCCGACAAATTCCCGTATGGGATCACCGAGGGCATCTATATGCGTTCTAATATGACAACAACCGATTATGCAAAATATGGTATTGTCGAGGACGAACGCATTCTCGGCATGGCCGATCCAAAGAGCAAACAACGCCCGATCATCCTTCAGGGGAACAGATAATAATGCCTCTTGGACGTGTAACACAACTGGTTGACTGCAGACAGAGTATGGGTATGGGCAAGGGAGGCTCTCTTGCTCAGAGGGGAACCATCTCTGAATGTAAAAATCCTGACGTCATCATCGTGGGAATGTCTCCCGGCAGGAGACATATAACAAAACCTGTCTGCGATATTACGTCAGCACTGCGGCAGCAGGGGATAGAATACAGCGTAAGTACCTTGGTGCTGAACGCAGGCAGCGGAGTCCCGCCGGACGCAGAAATCGGCGGTGTTGCACTCGGCTCCAACTTCGGCATATTAGATCGCGAAATTGAACAGATAGAACGTCACAAAGTTGCCGTTCTTCACCACGGAAACATTCGATCCCATGTGGTCCACAAATCCCGGAAGATCCTGCAGGAATGCAGCGTCAACGCCGTTGTTGTCTGCCAGGCCCCGGTTGATTTTGAGGACTTTGCACGGGAAGGCGTCAAGACCGCATATGTCATGCCCAAACCTGATAAAATCAGGACGAAAGGAACAGTCATGGGGATTGTAACCGGAATTACCCGGGGTCAGACTCCAAGCCGTGTTGCGATGGCTGATGTCATTCATGAAGTACTACGAATAATTAAAAATCCTGAGATGGGGACGCATGATATTCATGATTCCGCCGTTCAGGATATCAAACACTAAGGTGAACAAACTATGGCATATACACCACAGTATGGACCGGGAACGTCCAAAGTTGCAGCAAACCGCCGCAACCAGATGAACCCGAATGTGAAGCTCGAAAAGATTCGCAGCGTCACTGATGAGGATCTCATCCTTATTATGGGACACCGTGCACCAGGACAGGCATACCCGTCCGCACACCCGCCACTTGCAGAACAGGGAGAGCCTGACTGCCCGATCAGAAAGATTGTCAAACCGACTGAGGGAGCAAAAGCAGGTGACCGTGTCCGCTACATCCAGTTTGCAGACTCGATGCTGAACGCACCGTGTCAGCCGTACCAGAGAACCTACCTTGAGATGTACCGCTTCCGCGGCATCGACCCGGGAACTCTGTCCGGTCGTCAGATTATCGAGTGCCGTGAGCGTGATCTTGAGGGATACGCACGCGAACTCGTTGAGACCAACCTCTTTGACCCGGCTACCTGCGGTATCCGCGGTGCAACCGTGCACGGCCACTCCCTGCGTCTCGCAGAGAACGGTATGATGTTCGATGCAGTACAGCGCTGTATCCTTGACACTGACGGTATCGTCAAGTACGTGAAGGATCAGGTCGGAAACCCGCTTGACCGTAAGGTTGCCATTGGCAAGCCGATGGACGCAGCATGGCTCAAGGAGAATACCACCATGTTCCACTCCCTTGTCGGAACTGCATTCCGCAGTGATGAGGAGTATGTGAAATATGTCCAGCGTATCCACGCACTTCGTACCAAGTACGGATTTATGCCCAAGGAGGCCTGAATACAATGGCAAAAGTAGAGAAGACCCAGAAACTTTTCCTTGAAGCACTCAAGCAGAAGTTCCCCAAGCAGGATGTTGAGTCCACTACGACCGAGTTCTACAAATTCGGTGGTATTCACCAGTCTGCACGTAAGACCGAATTCCTCAAAGAGAACGAGGCAATCGTTGCAAAGAGAGGAATCTCCATGTATGACCCGGACCACTGCCACCTTGCAGGTGTCCCGATGGGTCAGCGTCAGCTCATGACCTACGAAGTTTCCGGAACCGGAACCTTCGTTGAGGGTGATGATCTGCACTTCGTGAACAACGCAGCAATGCAGCAGTTCTGGGATGATATCCGCAGAACCGTTATCGTGTCCATGGACATGGCACACTCCACCCTGCAGAAGCGTCTTGGCAAAGAAGTTACGCCGGAAACCATTTCCGAGTATCTCCACATTGTCAACCACGCAATGCCCGGAGGAGCAGTCGTTCAGGAACACATGGTTGAAACCCACCCGGCTTTAACCGACGACTGTTACGTCCGTGTCTTTACCGGTGACCAGGAACTTGCAGACTCGATCGAGTCCCAGTACGTCATCGATGTTGAGAAGCTCTTCCCGAAGAAGCAGGCAGAGGCTCTGCAGGCAGCAGTCGGCAAGTCCCTGTGGCAGTGCGTCCACATGCCGACTATCGTCGGCCGTACCTGTGACGGTGGAACAACCTCCCGCTGGTCTGCAATGCAGATCGGTATGTCCTTCATCGCAGCATACCGTATGTGTGCCGGTGAAGCAGCAGTCGCTGACCTGTCCTTTGCAGCAAAGCACGCTGGTGTCATCAACATGGCATCCCACCTGCCGGCCCGCCGTGCACGTGGTCCGAATGAGCCCGGAGGAATTCTCTTCGGCAACTTTGCCGATATGATTCAGGCAGACCGTGTCAACCCGAACGACCCGGCAAAGGCAACCCTCGAAGTTGTCGGTGCAGGAGCAGTTTTGTTCGACCAGATCTGGCTTGGTTCGTACATGTCCGGTGGTGTTGGTTTCACCCAGTACGCAACCGCGGCATACACTGATAACATCCTCGACGACTTTGTCTACCACGGTATGGACTACATCCACGACAAGTACAAGGTCGATGTTACCAACCCGAACACAAACGACAAGGTCAAGCCGACCCAGGAAGTTGTCAACGACATTGGTACTGAAGTCAACCTCTATGGTATGGAGCAGTACGAGCAGTTCCCGACTATGATGGAAGACCACTTCGGCGGTTCCCAGCGTGCAGCAGTTCTTGCAGCAGCATGTGGTACTACCACTTCCATTGCAACCGGTAACTCCAATGCTGGTCTCAACGCCTGGTATCTGTCCATGCTTATGCACAAGGATGGATGGTCCAGACTTGGATTCTTCGGCTACGACCTGCAGGACCAGTGCGGTTCCGCAAACTCGCTCTCCATCAGACCTGACGAGGGTTGTATTGGTGAGTTCCGTGGACCGAACTACCCGAACTATGCAATGAACGTCGGTCACCAGGGAGAGTACGCAGCAATTGTTGCATCCGCCCACATTGGCCGCGGTGACGCATGGGCACTGTCCCCGCTTATCAAGATCTGCTTCGCAGACCCGGCACTCCAGTTCGACTTTGCAAACCCGAGAAAAGAGTTCGCAAAGGGAGCTATCCGCGAGTTCATGCCGGCAGGCGAGCGCTCGCTCATCATCCCGGCACAGTAAGTCTGTCCAGGGTGACAAACCCATTTTCTTTTTTTTAGTTGTTTCAAAATCCATCCTGCCGCGCGAACATGTCTCCGGTTTTCCGCTGATAATCACAATCTATATAATCTGAAGCTTCTGCTCCCACTCCTTTCTCTGCCGCGCCTCAGTTCTTTGTCCGACAACAAAGGTCTTATAGGGACATTCTCGCATCAGGTAATTTTAGGAGAGGTAATATTATATTGTGTTTGGAAGGTGGTTCATTGGTAATGCAAATAATTTGGTGTAATTGGCCGAAAATCAGGCTGAAATCATCGATCAAAGAACTCCTCTTCGACGATTTTCGTATACATTAATATACCTCCCCCGCAAACAAGTAATTGTCCACACTTTGTACTCCATTCTTTAGAGTGGTAACGTTATTCGAACGTTCACGTTATTTCACGTGTGAATGACTGTGAATTGTCCACGAGTCTTTATGACTCCTGAGACGTCTGCACGATGATGAATCGTGCGGCTACTTGAGACGCATCCTTCGTTTCAGTCTGTTGCACCCTTCGGGTCGTATTACACTACTGGAACAATACTTTCGTTTCCGATAAGGAAACGTTGGCCCTGACACCGTGGGGTGATCAGGTGCAGCACGGGTTGCAAAACTCGTGCACGCAAACTCAAGGGAGAATCTTACATGCAAGAAATTATAATCGGCATTGGAGTAACTGCCCTTGCGGGAGCTCTCGCAGCGGTTGCAGGTGCAGCCGAGGATACTGAGTCCAACATCGGATCACAGGGTGACCCGAACTCTCAGGTCCAGCTTGCACCTCAGATGGGCTATACTCACCGTATCTACAACAAAGCAGTATCCGGTGAGCCCCCAGCATACACCCTGTGGGTAACCCTTGCTTGCGGTATTGCATGGGCATTCATTATGTTGCATGTCAACGCAGTACTTGCAATCATCTTTGGTACAGTTCTCGCAACCTTTGTGCAGGGTATCTATGCTACCACTGCATACCTTGGAAGAACTGCTAGTCTTTCCAAGTTCGGACAGCCGGTCTTTATTGATGTGTTAAAGTCAGTAACGACTGTGACTATGGGTCACGCATTTGTTGCAATTTTCACCACGGTAACCGCATGTTACCTGATGTCAACGGTGCTCAATCACCCGTTCGCCCTTCCGCTTCTCGGTATTGTATGGGGTCTTGCTCTTGGTGCAGCAGGTTCTGCAACCGGAAACCCGTACTATGGTAAGGAGCGTCAGTACCAGAACCAGAAGTTCGGTGCTGGTGTCCCGATCTCTGCATCCGGTAATATCGTTCGTTACGCAGAGGCAGGTCAGAGAAGTTCAATCGACAACGGTTTCTTCACCGCAAAACTTGGTGGACCGGCTTCCGGTCTGTGTTTTGGTCTGATTGTGTTCTTTGAACTGTGGCGTACCGTGCTCTTTGAGCACACCTGGAACGGATGGGGTGCGGTTGCTGTTGGTGTTGTCATCATCCTTCTCTTCGCGATCATCGACCGCTATGTTGAGAAGTGGGCACGCAAGAACTACGGACCCTACACTGCGGAGGCCTAACTATGAGCGCAATTGCAGCAAAACCAGCGGGCAACGCCGGAGCATTCCAGCCAGTTGCATCCGTTATCGCAATCATCCTTGCAGTCATCTTCATCGGCGCAGCCTACTTCCTTGGTAACTCAGGCATTCTTGCCGGCGGAGCAATGCTCCCGGTTACTACGCTTGTCGGCATCATCGTCGGTGCAGCCCTGATTGCATTTGGTGTCCACTTCGTCCCGGTCGGCGGTGCGCCGGCGGCAATGGGACAGTCTCCGGGTATTGCAACCGGTGTCGCAATGCTTGCGACCGGTGCAGGTCTCGCAGGACTGTTCGGAGGAGCATGGGCAGCAAGTTTAGGCTTTGGAGTCGCTCTCGCCGGTGGTGCAATCGGCGGCGGTTTGATGATGGCAATCACCTGTCTTATGGTGAACATCTCCTATGTCTACGGCATGGGTATTCCCGCAGCATCCGGTAAGGTCGAGAAAGATCCGATCACCGGTGACTCTCAGGCTGAGTACAAATCCCAGGGAACCGAAGGTCACGGACTTCCGTTCATCTCTTACGTTGGCGGTGTTATCGGTGGTCTGTTCGGTGGTCTTGGCGGAACACTCATTTACATTGAGCTTCTTGAGTTCTACAACGCAAGCTTCTCGGCTGCCAACATGGAGGGCTTCAGCTCTCTTGCAGTGGGACTTGCAGGTATCTTTGCAATCGGTATGTTCCTCGTTATTGCAGTGCTTTCTGCATACAACATTACCGGAACCATTGAAGGTCCGCACGACCCGAAGTTCAAGCGTTTCCCCCGTGCAATCATTGCAGCAATCTGCGCAAGCGGTATCTGTGGTCTCGTTGCACTTCTGGCGGTGGCAATTCTTTGAGGTGTAAAAAATGTCAGTAAAAGTTGAAGCATCACATGATGGCATTCCACACAACAAGGTCATGGCTATGGGCCTCGTCCTTGCACTGGTTTCCCTTTACATCGCAGTTGCCGGATCCTATGCAGGTTATGACTACCTCGCATTCTTCGGTGGAATTGCAGCTGTTGGTGCCCTTATCTGGGGTAACAGCACAATCAAGAAACTCTGCAGCTACGGTATCGGTACCGGAGTTCCGTCCGCAGGTATGCTTGCGTTCGGTTCCGGTGTTATTGCAATGCTGTTCGCTGCAAAGCTCGCTGCAATCAACCCGTTCATCGTCCCGATTGCAGGATTAATCATTGCATTGATCGTCGGTCTTATTCTCGGATGGATCTCCAACTCTGTCCTGAACATGAAGATCCCGGTCATGACCCGCAGTATCGCAGAACTTGCAGCCGTCGGCTGTCTCGCCCTTATGGGTCTGACCGTTGTTGCAATCGGCGGCCTCGGATTCGACCAGCTTACGACCTATACCATTCCGATCTTAGGACTCACGGTTGAGCTTTATGCTTTCTCCTACATCGCTACCGGTATCATCGCAGTTTCGTTCATGCTTGGTGCAATTGCACTCCAGCACCCGTTCAATGCCTGCCTTGGTCCGGGAGAGAAACAGGACAGAACCAACATGCTCACGATTGAGTGCGGGTTCCTTTCCATGATTGTCATGGCAGTAATCTCCTTTGCATTCATTGATATGATTGCAGCCTGGATTTCCCTGATCATTGCACTCATCGGATGGTACTGGTCCTACAAGAAATACTTCGCCTTATCCAAGCGCGATGCAGCAGCATGGCTCGACGCAAAGCCGTTCAGCGATGCGGAGGAATAAGCTAATCGGAGGAATCAAAAATGGGATATGTATTAGTATTACCTGAATTTGGCCTCGTAGCTGACCCTATCGCAGGCATTGTCACGACCGCCGGTGTTTCCTACCAGCCGGTCATTGATCAGGTTGCTGAACTTGAAAAGATTGCAGATGATCTCGTCGGAATGCTCTCCGGAGAAGGAAACTTCCTTAACAGCTACCCGGGACGTGAGAAGACCCTGCTCTACGCAGGTTCTGTTACTTCACTCTGGTATGGTCTTGCTGTCGGACTGTTCATTGCCGGCCTGATTGCATTTGCATTAGTTGGGATGTGAGCTACATGGCAGATAAAAAATCACCAGCAAGCGGATGGCCGATCATCCAGGGTGACTACCACACCGGTGACGCTAACAGCCCTGTTGCTGTTATCACCATGGGTTCCCACCTTGACGAGACGGCAATCTGTGCCGCAGGAGCTGCCCTCGCAGGATCCTGTAAGACGGAAAACCTCGGTATTGAGAAGATCGTTGCAAATGTTATCTCAAATCCGAACATTCGTTTCGTGCTCCTCTGCGGAACTGAAGTGAAAGGTCACCTTTCCGGTCAGTCCATTGAGGCAATGCACAAGAACGGTGTTGACGGCGGCAAGATTGTCGGTTCTGGCGGAGCAATTCCGTTCCTTGAGAATCTGACCGAGGAACACATCAAGCGGTTCCAGGAGCAGGTTGAGATCGTAAACATCATGGAGAGTGAAGACATCGGTCAGATCTCTGCAAAGATCAACGAGCTCAAAGGAAAAGACCCCGGAGCATTCGGTGCAGACCCGATCGTTGTTCAGATTTCTGACGATGATGGCGGAAGTGCCGGAGGCGCAGAAACCGGTGAGGAAGAACCCTTAACCGGTGAGATGGCTCTCATTACTGCTCGCATGAAAAACATCCAGATGATGGTTACCGACATCGGTTACCGCACCAGATTCTCGTCCGGTCTCTACGGAGGCAAGATTGAGGGTCTGATGATTGGTCTTATCATGTCCTTCATCATTCTCGGTGTTATCTTCTATGGAGTGTTCTAAAATGGCAGGTTCAATTATCAGAATGGCTGCCATCGATAAGATGGTAGATGACATCAGATACAAAGGACAGATTCTTGCCCGTACACACAAGGTTGAGTCTGCAATTACGGACTCTGGTCTTGTCGGATTTGGTGCCGGTCTCGTTATCGCCCTCATCATGATCCTTGTCCCGGTACTGGTGCTCTGAGGTGAAGAAGTATGGCAGATAAGAAATCACCAGCAAGCGGATGGCCGATCATCCAGGGTGACTACCACACCGGTGACGCTAACAGCCCTGTTGCTGTTATCACCATGGGTTCCCACCTTGACGAGACGGCAATCTGTGCCGCAGGAGCTGCCCTCGCAGGATCCTGTAAGACGGAAAACCTCGGTATTGAGAAGATCGTTGCAAATGTTATCTCAAATCCGAACATTCGTTTCGTGCTCCTCTGCGGAACTGAAGTGAAAGGTCACCTTTCCGGTCAGTCCATTGAGGCAATGCACAAGAACGGTGTTGACGGTGGTAAGATCGTCGGTTCCGGCGGAGCAATTCCGTTCCTTGAGAACCTGACTGATGAACACATCAAGCGGTTCCAGGAGCAGGTTGAGATCGTCAATATCATGGAGAGTGAAGACCTTGGTCAGATCTCTGCAAAGATTGCCGAACTCACTGCCCGTGATCCGGGAGCATTCGGTGCAGATCCGATCGTTATTCAGATCTCTGATGACGAAGGCGGAAGTGCCGGCGGTGCAACGGTTGCGAGTGCAAACCCGCAGTTCCTCGAGATTGAGAAGCGTCTTGACGCAATCGAGAAGAAGATTGAGTTCACGGACGCGGAAATCGCGATGCGTGTCGGAAGAAAAATCGGTCGTGACATCGGTATCCTCTATGGTCTTGTAGCAGGATGTATTGCCTTTATGGTGATTCTGATGTTAGTCACGAGGTTTATGTAAATTGAGGTGCCAATATGTTCAAGTTCGAAAAGGAACAACAGGTCTTTGACTTTAACGGAACAAAAATTGGTGGACAGCCCGGAGAATACCCGCGTGTTCTTGGTGCATCCATCTTCTATAACAAGCACGAGTGTGTTCTTGATGACCACACCGGCAAGATCGACAAGGCGAAAGCAGAAGCACTCTGGAACCGCTGTCAGGAACTGACAGACGAGACCGGAAACCACTTCTTCCTCCAGATCATTGCAGAACACGGAGAGGCATTCGAGTCCTACTTCCAGTGGTTCGACAGCATCGACAACAAGACTGCATTCCTGATGGACTCCTCTGCCCCTGAGGCACTCGTTCATGCAACGAAGTACGTTACGGAAGTCGGTCTTGCAGATCGTGCAATCTACAACTCGATCAATGGTTCCATCCAGCCGGAGAACATTCAGGCACTTGCCGAGTCCGATGTTGACTCCGCAATCGTCCTTGCGTTCAATCCGGGAGATGGTTCTGTTGCAGGCCGTGAGAAAGTGCTTTCCGAGGGTGGTGTTGCAGGTCAGGCAAAGGGTATGCTCCAGATCGCAGAAGAATGCGGTATCAAGCGCCCGATTCTCGACACTGCAGCAACTCCGCTTGGTCTCGGTTCTGCCGGTTCTTTCCGTGAGATTCTTGCATGCAAGGCAATCCATGGTCTGCCGACCGGTGGTGCATACCACAATATGACGGTGTCCTGGACCTGGCTGAAACGCTGGAGAAAGAACATCCACGAGCAGTACAAGGGTAAGGATGTCCTTGCAGAGCAGATGTTCCACCACCACTACGGTGGTATTGAGGGCGTTCGCCAGATTGCATGGTCCTCGCCTGATATCGGATGTAACATCATGGCAATGACTCTTGGTGCAGACCTTATCATGTTCGGTCCGATTGAGAACATGGAAGGTATCGCAACCGCAGCAGCGTTCTCTGACATCGTTCTGTCCGAGGCTCTTACCGAGCTCGGCGGCGAGGTTCAGGACCACAACGGCCCGCTGTACAAGCTGGTCTAATCCTGCTGAATAGGAAATAAATAGTTCCATAATGCGGGACAACCCCGGAATTTCCGAGGTTTTTCCCGCATTTTTGGTTCAGTGTGAATTTGTTTTTGTTTTTCTGTTTTGCCGCTCTTCTTAGAACTATCAGAAGGCATACATAGTGTTAACGCACAAAACACTACATAATTATGCGAGTCAGCGAGGGGAATCTGACCCAACAATATTACTGTGACTATCTGACGATTCTTGCAGAGGAGATCTTTTCTGCGACTGAGACCGAAGCAGTACGCAAAAGTGTGCATGAGAATATTGTGTTCCGTAATCTGTTTCTGCACCGGATGAGTGTGGACGGGGGGTTTCATGCACGGGTGGTGTCTGCTATCCTGCGGCAGCCTGATGACAGCCGGGTTCTGATGGATCTTCTTGCGGTGGCGGAACAGGCAGATGTTGATGCCCTGCCGGTTGAGGAGTGGCTGAAACGGGAGTATGCATCTGCTGTTGAGGTGAAGAATGGTGCACGGATGATCGCAGTTGAGGCGCTGCTGCGATCGTATATTTCCGGAACGAATCAGGCGGCTGAGATCATTGCGTCTGCAGGAGATTCCCATCCCCTGAGCTGGTGGCAGCTGGAGACCCGGCGGATTACGGTTGCCGAGATTGCAAATCCCGATATGTACTTTGGTGTTGGTCGCCGTCCGTTCTGGCATGAGTTCCCCCTTGACCGGTATGCGGCGGTTGCTGCGGGTGTTCCTGATCTCCCTCCCCAGGAGATTTATGATTGTGTTGTCTGTATTGCGGGAGCATGGTTCTCTTCCCTTACGCGTGAGGAGATGATTGCCTGGCTGAATATGCCGCAGCCGACGCTGTCCGAATGGGAGACACTGTGTGCTCCGCTTCTGAAGTGTGAGACACCCGATGCGGCACTTTCTACGGCAAACTGGCTGTATGCTTCGGGAAACAACGATCCGGCGATGGATCTGTATGCAAATATTACTCTTGCGTTCCCTGGGACGTCTGCGGAGATTTCTTCGTTTGAATTGATAGGAACAATTCTCCGGAAGTCGGGGGATTTCGATAATGCGTTTGAGGCATATAAGAGCGCTTTTATTGCGTCCCGGGGTGCCGGCGGGTATCAGACGGCAATTGGTCTGAAGAATCTGTGCGAGGTTGGGGAGGATCTTGGCGAGGATATGTCGGAGTATTATACGCGGATTGCCGGTATTGCGGATATGCTGCCGATGCCGGAGAAGCTGCGCCTGTATCTGGAGCTTGCGGCATCCTGCCGGAGACGCCGTGCGTATGAGGAGGAGTACCGGTATCTTGAACAGGTGATTGATGCGGAGGACGGAGATGAGGGTCTGATGTCTGCTGCGATGTCGCGGCTTTCCGAGATGAATTCCTGTCTTTCTGCGGACGGGAAGCCGGACGCTGTTTCTCTTGCAGCCAGAGATACCGAGACTGAGTCTGCTGTTGCGGTGACACGGGGAACTGCTGCCTACTTTGGATTTGATCCAGTTTGTGCGCTGGAGTGGTATGGACGGTCCGGTTCGCCGGATGTTTTGTCGTTACAGTTTTCTGCAGCGATGGCCGCCGGAGCTGATGCGGGAGAGTATGCGAGAACTCCTGCCCAGCGTGCGGTGGTTCTTGCGGGGAAAGGTGTGCCGGTGATGGAGATTTCCCGTGAGCTGAATACGGCGGTTACCAATGCATGGCAGGGAGGCGGCGATGTTTCTGCGGTGATTGAGCCGGTTATTCCGTATCTTTCCCCGGAAAATCTGGGTGCGGTTCTTGCCGCAGTGACGGCACGTTCCACCCGTGATGATGAGCGTGCGATTGTGTGTTCTGCGGCATCGCAGGCACTGCTTTCTGCCGGGCGGGCGGATGAGGCACGGTCGATGTTGCGGGCGGCGCTTCGGGCAAATCCGGGACGCGAGATGCGGTCGCGTTTGTTTGCGGAGCTTGGATGGCTGGAGTATGAGGCGGGTGCGTTTGCGGCGGCGGCCGATGCGTGCGATGCGGCACTGAAGATCAATGATCAGTTCCCTGCGGCATGGGCGTGCCGTGCCCGTGCGCTTGCCGGTATGGGCAGATATGATGAGGCGTTTTCGGCTTCCGGCTATGCGGTCGGGCAGAATCCGTCGAATGCTTCATATCAGCATCTTCGTGCAGCTCTTGGGATTGTTTCAGCCTCTCCGGTGGATCCGTGTATCGATCTGATGTTTGTTCTGCCGGAACCCGGATGTTTGCAGGCTGCTGCCGCCCGGTACACGGTGCGAAAAACCGGTGCATGTCCTCCTGCGGTATGGGATGTATCGGGGATTGAGGATGTTATTCCGATGAGGGTTTAGCTCTGATGAAACAGGTCGTTGCTCTTCTGCTGGTTGCTCTGGCTTTGGTGATTGCATTTGCCGCTCTTACCGGGGGCGGCAGTAATGAGCCGGGTCCACTTCCTCCGAGTACGAATGCGACGATGTATCACGGAACAATCGGGGTGATTCTGCCGAATGATTCTGTTATCGGGGATCAGGTGCGCAATGGTATTGATACAGCGTATCTGTTGCAGGATACAAAGACCCGTCCGTCTCTTGTGTATCTGAATAGTACGAATCTTATGTCTCTTCCTGTACTTGATGCGGTGATTACTGCAACCGATGAGATCAGTGAGACATGGGATACGAGTGCCGGTTCATCAAGAACGGTGCATGTGACGGTTGCGTCGCCGGGATATGCAGCGATTGCTCCAAATGGTGTAATTACGTTTAGTACGCCGCCGTATTATGAAGTGCTCTCTCTGCGGTCGCTGCTGCGGCAGCATGAGACTATTGGGGTGCTCGGGCCGGATAACTCCTATACTGCTGCGTATATCCGGGATCTGGAGGATGCGACCGGCAGTAAGATCATCTCCGGAGTGTTTTCGTCTTCGTCGGGGGAGATTGTGTCGCTCCGGTTTCTTCTTGCCCAGAATCCTGGTCTTCTGATCATTACCGGTGGTGAGGATATTCCTGCTCTTGTTGCAAAGGCCCGTGAGTTCGGGCTGACCGGTCCGGTGATGGTCTCTTCCTGGATTGGAGAGGATGCGGCAATTGTGAATGATTCTCGAATGGAGGGTGTTTATACGGCGAAGCGGATGTCCGATATCTCGTCACATCCGTTTTATAATGTGTATCAGGCACGGTTCGGTACCACGGGTTCGGTGTATGCGGCTGAGGGATATGATGCGATGATGACGCTTTGCCGTCTGGTTCCGCAGAGCAACGGGAGTGCTCAGTATGTTTCCGGCTGGTATATGGGGAAGAAGTATGAGGGGGCTGCCGGTTCGTATGAGTTTGATGATGAGGGATGTGGCCGGATTCTGATGCAGATTGCACAGTTCCAGTCGGGTGCGGTGGTTCCGGTGGATACGTATGTGCGTCCTCCGTCTGAGGTGATCATCGGGGTGTATGGGAATGCCGAGGTGGTTCGCGGTGCTGTTGCGGGGGCGGAGCTGATCAATACTGCGAGTTCCCTTTCACTGCCTGGGGCGTCAACAAGCGGAATTTCCGGGTTGTATGGTGCGAAGATTCGTATCCTCCCGCTTTCTTCAGGATCTCCCGTGCCGGATAATGTGACGGCGGTTGCGGGGGATCTGACCGGTGTGGTTACGAACCTTCCTGCTGTTCTGACGACGTCCGGGGGTCGTGCGCCGAAAGGATGGTCTGTGTCGCTTGTTCCGGACGGGAATGCGGGTTTTTCCTCGCTTCTGGATATTGTTGACGTACGGCGGGGATATGAACCGGCCCTCGATAATGTCACGGTGCTGTATCCGGAGACTACTCTGCCGTCTTCCGGCATGATTTCAGTACTGGAGGATCATGGTTACCGCGTCCGGCAGGTTTCCTATCCTCTGCCGCTGACCGAGACCGGAGCGGCTGCGGTGATGTCGGGTCTGAACTGCAGCGGGCAGGTTCTTGTGAGCCTGCCGGAGAGTGCGGAGGATCTGACGGTTCTTCTTGCCGGTTCACGACAGACCGGTTCGGTTCCTGCGGTGTGGTATGTGGCAGGGGATGTGATTCTCGGTGATCCGGTTCAGGTACAGAGTACGCTGATTTATGATTATCTCACGGGTTCGGATATCTGGTCTTCGGAGTTGGGGAGGTCAAAGCCGCTGGTCCGGGATGTGTCACTGTTCTATTCAAAGGTGCATCCCGGTCGGTCGATGACGGGTGTGTCAGCGAGGTCGTTTGAGGCGGTGGTGATGCTTGCTGATGCGATGAGTGTGTCCGGTTCTATGACTCCGTCTGCGGTCGGTTCTGCTTTGAAGAATCTTCAGTATTCTTCGGATCAGAGCATCTTCTTTGGAGATGGTATTTCGTTTGACGGTTCCGGTAATGCTGTCGGTCCGGAGACGGTTATTCTGCAGATTCAAAGCGGTTCGGCCCGTGTTCTTTCAGGTTCCGCTGATCTTGGTCTGGTGACGGACCGACAGCTCTGATTTTTTTGTTTTTCCGGTGTTGTATTTTTATTCCTGAGCCTCCTGCGAGTCACAAGTCCGCGTGCATGTATGTAATTCATGGGCTGAAATATGATTGATGATGAATGTGGGGGTGTTAGTAAACGAATTTTGGTACCGCGTCTGTTTTTCCTGCAGTTATAGGCAGGTATATATCCCACATGGTGGTATGTTATATAATTGATGTCTGTTTCCCGTGTCGGAAAAATAATTATGGTAATTGTTGTGTTACTTATTGTTTTTCTGGCAGTATTTGTTCTCCTGACGCAGGATATATCTTCTCCGGATCTTTCGGGGGAGAATGTCAGTTCTCTGGACAGTGTTCTTGAGATGCTGAATGCATCCACTGATAATCGTGTTCGTGCACTTGAGACGGAAATGTCTGCTGCTGCTGCAAACATTTCTCTACTTTCTTCGGATGATCCGGAGATTGCTTCGGTTTTGCGACCGATTTATACAGGCAACTCATACGTTATCGATATCATTTATGTGGATTCGGCGGGAATTGTCCGATCCGCTGTTCCTGATGTGAAGAATGCGTATGTGGGATCCGATATTTCGCAGTGGACGGACTTTTTGGAGGCGCGAACATTTTCTGCGACCTCGATAATTCCGCTGAAGTCAAATAATACCCGTGCAATCTGTATGTTCTGCCCGGTGTTTTCCGCAAATGGCTCTTATGACGGATACATCAGTGCCTCGGTTGATCCTATTGCGTTCTTTGGTCCTGCGGCATATGAGATCGAGCAGAAGACCGGGGTGAAGTCATGGGTCATTGATGCAACAAACACGACGCTTTACAATACGGATCATGATCAGGTTGATAAGAAGATCCAACCGGAATTGTTCCATGATACGCGTCTTGCCGAGTCGTTTCTGGAAATTCTGACAAATGATTCCGGTACTAACGTCTATACATATGCGGATACGCATGGTTCGGTTCTTCTCCTGAACCGCACAGCAATGTGGATCAGTTATCCGGTTGGTTCGATGACCTGGAAGATTGGCGTTACTTCCGGTTCTTCTGTGTCACATTCGGTGGTCGGTCCGGCACTGTTGGATGATATTCCGTTGACGTCGTTTGTGTCCAACGCTCTCCTGTATATCCATGAACATGGAGATGAGGAGGCCCTTGCGGAGTTCAATAATCCGGAAGGTGTCTTTTCCCAGGGGTCGCGGTACATCTATGCTTATTCAATGAACGGTACAGTTCTTTCTCTTCCGTATCAGCCGACGCTTGTGGGTCAGAACCGGTATCAGATCCGCGATGACTACGGGGTTTTGTATCTGCAGTCCGCGATACATACGGCACAGCGGGGAGGGGGGTATGTATACTTCCTGTATCCGAATCCCGCAAACAATTTTACGAAGGAGTTGAAGATCGGCTATGTGCTCCGGGTGAATGATGACTGGTTTATCGGAAGCGGGGATTATGTTCCGGAGATGATGACAGCGTTTGATCCAACTGTGGTTGACGGACTGGTAACCGATGTGCGAAAGGCTGAGGAGTATGCTGCGACGGTTGGGAAGGATGCGGCTCTGACTGCATTCAACCGTGCGAACAGCGATTTTTTCCAAACAGCGGATTATGTGTTTGCGGGTGATATGGAAGGGAATGTACTGGCGTTTTCGCAGGATCCTTCAACGGTCGGGATGAATCGCCTTGGTGTGACTGATGTGTATGATGTGTCCTACATCCGCGACAGTATTACGCTTGCACGGAATGGCGGGGGTTCGATGTATCTTATGCTGGAAGATCCTGTTACCGGTAAAAACGAACTGCATCTTGTGTATATTTCGCCGGTGGATGATACGTGGTCGATTGGTGCCGGATCCATCATCAGCTGATCTTTTTTTGTTGACCCAAACATAGTCTATATCCGATGGGAGGAATAACGTATGTTTCATGACGATTCGTTACCTCCGTTTTCTGGTTGGCGGCATGCACTGCAGTGCATGTTCGGCTCATCTTGAGTCTACACTGAAAGCACTTTCCGGTGTTTTGGAGGTAACGGTGAATCTTTCAACGGCGACGGTCAGTGCAAATATTGATACAGATCTGGTGACGCCGGAAAAAATTGATCAGGCAGTGCGGGGTGCAGGTTTTTCTGTGGATCCGGTACCGGTTTCGTTTCTTGTACAACCAGCGGATAATGATACAGTATCGGCTGCCGCGAAAGTTGCACTGCAGGGACTTAACGGGGTGCTGGATGTTTCGCAGAGCGGGGATATGGTGACGGTTTCGTATCATCCGCTGCTTGCGGATCCGTCGCAGTTTGTTCCGGTGTTGAAAAAGGCAGGATTTTCTTCGGTTACGGTAAACAGCGGGTTTGATGATCTGTTCTATATCCCTGAGCATGAGAAGGATGAACTGTCGGGTTTGCGGAACCGGACGATTCTCGGGTTTGCCGGTTCGGCTGTTCTGATGGGGCTGATGATGTTTGGTCATCCGCTGTTTGCAGAGAATATGTTTCTGATGGATATTCTGATGCTGGTGATTGCAACGCCGATTCTGGTGGTCTGTGCATATCCAATTTTCCGGCAGGGAATTTCCCAGCTTCGCGGGGGGATGCTCGGGATGGAGGTTATGTATATGCTGGGTATTGTCACATCGTATCTGGCGGGTCTTGCGGCCGTTGCGGGATTTCTGCCGAGTCCGGATTTTCTGCTGTTTGAGACTGCGGTGATGCTTACGGCATTTCTTGGTCTGGGCCGGTTCCTTGAAAGTCGTGCACGGGGACGAACGTCGGATGCGATTATGGCGCTGCTGCATCTGCGTCCGCCGGTTGCGATGGTTGTCCGTGACGGTGTGGAGCAGGAGGTGCGGGTTGGTGAACTGGTTGCGGGTGATACAGTTCTGGTGAAGACTGGTGGTCAGATTCCGTCGGATGGTATTGTTCTTGGAAATTCTGTTACGGTGAATGAGTCGGCAATTACCGGTGAGCCGGTGCCGGTGATGAAGGTGCCGGGCTCAGGTGTTATCGGCGGTACGGTGGTGTCGCAGGGTGTTCTTACGATGGAGGTGGAAAAGGTTGGCGCGGATACGGTGCTTGCGGGGATTATCAGGATGGTGCGGGAGGCGCAGGAGACAAAACCGCCGGTGCAGCGGGTTGCGGATGCAGCGGTGCGGTATTTTATTCCATTTGTTCTGGGCGTTGCAGTTCTGGCGTTTGTGTACTGGTTCTTCTTTGCGGGGGAGACGCTTTTGATTGCGTTGTCGAGTTTTATTGCGGTGATTGTGGTTGCGTGTCCGTGTGCGCTGGGGCTTGCGACGCCGACGGCCGTTACGGTGGGTATCGGTCGTGCGGCAAGTCTTGGCATTCTGATCCGGAATGGTGAGGTTCTGGAGCGTGCGGGGAAGCTGAATTCGGTTGCGGTGGATAAGACAGGGACGCTGACGGTGGGTTCTCCGGCGGTATCGGGTGTTGTAGCTGTGTCCGGGACAAGCGAAGCGGATCTGTTTGCGGTTGCGGCGACTCTGGGACGGAAATCTCTGCATCCGCTGGATTCGGCGATTGTTGCGGAGGCGGACAGACGCGGTGCGGCAGTTCTTGCAGCTGCGCGGGTGGAAACGGTGCCGGGCCGCGGTATGACGGCCCGGGTCAACCGTGAGGATGTGGTGATGGGCTCAGCTGCATTTCTGGAGGAGCGGGGCGTGAGTTTGGATGATGCTGTTTCTTCTGCTGCGGAGGGGTTCCGTTCGACGGGTGCGTCGGTGGTGTTTGTTGCGGTCGGGGAGAAGGTTGCGGGGGTGATCGGAGTGTCTGATACGCTGCGGTCTGATGCGGGGATGGCGGTTTTGGCGTTTGAACGGATGGGTCTGCCGGTGACGATGCTGACGGGGGATAATGCGCGTGCGGCTGAGGTTGTTGCGCGTCTTGCGGGTATTTCGCATGTTGAGGCGGGTCTGATGCCGGATGAAAAACGTGCGATTATCCAAAAGATGCAGGATGAGGGGAAGGCTGTGGTTTTTGTGGGTGATGGTATTAATGATACGCCGGCGATGACGCAGGCGGATGTGGGTGTTGCGGTGGGCAGCGGAACGGATGCGGCGGTTGCATCGGGCGGTATTGTGCTGCTGCGTTCGGATCTGATTGGTGCGGTAGCTGCCGTTCAGCTTGCACGTAAGGTGTTTTCACGAATCCGGATGAATCTGTTCTGGGCGTTTGCGTATAATCTGTTCCTGATTCCGCTGGCGGCTGGTGTGTTGTATCCGTTTACGCATGTGATGTTCCGGCCGGAGTATGCGGCTGCGGCGATGGTGCTGAGTTCGGTGACAGTGGTGAGCCTGTCGCTTCTTCTGCGGAGATATACGCCTCCTGCGCTGGTGCGTGGCGAGGGGGATGCTGTCTGAGAAAAAAATGGTGCGGGCTTAAAACCCCGCACCATTTTTGAAAACATACAGCCCCTGACGAAAAATCCGTCAATAACAACGAAACGGTATCAGGAAACGAATCTACGGACAACACCAGAAAAAAGAAAAATTATGCCACATCCGGCACGAACTTTGTACCATAGTGGATAACACCGTCCGAACCCTCGCGGTCCAGAACACGGAACACCGACTTCACCGGCATACCGATATACACCTCATCCGGCTCGCAGATAACCTGCGTCGTCATACGTGCCCCTTCCTCCAGCTCAATAATCGCCAGCACATACGGCTTCATATCCGCATACTGATCACTTGCCGAGTGGACAATTGAGAACGTCATAACCTTTCCCTTGCCGGAACACTTATGCTCCACAATCTTTCCGTTGCGGCGGCAGTGCGGGCAGACCGAACGCGGCGGGAAAAACACCCTGCCGCAGGTCTCACACTTTGTGCCGACCATATTGTATCTCTGGGGAATCGCTCTCCAGAATCGTGCAACTGTCATCGTTTAGGCCCTCCTGAAAATGTGCGACACAACCGTAGCACCCGTACCACCCACATTCTGGGTCATACCGACCTCGGCTCCCTCAACCTGACGTTTACCTGCCTCGCCTCTCAGCTGCTGGACAACCTCCCAGACCTGCTTGATGCCGGTTGCACCAACCGGGTGGCCGCATGCCTTCAGACCGCCGGACGTATTCACTGGCAGTTTACCGCCAATCTGCGTCTCGCCCTCCTCCGTGAACTTCCCTGCTGTTCCCTTCGGAACAAAACCGAGATCCTCAATCGCGCAAAGCTCAGCAATTGTGAAACAGTCGTGAACCTCCACAAAGTCAATATCTTTGCGTTCCAGTTTTGCCTGCTGAAACGCAGAATTCCCGGCAGCAACCGTTGCACCCATCGTAGAAAAGTCCGGACGATCATGCAGCGCAATCGTGTCGCCCGCCTGCGCAGAAGCCAGAACCTGAATCGGCGTATCGGTAAACTCCTTCGCACGCTCCAGCGGACAGACAATCACCACCGCCGCACCATCCGAAACCGGCGAACAGTCAAACAACCGCAGCGGAGATGCAACAATCGTCGATTTCATCACCGTAGACTGCGTAATCTCCGATCTGAACTGTGCATACGGATTGCGTGCACCATGATAATGGTTCTTCACCGCAACCTGCGCCAGCTGCTCACGGGTCAGACCGTACTTGTGCATGTAGTCACAGGCGATCATCGCATACAGACCCGGGAATGTTGCTCCCGCAAAACTCTCCCATTCTCTGTCTGCTGCACCGGCCAGGACATCGGTCGCGTCCGACACATCCGTCATCTTCTCAACACCGGCTGCCACAACCACATCAGACATACCTGATGCAACCGCTGCAACCGCCTGCCGGAACGCAAGACCGCCGGAAGCACATGCCGCCTCTACACGGGTTGCCGGCACATGCAGCTCGCCGCCGAGACCCACATAGTCCGCAACAAGTGCGCCCACATGTTCCTGACCAATAAACCTGCCCGCAGACATCGACCCGACAAACATCGCATCGATCTGCTCACCGGCAACATTCGCATCCTCAAGCGCAGCAACACCTGCCTCCGTGCACAGGTCACGGAACGACGTGTCCCAGCGCTCTCCAAATGCCGTGATACCGGCACCAATAACTGCTACATCTCTCATTTTCCGCACCTCACACCTTGATCTTTCCTTTATGGCGGGCATACACCGCATAATCAAGATACGTTGCACAAGCGAGCATCGCCTCAACCGACGGACCCTTCGAGCGGTCAATTTTATCGAGGATTGCATCCGTCACTGTCAGGTCAAATGCATCCGAACCCGAACCACTGCCGTAGCTTGTGATAAAGATCCGGTCACCCGGTTTTGCCACGTCCAGAACCGCTGCAAGACCAAGCGGAACCGCACCGCTGTACGTGTTGCCGAGTCGCGGCGCGAGCAGACCCGTTTTAATCTGATCGTGCGTAAACCCGAGCATTGCCGCACCCTTCTGCGGGAACTTCGCGTTCGGCTGGTGGAATACTGCGTAATCATAATCCGCAGGTTTTGTACCCATATGCTCAAGCATCATATGCGCAGCACCGGTCACATGCTTAAAGTATCCCGGTTCTCCCGAAAATCTTCCGCCGTGACGGGGATAATCTTCACCCTCGCGGCGCCAGAAATCCGGTGTATCCGTCGAAAACGAACAGGTGTGATTGATAACCGCAATCGGATCATCGTTACCGATCACATATGCCGCACCGCCGGCAGCCGCTGTGTACTCAAGAGCATCGCCCGGAGCACCCTGTGCAGTATCCGCACCGATCGCAACCGCGTACTTCATCATACCCGACGAAACCAGACCCATTGCGGTCTGGATACCGGCGGTTCCTGCCTTGCAGGCGAACTCATAATCGGCTGCCGTCATCACGGGCGTTGCACCGATAGCCTCACCCACGGTCACCGCCGTCGGCTTCACCGCATACGGGTGAGACTCGGAACCCACATAGACCGCCTTGATCTCTGCGGGATCGACTGCTCTGCGTGCAAGAGCGCTGCGTGCAGCCTCTACTGCAATCGTTGCCGTGTTTTCATCATAGTCGGGGACAGCTTTCTCGGAAACGCCAAGACCGCCCTTAATCTCTGCGGCATTAGCACCCCAGACACGTGCGATCTCCTCGACCTTAATCCTGTAACGGGGGATGTATGCCCCGTAGGTAATAATTCCTACCATTCTGTATTCCTCAGGCGGGTAATAATATCCTGCACATCAAGCGACGTACATAATACGGTTATGCGATCCTTCTCTGCAAGCATCTTCACCAGTGGGTGAACATTTTCCACATCAATCCCCTGCAAAATAACATACGGGGGCTTAAACGGCGTTACCCGGATGGCAATCATCGGAGACTTTCCGGTGGAAACGTCCGTGAAGATCAGTGCCCGTTCGGTACTCCAGCCGTAAATGCGGTTGAACTCATTCGGAGAAAGGTTCAGAATTGCATTCTGGCTGTTCACCACGGTATAACCGAAGATCTGATGATCCTGTGAGCCGTAAAGAAGGGTGCATTCGATCAGTTCCGACAACTCTCGGATCGGAATTGACGAGGCGAAATCATGGATATCATAGATGACTTCATCATCGTAATCAGAAAACAGCAGCTTGCCGTACTTCTGAATGTACTTGCCGCCGTTCTCCTCATCAATATCCAGAAGAGTATCTACTATTTTTCCAACCACTCCGGTGCCCGGACTTTTTCTCCGTCCGCTCTCATAATCACTGATAACGGACGGGGAAATACCAAGGTGATCTGCAAGCACACCGGGAGCAATCTGAAAACTGGATCTCCATTTTTTCAGCGCTTTCCCGGGAGCGTCTGAGAGAGTAATTTCACCTGCCATTTTTTCGGCAAGCTGTTGACGCAGTCCCGGTTTCATACAACATATTGTATTTCGTTCCTTACATAAAAGGCTGGTCGTCGAATTCGTCAATGCACGAAGTAATAGATACGAACTCATATATAGGAAACAACCCAATAGTGAGTATCATGGTTACAGTCGATGCAGAGGATACTCTCTGTCTGAAGCGTATTGCAGCAATGGGGGGATGCAAAGGACCAGTCCGTCTCTCAACACAGAGTCTCGGCGAACAGCTGGGGATCAGTCAGCAGACCGCTTCGCGCAGACTGCGCTCGCTGGAAACTGCGCATCTTATCTCCCGGACAACCGAATCATCGGGGCAATTCGTACTGGTAACAAAAACCGGCGAGGAACTGCTGCGCCGAGAATTTTCAGAGTACTGCAAAATTTTTGATAGGATCGGCGGCCACTATGTCCTCACCGGCAGCGTGATCTCCGGAGTGGGTGAGGGCAGATACTACATGTCCATTCCGCACTATCAGGAAAAATTCACCGAACTCTGCGGGTTTTCCCCGTACCCCGGAACCCTGAATGTAAAACTGAACCCGCAAAGTGTTCTCGTCCGCAAACGGATAGATACGCTTGAGTGGATTACGGTTCCAGGATTTTCCGACGAGCACCGGACATTCGGCGAAGCACACTGTATCCCCTGCAGAATCGACAACATCCCCTGTGCGATTGTGGTTCCCGGCCGCACACATTATCCGGAAGACATTATTGAAGTAATCTCCGGCGTTCCCCTGCGCGGAACACTCGGACTAAGTGACAATGACAATGTAGAGGTAGAAATTGGATATGATTGATGAGGCATTGGACGCCCTGAAACAGGGCAAGGTAATTCTGCTGTATGATTTTGACAACCGCGAAAAAGAGACGGACTTTGCGATCCTCTCCTCTGCAGTCACCCCGGAAACAATACGGATGTTCCGCAAAGACGGCGGCGGTCTGATCTGTACGGCAATCTCCGGAGCAGCAGCGCAGGCATTCGGTCTGCCGTTTGCATCCGACGCCCTGCGGTTCGCCGGAGACATTGTGGAAAAAGAGGGAGACGTCCCCTACGACCGGCGCAACCACTCCTCCTTCTCACTGTGGGTAAACCACCGCAACACCTATACCGGCGTCACCGACCGCGATCGGGCACTGACCGTCACCTCCATTGCGGAGTATGTGAAAAACTTTGAAAACGGAATTACCGGAAAGTTCGCTGACGATTTCCGCACACCGGGCCACATGGCACTGCTGCGCGCAGCAGATGACCTGCTGGATCAGCGCCGCGGCCAGACAGAATTATCCGTTGCTCTGGCACAGATGGCGGGCGTAACCCCTGCCGTAACCATCTGCGAGATGATGGCAGACAACGGCCTCGCACTTGACAAGGAAGGGGCAAAAGCATATGCAAAAGAGCACGGACTGGTATTCATTGAAGGACAGGAAGTGCTTGATGAATGGGAGCGGCGCAGGGCCGCGGCCTGATCTTTTTTATTTTTTTGGAACCAGAACCTTCAAAAAAAGAAGACCCTCACCCCTCAAACGTGAAGATCTCCTCAATGGTCGTATTGAAGTATCTCGCCATGCGGAACGCAAGCTCCAGTGACGGATCGTACTTGCCCTTCTCGATAGCAAGAATCGTCTGGCGGGTAACCCCGAGCGCCTGTGCAAGCCCCTCCTGTGTGAGATCGTGCATCGCCCGATAGACTTTGATCTTATTCTTCATCGTCATCCCACTCCCCGAATTTGTGAGAGTAATAAATTCTGAAAGCTACATAGATGAACAACATTAACACGAGCAGAAGAATCTGGATCACACCAAAAATGCCAAGATGCGAGATAGCAATCATCTCCGGCGGTGTCGGGAAGATGCTGACGACTTCCATCGGGGCGGTAGTTACAGAGTAGACAGCATCCGTTGCATTCTGGTGAATCGTGAACGCAACCGAACTGTCCATTGGAGGCTGAGTAAAATTTATCCCGTGAATCAAACTGTTTTTGGATTCAGACAGGGTGCTTACTTCACCCGGTTGATATACAGAAACAATAAATTTCTGAAAACCAAGGGAAGCACTGAAAACATAGACGACTGTTGCAAGATTTACGGAAAAAAAACTGACCCAGAACGCTTTCAGCGTAGCTGACGCTGTTTTCATATCAATGAGATTCTGACGCTCGTCAGCACAGCAGTCCGTTACATTCCTGCGCAGAATAAAATACAGCAGCGCTCCTGCAACAAAACCCACGCCGATAATGAACGGATTGGAAGCCTGAATGGACTCCCAGAAAAGTAGAACCTCAATGAGACCAATAATGCCGATTATGATATAGAAGTTATTTTGTTTCATGACTGTCAACCCTGCCTGAATTCCCGCCACCATCTGCGGGAATGTATGCAACCTTTTACATTATACAATTGTGTACAGGGATATTATATCTTTCTCATATCCGGAGAGAGTAGGTTCGGGAAAAGAGAGAACTCTTCGGCATCAGTCGTCTCATGGGGGTTTCACCGACTGATGCCTCTTGAGTCTTCCTGTGGTGTGTGGTATGAATGGGTGTGTGTATGTATGTGACTGATTCTTACCTGTCTGGATTTCGTGTGTTGTGTGTGCTGTTGTTTTTCTTGCTGAATGCTGTTTCTACTATAGAGGAGGAATTTTCATCTACTTCCTGGAGGAAATGGGAATAACCACTGTTGTGCCGGGGGACACCTTCTGAGTCTTCCCATTCCTTCAGTGTATAGTATATTTTACATTATGTAATATATAGTTTCCCGTAGGGACAGACATCCGCGACACTTATCACCCCTCCGGTATAACATAGAGAACAACTATGAGTGTCCCCCGAAATCCTTTGCCGCAACCGGAGTTTTTGCCGATGACGCAGGAGGAACTGAATAAATGTGGGATCACGCAGCCCGATATAATTCTTGTTTCCGGTGATGCCTACGTAGATCACCCTTCATTTGCAACATCACTGCTCGGACGGGCTCTGTGGGATGCAGGCTTTACTGTGGGTGTCCTTGCCCAGCCGGACTGGAAGGATCACAACCTCAAAAGTTTCAAACGTCTGGGAAAACCACGCCTGTTTTTTGCAGTCGTTCCGGGTGCTGTGGACCCGCTGCTCAACGCCTACACCCCGGCGCTGAAAAAACGGTCAAAGGACAGTTACTCACCCGGGGGAAAACTTACCCGTCCGGAACGTACCACAATAGTGTATGCGAACGCTCTCCACTGGCAGTACCCCCAGATTCCGATCGTTATCGGCGGAATTGAAGCAAGTCTCCGGCGATTCGCCCACTACGACTACTGGAGCAACAGTGTCCGGCAGGGAATTCTTGCCGACGCGCCGGCATCGCTTCTTGTGTACGGGATGGGTGAACTTGCCCTTATTGAGATCGCAAAACGGATGCAGCAGGGTGATGCAATCAACACTATCCGCGACATTCCCGGCACCTGCTGGACGATGAGCGTAGGTGAATTCCGCAAAAATCCGCCTGAAGACGCCGTGCTACTGCCGTCCTATCCAAGCGTGGTCGGCAAAGGAGTATTTGCAAGTGCCTACGCGGTCATGTACCGCGAAGGGCACAAAAGACTTGTGCAGCCGCACCCGAAAACCGTAATCGTAGCAAACCCGCCCATGCGTCCGCTAACAACGAAGGAACTTGACCACCTCTACGAACTTCCGTTCACCCGGAGACAGCACCCGTCCTACAAAGAACCAATTCCGGCACTTGAACCGGTACAGTTCTCTCTGGTAACGCATCGCGGCTGTTTCGGCGGCTGCTCATTCTGTGCCATCACGCATCATCAGGGAAGAATCGTTACCTCACGAAGTGAAGAATCACTCATTCGCGAGGCGAAACGCATGACCGAAATGCCGGAGTTCCGGGGAACGATTCAGGATGTCGGCGGCCCGACGGCAAATATGTACGGTTGTACGTGTGAGAAATGGAAAACGGGAGTGCCCTGTCCCGACAAAAACTGCATTAAGTGCGGGGCATTTACCGACGGGACGGAGCGGCAGCTGGCGCTTCTGGAACGTCTGCGCAACCTTCCAAGGGTCAAACATGTGTTCATCAGCTCCGGCATCCGCTTCGACCTCATCCCCAAAGATGCCTCAGGCGACCACTACCTGCTGGAACTGCGGGACCACTACATCTCCGGACATCTGAAGGTCGCACCCGAACACATCTCCAAACCTGTTCTCGCCCTGATGAACAAACCGCAAAACCGGGTGTTTTACGATTTCCACGTACACTTTGAATCGTTACAGAAACGAACAACCCCTCACGGCGGGAACCGGCAGTATCTGCTGCCGTATCTGATGTCTTCTCATCCTGGATGCCGGATTGAAGATATGATCGATCTTGCACTGTATCTGAGAAAGTACAATCTCTACACTGAACAGGTGCAGGACTTTACGCCGGTTCCCATGACCTTGTCCACGGCAATGTACTACAGCGGTCTCCATCCCCTTACCCGGAAGAAAGTCTATGTGCCGGTTGGTGGTGAAAAACGCATTCAGCGTGCTCTTTTGCAGTGGAAAGATCCGAAACAGTATGATCTGGTCATTGCCGGACTGCTGCAGGCGAAGAGAAGCGATCTTATCGGAGATCTTATACCCGCACGCGGAAAATTTGCCAGAGAGAAGAAATAGGTCCGGAAGATACGTGCGGGAGCGGATGATGTACTGCGGTGACAGCAGTTCATCGTGATTTTTTGAAGAAGATAACGTGTTGAGTGCGGTTGTCCGCGTGCTATGTACGTGGGATGTTTCACGGGGCTGCAATACTCGTGAACGTTTGATCCGGGATTTCAAAAAAAGATTTTAGTTACTGCTGCAATCTGCAGCAGGATCAGGTTTTTTCTCGGACTTGAAGAACCAGCCCCGATATACCAGCGGCACTATCACCGTTGTAATTAGCGACATCAGCACAATCGCGATGAACACTTCATTCCCCAGCTGGAGCAGATACTCCTTTTGAACTGCATCTGCTGCCGCCGCTGCCATGTCCTGGAAATGCGTCAGCGCAATCAGACCGACGATCATCGCCACTTCCCCGCGGGGAGCCATTCCGAACCCGATGATCAGTGAATCGCGGGTGTTCATGCCAAGCAGCCGCGCCGGCAGGCCACAGCCCACCACCTTCGTGATGATGGCCACTGCAATCAGCGCAACAATAAACCACAGCATCTCCGGTTTTTCGAACAGATACTGCAGATCCACAATAATACCCAGTGAGACGAAGAATATTGCCGCGAAGATGATGTACAGATACTCTGCACCGAGCTTGATGTCAAGACTATGCTTCAGACTCACGCGGTTGACACACACGCCGGCAAGGAACGCACCGACAATAGCCGATACTCCCACAAACTCTGCCGCCATTGCATAGAAGAATGCAACCATCATCGCAAAGATGAAGACGAACTCCGGGAACTGCCGGGCGAGTTTCGTCGCGTCCATTCGGGAGATCAGCGGCGGAATCACTTTGATACCGACAACCGCTGCGATCACTACGAACCCAATCGATTTGATCACGGTCAGGGCAACCGCCATCGGCACAAGTTCACCGGTCGCGCCGAGGTCCTTGCAGATGGACAGGACGATCAGACTGAGAATGTCATCAATAACCGCAGCACCGATGATGGCTTTTGCAAACGGCTGGTGAAGTTTCCCCATTTCCCGCAGTACGTTCGCCGTAATTGCAATACTCGTCGCGGTAAGTGCGGTTCCGATGAAGATTGCGGTGTAGAAGTCCATATTGAAGAATATGGATGTTGCGTATCCCCCAATCCAGGGGACAATCACCCCGACAAGGGCTATCACCCCATATCGCCAGTTGGTGATATCACTAAGCTCGAACTCAAATCCAATCACAAAAAGGAGGATGATTGCACCAAGACCTGCTAAGCTCTGGACGAAGTCGGTGTACGTGATCAGCCCGAGAACGCTGGGACCCACAATGAGACCGACCAGAATCTCACCGATAACCGCGGACTGGTGGATGCGTGTTGCCAGGAGATATCCGCCGAGCGCCACGAAGAGCAGCAGGCTCATCTGAAACTCGACTGTTGATGTGATATCCTCCATAATAGTTCAATTTCAGATGGGGGCTGAAACGTAAAAAGAATATCGTTTGGACGAAGTTATTCTTCGCGAACGGCGAATAATTTTTCGTCCGGGATTGCCTGCATGACATGGAAAAGTTCGTCTTTAATCTCGTTCATGCGGCGAAGATCCTCCGGGGTTGCGGTGCCTGCCTCAACTTTTTTCTTGATCGCGGTAAGTTCATCACTGGTAAGGTGCGTTCCCGGCAGTTCGTCGATGAAGAGTCTGCGACCGTCCGGTTTGGTGATGACAAAGCTGACAGTGTTGGTATCAGCGACAACCATGCGTTCCGGATGGTTTTTCACGTCAAAGGTAACTTTGAGTGCATCCAGCGGACAGCGGGTGGTGTGGGCGACAATTCTGACGTCGTCGTCCTCTCCCGCCCAGGTCGCCGCAACCACGGCGATCTTATAGCCAAGGGCAATCCCGGGACAGGTATGTCCGTGAGCCTGTGCTATGGTTTCAAATGCAGGAATCTGTACCATGATACGTTGAGAAAAAATGGTGGTGATGTGTTCAGAGATATTTGTGTGAGCGGAGCCAGTCTACCTGCGGGGTAGTGTAGCGGTAGACGATATCGCATTTGTCGTCCTGGAAATCCCACGGGATAACAATGAGAATGTCACCTTCGCGGATCCAAACCCGTTTCTTAATTTTTCCTTTTATGCGGCCAAGACGGGTGACACCGTCCGAACAGCGGACTTTGATATGGTTTGAGCCAAGCATGAGTTCTGCCTGGGCAAACTGTTCTTTTGTGCGACGGTTCGGAAGTTTTACGCGAATAATACTTCCGTCTTCTGCTACGTCCTGATTTGCGTTTTCTATTCGACCCAGAATATCTACCCCTGTTTGGGTAATACATTGGTTGCGTCATCAGATAAAGATGCCTGATGAAGAAGGGTTGTTCCCATGGTATGAAGCTGCTCTGAGTGTCCGGTGGGATTTGGTTTTTTCGCGTGGTTCGTGGTTACTTCCGGTACATCTCCGTGCGAAAGTATTAATGTATATACACGATATATACAATATGACGCAGGAGGTCCCCGTGAACATCATCATCAGCAATGCAAGTGATAAGCCCATTTACGAGCAGATTACCTCGCAGATTAAACGCATGATCATCAGCGGCGAGCTTCCCGAAGGGACCGCACTGCCGAGCATGCGTCTTCTTGCAAAGGAACTGCGCATCAGTGTAATCACCACAAAACGTGCCTACACCGACCTGGAACATGACGGATTTATCGAAACCGTCACCGGCAAAGGCAGTTTTGTTGCGAGATCAAATCTTGAGATTATCAAAGAAGAACAGATGCGGCTGTGTGAAGAACATCTGCAAAAAGCCGTGGACATTGCCGCACAAAGCGGCATTACGTATGAGGAGCTTCGGGAAACTCTCGAACTGCTCTACAACGGAGAGTAACAAATGGAGTATGCAATAAAAGTAACAGATCTTTGTAAAGTCTATCCGGACTTTGCGCTGGACAATGTTTCCTTTGCGGTACCGAAAGGGTGCATCATGGGATTCATCGGAGAAAACGGTGCAGGAAAATCAACGACGATTAAGGCAATGCTGAATCTTATCCATCGTAATTCGGGAACTGTTGAGATTCTCGGGATGGATCTGGACAGTCACGAAAAGGAGATTAAGGAGAGAATTGGCGTGGTGTTTGATGAGTGCTGTTTCCACGACAATCTCACTCCGGCTGACATTTCCAAAATTCTCGGAAACATCTATCAGAGTTGGGACGGGAAACTATATCAAACGTATCTCGCGCGGTTCGGGCTTGGGGAAAAAAAGAAGATTAAGGAGTTTTCCCGCGGGATGAAGATGAAGCTCGGTATTGCTGCGGCTCTTGCCCACAAGCCGGATGTGCTGATTCTGGATGAGGCGACCAGCGGTCTTGATCCGATCGTGCGTGAGGAGATTCTTGATATCTTCCTTGATTTCATTCAGGATGAAAAACATGCGATTCTGATTTCATCGCACATCACCAGCGATCTCGATAAGATCGCAGATTATCTGACGTTCATTCATCATGGTAAAATTGTTTTTTCGGCAGGACGCGATGAGCTGATGGACAGCATGGGTGTAGTGAAGTGCGGTGCAGAGGATATTGCGGGGATCGAGAGAGATCAGATTATCCGGTTCCGCAAAAACCAGTTCGGGTGTGAGGTTCTGGTCCGTGATAAGAGGGCGGTTGCCGCTCTGCATCCGGAGATGGTGATTGATCCGGTAACAACCGAGTCAATTATGCTGTTTTATTCCCGGGGTGAGGAGCTGTGAACGGGCTGCTGTACAAGGATCTTCTGAATCTGAACCCGACAATGAAGTATCTGGCAGTTATGGCGCTGATCTTTTGTGTGGTGTTTATTCCGATGGGAAACGAGCTGCCGGTGTACATTATTCTGATTATGTTCGGTGCGATGCTGCCGACAACGGCGATCAGTTTTGATGCGGCGGCCAGATGGGATAAGTACGCGGTGAGCCTGCCGCTGACGCGCCGGGAGATTGTGGCGGAGCGGTATCTGCTGATGGTGGGTGGTATTTGCGTTGCGGGTATTATTTCTCTGGCAATTGCGATTGCGATGACGGTTCTGATGCCGGGCGAGGGAATTTTTCTGCCCTTCATTGATCCGCTGACGCTGATGGTGATGTTTGTTGCCTGCGGGCTGTTTCTGGGCAGTATTGCTCTTCCGCTGACGCTGAAGTTCGGGGCAGAGAAGATGCGCTATATTATTATGGTGATCGCGCTGACGCCGGTTGTGGTGATGCTTGGTATGACGTTTCTGATGGATCTTTCAGGAACGTCGCTGGCCGCGCCGGTACTGATGCCGGTCATTCTCGGTGGTATGCTCGTGATTACGGCAATTGTTGTGTTTGTGTCCTACCGGTTTTCGGTGGGGATTTACGCGAAGAAGGAGTTCTGAGTCAGGAGATGCGTATGAACGGACTGCTGTTGAAGGACTGGATATATCTGCGGCCGGCCATTGGGATGATGGCAGTGGTGATCGTTGTCTGTATGGTGCTGTTTGTGCCGTGGGGGGTCAGTTCGGTTGCGTTTCTGGTTGCTACCGCGATGGTTCTTCTTCTGCCTGTCAATGCCATGGCACTGGATACTTCCAGCCGGTGGGAGCGGTATGCGCTTGCGCTGCCGCTCTCCCGCCGGGAGATTCTGGCCGCCCGGTATGTGTTTTCGTGTCTGTGTCTGGGTGCGGCTGCGCTGGTTTGCGGGGCGGCGGCGGTTGGTTCGGTGGTGTTTCTGAACGGGTATGATCTGCTGGGAGTGTCGCCGCTGGTCTGGTGGACGGGATGTGTCGGCGCAGCACTGCTGATGCTGGATCTGATGCTTGCGGTGTATTTTGTGTACCGGATGAATGTCGGAATTCTGTTGTTTCTGGTGTTGTGTTTTGCACCGATTGCGGCGGTGTACTGGCGTCATCTGCTGATTTCGGAGATGCTTGGCGTCTGGGCGGGGATTTTTGCGGTGCTGGGTCTGTCGGGGTTGTGGGTGTCGTGGCGGGTTGCACTGCGGGCGTTTGAACGCTGGGATGTGAGCTGAATGTCCTTTTGGGCTGGTGGTGAAGGATGTGCTGTTTGTGGTTGTACGTTGTGGTGTCACACTGATTCTGCCGCTATCCAAGTGTGTATATCCTATGAAGGATGATTACTGTCTATGACAACCAGTGCAGCAAAGAAGGCAGAGATTGTGGCGTACCTTGAGCAGATTGCTGCAATCCAGAGCGAGGGTGATAATGATGTTGTTGAGGTTCGTATTGCGAAACTCGGCGATGGTATTCACCATTCAAAGGAGCTGAATCATCATGAGAAGCATACGGCGGGCGAGATTCTGAAGATCCGCGACTGGAATGCGCTGAAGAAGTATCTGGAGAATATGTAATTTTTTTCTTTTTTGGGTTTTGTCGGGGGTAATAGTTTTCAGACGCTGTTTCGGAGCGTGATCGGTGTGATCCTTTCGGGGCGTGACGGTATTTTGTGAGATTGTTTTCCTGTGTTCCTGCGAGGTGGTATGCAGGCGGCAGGGAGTTGGGCGGTTGGTGTCTGCTCTGAAGATGCTATGAGGCAGGGTTTTTGTTTTTTTCAAAAAAGAGGTGTCAGGGAGGTGTCTCCCGTTAGTTTTTCCGCCGCAGGAGGATGCCCGCTGCGAGGAGTCCGAGGAGTCCGCCAAGTACCGGGGCGGGTGCCTGGGTTAAGGTGGGCTGTGCGCCTGCGGCAGTGGTGGCGACCGGTGCTGCGGTGGTGGCGGTTGTGCCGCTCTGTGCCTGCGTCGATGCCGGGGCAGTGGTCGCTTTGGCGGTCGTCTGGGCGGTCTGCGTGGCGGTTGCTGCGGTACCGGACGACGTCCATTTTGCATACAGGGTCATGTCGCCCGGGATGCTGTCGCTGAAGCTCC